>CAZGFL010000050.1:0-6562 GCA_964524985.1 uncultured Acidobacteriaceae bacterium
CCCTGAGCAGCCACCATTTTTTGACCGAGGGGTTCTCGAACGACTTTGCCCAGTGGGCGCTAGCGGACGCCAACCGGGATGCACTTGCCGAGCAACTGGCGGCCTTGGACATCCGTGACTACATGTCCATCGCCGCACTACGCGCCGATTTGTGCCGCGCCGTCCGGGAGTACGTCGAGCAGCATCCGGAATACGCGCACCAGCAGGCGCTCGAACGGTTTTATTTTTGCGAAAGCGTGGAGGTTACCGTCCCCTTTGGTTTGACGGCCCGTACGTTGGAAGAGTTTTATGCCGGAGTGAAGCGGCTGAGCCACGCGGCCTTCTATTTCCATTTCATATCCTCGCGGCTGCGCCCACCCTGGGGGACAAATGACTTTTCGAATTGGCTGGCCAATTCGCTGGGCTTAAAGACGCTGGCGGAAAGCATCAATCGAATCGACATCTACACGAATACGCTGGACAGTGCGCGCGCCAAAGTGCTGCGGCTGGTGGAGCGCGAAAGGAGAAAGCATGAGCCCGGTACAGTCCGCGAGCCGCATCCCGCTGTCTGAATACGCAGGTGTCATCGGAGAAGGGGAAATTGAAGAGCTGCGGACACTTGCTAAGCCGCTGGCCGGGCGAAGCGTGGAGATGGTGAATTCCACAGCAGTAGGGGGAGGAGTTGCGGAGATCCTGAATCGCTTAGTGCCACTTGCGGAGGAATTGAACCTGAACATCCGGTGGGAAGTGATGACCGGAGGGGAAGATTTTTTCGAAGTGACGAAAGCCTTTCACAACGCTCTGCACGGAGAGCCGTACCGTGCGGAATCAAAACATTTCGACGTGTATCGCTCTTACAACGAGCAAAACCTGAAACGAATCCCGCTGGACGCGGAGTTCATCGTGATTCACGATCCACAACCGGCGGGCTTGATCCAGGCGCGCAAGGGCGGCAGGGACCATTGGGTTTGGCGGTGCCACATCGATCTTTCCCATCCAAACAGCGGAGTGTGGGACTTTCTGAGAGAATACGTTGCAAATTACGATGGAGCAATTTTCTCTTCGCCGGAATTCGCGCGGCAATTGCAGATCCCGCAGTACCTGTTTCACCCGGCGATTGATCCGCTCTCCGAGAAAAACCGCGATTTGGATCAGGAATTCATCATGGAAGTTCTGGCGCGCTATTCCATCGATCCGCTGCGTCCGATCCTGACGCAGATTTCAAGGTTTGACCGGTTGAAGGACCCCGTGGGCGTGATCCGTGCGTACAGGATCGTGCGGCGCTATTTCGATTGCCAACTTGTGCTGGCCGGAGGTTCGGCGTCCGACGATCCGGAGGGCTCTGAAGTGCTGAAAGAGGTGAAGGGGGTGGCTGAGGGAGATCCCGATATCAAAGTGCTTGAACTGCCGGCGTGGGCGCCTCTAGAAGTGAATGCATTACAGCGGGCATCGACGATCGTTATTCAGAAGAGCCTGCGGGAAGGGTTTGGCCTGACCGTTTCCGAAGCACTTTGGAAGAAGAAGCCGGTGGTGGCCTCCGCGGTCGGGGGGATTCCGACTCAAGTGATTCACAAACATACCGGCATGCTGGCGCACTCGGTGGAAGGTACAGCGTATCAGATCCGGTTCTTGCTGTCCCATCCAGAGATTGCGGCACGGCTGGGCGAGCAAGGACACCAGCACGTGAAAGAGAATTTTCTGATCACCACTAATTTGAAGCGTTATTTGACGTTGTTTCTGACGCTGGACAAAGCGCCAAGAAATTGACCTCTTATCATTATGAGCGAATCACGCCGAGACTTTGGCCAGGGCCTGCTCGAGATCGTGCATGAGGTCGTCGGTGGCTTCAAGGCCGATGCTCAGCCGCACAATGCGATGATCGTAGGGCGGGCGGCCCGGGATGCGCCCGATGTTGTAAGCAACGGCGAGGCTGGCAACCCCTCCCCAGCTGTAGCCCACCTGAAAGAGCTTGAGGGCATCGACAACGGCATGAACCTGCTGCTCGGTCGGGCCGGGCTTAAAAACAATCGAGAACACCCCCGAGGAACCTAGGAAATCGCGCTTCCAGAATTCGTGGCCCGGGCAGGTAGAAAGCGCAGGGTGAAGCACGAGCTCGATTTCGGGTCGGGCAGCCAGCCAGCTTGCGATGGCCAGAGCCGAAGCCTCAATCGCGGAAAGGCGCACCGCAAGGGTCTGCAAGCCGCGCAAGGCAAGGCTGCAGTCGTCCGGAGAGACCGCGCAACCAATCACCTGCTGGGCGGCGCCGAGACGTTGGTAAAGCGAGTCATCGCGGACGGTGATCGATCCCAGGAGGAGATCGCTGTGGCCGCCGATATATTTTGTGATTGCCTGCATCGTGATATCCACGCCGTGCGAGAAGGCATCCAGCAGGACCCCCGCAGACCAGGTATTATCGAGAACCACGCGGACGTTTCGCGCATGGGCCGCCGCAACTATGGCGGGAAGGTCCTGAATTTCCATGGTGATGGACCCGGGACTTTCGCACCAGATCAAGCGAGTGTTCTCCCGGATGAGTGAAGCGATGTCCGCGCCGACGGCGGGATCGTAGAAATCCGTGGTGATGCCGAAGTGCGAGAGGAGGCGGGTGGCGAGCTTGCGGTTCGGATAGTAGACGCTTGCGGGGATGAGAAGGTGGTCGCCCGAGCGAAGGAGGGCGAAGTTGATAAGGGAAATGGCCGCCTGGCCTCCGGGAGCGAGGATTGTGTGTGTCCCAGATTCGAGTTCGCAGACACGAGCGGCGAGTTCCAGGGCCGTGGGTGTTCCGTATAGGCCATAGGTGTAGCCGGCGCGCCACTGGTCCCACGTGTCATTGACCGCAGCGGCGCGGGGGAAAACAGTGGTCGAGCCCCGGAACGTAGGCGTGGCGAGGGAACGGTAGCCCGCAGGTATTTTTGCGTCCGTGTGAATCAGCTTTGTTTTCCAACTCTTGGTCATTCGAGGCCTCATAACCGTGGGTGCAAGATCAGACACCGGAGGGTACCGGAGATGGAATTATAGCGAGTTTAGCCCCGCATTCATCGGCAAGCGCTGGGCTTTTGATGTTTGCGAAAGTGATCAGCTACGAGTGTGCGAACCAGAATTTGCGCGCAATGAATGGAATTTTGGGCGTGGGGTACTCGTTGACGGGAAGTTGCGCCGAATGTTATAAATAATGGTTCTGTGAGGCAGCGCTGAGCCCGCCGTACGCTCCTACTGGGTCGGGGAAGCGGTGTGGCTGCCCACCCTAAACTTTAGGCGAAACAACCCGAATGCCCGACTTGGTTCACCAAATTGGCGAACTGTTCCTCCGCGCTGTGCCTGTGGCGCTCATTGTTCTTATTTTCTATTTTGTGCTGCGCTCTCAATTCTTCAAACCCATTCTGGCAGTGATGGCGGAACGCGCGGCGCGCACACTTGGTGCCCTTAGATCCGCCGACGCGGCGCAGGCAGCAGCCACCGAACAGTTGAAACAGTACGAAGAAGCGCTTAGGCAAGCGAAAGCCAGGGTGTACAGCGAGCAAGAAGCCGAACGCAAGAGGCTATTGGACGAGCGCGCCGCGGTTGTGAAGGATGCGCGGAGCAAAGCGTTTGCGGAAGTAGCCAAGGCCAAAGAACGCGTGGCGGCGGAGTTGGAAGCGGCGAAGAAGGAAATCGAATTGAGCGCGTCCCAGTTGGCGGGGGAAATTGCTGCGCGGGTGCTGCAAGTGCCGCCTGCACCTGGAAGCCGGACGAAAGAGGCGCGATGAAGCGGAGCTTGACAATTCTACGTTGGATCGTTGCACCGCCGATTGCATTGGCATTCGCGGCGGTAGCGTTGTGCACGGAGCAAGGCGAGAGTTCGACAGAGCAAACCGTTGGCGGGATCTTCAAGTGGATTCACTTCATTATTCTGGCAGGCGTTGCGTACTGGCTATTCAAGAAGGTGCTGCCGCCGGTGTTTCGCCGCAACCGAGACAAGATCAGCGACTCGATTACTAAGGCGACAGCGGCAAAAGCCGAAGCGGAGGAAAAGCTGCAGGCGGCTGCGGCAAAGTTGGCAAGCTTGGAGCAGGAAGTAGCGCATTTCCGTGCCCAGGCGCAGAATGAAGCCGCCGCGGAACTGGCACGCCTTCGGGGAATGACGAAAACGGATCTCGAAAAGGTCAGCATTGCCGCGCAGGCTGAAGTTGAGGCGGCGGAACGCGCTGCGCGCGTGGAACTTCGAGCGCTTGCCGCAAAACTGGCGGTTGACCGGGCGGAATCGCTGGTCGCCACGCAAATGACGCCAGCAGTGCAAGAAGCAATGATCAATAGTTTCGTGGAAAGCTTGCAAGGGAGGCCGAATTGAAATCGGCGAGCCTTCAATACGCCACGGTGTTGACGGACATCGTTCTGGAACAGGGTGCGGCCGACCCTGCCACGAAGCAATTGGAGAATTTTCGCGCTGCCTATGCGGAGTCTGCGGAGTTGCGGAACTTTCTGGCCAGCCCGGCAGTCGCGAGAGAAGCAAAGCATGGGGTGATTGAGAAGGTGGCGGCACGTCTGGGCGCAAGCAAGATCATCCGGAATTTCCTGTTTGTGATTGTGGATAACCAACGCATCCAGTTGTTGCCGGAAATCGTGGAGTTGTTTGAACAGGTGTTGCGGCAGCGACAGGGTGTCGCGGAGGCGGCCGTGGCCTCGGCTTTCGAGCTCAACGACAGCCAAAAGACGGCGCTGGTGGGGACGCTAAAGCGCCTTTCCGGGAAAGAGATTCAGGCGAAATACTCGCTTGAGCCGGGGCTGTTGGGCGGCGCGGTGGTGCGAATTGGGGACACCATCTATGACGGGTCGCTGCGAAGCCGGCTGAACCGATTGCGGGCGCGACTGGCAGCAGAATAGGCATTCGGGAACGGAGCAGGGCATGGCACAAATCAAGTCAGACGAAATCAGCAAGATTCTGCGAGAGCAGATCGCCAATTACGAACAAACCATCTCCGTCGATGAAGTCGGCTCGGTGATCAGTGTGGGCGACGGAATCGCGCGCGTGCACGGCTTGGAAAAGGCAATGTCCGGAGAAATGCTGGCATTTCCCCACAACGTGTTTGGAATCGCCCTGAACCTGGAGGAAGAGGAAGTGGGCGTGGTGCTTCTGGGGGAATCCTCGGAATTGGCGGAAGGCGACACGGTACGCCGGACAAACACCATCATGTCCGCACCGGTCGGAGAAGAAATGGTCGGGCGCGTGGTGAATCCACTGGGCGAGCCAGAAGACGACAAGGGGCCCATCGCTGCCAAACAACGGATTCCTTTGGAGCGGATTGCCCCGGGCGTGTTGGACCGGCAACCCGTGCGTGAGCCCTTGCAAACAGGTATTAAGGCGATCGACTCCATGATTCCGATCGGTCGGGGCCAGCGCGAACTGATCATTGGCGACCGCCAGACGGGGAAAACGGCTGTCATTCTGGACACCATCATCAACCAGAAGGGCAGCGACATGATTTGTATCTACTGCGCGATCGGGCAGAAGCGTTCGACAATCGCCCAGGTCATCAAGACGCTGACCGACGCGGGCGCGATGGATTACACGATCGTCGTGGCATCTTCGGCAGCGGAACCGGCCTCGTTGCAGTACATTGCACCATACGCCGCGTGCGCAATGGGCGAATATTTCCGCGACACCAAACGGCACGCCGTCGTGTTTTACGACGATCTTTCCAAACACGCCCAGGCTTACCGCGAAATCTCGCTGCTCTTGCGTCGGCCGCCGGGACGCGAAGCGTTTCCAGGTGACGTGTTCTATCTCCATTCCCGACTGCTCGAACGCGCCGCGAAATTGAATGACCAGTTGGGCGGCGGTTCGTTGACAGCCTTACCGGTGATTGAGACGCAAGCGGGCGACGTTTCCGCGTACATTCCGACCAACGTCATTTCGATCACCGACGGTCAAATCTACCTGGAGGCGGACCTCTTCAACGCGGGTATCCGTCCTGGCATCAACGTAGGAATCTCTGTGAGCCGTGTGGGCGGCAACGCGCAGATCAAAGCGATGCGACAAGTGGCGGGCACTCTGCGGCTGGATATGGCCCAGTTCCGAGAACTTGCCGCGTTCGCGCAGTTTGGCTCGGACCAGTTGGACAAAGTGACGCAGGCGCAATTGTCGCGCGGACAGCGCCTGACCGAAGTCTTGAAGCAGGATCAGTACGTGCCCCTCGCGGTTGAGAAACAGGTCCTGGCTCTGTACGTGGCAACCAGCGGCGCGTTGGACGCGATTCCTGTGAGTGAAGTGCGGCGTTTTGAGAAGGAGTTTCTGCAGTTTGCAGAAGCCAACTACGCTGGGGCGTTGAAAGAGATCGCCACGAAGAAGGCGCTGGATGACGGCATCAAGGCGAACATTAAAGCGGCGCTGGATGCGTTCAAGGACCGGTTAACGGCGACGATTGCGGCGGGAGCGCGCTAAAGACTACGGATAGCGGGAATCCATATGGCCACCCTACTCGATTTTCGGCGCCGCATCCGTTCGGTGAAGAACACGCAGCAGATTACGCGCGCGATGAAATTCGTTTCTGCAGCGCGGTTGCGGCGGGCGCAGGAAGCCGCACTGGCCGCCAGGCCCTATGCGAAG
>CAZGFL010000051.1:0-43208 GCA_964524985.1 uncultured Acidobacteriaceae bacterium
CAGAATGTCGAATTCAGCCTGACGGAATGGCGGGGCGACTTTGTTCTTGACGACCTTGGCACGGGTTTCGTTGCCGACCACTTCTTCGCCCTTTTTGATGGAGCCGATCCGGCGGATGTCGACGCGGACCGACGCGTAGAACTTCAACGCACGACCGCCCGTCGTCGTTTCTGGATTGCCGAACATGACGCCGATCTTCTCGCGCAGCTGGTTGATGAAGATCAGGCACGTCCGCGACTTCGACACAATTGCCGTCAGCTTGCGTAACGCCTGCGACATCAGCCGCGCCTGCAAGCCCATTTGCGGCTCGCCCATTTCACCTTCGAGTTCCGCCTTCGGCACCAGCGCCGCCACCGAATCCACCACCACGACGTCCACGCCGCCCGAACGAATCAGCGTCTCCGCAATCTCCAGCGCCTGCTCGCCGTTGTCCGGCTGCGACACCAGCAGGTTGTCCACGTCCACGCCCAGCTTGCGCGCGTACGCCGGATCGAGCGCATGCTCCGCGTCGATGAACGCTGCCTGCCCTCCCAGCTTTTGCGCTTCGGCGATGATGTGCAGCGTCATGGTGGTCTTGCCACCCGATTCCGGCCCGTAAATCTCGATCACGCGCCCGCGCGGAAACCCGCCGACGCCCAGCGCCGCATCAATCGATAGGCACCCGCTGGGAATCACGCTCACGGGCACGAGGATGTCCCGGCTGCCCAGCCGCATGATCGAACCCTTGCCAAACGACTTTTCGATCTGCGATATTGCCGCATCCAGCAATTTCTGTTTCTCGTCTGTCATTTCACACCTCGGTCGAGGAAATTAGGAGTTTTGTTCCGCTGGGCCGAACTGCCTGGGTCTGCGCCGGGAAAGCGCATTACCCGTGTTTGGGGACGTTACGAACTGTGGAGTTTACCACTCGATTCATCAGTTCGTCATCCCTTTTTTTCGTTCGGCCTCCATCTGTCAAAACTCGCTCACCGCTCGCAACCGTGCTCCATTTCGTGAATCCGCAACCGTGCCTGCGCCGCCTGCTCCCGCTCCTCCAACGCCGTCCGTTCGAACGACGTCAGCCGCCGCAACCGGGACAAGTTTCTTCCCCGCGTGCGTACCTCCGTGAGTTCCTCTTCGAGTCTCTCACGTTCCAGACAGCTTAGAACACTGCTCGCAAAACCGCTCATGGCCCACCTGTTGAAAACGGCAAGGCCCACACTATCACAAGGCGAACAAAAAGCAAACACTATTTTCGCCTTATCTTCGCCTTCCGTTCTTAGCCGTAGGGGCAGGCACCCTTCTTCAAAATAAGCTGGTCGGCCAAATGTGACGGATTTCCGTCCCAATCAACTTCCCCAAATTGATTCTGCCAGCAGACAAAGAGCCTGCTACTCGGAGCGGAGTGGGCAGCGCCGAGCGCAAGCCGGTTACGCAGAACGCGCTTGGGAAACAGAACAAAGCCGTTTCGATCAGTCGTTCGGGAATCCCCGCTCACAATTCCGTCATCAATCGGATCGAGCCACTCCTGATTGATTTGCGCCCCAGCCACGGCCTGCCCGGTCTGGTCGACAACCTGAAGCTTCCACTCCGGTACGCTCCCGGATTCGTACGGATACCAAAGGGCAAATGCGGCCGCCAGAACCGACCCCAAGAGCACTAGCGGGATTTTCAGCTTTCCGCTCATTCACATATTAGGCAAAGGCCTTTACCGCTCATAAGTGTAGAACCCTCGCCCGCTCTTCCTCCCCAGCCACCCCGCCGCCACATACTTCTTCAGCAGCGGGCACGCGCGATATTTCGGATCGCCCAAACCTTCCAACAACACGTGCATGATGTCCACGCACACATCCAATCCAATAAAATCCGCCAACTCCAGCGGCCCCATCGGATGATTCATCCCCATCTTCATCACTGCGTCCACTGCTTCGGCCGTCGCCACGCCTTCCATCACGCAATACGCCGCCTCATTGATCAGTGGCATCAGCACGCGGTTCGAAACAAACCCCGGCGCGTCGTTCACCGCCACCGGCTTTTTCTCCAGCTTCTCCGCCAGCTTCATCGCCGTTTCGAACGTCGCATCGCTCGTCTGCAGCGCGCGAATCACTTCCACCAGCACCATCACCGGCACGGGATTCATGAAGTGCATCCCCACGAAGCGGTCCGGCCGCTTCGTCAGCGTCGCCAGCGCGGTCATCGAAATCGACGACGTGTTGCTCGCAAGAATTACCTCCGGCCGCAAAATCGCGTCCGCGTCCATCAGCACCGCGCGCTTGATCTCGATCTTTTCCGGCACGGCCTCCACCACAAAATCCGCTTCCGCGACCGTCTCTAGGCTCGTCACTGGCTTTATGCGACCCAGCACCGCAGGCTTCTCCGCCTCCGCCAGCCTGCCCTTCTTCACCTCGCGATCCAAATTCTTCCCAATCGTCTCCATCGCGCGGTCCAGGAATTTTGGGTCGACGTCCCGCAAAATCACTTGGTACCTGGCCCGCGCAAACACGTGCGCGATCCCATTCCCCATCGTCCCCGCCCCCAGCACCCCCACCGTCTTGATTCGCTCTACGCTCATCCGTTTTCTCTCTTAATCCGGATTCTTTGTGATAGTTCATCAAAGTCCAATTGGAATACCCAAGATGTTCGACGGGCAAAACATTTTCGCGTGGGAGCTTACTACAGTTACGAAGAAGGAAGAACTACTCCGGCGGAACGCCTTCCACTACCTCTTTCACGATTTCTCGCGCGCGCGCCTCGTCGGAGAGGCTCACGTAAATCGCCGTTCCCTGCCCGGAAGTCTGGACTCGCTTGGTGATTTCATTTTCCCCCAGCGCCGCAATCAAAAACTGCACGATGCGCTCTTCGCCACCGCTCCATACTTCCACATCGGGCATCGCTCGGCACGGTTGTGTCCCGGCCTCCGTTGCTGCTTCCTCGCGCAAAGGAATCTCGATATCCGCCGGTTCCTCGTCAAGCAATTTCCCCAGGATGGCCGTGGCGGCCTGCAATTGCCGGACTCTTACGCTGATGACGAACCCAAATCGCGGACCCAGGCTCAGGTTGAATGGGTCGCCCGACTTTCGCAGGTAGACTTCCAGCGGTGTATCCGCATATTCGATGGCATCATTCTCGAGCAGTTCGCAAAGCCGGTCCCGCAGCACCGGATCTTCCCCGCGCCACAAAACTCGATACGCTTCCGGCGATTCATCGTGCGGCAATTCAGCCACCAGCGCCACGTTGCAGTCGTGGCATTGCGCGAAGCCTTCGCGATACTCCGCTTTGCAAACCGGGCAGAACATGCCGTTGCGAAGTTTACTACAGATTGAGGTTCCTCGGCTGAAAGAGCATACACATCGACTCCCGCTCCCTCAGAAATACCGCCAACCGGCTCTCACCGGCAGCGCCGAGTCTACCCCAGCAGCTCCAGGTGACTCCTATGAGTCGGTCTCGCCTGGAAATTCTTCCATGACTTGTACCGCACCAGGAGCCGCAGTTTCCAGCAAGCCGGGAGACAATAAATGGGCAGGGGCAGGGGCAGCGGCGACGGGGGAGTCTTGGAGCACGAAAACAAAACTCCGAAAAAGGGACAGTGGCAATCCTGGGCGGCACTGCCACTGCTTCTACTTATTTGCGCGATGATGTTGCTCACGGCGTACCGCAACGTGGAGGCCTGGCGGACGCGGAGTGCGATTCGGGAATTGTTACGGGCGCCTGATGCTGAGTATCAGGTGACGGTGAACGGACAGTCAGAACCGAACGCCAGCCCGGTGCTAGGAGCGATTCGCAGAATCCATTTGCGGATGTCCCATCACACCTACCCCAATCATGAGATACCAGTCGTGATTCGGCGCAACCACGATGTGCTGGAGTTGACGCTGGGGCGGGATTCGGGATTACCTCACGAGTATTGGATTTTTTGGACCCGGGACAAGGGCAATCCGAATCGTTTGGAGATTGGGAGAATTGAGACATTAGTGTTCGATGGACGGTGAGTGCCACTGGAGTGCAAGTGCTCATCGATGTTCGTCTCCGTGACCTCTGTGCCTCTGCCTCTTTGTCCTCTGTGTTAATCCTCTGTCATTTGTTTTTTCTCGGGCGCATTCCGGGGGCGGTGCGCGAAGTCAGCGCTACCCACGCCGCCAGCGTCGCGTATTTCTCATCCTGCGACCACGGCGCACCGAACGGCTTCCCCAGCTCCGTCACGCGTTGCAGCAGCGCCGCTTCTTTGCGACGCAAAACCTTCGCGGCCCGCCCCAGCAACTCCCTTTCCCTTACAGCGAGCATCCCCAACCCATGCTTCTCGCCCGCCTGCAGAATCGCCTCGCGAAACAGTTCTCCGTCCGCCGCATGAATCAGCGCATGCGCTGCCAGGATTTTCTCCAGCTCCGGCAAAGGTCTTCCTGCCGCAAGCAAAATCGCTCCGCGCTTCAAGGTGTACTTCCCTTCCCGCAACCGTACTTCGACTTTTCTTAGCGCTCGATCGCTTAAGGTCTGCGCCTCCGCCCTCACCTGTGCGATAAACCCTCGCGCATCCTCCAGCGGCATCTTTTCCGCCGTGTGATACGGCTGCCGGTACGTATAACTGAAAACTTTCACCAGGTGCGCTCGCTCGCGGCACAAGACCACCGGTTCGCCCTTCTCCAGCGACACCACCACCATCGCGGCCCACCCCGAATGCACGCGAAATCCTACCGCTGCGTTTGGCATGTAAGAGCCTCCCGGCAGGGAAACGAGGAACTCCACACTGTAATGTTGCGTCCCAGAAATAGCTTTCAAAAACTTGCGGCCCCCGTAAACAACTTGTAGGGGCGGGGCTTGCCCCGCCCGCGCGGATCTCATTCACGAAAGCAGTCGCGCCGGGGCGTTCATCGAATTGTAACCTCGCCACCCCCGCTTCATGAGAAGATATGCCTATCCGTCCTGTCCGCTGCACTGCCGGGATGAGTCCCGTTGTTTTTTCCCTCGCTCCACTCACCCGTGTCGCAGCAGGTTGTGCCGTCGACCATGACATTCAAGCTCGAACTCCCCAACAAGATTCCCAATGTGCTCGCCGTGCTGCTCCTCGCTCTCATGGCGGTGCTGGCCGGCGGCGCGGCCCTGCGCGAATCCAGCACCGTCGATGAAGTGGCGCATCTCGGCGCCGGTGTCAGCTATCTGCAGAAATTCGACCTCCGCCTCAACGAAGAACATCCGCCGCTGGCCAAACTCCTGGCCGCGTTCCCGCTCGTCCTGCGCGGAGTGCACGCCGACTATTCCGACATCTCCTGGTCCTTCAGCAACGGCTGGTTCCACGCTATCCTCGGCGAATGGGCTTGGGGCCACTACGTCGTCTTTAAATGGAACGACCGCGGCAGCATGCTCTTCTGGGGACGCCTGCCCATGCTGGCCCTCACTCTGGCGCTCGGCTGGTGCATCTATCGCTTCGCCTCCAGGTTCGGTAATCCCTGGGCCGGCGTCCTCTGCCTCGCTGCCTACGTCGCGACTCCGGCCTTCCTGACCTTTGGCCCGCTCATCTTGACCGACATTGCCGTCACTCTTTCTTCGCTTCTCACGCTTTGGACTTTCGCATCCCTGTGGCAGTCTCCCAGCCGCCGCACCATGGCGGTCTTCGGCCTTTGCTTTGCCGGAGCTCTTCTCTCCAAATTTTCTTCCGGCTTGCTGCTCTTCGGTTTTCTGGGCTTTCGTCTCAGCCTGCGCTACTTCCCATTTCCGCAACTCCCCACTGACAAACTCGAACTCCGCAATTGGCGCCGCTTGCGCGGGCGTTATCTCTGGCAGGGCATTTTTCTAGCCGCCCTCACTGTTTATGCGGTCTATCTCATTTTCTCCTGGAACCAGCCGACCGAATTCATGCACTTCCTCGGTCGCAACCCCGCGTCTCTGCTTCTTCGCCGCCTCCTCATGCCGCCCGTCCTGTATTTCCGCGGCCTGACCCTCTTCGCGCTTTCTTCTCCCCGCGTCACCTTCATCCTTGGCCATTCCTACCCGCATGGTCAGTGGTTCTACTTCCCCATCTTGTTTGTTCTCAAATCCACGCTCGCCTTCCTGCTCTCTCTTCTGCTTTCTCTGCTGGTCGCGCTCGCCGCCCGCTTCAAGGCTAAGGGCACGAGCCCGATTCTGCCGGAAACAATCTTCCACTGGCGTGCCGTCTGGACTTTCTTGATTGTCTTCGTCGCCGCTTGCATGCTCAGCCCGATGTCCATCAGCATTCGTCACTTCACCATTCCCATCATCCTGCTCATTCTCCTGATGGCTCCGATCCCGCGTTCGCTGAGCTTGCTGCACGAAAGAGGGTGGACGTTTGCTCGTGTCACACTAGTCGCCTACGTGGCGCTGACCCTGGCCTCTCTCGTAACCATGGTCCGCACCTATCCTCATTTTCTTCCTTTTCTAAACAGTCTCAGTTTCGGCCATCCCGGCTATGAACTCGTCAACGACTCCAATCTCGACTGGAACCAGTCGCTTCCCGAAGCCGAGCAATTTATCCAGCAGCGCGGCATCCAGCACGTGCTGCTGGACGAATATGGCGTCATCGAACCGAGCATATATGTCCCGCAGGCAGCCGAGATTTGGAATTGCCAGCTCCCCGCGCCTTCCGACGCCGGCCAGTGGGCCATTGTTTCGGCCAGCATGATCGAGGACGGGCACAACTGCATTTGGCTGCTGCACTATCCGCATACCGCTCTCGCCGCTGGCAGCATGTACGCCTTCCAGCTTCCCGCCGTCATTCCGCCGGTCGGCGATCCAGCCGGACCTCCTCCGCCCGAAACGCATCGCAATTTCGGTGGCTTCCCGGAGGACGGCCGGCTGATTTTCCTGGCGTGCGTCCGCGATCCGCGGCAACTTCAGGTCACGTTCGACGAAATGATCGCCCGCTTCAACGCCGAAATGGCCAAGCGCAAAGCCCAACGCCAGAAACACTGACGCTCACTCGGGCGCCATACCTTCCCGAACCACGTCCCGCAGAACCTCTCGGGCTGCGTCCTCATCTTCCACGTGAATGAACACTCTCGCACTTCCTGGTTCCGGCGATTGCACGCGGTACGCAATTTCGCGTTCCCGCAATGCCATGCCCAAAGTATTCAGAACGAGAATGTTTGAACCGTTCCAGGCTTCCCAATCCAGATCTTCTGGAAACCACTGTTTATCCTTTGCTCGCGTGGGCCAATAGGACGCCAGGGGATCATGGCCAAGCCCAAGCCCCATGCTTCCGTCGAATTCCCAATACTGCAAGACCTGCGCCAGCACTTCCGTCGCCCGCTCGAAGTCCGATTCAAGAACCCGCACGTCGAGCCTTCGCGAATCCGGCCCCTCCGGAAAGTTGGCGTTATTGAATGGAATTCCCATCTGTTGCAGCCCAGCTCTCAGGTCCGCCAGAAACTGCGGATGCGGGAGACTGCACAACACTTGCGCGGGATTGTGGTCCAGCGCTCCTCTCTGCGGCGGTCGCAACGGTACGCCACAATTCGGGCACAAAGAGCAAGACGTTGTGAACTCCGCCATGCACAAGGCGCAAACGCCTACAACCTCAGGCGATACATCCAATTCCCTTGGTTGTGTGTCCTGTGTGTCTGCTTGCTCTCTCGCTTGTAATTCTTCGAAGGACTTCAAGACCCAGCGTGCAACCGGAAAACGCTCTTCAGAAACGCGCAGCTCAAATTCGACGGGTGAGTAACCCCCCGCGGGCTGCTCCTGGAAGGATGCACACACTGGCGAATTCACGGGTCTTCCGAAGCCAGGGCAGTCCAAGTCTTTCAGGGTGAAGAACAAGAAGATGTAAAAATGGACGTCGGTTCCCTGCCAGAGGACTTCAGCCCATTTGCTGGCCAGTGCTGCCCGCCGGGGGTAAAGATAGCTTTTTTCCGCATTCCCATGGATCAGCTCCACGTCGCAGTCCGTACAATGCGTGTACCCCGGACGATACTCGACGCGGCATTGCGGGCAAAGCATGGCGGGGAGTGTACACCCGGCTCAGCGCTTCACAAAACAGGCTCAAGTATTTGCCGACTTTCCCATCGCGCCGCAACGCGCGATGGCTATCGGGACCCAAGCTGGGGAACTTTGTCTTGCAAAGTAGATTATGGGATAGTCTAGATTATCCCATAATGTTGTCTGCGGCTTCTGGCTTTGCCCTCGTTGACCAGCCTATTCCCAATGTAACTCAATGAAATGATTAGATTTAGCTCCATTCGTACTAGACCGCTCTTCTCTGCGTCTTTTCGCCACTCCCGCCCGTATACCAGTTTAGAATGAGCGCCACGACCACATGTCTCGCATCCCGGCAAACCGGCTGGTTTTTCGCCTCGAACGCGCTCGCGTCTGCGCTGACCTTTTCCACGCTGATGCAGGATGAAGCGAAAAGCATCGCGCGCGGCTTGCAGAAGCGCGACCCTGACTTGCTCGACCGCCTGATCGAGCAGTATCAATACCGGCTCTTTCGCTACCTCGTGTACATCACGGGGAACAAAGAACGCGCCGAAGATTTTTTTCAGGAAACGTGGATTCGCGTGCTCGAGCGCGGCCACCAGTACGACGGCAAATCGAAATTCGAGGCCTGGCTCTTCGCCATCGCCCGCCACCTGGTGATTGACTGGCAGCGCTCGAAGAAAGCGCAAAGCCTGGACACGCTCACCGATCCCGAGCAGGACCGGCCCATGCAATTCGCGGACGAGAACGAGCCTTCGCCGCTCCAGCAGGTGCTGGCGCAGGAAAAAGAAGAAAACGTGCAGGCCACGCTCGAAAGAATTCCCGTGATCTACCGGGAAGTCCTGGTGCTGCGCTTCCAGGAAGAGTTGCAGATTGAAGAAATGGCCGGCGTGCTGAGCATTCCTGTTTCCACGGTAAAATCGCGGCTGTATCGCGGGCTGGATGCGCTGCGTGGCGCGCTCCAGGGAGGCGCGGCATGAATCGAGTCTTACGCGACGCATGCGAGTTCTTGATTTCGGTTGTAGGGACGCAGCATGCTGCCCTCCAGCTTGCCGGGGTTTCTATATGAGCGAGACTCCACACCAGCGCGGGCTGCAACTGATTGCCAAGGCGCGCGTGGAAGGCCTGTCCTCATCGGAAAGTGACTGGCTCAGCGCGCATTTGCGGGATTGCGAATTCTGCAACGAACATGTGCGGCAAACCGATCGCGCGCTGCGTTCCCTGCGCACCGCGCCGATTCCTGTGCCCGCGGACCTTGCGAGCCGTACGCAATTCCGCGTGCGGCTGCGCGCCATGGAATTGCGGCAGCGCGAACCGCATCGCCGCATGCTGTGGCTGGCCTGCGCAGCGTCCTGGATTTTCGGTATCGCCAGCGCGCCCTACGTGTGGCGGGTGTTCGCCTGGTTTGGCCAGCGCGTCGGCCTGCCGAAACTTGTGTGGGAAATTGGTTTCGGACTTTGGTGGACGATTCCCGCGGTGTTCGCCGTGATCGTGCTGCTGCTGGAGAACGCACGGCAAACAGGAACATCCGACTGGATGAAACAGAACACCTGAGGAATCTCAGCGGGGGCGGAACGATTCCCGCCCGTTCCAGGAACGAGTGGAGAGAGAGTACGAAATGTCCGATTACTCACAGAAGGTGACGAGTTCTTTCAACGAGAGGATGCGGCTGATCCGCGTTCGAAGAAAGAAAGAGAATCTGCGCTTCGTGGATGAGTTTCTCATCATCCCGAAATGGCTGATGGTGCTCGTGGTCGTTCTTTGGCTTATTGCCCTGGGCATCGCTATCCCTTACAACCTGACGCAGCGCTACACGCCTGGCGGCAACGACATGTTTCCGCCCGAGCTGCGCGACTATCCCGTGCTGGCTTCGTTTGCCTTGGGCGGGCTCGTCACGCTGATGAGTCTTTTCTTCGCGGGATTCATTTTCCTTACCGCGTACGTGAATCGCGATGCCGCCAGGCGCGGCATGAATGCGGCGCTGTGGACGATTCTTATCCTGATCTTCCTGCCCACGTGGGGATTGATCGGGCTGGTCATCTATTTCCTGATGCGCGAGCCGCTGCCTTATCCGTGTCCGCAATGCAGTGCGTCAGTGACGGCGCGTTTCAACTTCTGCCCGAATTGCAAGTGCAACCTGCAGCCATCCTGCCCGCAGTGCAAGCGCGAAGTCGCGGAGCTCGACAAGTTCTGCCCCTATTGCGGCACCGATCTGAAAGCCACTCCTGCGGTTGCGGGATCTCCTGCACCGGAATCGATTTAGGTCGGAATTCGGAATTTTTGACTTGCACTATGCCGGAGGTCAAGCATGGCCGAGAACAAGGCGGTCGACGCGGCGGCTGACGTCGCGGAGATATGGTTCGTCGCCGGCGTCGAGTTCGACCGTTGCGCTGCCCACGTAGCCAATTTCCGCGAAGGCCTGGCGCACCGCGGGCCAGTCCACGTCACCGTCGCCGAGGTTCACCCAGGCGTATCCGCCTTCCTTACGCTTGAAATCCTTGAGATGCACTTTGACGATGCGCTTGCCTAAGGTGCGAATCCAGTCCTGCGGATAGCCGTAGAACATCACATTGCCCACGTCGAACCAGGCTTTGACCCAGGGACTCTGGAACTCGTCGACGTAATTGGCCATTTCGAGAGGGCTGAGCAGAAACTTGTTCCAGACTTCCTCGATGGCAATGACGATTTTCAGCTCTTCGGCGAGCGAAAGGAGCTTGCGGATTTGCGTTTGGGAGCGCGTCCATGCGTCGCGATAGGAGGTCTGCGCGTTCACGACCGCGGGCACGAGCAAAACGGCATCGGCACCCCACAACTTGGCGTTGTGAAGGGATGTGCGCATACCGCTGAGGCTCTTTTCCACGACCTCGGGATCGCTCGAGGAAAGCGGATACTTCCAGTGGTCCATGTTCATGACCGAGTCGATGCGGAGAGAGGCGCCGTCGGCAGCATTTTTGATTTCTTCGGCGGCGCGTTCGTCGGGGGTCGTAGGCGCCTGCACGACTTCGAATCCGGCGTCGCGCGCCATCTTAAAGCGGTCCGCGTACCTGAGTTTTTCGGGAAGCATTTCGAGGAGCACGCCTTTTTTGATGGGAAGGGGCGCGGCGTCAGCGGGCGCAGCGAGCAAGGATGCCGGGAAGCTCGCGCCTACTCCTGCGGCGCAGGCGGCAGTGACGGAGGATTTCAGAAATTCGCGGCGTGACTCAATACGCATGCGTGCACCTCAATTTTCCTTGGTCCCGAGAGAAGCAGATGCCTTGCTAGGCTCGGGATGACAACTCCAAGGCAAGTCAGCGCAATTTGGTCAAGTCGATCTTCGGATCCAACACGTCGGTGGACTTCATCAGTACGTCCCAGGTGATTTCGCGTCCCGTATAAGCGGCCGCTCGCGCCAGCATGCAGGAAAGCGCGGACTCGACGCCTTGGGCAGCTTGATTATGGAAATTGCCGCTGGTGATACTCGCGATGAAAGCCTTCTTTTTTTCTGGATCGGCGAGTTCCAGGTTGGAAGTGAATTTTCCCGTCGCGGAAAATCCCTGGCCAGAGGCTTCCTTGGCCGCGGGGGCTTCGTACAGCCACGCCTCGTCTCCCCAGATGCCAAGCGGGCCGCGATAAGGAGACTGCGACACGCCCTTTGTGCCAAAGAAGCGTTCGGTCACATCCCACCAGCCTTTGACGAACTGCGTGGAGCTGAAGGTGATGTCCACACCATCGGGGTATTGAATAACGGCGTTGTAGTTGCCGTAGACGTCGCCGTCATTGGCCGGGCGGCCCAGCCGGCTGCCGGTGGCGGACGCCTTCAACGGATGCGACTGGAGCACCCAGTTGCAGATGTCGATGACGTGAATGTTTTGCTCGACGATGATGTCGCCCGAGAGCGCCCGGTCGTACAACCAGTTGCGGAGCCGCCGCTCATCGGGAGAGGCGTTGGGCCAGGCAGGGCGATCGATGTATCCGCTGAGGTAGTAGGCTTCGCCGCAAACGATTTTACCAAGCGCCCCGGCATGAATGCGGCGGACTAATTCCACAAACGGAGGGCAATCACGGATCTGGAATCCCACGTCGAGGCTCAATTTGCCTGCGGCACGCTTGCCAATCTCGATGACTTTTTTTGCGCCGGGCACGTCAATGGCGACGGGCTTTTCGAGATAAACGTGCTTTCCCGCCGCGACCGCGGCTTCCAGATGCTGCGGATGATAGTAAGGGGGAGTGGCGATGACGATGGCGTCGACTTCTTTGGAGGCGGAGATTTCGTGGAAAGCGTTCGGGCCGACGAAGAGTTGCGAAGCGTCGAGGGCGCTGTAGCCTTTCGCTTGCTGGAGCTTGTCGAAGTTTGCACGACCGGCGTCCAGCTGGTCCTGAAACATGTCCGCGAGCGCAACAACGCGCGCCCCGGCGTCGACAAGATTTGTGGCATCTTCGGTGCCGCGGCCGCCGCAACCGAGCAATCCCACACGGACCGCGGAATTGGCGGCAGTTCCGCGGACTAGCTCCGGCTTAATAAACAGCAGGCCGGTAGTGGCGGCAGCCGCGCCGATGAAACTGCGGCGGTCGAATTTTTCTGTGGAGTCTACTGGCTGCTTTGGATCGTCTGACATTGTTCTCCCCCAGTTGGCGGGACGCGCCGAAGCGCGCCCCTAACAACAGCTCTAACCGATGAGTGATTGCAAATAGGCGATTGCGGTCCGCACATCTTCCAGTTGCCGCGCGCCAGAAATTTCACGCTCGATGGTCACCGCGCCGCCGTATTTCAGCTCTTTCAGACGCGCCATAATGCGCGGAAAATCCACTTTGCCCTTGCCGATGGGCACTTCCTCGCCAAGCTGGCGCGGATTCGTGGGCCAGAGGCCGTCTTTCGCGTGAATTCCTTGAATGTAGGGCGCGAGGATTTCGATGGCGTCGACGGGATTGGCTTTGCCATAGAGTATGAGATTGGCGAGGTCAAAGTTGACACCCTGATTGTCGAGGCCCACGTCGCGAATCGCGCGCACCAGCGTGATGGGAGTTTCCTGGCCCGTCTCGTAGCGAAAATTCTGGCCGTTGCGCCTGCAATAGTCGGCCACTTCGCGCATCGCCGCAATGGTTTCCTTGTATAGTGGGTCGTTCGGATTCTCGGGGATGAAGCCGCAGTGCGTCTGCACCGCGGGAATGCCGCACTGCTTGGCGAAGTCGGATGCTTTTTTGAGATGAGCGATGCGCGATGCGCGCGTGTCGCGGGGCACGAGGCCAATGGTTTGCGGGCCGTCATAAAAATCCCAGACCTCGCGGCCCGGCCCGCCGACGACAAAAGACGTTGCTTCGATCTTGTGCTTATCGAGGGCTTGGCGAAGGTTTGCTGCGTCTTTCGGGTCGAAATCATCCACATAGGCCTGGCAGGTCGGAAGGCCGAGATCGCGGACCTTGGCCATCGCAGCGTCGGGATCCTTGCCGATGCCGATGATGAGGCCGAGGCGCAGCGGCTTCTTGCCTTCGTTGGCGGCAACAAACGGCACCGTTTGCTGCGGCAGAAGAGCGGAAGAAGTGTCATCGACGGCTGCGTTGGCGTTCGTCGAAAGCGAGGAAGAGCTCAGGCCAAGGGCGAACGCGCCTGCCGAAGTCTGAAGAAAAGTTCGCCGGTTGCTTCTTTGCACGTTGAGGACTCCTGAGAATGCTTCGCGGCGATGCCGAACCAGTTCTTCTTGGATTTTGGGCGTATCGTCGGGAGAACTTTATCACAGCCGCCACGCGAGCGAGCTGGAAGAGAAAAACCGCGGGGTGCCCTCCCTCGCTAAAGGGCTTTCCAGCCAGAAAGGAGACTGAAGCTCTAGTAGCGCTCGACGGCGAGGGCAACGGCGTTGCCACCACCGAGACAGAGGGCGGCGATGCCGCGCTTAAGGTTGCGGCGCTGCAGTTCGTAGAGCAGCGTGACCAGGATGCGCGCGCCGCTCGCGCCGATGGGATGGCCGAGCGCGACGGCGCCGCCGTTCGCGTTCACTTTTTCGGGGTTGAGCCGGAGTTGGCGCGTGACGGCGATGGCAGCGACGGCAAAGGCTTCGTTCAGCTCGATGAGATCGACGTCCTTGTCGCTGTCCCAGCCTGTTTTCACGAGGAGTTTTTCGACGGCATCGACGGGCGCCATCATCACCCACTTGGGCTCGACGCCGCTGACGGCTTGCGCGATGATGCGCGCGATAGGAGATTTGCCAAGGCGCGCGGCGTTGCGTTCGCTGGTGACCACGAGCGCGGCCGCGCCATCGTTGGTGCCGGGCGCGTTGCCGGCGGTAACAGTGCCGTCCTTCTTGAACGCGGGCTTCAGCTTCGCGAGCGTTTCGAGAGAAGTGTCCTCGCGCGGCGATTCGTCGTATTTGATCAGGAGAGGATCGCCTTTTTTCTGCGGTACTTCGATGGGCAGAATCTGCGCTTCAAAGAAACAGGACTTGCGAGCGCGCACGGCCTTCTGATGGCTTTCGACCGCGAAGCGATCCTGCTCTTCGCGAGTGATGCCGTACTTTTCAGCGACCAGTTCGCCGGTCATGCCCATATGAAAATTTTCGTAGGCGTCCCAGAGTCCGTCGGCAATCATGGAATCAACAATTTTCCCGTCACCGAGGCGGTAGCCGGTGCGCGCCTGCGGGAGCAAGTATGGACAATTCGACATCGACTCCATCCCGCCCGCAACGACAATTTCCGATTCGCCAAGCTGGACCGCCTGGGCCGCAAGCGCAACAGACTTGAGGCCCGAACCGCAGACTTTGTTGATGGTCATGGCAGCAACGCGCGGCGCGCAGCCGCCCTTGAGCGCGGCCTGGCGCGCGGGATTCTGGCCGAGGCCGGCCTGGACCACATTACCCAGGATGACTTCATCGATTTGTTTGGGATCGAGGGCGCCGCGACGAATGGATTCAGCGACGACTTTGCCGCCGAGTTCAGTCGCGGGAAATCCAGCGAGACCGCCCTGAAATTTGCCGATGGGCGTTCGAACGGCGGAGAGGATGACGGGGGTTTCCATGAAGAGCCTCCTGCGGAGCGAGAAACACAAGTATAACGCGTTGCGGCAGAGGCCGGCGCAGGGCGAGCGGGAAGGGCGGCTGGACAGCCGCCCTTCGGCGGGGCAAGTCAGTTGGTAGCGGCGTTCGAAGCGGGCTGCATTTCGTCGGCGCTGGGGCCATAGAGGCCGGGCACCGCGACCCCGAGCAGCCGGAAATAGACAGTGACCTGCGCGCGATGATGGATATGGTGGTTCAGCACCATGCTGCGGATCGCAGCAATGCGAGGCATGGTGAAAATCTCCTGGCCTCCGGCGAGCAACTTCCAATTCTTCATGATGTCCGCGTCGCTGACGCTTGCAAGCGCCTTGCGAGCCGCCGCCACGTTTTTGTCGAACACGGCGAGCAATTCTTTGCGGTTCGCGATCTTGGGCGGCTCGTAAGCAGGACCGCCGACGGGCGCGTAGTCCAGCTCTTCGGTCGTCAAGGTAATGGGCAGCCACTCCACCATGGAAGCGACGTGGCCGGCGAGCCAGCCGAGCGTGCCGGACTTCTCGTGCGGTTTCCAATTCCACTTTTCGTCGGGACAGCGCTCGAGGACTTTGCGGGTGCCCTTCATCTCTTCGTCGAATTCGGGAAGCATCGATTGTCCGATAGTCATTTCGGTTCCTCCTGTCGTTCTATACAACAAAACGGTGAGTTCCTTTTGAACGATTCCGTCGCGAAAAATAGATCTCGCGGGGAAGCCATCTTAGGCGAACAAAAAGCGAAGTGTCAAGCGTTTCTTTCGCACACCCCGTGGGAGAACGCAGGCTAGGCCTGTCTGACGGCAAGCGGGCCTGCACTACCCGTGGCCCTTAGGTGCGCGAGCGAGCGATTCGGTTATCTGAAAAAGAAGAACGACGGCCCGGAGGGGAAGGATTGGCAGTTGACAGCCAAAAGCAAGGGGACAGAATAAGCGCATGGCACACCAACTGACTACGTTCTACTTGAAAGATTCCATTGACCTGTTCCGGTACTACAAGAAGCTCGGGGAGCGCGCCATGGCGCAATGCCCGGACGAGGCTCTGTTCACCGCACTGGACGCGGAGTCGAATTCGATCGCGGTAATCGTGAAGCACATGTCCGGGAACATGCGTTCGCGCTGGCGCGACTTCTTGACCACGGACGGAGAAAAACCGGACCGCAACCGTGACACAGAATTCGAGGAGCCGCCGAAGACGCGCACGGAACTGATGGAAGTGTGGGAGCGCGGCTGGAAGTACGTGTTCGACGCGCTGGAGCCGCTGACCGAAGCGGACCTGACGCGCACGGTCACGATTCGCACGGAACCGCATTCGGTGATGCAGGCCATCAACCGCCAGATGGCGCATTATTCGCACCACATCGGGCAAATTTTGTTCGAGGCCAAACATTTGACGGTGAAAGCCACGGGAAAGTGGGAGTCGCTGAGCGTGCCGCGAGGACAGTCGAAGCAGTTCACGGCGGAAGTGGCAGCTGGGAAAAAGTCGCAGCGATAAGTATGAAATAGCAAGGAACCTTCATGGCCGTTGTGGCGTATCTCTGACCGTGCTAGTCTTGCGCAATGATTGAATCCAAGTCCCCAGTTCACATCAGCGAGTTAGTCTTCGAAGTGACGGAAGAGGCCGACGGCGGCTATTCTGCGGAGTGTCTGACCGAAAACATCTTCACGCAAGGCCAGAGCTGGGACGAATTACGCGCCAATGTAAAGGAAGCGACAGAAGCGTACTTTTATGATGGGCCGAAGCCGAAATACATCCGCTTGCATCTAGTCAGAAACGAAGTTCTCTCCATGGGATGAGACTGCCGAGAGACCTCAGCGGAAAGGAGTTGGCGAACGGACTGTGCCGCCGGTGGAACTATCGCCACACTCACCAAGTAGGGAGCCACATGGGCTCTAGAAACCGATATTCCAACACATCAGCGCGTCTCAATACCAGACCACAAGGCACTTCACGTTGGAACGCTCGGCAACATCCTTCGCGCCGTGGCGTCGCACAAGGGAGTCTCCAAGGAAGAAATTCTAAACACAATCCTCTGAAAGCTGCTTCGCTTCCTGTTCGCCTAAATTTCCGCTACCCTTCTTGAATGGCGACATGGAGTCGCCATCTACAGACGAATCATGGCCACGCTGTTTGAAATGGAGCCGCGGGAACCGCTTCGCGATAGCGGTGTCTCGCTAAATGAGGCGCAGCGGCGCGCCATCACCCATGGCAACGGGCCGCTGCTGGTGATTGCCGGCGCGGGGACGGGTAAGACGCGCGTCATTACCGAGCGCATCCGCCACCTGCTCGAAACGGACGCCGAAATCTCCGGCGAAAACATTCTGGCGCTGACGTTTACCAACAAGGCCGCGGGTGAGATGAAGGCGCGCGTGGTGCGAGCCACGGGCGAACGCGCAAAAGGAGTGACGCTCGCGACCTTTCACTCCTTCTGCGAAACGCTCCTCAAGGAATTTGTGCCCGGACGCTTGCCGCTCGAGGATGTGGACCACTGGATCCTGCTGCGGCGCAACCTGGCGCGCTTGCGACTCGACAAGTTCCGGCGGCTGGCGGAACCTGGGCAGTTTCTGAGCGATTTCATCAAGTTCTTCTCGCGGTGCCAGGATGAGCTGGTGTCGAGCGAGGATTACCAACGATACGCGGACGGGCTGGTGGCTAAGCTGAAAGCCGAGCGCGGCGACTTCGATGAGGAAATCTTTCGCGAGCGCGCAGAACACGTGGCGCTACAGCAGGAGATTGCCCGCGCCTACCGCGCGAGCGAAGAACTGCTGCGCGAGAAGAACGCTGTCGCACTGAACGGACTGATCGCCGATGCGGTGGCTTTGCTTCGCGGGAATACGGAGCTAAGGTCGCGGCTGCAAGAGCGGTTCCGGCACATTCTGGTGGACGAATTCCAGGACACCAACATTGCGCAACTGGAATTGCTGGAGTTGCTTTCGGCATGGCCGCGCAACATCGTGGTCGTGGGGGACAACGACCAGGCCATCTACCGCTTCCGCGGGGCGTCGTTCGGGAGCTTCAAACTCTTCCTGGAGCGATTTGCGGGGTGGCGGGCCGGTGCGGATTCGACGCCGCATCGCGTGGCGCTGACGGAGAACTACCGCTCGACGCCGAATATCCTGCGCGTGGCCACGCAGGTGATCCGGCAAAACGAAGTCAGCGCGGATTTTCCGACAAAAGTTCTGCATCCCACGCGCGCGGAAGGCGAACGCATTCGCATCGTGGAATTGACCGGGCCAGACGAGGAAGCGCACTGGGTGGCAGCGCAGCTCGAAAGGCTGCACGGCGCGGGGCACCGTTGGCTGGACTTCGCCGTGCTCTACCGGCAGCATGCGCATCGCGATCAATTGGTCGAAGAGCTGACGCGGCGCAAGATTCCCTTTGTCATCAACCGGCTTTCCATTCTCGAGCATCCGCTCGTGCGGGACGTGCTCGCGTATTTGCGCTTGATCGCCAAGCCGTACGACGACGTCGCCTGCGCCCGCGTGCTTTCCGCGCCGGCCTGGGGACTGGAAACGGCCGACCTCGTGCGACTGGCGGAGCGCGCCGCGAAGACACGCAACACGGCGCTGTACGACGTGCTGCAGCAACCGCAATCGGAATTGCCGTTTGGCCCAGGGAAGATCTCCGTCGCGAAGCTGCTGGAGTTTCTCTCCGAGCAGCGCAAGACCATCAAGCGGCGGACGGCGCGCGAGATTCTGGGCGACCTTTTCGAATGGCTGGAAGTGTATGAGCGCGCGAAAAGCGAAGACCGGAAATACGTGAGCCGGCTCGCGCAGTTTGTGAAGGACTGGGAAGCCAAGAGCGAAACGCGGGGGTTGCCGGAACTGGTCGAGTATCTCGAATACTTCGAGCAAGCTAACGGCGTGGTTTGCCTGGATGACGACGCGCCCAGCGACGCGGTGCAACTGATGACCGTCCACGGCGCGAAAGGGTTGGAGTTTCCGCACGTCTTCCTGATGCGCGTGAATAAAGGGTCGTTCCCGACGAACAGCCGCGCGCCTCTGTTTGAGTTTCCCACGGACCTGATGAAGGAAGAGTTGCCGCAGGGCGACTTTCACATCCAGGAAGAGCGGCGGCTGTTTTATGTAGCGCTCACCCGGGCGCAACAGCGCTTGACGATTACCACACTCGCGGAGAAGCGCGGTAAAGTGCCGACGTTTATCGAAGACATCCTGATGGAGCCGACGGTGAAACGGCGCGACGTGATTCAGACGGCGCCGCGCGTGAAGCCGCCGCGCGACGAAGATGTGGAAGAAGCAGGGCCGCCCCCACTCTTTGCGTCCTTGTTCGCAGCTTCTGAGGCGCCCCCGAAGATTTTTTCCCGCATCGCGAAGTGGGCCGAAGAGTTTCACCCGCGCGTGCCGGAGCCGCTCCAGCTCAGCCCGTCGGGCGTCGAGAACTACCGCAAGTGCCCGCAACAATACTTGTTCGGCTATTTGTGGTCGCTGAAGGAAGGGCCAAAGGCCACACTCACTTTCGGGAGCGTCATGCATGCGACCCTCAAGCGCTTCTTGAGCGAGCTGCGCAAAGGCAACGCGCTGCCGTTCGAAGAACTGCAGCGGATGCTGGAAACGGAATGGCGTTCCGTGGGCTTCGAGGACGAATATCAGGAGCGGGAATATAAGAAGGACGGAATCGAGCAATTGCGGGTATTTCAAGCGGCGGTCACAGCTGAGCCACCGCAAATCCTCGAACAGGAGAAGCGCTTCGAATTGCCGCTCGACAACAACGTCGTCGTAACGGGCCGCATCGACCAAGTGAATTCGCTGGGGCGCGACGACGTGGAAATCGTGGATTACAAGACGGGAAGACCCAAAAAAGATGCCAACGCGAAAAGGGATTTGCAGTTGAGCCTTTACGCGCTGGCGGCCAAAGAAATTTTCGACTGGAACCCGGTGCGTCTGACGTTTCACTACCTGCAGAACAACCAAGCGCAGGTGACCACGCGCGATTCGAAACAGCTCGAAGAAGCCGAGAAGATTGTGCAAGAGACTGCCGCTGACATTCGCGCCGGGGAGTTTCCCGCGAAGCCGGGTTTTCTGTGCCGGATGTGCGCGTACCGCCCGATTTGCCCCGCGCACGAAGAGGCGCTGGGCGGGTAAGAAGAATCCTGAGTTCCAAAGGCCGAGCTGCAACGCGGAGGGCTGCCGATGAGCCGCAAATCCATCTATCTTGTTTTTTGTGTGCTGGGGATCGCGCTGCCGTACTGGCAATTTGTGCCGTGGGTGGTGGCGCAACACGGCATCCCGTTGGGCCTGTTTGTGCGCGAGCTGTTCGCCAACCGCATCAGCGCGTTCTTTGGGATGGATGTGCTGGTCTCGGCGGTGGTGCTGATCTTCTTTCTGCGGCGCGAAGGCAAGCGGCTCGGCGTGCGGCATCTGTGGGCGCCGATCGTCGGGGTTCTGACCGTAGGAGTGTCGCTGGGCTTGCCGCTGTTCTTGTACTTGCGGGAAAGCGCGATCGGATCGCACGAACATTCGGCTTAAGACGCAATCTTGAGTCGTCTAAAGCTCCGCAGTAACCCGAGGAGGAGTTGGCTATTCTTTGGGTGCAGCATGCTGCGCCCCTTCAGGAAAGAAAGACGCCTCCGAATCGCGAGTGGGAATTGACGCGGTTAGCGCGAGACGCCGCTGACGTAATAGCCTTCGCGCGTAAGAATGGTCAATCCTTCGCGCTTCACGCGCACTTCGATCGAGTGGTGCTCCTCGCCGCGGTTCGTGCCCGTGGGGTTGTAAGCCAGGGTGTACTGGTTGCGGGCTTCTTCCGTAACCCGCGAATAAAACTCTTCCAGCGCGCGCGTCTTCATGCCGAAGTAGACGTCGCCGCCCGAATCTTTCGCGTACTTGGCCAGGCGGTCGAACTTGCGATTAAAGTACGCGGCGCCCACGCCAATGCCGTAGACCGCGATGTCATTGCGCAAAACTTCCTTGATCGTCGTGTCGTAATTGTTCGTGTTGACCTTCGGATTGTTAACGCCGTCCGAGATAAGCAGAATAACTTTTCTGCGATTGCGCTCCGGGTCGCGGTCCTTGAGCAACTGGGAGGCGGCATAAACGGCGTCGTCGAGAGCCTTGGTGGACTGGCCCTTGATGATCATCGTTGTCCCGGCAACATTCGGTGAGTCTCCCGTCGCGGAGTGCCCGTTGATCACCGGCGCTTCGGTTAGCGGCCCACCGGAAGGCCCCACGGACGGCTCCTCATCCAGGCGCGTGCGCTTGAGTTCCGTGAGCAGCTTGTCCTGATCCGTGAAGAAGCCCTTTCCGGGATGAAAAAACTGATCGAACCGGCAAACGAAGGCCTCGTCCCCTGTGGCCATTCCGGCAACCACAGCGGGCAAGCTGCCGACGACTTGCTCGGCTTCCTTGGACTTTAGGTCATTGTCCACCAGGACGACCATGGACAGTGGATGCGCATCGGCACTGAAAAACGCGATGCGTTGCTCGACATTGTCCTCGAGGATGCGAAAGTCCTCTTTGCGCAGGTCGGGAACGAGCTGGCCTCTGCCGTCCTTCACGATCACCGGCACGACCACCTGGTTCACGGTGATTCGCACAGGTGGCGGCTGCTGCCCCTGGGGCGTCTGCGCCGGAGAGTTCTGCTGCTGCGCGGGAGTGCTCGAACCCTGCTGCTGCGTTCGCGCGAGGAGCGGAACGAGTGCGCCCAGTAGAACGAGAGCCACAGGGCCAGCGCTTTTTCGTAGACTTTTCATAGTCCTCAAGCCAAACTCGGGGTGAAGCTGCGCGGTTCGCGCCGCACATCCCTTGCCCGTTCCATGGCATCGTAAGAGAGTGGACGAACCCGCGCGGGCGGCTTGCCGGGCATCTCTCTCGACTAGGAAATTATACATGCGTTCCTTAAAGAAGGTTGTGACGCACTGCACGGCAGCGTTGGTTGCATGCGGAATGGCGGCTCCGGCGTTTCCCCAGGCGCCCACGCAACAGGCTCCGGCCCCAATCAAGAGCGAAGTCAATCTCGTCAACTTGTTCGCGACGGTGCGTGACAAGAAGAAGCACATCGTCACCGACTTGAAAAAGGAAGATTTCCACGTTTTTGAAAACGACCAGGAGCAGAAGATCGCGTTTTTCTCGAGTGAAAACGCGCTGCCTATTACTTTGGGATTGCTCATCGACACGAGCCGCAGCGAAGAAAACCGCCTCCCCGCCGAGCAGGAAGCAGCCACACGTTTTCTGAATCAAGTGCTGCGCAAAGGCGACGAGGCCATGGTGATTTCCTTTGGCGCGGACATCGACTTGCTTTCCGACTTCACAGATGACCGCGCACAACTGAATCGGGCCATTCGCAGCGCGCGCATCAACGCGCCGAACGTCAGCATGGTGAACGCAGGCCCGCTGCCGCCGGAATCGCGCACGCGCGGCCTCGTGGGAACAGCCTTTTACGACGCCATCTGGTTGGCCTGCGGCGAGAAACTGTCGACAGAGGCCGGCCGCAAGGCGATCGTGATCATCACAGACGCGGACGATCAAGGCAGCAAAGTCAAGCTCGAGGAAGCATTGGAATCAGCCGAGCGGACCAACACGGTGGTGCACATTTTGCTGGTCCACGATCCCGGCTATGGATGGCGGCCGGACGTGGCGCACAAACTCGCCGACCAGACCGGCGGCCGCGTCATCGAAGTTTCCTCGATGAAGCACATTGAGGAAGCGTTCGACCAAATCTCGGAGGAGTTACGACAGCAATACACGCTGGGCTACTACCCGACGAATTCGGCGCGTGACGGCTCGCTGCGGAAGATCAAACTCGAAACCACCGACCACGACTTGAAAGTGCTCGCCCGTAAAGGCTACTACGCGCCGAAGGACACGCCGGCGTCCTAAGCGCGCCGAACGGATCGGCCAAGCGCACAGATTGCGCTTTGCGCCTACCTTGTTTCTTTCGCAACGCCGGCCCAACCGTGGCATAGCTCTCTGAGCGTCCGATAGTTAGGATGCCCACATGTCCTCGCTTGCCTTCCTTCTCGCGCCCTTGCGTGAGATCCCCACCGCTTTTGATGGGCAGTGGCTCAGCACGGTGCAGAGCTGGCTGTACATTGCCAACTTAACGTGGGCCAAATTGCAGGAGCAGCTGCCGCCGGAGGAGCGCAAGCTCGTTCCTCGAATGCCACCAGGCACCGGCCTCTCGTCCAACATGGCGGATTCGGATCGTAGGCACGACCCCGAACTAATTGCCTCCGCCAAGCCGTGGATTGAGAGCGCGTGGAACGGATGGCAGGCATCCGGACGCAAAGCTCCGCTCCCGGTTGTGGACTCGGCCGCTGCGCACGAAGCTCTCGGCCTGGATTCGCGCATGAGCTTGCCGCAACTCACCGGCTACGCCGGCGGCTTCAAGGAAATCCTCGCATCGAAATTGAAACGCGGTGGCCGCTACGCCTTCCTCAAAAATGAAGGAGATCCGAACGCGTTTGCGTTTGGCGAAGAAGATAGCTTTCAGCGCGAACTTTTTCTGGAAATAGCTCGTGGCCACGGCGGTGACCATCTGGTCGTCTGGACTTTCGGCCACGCTCTGCACGTGCTCGTGGCGCGCTCGCCTAAACCCGGCGTGCGGCCCACCCTGCATGGTCCCTTCTCCGTTCGTGCGCGGCCACCGGAAGGGATCAAGCGTGGCTGCGGTTTTATTGATGGACTGAAGGCCGCGCTCTCAGGCGCTGCGGTCAGTCCGGACTTCGACGCCCTGCAACGCGAGCTGGCCAAGCCCGAATTGTCAGTCGCCAAATGTTTTGAGGCGTTCAGCATTCCCGGCGCGCGCGATTTCACCTCTCCGGACGTGGCCGCCCGCTGGCAGGATGTAGATTCGGTGGGCCGCGCGCTTCTTACCGGGCAACCCGTGGACAAGAAACAACTGAAGAACCTCAACGAACTCCTCGAACCGCTCGGTGACACGAAGCTTCCTTCGAAGGGCAAGCTCGGAAAAGGCGAGACGGCCCGTGTGCTGGCCAACGCCATGATTGAACTGAAGGGCGCGCTTGCCGCGCCCGAATCCGGTGTGTGGGCCGAGCGCTTCAAAGCGGCCGGCTGGTACTGGGACATTTGTGACGGCGATGCGCTTGACCGGCTGACCGCCGGGACGGACCGCGCGGGTGGTGGAACCGGCGCTTCCCTGGCGCGCCTGCTCGCACATTTCCCCGAACCGCTTCTGCGGGATCCGCTCTTCCTCGCGCTTCTCGCCCTCGAATGCGAGGCGGCCAATGGCCACGTTTACGTCGAGGGGCTCAGCAAGCTCGCAGAGCAAACGCCTACAGCCGGTCTGGTTCTCATTGTTGCGCCTGCCGCGCAACGCGACGCCATGCGAAAAGCCTTCGGAATTGACCTGGTCAACGGGGCCGAGGGCAGTTCCAGCGGTGCACTCTGCGGCGAAGCGCTCATCTCCGGCACCACCATTGCCAAAGGGGACATGGCGCAAACGGCGCACGGTTGGATGGCCAAAGCCAAAGTCACCGGGGCCGTCGCCGAATTGTCTCCAGATGGCAACGCCAAGCTTTCCTACTACAAGGACGGCGGGCCCGCTAAAGACGCGAAGGACGCAGGCCTCAGCGCAGTGAACAAAAGCGCGTTGAAAGAAGCCGCTGAGAAATTCCTCCCGCGCAACGCCTTTGTCGCGTTTGGTGCGGGCGACTTGCTCGAACCAGGCGCGTGGAGGCAAGGCTCCTATGCGGGAGAAAGCATTCCGGGGGTGGAGGACCATCGCACGGCGAAGCGCCGTCATGCCAACACGCTGCTCGCCGCCGCTCCCGCGTCGCAACCCATCCAGAACGCCGCCGAACTCCTGAGAGTGCTCGGTCACCGGCTGCGCTACGGCGGCCCGCTCAAGGAGACGGAGGGCGGCATCGTCTCGCTGAGCGTCGTTTCGCCGGTGAACGACGCCATCTGGCTGCGCGATCTGCGCAACGACCTGAAGGGTCAGAACTTCATCGACCGCTACGGCGAAGCATGGATGCAAGGATCGGAGGTTCGCGGCTATTCCTGCTCCACCCTGGATGTCGCGTTGCTTGTGCAAGTGCTGGCTGACGTGCCATCCGGCACAGTCGTCACCGTCGGGCGCGGCAAGACACTTCTCGGCTCCTGGCGCATCTCCTGACAAAGCCGGATTTAAATCGGACGTGCGCCCCGTCGCAGGTCAGGTAACCAGATTGGCGAGCCAGCGAGCGACGGTGTTCAGACCGGCCTGCACGAGATCGCCCGAGCGAGCATCGTCATACCATTGGTTGTCGTGCTCTGGAAAAAGGGCTGATGCTTGCTGCTTTGCCAGGGCGAGCTTCATGGGGAGTGTTGGGTCCACGGGCTTGGGCGCAGCAGCGTCCTTGAGTTGCGCCAGCATTTGTTGCTGTTGGTTCAGGTCCAGGATCGCGATGGGCGAATGGCAAAACGGGCAAACCGAGTTGTTTTGCAGGTCGATGGACGCGCCACAGCTCGAGCAGTTCACCGTTTGAACGCTCTCTCGCAAGTGCTGGATCTCTATCGGCGAAAGAGGGTGGATAAAATTCTTTTCCTTGAGGAATTCGAAAAACCCGATGAAGTGTCCGTGCTGGTTCGGGCATTGCCAGTAGGTGAAGCGGACGCTTCGGGCCATATTGTGGGCCAGCGTCAGCCCGGCGCCGCATCGCGGACACTGGAGCGTCTGCGAGAGCGCGGGCTTGGAGGATGAGGAGTGTTCGCCGATGTATTTCATCAACTGCAGCGTCGATCCGGGAGAGAGCTGCAAGTCGGTGTGCTGATCGAACCAGAAGGCCTGGCAAGGTGCGCACACATCGATTGTGAGCTGGGCCCCCAGATTGCTGCTTTGCGTCCATTCCGTCATTGGGGCCGTGCAATGGGAGCACTTCATAGCCCTATCGTATCAAGCCGCGAATGCAATCCGCATGCCTCAATCACGGGCTTACCCTAAAAGTAGTCACCCGTAAAGGCTTCGACGGGTGAGTTTGGGGCCGCTCCGTCAAGTGGACTCATCGGGCACACGGCCCTTCTCTGCCGGCATGCTTTCCTATATATCGTAGTACGATATATTTCATAGCCGCTCGACATACGAACTTACAGGTAGGAAGATAGCGTCCAGGACGCAGGAGGAGAAGTGCCCAATCGGTCGATTCCCGAGCGCCGCTTATCGAAGCGAGTAGCTCTCAAGAGGCGCGCCAGTCTGATCGTTAAAAATGGACGGCAACCCCAGAGGGTTCCCTGCCTCATTCTCGATAACTCGCAGGGTGGCTTCAAAATAGGAGGGGCGTCCCGCCTCAAACGAGGACAACTGGTCGAACTGATTTCGGATGACAACTCGGATACTTTGCTGTGCCGCGTCATGTGGGTGGGCAAGCCCGGGTCAAAGCATGGAGGCGAGGCAGGATTGCGGATCAAGACCGGAAGCGTCTGAGTCACCTCGGCGTTGCCCTCCTGGCAAGCGGCGAATGGTGCCATTGCTTGGGCTTGGTGGCCAGCAAAATCAACTTGGTATGTGACAGCTGGACCGCACGTTGAGCGGAATCGGTTTGCGAAGGGATCATCGCTCAGCCGGAACGGTCAGTGTCGCCCACCTTCTTTTCTGGGGGATTTTTGCTTGCCTCCGCGATCTGGTCATCGATCAGCCGGATTTCAATGGCCAACCGAGTGTGCGAAGGATGCCTTTCGAAATCCTTGAACAGTAGATTCCGTTTGGTCTTCAACATTTCGCGTGAACTTGCCTGCTCGTCGATGCTGGATTCTGGCATGACACCCCTTTTGAATCTAAGGGAATGCTCGTTAGGCTTCTGTGCCGCCTGTCACCCACTCGTGTTTGTTAGGCCGTGTCTGGTGTCCCCGTCGATCCTTATTTCATGAACGAAGATGGTGGAGGATTCTCTCAGGATATGGATGACGATAACGCACGCGGATCACTTCCGGATCGCCGACCATCCGCCCAGTGACGAACCGATTCCGGCCTTGTGAGCGCTATGGGGATATTTCAACAACACGACGGGGATGACCACCTCAGACTCTTCGAGTTGAGGCCCGTCAGAACTTGCCTTCGCCCCAAGTTTGCTGCAAATATTCGGCGTGGGTTGAGCACGGAAGCTACAAGGAGCGCGGCGTGAAGGGCTTCTTATATTTCATCCCGTTATTGATAATTGCGACCGTCATTTACAAACTGATCGTTCGCATGCTGGAGGAGGCAAATAGATGCCTTCCGGCGGCTGAGCAATTTCAGATTCTCAGGCGCGGTCGCGGTTATGACATCCAAGGTAGTCTACGGCGGTTGCGACGTAAGCACCAAGAGTTATATCCAACTAGTAGGCTTGCACGATGGGAAGCCGTTTGCGAGTTGCTAGCTGCGGGGTACTTCCTGCTCCTTGGGATTTGGGTGCTCTTTTTTTCGAGATGATTTCAAAACGGCCCCCACCGATTTCCGGCATTGTCGTTGTAACCAGGCGATAGCGCTCACTACCCGGACTGGCTGTTTTCGAATTCTGGGCGGATGACGGGCAACTCGGAAGTAATGCAAAGAACTTGAAACTCATTTCCTTTCAGGCTCCCCCGCGTGAATCCCTATCTTCGGTAATACGACGCTAGAGCGCCTTTAGCTGGCCTCTTCTCTCGTTTCCCTAAATACAGGGCCCCAGCTAGAACGGACTCGTCCTTTTCGGGCGCGTCTTCTGCAGCGGCTTGCGCGGCACAAACTCGTCGCGGTTGGCCGTCAAATACACAAACGACGCCACAATCACCGCCATCTGCTTCATGTCCGGCTCCTGGATGCGCTCGTACACGTCCATGTTCGAGTGGTGCGTGCGCGTGTCGTACTCGATGGGGTCCTGGATGAATTGGAAGCCCGGCAAGCCGACGGCATCAAACGACAGATGGTCCGTACCGCCGGTGTTGCGGATGCTCAGCGTAGTCATGCCGAGGTTGTGGAACGGCTCCATCCACTGGGTGAAGAGCGGCGCGATCGATTCGTTGCCTTGGAGATAAACGCCGCGAATTTTTCCGCTTCCGTTGTCCACGTTGTAATACGCGTCGAACTTGGCCTGTTCGGGCAGGAGCTTGAGATCCTCTTTGTCAGACGCGGCAGGATCGGGCTCCCAAGAACCGAAATGCTGTTTTACGTACGCACGCGAGCCGAGCAAGCCCTGCTCTTCGCCGGTCCACAAACCGATACGCACCGTTCGACGCAGCTTCACACCGGTAGTCTTAAGAATACGCATGGCCTCGAGCATGACCGCGGAGCCCGCGCCGTTGTCCGTCGCGCCGGTTCCGGAGTGCCAGGAATCGAAGTGCGCGCCGACCATCACGATTTCGTCGGCCTTGGCTTTATCGCCGCCGGTAATCTCGCCAACGATGTTGAAGGAGTTCAGATCGTCCTCGTAGAACTTGTTCTGAATATCCGCCTGCAGCGTCACGGGCACGTTCTTTTCGAGCATGCGCACGATGCGCCCGTAGTTTTCGGCGGCCACGGTCGCGCGCGGCGGCGCCGGCGGATCCTTGGGATCGCGTCCGCCGCCCGATTGCACGTACACTGTGCCGTCATCGCCGTTCGAGGTGCCGATCCACGCGGCCACGCCTTCGTCCACGAGGAACTTCTGAATCTTCTGGTTGAGTTCGCGTTGCGCTCGGAAACGGGCGAAGCGGTCTTCCGCCCGCGCCACCGGAATCTCTTCAGTGGCCTCCGTGGCAAGTTCCGCGTCAGTATAGCGATGGGCTTGCGCTTCATAGCGCGCTTTCACTTCGGGAACCTGCGCGGTAAGCACGAATTTCCCTTTCAGCTTGCCGCGGTACTTCTCGAAGTCCTCTTCTTTCTGGATCGGCGCCCAGACCGCTTCCGCGGTCACCACGCCATTCGTGCCGGGCGTCCAGGCCTGCGCGTAGCCGATCAGTGGAAACGGACGCGGCGAAATCGCCTGCAGCGAGAACCGCTCGTTCGACCAGCCCTTGCCGAACGGCCCCCACGGCTCGAAGTGCACGTTCGCAAGCTGCCACTCCTTCATTTTGCCTGTGGTCCATTCCGCGGCCTGCTTGATGTTCGGTGAATTCGTGAGCCGCGGACCGTACACGTCCGTCAGGTAGCTCATGATTTCCATGATCTGCGAATGATTGAAGCCTTCTTCCTTGATCTGCGCGATGGCCGACAAATCGCTTGCGCTCGGCGCCTGCGCCCACAGCGGTGCTACCGCCACGACCAGCAGCAAAACCACCAACACATTTCTATGCTTTCGCACAATCACCCTCCGCTTCTTCGAACTGCAAGTTAAATGGCCCTGAAATGAAGGGAACCAATCCACAGGATTGTAAGGCTAGTCGTGAGACGCTCCAACTCCCCGAAGCGTTTCAAACTCGGATTTCTTCTGACCGAATGCCTCTTGAAAACGTGAGAAGCCGATCACGGCTTCGAAGCCGCAGACGGCGCCGGGGGGGCGGCCGCGCCGCCGCTGGGCGAGTCTGGTGCATTTGTCCCGCGGTTGGCGCGCGCATAGTAGCCGCGCCGCGCGCGCACCTGATAGCCCTTGTGCTCCGGAACTTCCACGCGAATTTTGTGGTAGTGCCCGTCGAGAACGTAATTTGCCGGCTGATACGCGATCGAATACTGGTTGCGCAGTTCGTCGCCGATGTCCTGAAACGACTGGTCGAGATCGTCAACGTGATACGGGAAAAACGAGCGGCCCCCGGTCTCTTCCGCCAAATCCTGAAGAATCTTGTCCCCATCCGTCAGGTGATACTTGCGGTCGGACAACTTGTTCGGGTCGGTTTGTGAAAGGGAAATCCACTGCGTGCTGGTGCTGATGGTGTAGATGACCACGCTGGTGCGCTGGGCCATTTCAATAGCGTCCCCGCGGGTGTGAATCGAAAGATTGTCTTCGCCGTCGCTGATCAGAATCATGACGCGCCGCACCACGTCCGGCTGATCTCCGGGCGGGCGTGGCGGATGGCTCAACTGATTTTTGCACGCCTCATAAATCGCGTCGTAAATGGCCGTGCCGCCGCCCGCTTTGGTTCGCGTGATTTCGTCGCGCAACGCGGCCGTGTCGCTGGTAAACGGCTGGATGATTTGCGGCTCATCGTCAAAGGTCATGACGAACGCTTCGTCTCTGTTCCGGCGCACCACGCTAAACAAAAAATTGACGGAAGCGTCTTGCTCGAACTTGATGCGGTCGCGGATGCTGTTCGAGGTGTCCAGCAGCATCCCGATGCGTAGCGGCAAATCCGTCTGCTTGCTGAAAAAGCGGATCTCCTGCGGCTTGTTCTCGTCAAACACCCGGAAATCCCCTTTTTCCAGGTCCGGCACCAGTTTATTGCGGCGATTGAGGACGGTGAAGAGCACATCGACCAGGTTGATTTCGCGCGTAATGGTCTGGTCGCTTTTCTGCATGGGCTCCTGAGCGGAGGCCGCGGGGGGCGCAGTGGCCGGCGCCTGAGGCTTTGCGTCACCGGAGGATTGCTGCGCAAGATCGGCGAGCGGTAGAAGAAAGAATGCCGCCAGGAATACTGGGATGAGGATCCGTCGCATGTCGATTGATTATAGGTACCCGGCGAGCGCAGCGTCAATTCGAACGCCGGATTCACCCGCGGCGCGGGCAAGTTTTTCCAGGTATTCACGCAAGTCCGCGGGCAGCGGGGCGCGAATTTCCATCCACGCCCCGGTGCGCGGCTGCGGAAATCCCAGCCTGGCCGCATGCAGGAAATTCCGTCCCAGCGAGGGCAGCGTCGTTTTTTCAACGCGCAAGTTCGCGGCAGCGCCGTACAGCGTGTCGCCAACCACGGGATGTTTGAGCGCCGAGAAGTGCACACGGATTTGGTGCGTGCGGCCGGTGTGGAGTTGGACCTCGACGAGCGTGGTGGAGTCGAGCGCGGCAAGAACGCGCCAGTCCGTGCGCGCCTCGCGAAGATTGGTGATGGCGGCGCCGCGCCCCGATTTGCGCGCCACAGCCATGCGTGTGCGATGGATTGGATCGCGGCCGATCGCCAGCTCGATGCGCCCGTTCTTTTCCTTCAAGACTCCCTGCACCAAGGCGATGTATGTTTTTTTTACGGCCCTCTGGCGAAACGCTTCGCCGAGCTTGGCGTGTGCCGCGTCATTTTTCGCCACCAGGATGATGCCGGAAGTTTCCTTGTCGAGGCGGTGGACGATGCCCGGCCGCAAAGCGTCGCCACCTTTGGAAAGCGCCTGGCCGCGGCCGAGGAGCGCGTTCACGAGCGTGCCGGAGGTATTTCCTGCCCCCGCATGCACGGTCATGCCAGCAGGCTTGTTGATGGCGACAACGTCCTCGTCTTCGTAGAGCACTTCGAGAGGAATGCTTTCCGCCTGCGCAGCCATAGGCGGACGCTGCGTGATCTCCACCGCGATTCTTTCGCCGCCGCGCAGACGCGCCGAGCCTTTGCTCGCCGCCTTGCCATCCACGCGCACTTGCCCGGATTCGATCAGTTCCTGGACGCGCGTGCGGCTCAGTTCAGGGCAATGCCCGGCGAGGAAGCGGTCGAGACGCTCACCGGAATCGGCAGAGGACGCTACAAATTCGCGATGATTCACGGCTTCGGAGGAAGGCACGGTCCGATTATAAGCGAATCGCGTTACTTATCCGGTGAGTCCCTCGGGACGTGCGAACTGCGACTAGTGAATGCCTCCATGACCATTGCCATGGGGCCACTTTTCCAAAAAGCGGCGCGCCTTGTCGGCAGTCGCGCGGCGCGGGTTCTTTAACTGGCGGTGCATAAAGAGCTGCACCGGGTGCGGTTCGTGGAGGACCGGGTAGAGTTCACCGAGTGCCAGGATGGCATGGGCTATGGCCACGTTGCGGCACTCCGGCTTCGCAAAGCAGGAAGACTCGACGCCGAGAATGCTCTTGGCGATCCGGTCGGCGAGATAAGGCTTGGCGCGCGCAATGGCGGTGGCTCCCCGCATGGTATTGGCGGCATCAATCAGGTTGTGGCCATCGATGGGAGCAAGGTACTCCTCCAGGATGAGCTCCAGCTTGTTCTCCCGGTCAGCGGCAGCAAGATTGCCAAGCGCCAACATCGCATTCCAGCGAAGGATGCTGTTCCCGTCGTGGAGCAGGCCCATCAAAGAGTCGAAATAAGGGTAGAGTGCCTCGGGAGATTGCTCACTCACAATGCGCAGGAGCTTGGCGGCAGCAAACCGCGTGCATGGGGAATCCGAGCCGAGGGCGTCAAGGGCGCCGCGCAGCAGTTCGGGATCTCGTTCAATCTTCTCTGCCAAATCGACCAGGTCTGGAGCACGCTTGCCCAGAGCTTTGGCCACATAGGGGGAATCCGCAACTTCCATCAGGGTTGGCATACCACACCTCTACTCCCAATATGACCCGTATGCCACTACGGTCAAGGATGTACATCACGCGCCGGCTGTCTGAATGAACCGGGAAGATGTCCGCCGGACAGCAGCCAGGCGGCCCGGAGACACACCCCGGTGTGCTCCAGCTCAATCGTCTTGGGCGGGGTTTGAGCGGACGCGTCTCAGTCCTCTCCGGCAAGGGTGGGCCCACACAAGATCGATCAGGTGAGTTTGTGCGTTTCCGCCAGTTTGGCGTACCAGTAGCCAGAGTCTTTGATGGTGCGCTTCTGCGAGCGGAAATCCACGTACACCAGCCCGAAGCGCTGCGCGTAGCCTTCCGCCCACTCGAAGTTGTCCATCAGGCTCCAGTGGTGATACGCGCGCACGGGTGCGCCATGAAGCATGGCCAGACCGAGCCGCTGCAAGTACCCGCGCGTGAAGTCGATGCGCCGCTGATCGGGGATGCGGCCCTGCTCGTCCGGGCAATCGAGATACGAGCAGCCATTTTCGGTAATCTCCAGAAACACGCCCTTGTATTCGCGGGTGATGCGCATCAGCAAATCGTAAAAACTGTCGGGCCAGACTTCCCACGCGAAATCGGTCAGCGGGCCTTCGTGGGCGTCGAAATTGCGGACACCCATAGCGGATTCACCAGCCCCGGGAGGGACGGCGGAGACGAGCTGGCGGCGATAATAGTTGATGCCGATGAAATCGAGCGGAGCTTTGCACAACTCCATGTCGCCGGACTTCACGCCCATCAATTCGAGCGGATTCGGCCCGGGGAACGCGGCGGGATACTCGCCCTTGAGCGCGGGATGGATAAACCACACATTTCCCATAGCATGGGCGCGATCGGCGGCCTTACGGTCTTCTTCCGAGGAAGTGGCTGGCTGGCAATGGGCCATGCTGAACGCCGTGCCGACCTGGAATTTGGGATTCACGGCCTTCATCGCGCGAAAAGCTTGTCCTTGCGCAATGTTGACGACGTGCGTTGCACGCATGCACTCGACAAAGTTGCGGCGCGCCGGCGCGTGAATGCCCCACGCATAGCCGAGAAACGTGAAGACCCACGGCTCGTTGAAAATGCACCAGTACGAGATGCGGTCGCCCAGGGCGCGCGTGACGATTTCCGCGTATTCCGTGAAGCGCGCCGCGAGGTCACGATTCGGCCAGCCGCCGGCATCTTCGAGTTTTTGCGGCAGGTCCCAGTGATAGAGCGTGCAGAGCGGGCGGATTTTCGCTTCGAGCAGCGCGTCCGCGACACGCTTGTAGTAATCCAGTCCTTTCTCGTTGGGCTTGCCGGTGCCGTCCGGCTGAACGCGCGGCCAGGAAACCGAAAAACGATAGCTCTTCATGTTGAGCTTCTTCATCAGCTCGATGTCTTCTTTGTAGCGGTGGTAGGCATCGCAGGCGACATCTCCAGTGGCTGCGCCCTTCACCCTTCCCGGCGTATGCGCGAAGCGATCCCAGATGGATTCACCTTTGCCGTCTTCGTTCCAGCCGCCTTCAATCTGATAGGCGGCGGTGGCGGTGCCGAAAATAAACTCGGGAGGAAAGGTAAACGGCGCGTAGCGCATCCGCGTCGGGGCCGTTTGTGCGAAGAGGAGGTCGCGGCCCGGCGGAACGAGAAAAAACGAGCCGGCCGTACCCAGCGCGGCGGTGAGAAATTCACGGCGGTTGAAATGATTCCAATGATTCACGTCTCTCTCCTCGACTTCCCGCATTCGACAATTTCTTTGAAACCCAGCCTGAGGCGAAGGAATCTCTCTTCTCCTCTTCTCTGTGCCCTCTGTGCTCTGATCCTCGTAACCTCGGTGTTAAGTCTCGTTCTTTCTCGCCACTCGCCACTTACCTTCTGTCGTGCTTGGCCCCAAATAATAAGTCAAGAAGGATCAAAATCGCGCCGATAGTGATGGCCGAGTCCGCCACGTTGAACGCCGGATAGCGGTACACGCCAAACCAGACTTCAAAGAAATCGGTGACCGCACCGTGAAAAATCCGGTCGGTGACATTGCCGGCGGCGCCGCCCAGCAGGAGCGCCAGTCCCGCTGCGGCCAACGAACTGCCGCCCTTGCCCGCAACGAGCAGCCAGGCAATGACGCCAATCACGACAATGGAGCCGGCGATGAGCAAGATGCGCACTGCGGGAGAAGCGGAATCCGCCAGCACGCCAAACGCGATTCCCGGGTTACGGCTGTGCACGAGATAAACGAAGTTGTGAATCAGCTCGTGGCGCCAGCCTTCGACGGTGCGTGCTTCGAACCAGGCTTTGGTGGCGCGATCGAGCACAACGATGGCCAGTGTGAGCCACAGCCAGCGGAGGCGCGCCGAAGGATTCATGAGGCAAACGAGATAGAAAAGGCAAGAGAGATAACAGAATCACTGAGAGCTATGAAAAACGCCTTTGGAGTGCGGCGGCTTGCCGCCGCTTTTCCGCCAGCAATCCTAACGAAGTGCGTAATTCGAGGGCGCATCTCAGCTTGCCGCCACGCCGGCAGATGCATCTTTCTCAACTTCAGCGAGGGCTTCGGAGCAGCGCTCGCAGACGGTCGAATAGCGGATGTTCTCGCCGACGTGCGTCGAGTAGTTCCAGCAGCGCTCGCATTTCTTGCCATCGGCGCGTTCGATCTTGATCGAAAGTCCAGGCAACGTTTCGCTCTGCGCAAAGGCTTCGCCGGCGCTCGCATCAACCACGACCTGCGAAACAATGAAGAGTGTGGGAAGGAAAGACAGCCTTTCCACGAGAAGTTTCTGCAAGCCGGCGGCCTCTGCTCCCGCGTGCAAATGAACGTTTGCTTCCAATCCCCCGCCAATCACTTTCGCGGCGCGCGCCTGTTCCAAGGCCAACAGCACGGCGGAGCGGACTTGCTCCAGGCGCCCCCATTTTTCGGCAGCATCCTTGGCGATGCCGCAGGCCAGGTCTTCGGCTTGCGGGAAAACCGTCATGTGAACACTTTGCGGCTCGCCCGAAGCTTTCGGCAGATACTTCCAGATTTCTTCTGCCGTGAAAACCAGCACGGGCGCGGCCAGACGCACCAGTCCGCTGGCGATCTTCCAGATGGCCGTTTGCGCCGAGCGCCGCGACTTGTTCTTCGCCGCTTTCGTGTACAGCCGATCCTTCAGCACGTCGAAATAAAACGCGCTCAGGTCCACCACGCAAAAATCGTGAATCGCGTGGTATACGCGGTGAAATTCGTAACCGGCGTACCATTCGCGGCACCTCTTCACCAGTTCGGCGGCGCGGTCGAGCATCCAGCGGTCGATTTCTTCCAGCTGATCATTCGGCAGCGCGTCGCGTGCAGGATCAAAGTCGTTCAGATTGCTGAGCGCGAAGCGGAACGTGTTGCGAATTTTGCGGTACGCTTCGCTGAGCTGCGTCATCACGCGCTCGCTCATCTTCACGTCGGCCTGATACTCGACGGAAGCGACCCACAGGCGCAGCAAATCGGCGCCCCAGCGTTCGCAAATCTCGATGGGGTAGAGCGCGTTGCCGAGCGACTTGGACATGGGGCGGCCCTGCTCGTCGAGCGTCCACCCGTGCGTGACCACCTGGCGATACGGCGCCGCGTCCTTCACGCCCGTGGCCACCAGCAGCGAGCTGTGAAACCAGCCGCGATACTGATCCGGACCTTCGAGATACACGTCCGCCGGCCACTCCGGGCCTTTCAAAACCGAAAGATTGGAAGAGCCCGAGTCGAACCACACGTCGAGAATGTCGTCTTCCTTGCGCCACTTCGTCGCGCCGCAGGAGCACTTCGTTCCCGCGGGAAGCAACTCTTCCGGCGTGTGCTGATACCACGCGTCCGCGCCCTCTTTTTCGAACCATTTCACGACGTTACGCAGCGCCGCGTAGTTTTCCAGGCGCGTTCCGCATGCGTCGCAATAAAACACGATGATGGGCACGCCCCAGAACCGTTGCCGCGAGACGCACCAGTCCGGGCGCTTCTCGATCATTTCGTACATGCGGTCTTCGCCCCACGCGGGGAACCATTTCACCCGATGAATTTCTTCGAGCGCTTCCTGCCGCAGAGTTTTCTCGTGGCCGTTTGCGGCTTGGTCCATTTTGATGAACCACTGCTCGGTGGCGCGGAAAATTACCGGGCGATGGCAGCGCCAGCAGTGCGGGTAGCTATGTTTGTATTCGTGACTCGCAAGCAAAACACCACGATCGGCGAGAAGTTTTACAACTATCGGATTCGCGGTAAAAACGTCCTTGCCCTTGTATTCAGGCAGTCCTTCGAGGTAAACGCCTTTGTCATCCAGCGGAGCGTACGTCTCCAGTCCGTACTTCTGACCAGTAATAAAGTCGTCCGCACCATGACCTGGAGCTGTATGTACGATGCCCGTGCCTTGATCGAGTTCGACGTAGTCGGCCAACACTGAGGGCACGATTCTGTCGAGAAAGGGATGGTGGAAGCGGAGCCCAGCTTCCTTCGCGAGATACTCCCCGGAGAAAACCTTAAGAGTCTTTCCCGGAGATTTTCGACCTATGGCCTGCCAAACCGCGTCCTGAAGTTGATGAGCGACGATTTCGACCTCACCATCGGTTTCGATTGCCGCGTACTGAAAGTTCGGATTGAAAGCGAGCGCCATGCTGGCAGGAAGGGTCCATGGCGTTGTCGTCCAGATAATGGCGTAGACGTTTTTGCCTCTCAGCTCCGCAGGGATCTTGTCTGCATTGGTTCCGTCCTGCACAAGTTTGTAGCGCACGTAGATCGAAAGGCTGGTGTGGTCCTCATATTCAACCTCCGCCTCCGCCAGCGCCGTGCTGTCATTGATGCACCAATAGACCGGTTTCCGCCCGCGGTAGACGTAGCCCTTTTCCATGAAATCGAGGAACGCGCCCGCGATCGTCGCTTCATAGCCGAAGCTCATCGTCAGGTACGGGTCGTTCCACTGACCGAAAATCCCCAGGCGCTTGAAGTCGCGCTTGTGCTGCTCGACGAACCGCGTGGCGAATTGCCGGCACAGCTTGCGAAATTCCGCCGGGGGAACCTTGCCTTTGCCGCCCAACTCTTTCTCGACCTGCGTTTCGATAGGAAGCCCGTGGCAATCCCATCCCGGCACGTAGGGAGCATAGTGCCCCGCCATGCTCTTGGTCTTGACGATCAAATCCTTGAGGATTTTGTTGAGTCCGGTGCCCAGGTGAATTTCGCCCGTGGGATACGGCGGCCCATCATGCAACACAAAGAGCGGCTTGCCTTTGCGCGCTTCCAGGATGCGCTCGTAGACGTTCCCGCTGTACCAGGCCTCCAGTTGTTTCGGCTCATTCTGCGGCAGGCTGGCCTTCATCGGGAAATCGGTCTTTGGCAGGTTCAGCGTCTTTTTCAGTTCGAGTGGTTCGGCCATAGTGAAAGCGTCTGGGATGTCCCTTCTTTGCTTGCCTGCATTAAGCAGGCCCCGCATCTATATGCCGTCCTTTGGTTCAGGTGTACGGCGGGAAACTTCGCCAAGCAGTCGAACTACGTATGTTACAATGAATGGCAGATAGGTGTCAGCCACTGGCGGCGCGCAACCTTTCCCGGCCTGCGCGAATCGTACCAGTATGGGGATACCGAACGCAGCGGAACTGCGTCTAATTGAAGAGGTAAACGGTGCCGGGCAAATTCATCGATTTTCTGCCATCTGAAATTACCAAGCCAAAAGTGTCGGGGGGCAGTTCCGAAGCTGTGCCCGTCCCGGCCAAGGCCGTGCCGAAATTCGGCCGCCCCTCCATTTTGATTGCCGATAATTTCTGGTCGAACCTGAAGCAGTTCCTGACTGAGCGGCCCATTAAAGTGCGCGAGCGCAAAGATGCGCCGTTTACGCGCACTTCGTTCGGCGACGGGCTGGCCAGCAATCTTTCGGATTTTTTCAGCTCCGGCCCCGCGCCAAAGGGCCCGATCAATAGCAGGCTGGCAGTTTCCTGGGGCTCGAATTTTGGCGGTTTTGGCACGCGCATCAAGGAATTCTTCTCGCCGCCCAAGCAGGCGCCCCTGCCCGCGGGCATCAAGCCCATCAAGGTGAAAGACATCTGGTCGAAGGATGAGAATTTCGGCTGGAGCCAGGGCATTGCCATCGCCATGCACGTGGCCGTGATTGCCCTGCTCGTGATTCCCATTTTTACGCACGTTCTGCCGGGCTCGACAGAAGCCAAGAACAAGGTCGACGTCATGCCCCTGGACATTTCGCCGTACATCGCGAAGCTCCCTGCGGGCAATAACAAAGCAGGCGGCGGCGGTGGCGGCGGGACGCACGAACAATTGCCTCCGACCAAGGGCCGTGCACCCAAGTTCCAGTGGACGCAATACACTCCACCGGTAGCGCAGATCAGGAATATGAACCCCAAGCTGGCGATGGATCCCTCTTTGCTTGGTCCCCCGGATTTGAAAGTGGCCAACTCGAATTTGTCGAACATGGGTGACCCGCTGCAGGCGGTCGTGAACTTTTCGGGCGGACCGGGCGGCGGTGGTGGCATCGGAACGGGCGAAGGCGGCGGCATTGGAAGCGGCTCGGGCGGAGGACTCGGCCCGGGTGAAGGCGGGGGCACCGGCGGAGGGATGTTCCGCGCCGGGGTCAACGGCGTAGGCCAGCCGGCGTGCCTCTATTGCCCCGATCCAGAATATAGCGATGAGGCGAGGAAGGCGAAGTACCAAGGGACAGTGGTGCTTGAGATTATCGTGACGGCCGATGGCCGCGTGCTCGAGCCTCACGTAGTGCGCGGGCCGGGACTTGGCCTGGAAGAAAAAGCCATGGCCGCGGTCAAGACATGGAAGATGCGCCCGGCAATCGGGCCGAACGGCAAGCCGGTGACTTGCCGCGCGACGATTGAAATTGGTTTCCGTTTGCTCTAGCGTTTCTTCGCTAGAAACAGACATTTGCTTTAGCGTTTTCCGCACCAAGAAAACAACGCAACTCTCTTTTTATTTGTTCAGGAAAGCTTGTCGGGGCGCTCCTACGCAACGAGTAACAACTCAATAGCAACTCATCTTCATTTTCGATTTTTCAGGCAACCTATTTGAAACAGTGGGCTTCTCATTCGGCGTTCGCCGCACGTCTCCTTCAGGTCTGGGTGCACCCACGGAGGCGCGCGGGGAGGCCTGCCCTTGCGCGATTTGTTTTCGCGGAACTTTTTTATTTCCCCTGCGTCGAGGGATTCCTGGTTTTGCCGCATACGGGGAAATTTCCGCCAGCTTCTCGAGCCGACGCGCATCTTCCCTTCTTCGGCGAATGGAGCGCCCCTGCATTCGTTGCGATGGGAGAAGTCGCCGCGAACGAGCCGAGCGCAAAGCGCGTCGATTCTCACGCACGCGGTCATTGTCGCTGCACTCGCTTGGCTCGCGTTTCCCGCGCGACGTACGAAGAGTCCTGTGCCGCCACCAAAAATCAAAATCCAAGGCGTTCTGTCCGCGCCAAAAGATTTGCTGGATTCGCTCTTCGGGCATGAGCCCTCGCCGGGCACGGGGAGCGGCGGCAACCGAAACCCGATTCCGGCAACCAACGGCAACTTGGTGCCAGTTTCTTCCATACAGATCGTGCGGCCATCGCTGCCACCCAAGAGAGATTCTGTCATGCCGGTGCCTCCCACGATTTTGGATCCGACGGCACCTGCAGTTCTCACGGGCGTAGACAAGATTGGTTTGCCGTGGATGCCGGATGACACGAGCTCTCCCGGTCCTGGCGATTCCAACACGATTGGAAGCGGCCCGGGAAAGACGATGGGCGATGGCTCAAAGGATGGGCCCGGAGGCGAGGGCGACTCGTCTTTAAGGTATCAGGCTGGCGTCACACTGCCGCGGTGCGTGTACTGTCCCGATCCGCAATACACGGATGAAGCGCGGGAAGCAAAGATGCAGGGCAAAGTGACGCTGCGCGTGCTGGTGGGCGCCGACGGGCGAGCCGCGCAAGTGAAAATCACGCAAGGAATCGGGATGGGACTCGATGACCGCGCCGTGCAAGCGGTGCGCGGATGGAAGTTCGCGCCGGCGCGCGACGCGGCAAGGCGCAACGTGCCGGCGTGGGTGACGATCGAGGTGGTTTTCCGGCTGATCTAGATATCCTGCTCCGGAAAGCATTGGTTACCTTCAAGGCAGGGATGGCGGACTTAAGAGGACACCCGCACCCTGTAACTTGCAGGTGCGGCACCCACCATTCAGCCCCGGTCCTACACGCGGCCATGCCGAGCTGAAAAGGCGGCGCTACGGCAGTACGCGAAAAAGCTGGTACTATGGCGTTCCCATGGCCACGCGGATCTGCACCACTTGCGGAAAAGAATTTGAATTGCGGTTTGGCGACTCGGCCTTTACGCGCAACTGCCCGACGTGCGACCTGCCGCAAGGGGAAGCGCGGGGCGGAATCCTCGCAGCGGATGCGCATGCGGCGCCAGGCGCAAGCGCGCTGGCGGCTTTCCCCATCACGATTGGCCTCCTCGCCATCAATGTGCTGATCTTCGTGGTTATGGTGGTGCGCGGAGTGTCCGCGATCAACCCCACGCCGTATGAAGCGCTCTCGTACGGCGCGGACTTCGGGCCGCAAACGTTCAACGGAGAGTGGTGGCGACTGGTGACGAGCATGTTCGTGCACTTCGGGGCGGTGCACATCGGCTTGAACATGTGGTGCCTGTGGAACCTGGGGTGCGCGGCGGAGCGCCTGCTGGGGCGGTTTGCGTATTTGCTGGCTTATTTTGTCAGCGGGATTTTCTCGAGCATCACTAGCGTCTACTGGCATCCGATGGGAGTGAGCGCCGGGGCTTCGGGCGCAATTTTTGGAATCGCCGGCGTGCTGGCGACGTTCGTGTACCTGAAGAAGACGCCGGCGCACATTCCAATCAACAAGAACATGCTTGGGAGCCTGGGAACGTTCATCCTCTTCAATCTTATGTACGGAGCGGCGCGCGCGGGGATCAGCAACGCCGCACACATTGGCGGACTGGTGATAGGGCTGGCGGTGGGAGCGTTGCTGCCGGCCGCGGCGGCTTCGGAATCGGCGCGGCGGGCGAGGTTATCGATGGTAGCGGGGCTTTCGGCCATTGCGCTGGTGGGATCGGCGATTGGCGCAAAGCAACTGCGCGCGGGCACGGCCCAACTCTTTCCGATTCAAATGCTGATTACAAATGGGAGGACCGATGAAGCGCTGGCGCAATTGCAGGAACTGACGGCGCGCGAACCGGGACTGGCTCCGGCGCAAGCCATGCTGGCGTCTGTGTATATGACCAAAGGCCAGCTGCCCGAAGCCATTAGCGCGCTCGAAAAAGCTCGCGAAGATGATCCACACAATTCCAGCTATCAGCAGCAGCTGGGCGGCGCGTACATAACTGCGAAACAGTTCGATAGGGCCATCGCACTTTTTCAGCGGATGACGCGCGACAATCCGGGCGACCCCCACGGCTTCCTGGGCCTCGGGTACACTTACATGGCCATGCAGCAGTACGACTCCGCGATCGCCGAATTCCGCGAAGCTGTCGCGCTCGACCCAAGATCGCCCGCCGCGCAACATGCGCTGGGCCAGGCGCAGCTCAAGGCCGGGAAGTACACGGACGCGCAAGCGACGTATCGAAAGCTTCTCGAGAAGTATCCCAACGACGCGCGCGCCAAGGCCGGTCTGGATTTTGCCACGCAGCAGGCGCACTGAGTAGGCCGCGGGGCGATTCGGTTTCCTTTATACTGGTGCCTCTCAGGTTCTCCCCGGGAGGTCCTCATGCGCGAATCCCGCCGAAGTTTTTTTGTGAGCGCGGCGCTGCTGTCGGCTGGTTGTGCGCTGCCGAACGGAATGGCTCTCGCGCAATTTCCGCCCACGGTTCCGCCCCCGCCGGCGCCCGCGCATACGCAGAATCCGGCCGAGGTGCACAGCGACCCCGCAGCGGCCGCGGCGGCAAAGCGCGCGCGGCTGCTCCAGAATGAAAAAGAGTTTCGCGACGGAGTCGAGCACTTGTACCAGTTGACGGCAGACTTGCGGGACGAACTTCAGAAGACGATGACCACCGATGTGCTTTCCGTGCGCATGGTGAGGAAGACGGAAGAAATCGAAAAGCTGGCGAAAGCGCTCAAGAACAAAGCCAAAGGCGGGTGAGTTCAGCGCTGGCCGAGACGGAAACGCGGCGCGTTCGTATGGAACGTGGAGATGAATGCCGGTTTCGACCTCAGGTTCTGAAGAAAATCAAAGTGAGTCGTTACGCGGGTAGTAGAAGCTACTGATTGCATAACAATGTCGGCTCCTTAATCCCGAGTAGACTGTGGTTGACAAGCCAATATGGCAAGACCACGATTCACAATAGGCTGACGTTATGGCGCAAACTGCGAAACCAGTTCAATTGAAGCCTCAAACCGTTGATGCTTTTGATGCGTACATTCGCGAGGCGGAAGCAGCAATGGAGCAGACTCTGCAAGGTAACAGCCCATTCTTATGGTCTGACCTAAATTCGGAAAGAACCCAGCAGGTCCGAGGAGGACAAGTCGTGGCGCAATTCTGGGCGGGCCGGGGACCAACCAACGTTCCTAACGGTTTGATCCATGACTGGATCGGAGCCATCTTGATTCCTGGCACGACCATCAAAAACACCTTGGCACTGATCCAGGACTACGACAACCACAAGAATATCTACAAGCCCGACGTGATTGGCTCCAGACTCATAAGCCGTGAGGACGGCGATTTCCAAATCTACTTGCGGCTCCTCAAGAAGAAAATCATTACCGTAGTCCTCGATACCAATCATGAGGTGCATTATCGTGCTTTGGACGGAATGCGCTGTGTCTGCCGATCGTATACAACGCGGATTGCAGAGGTGGAGGACGCGGGAAGCCCGAAAGAGCGAATACTGCCGCCCGACACTGGTTATGGATTCCTATGGCGCCTGTATTCCTACTGGCGATTCCAAGAGCGTAACGGTGGCGTGTACGTTGAGTGTCGAGCGATTTCATTGACGCGCGACATGCCCTCCGGGCTGGGGTGGGCCATCAAACCGATCATCCATAAGGTCCCGAAGGAGTCGTTGAGTAACACTCTGGAGTGTACGCGCAAGGCCCTACGAACCGGGCCAGTGAGTTGCTGATGCGGACCGGACCTCTCCTGCGGCCGAGCGCGACAA
>CAZGFL010000052.1:0-21526 GCA_964524985.1 uncultured Acidobacteriaceae bacterium
GATGCGATCATCGGACTCGCAAAGTTCGCCACTTAGGATCGCCTGAACAATCTGTTCGCTGGACTGGCGCGCAATGGGCTTGCCGCATTTGGGGCAGTGCGGAACGCCGACGGAAGAGTAGATGACGCGGAGATAATCGTAGATTTCCGTGATGGTGCCCACCGTGGAACGGGGGGAGCGGGTGGTAGTCTTTTGCTCGATGGCGATGGAAGGCGAAAGCCCTTCGATCACGTCCACTTCCGGGCGCTCCATCTGGTCGAGGAACTGCCGCGCATACGCGGAAAGGGATTCGACATAGCGGCGTTGCCCTTCGGCGTAGATGGTGTCGAACGCCAGCGAAGACTTGCCTGAGCCGGACAGCCCGGTGATGACCGTCAGGGTGTTCCGGGGGATTTCGACGTTGATGTTTTTGAGGTTATGCTGCCGCGCGCCCCGGACAACCAGTTTGGTCAGGCCCATGAGTCGATTCGCTCCCTCCAGCAGGAGCCCTGCAACTCGGCAGGCAGATTGCACTTAGCAATAGCCCCTTAGCAGCGAGAATGCCCGCAACCTGCGAGTCCCGGCGCTCAGTAGCTACACTGAGCCCAAGATAACTTCTCACGATAGCAGAGCGCGAAGAAGAGGGTCAACTCACCTCCTTCGGATCGTGGATGCACTCATTGCGCCATGCCCGCAAACACGAGGAGGTCTACAATGGGATTAGTGAAGATCGAGGTTCCGTTACCATGAGACCCTTTATACCTCGCGCCGTGTGTGGCGCGTTTTTTGTTCTGTTCGCCCTGGGCGCCGTGGCCCAGGCTCCCACGGTGCGGCGCGGCACTACAGAAGTTTTAGTCGATATGGTGGCTCGCGACAAGAAGTTGAAGATCGTGCGCGATTTGAAGCCCGAAGAAATCCAAATCCTCGAAGACGGCGTTCCGCAGACCATCCGTCACTTCGAGTTGTTCGAGGGCCACGAGTCTGGTAATGCCGAACCATCTTCAGCAACTCCTTCCGCGGCAACGGCTGCCCCGGCGGCTCCCGTTCCGCCCCCATCGGTGAGAACCCTCCGAGAAACGACAGTGGTTTCTTTCGTCATAGGCAGCCTGAATCCGGAAGGGCGTAAGTCCGCTCAAAAGGCCGTGCGCGAGTTCATTAAGAACGAGCTGCAACCCAACACATTCGTCGGCGTTTTCGTTGCGGGGTACAACGGCGTACAACCGGTTCAGACTTACACCAACGATGGCGCCCTCATTTCGGCGGCCATGGACCGGGTGGTGAAGTGGACTAGTTTGCGGCTGATTGAAGACCCTGACCTCCTGCCCGACACGTTGGAGGCGACCGACACCGAGCCGCCGCCCGCCGCGGGGCCGGCCGCGGAAATCGCCATGCTGATGAGTACCCATTGGATGACCGAGTACCTGGATACTTACGATGCGAGCATGCGGGAACTCCTAGGGATCCATAACTTCGTTCAGGCACAGGCCCGAATCCCCGGTAGAAAGCTGCTGTTCTTGTTTGCCGGCGGTCTGGCGGTTAACCCGGATACCGTACAGGTGCTGAATAGCGCGATCAGCGTGGCCAATCGCTCGAATGTCACGGTTTACTCGGTGGATACAATTCGCGCCGCCGGGCAGGATCTGGGCGCGGGCCGGCGCTTGCTCGCGGCGGCTGCCAATTCCAGCAGGACGACGCAGATGACCGGCGGAAGGGGGGTAGTCACTCCCGACCAGGTTGCGGTGTTTGAGAACTCTGAAAGCTCGATCCGGGCGGACCAGCGCGGCAATATGCGGGTTCTGGCGGAATCCACCGGCGGAGCGTTGCTGCCCATCCAAGACCTCCGCGAACCCTTCCACCGCGCCTTGGAAGACGCTCGCACGCATTACGAATTGACTTACGCCCCGGCAAGATCGGATTACGACGGCCGTTTCCGGAAGATCGAGGTCCGGGTGACGCGGCCGGGCGTGAAGGTATTCGCCCGCAGCGGATACTACGCGCTGCCCATGCTGCGCGGCGAGGAAATCTATCCATTCGAAACGGCGACCCTACAAGCCATGGACGCGACGCCTGCGCCGCAGCAGCTTGATTTTCAATCGAACGTGCTTCGCTTCCGGCCCGGTTCGCAGCACAGCTTGCTCTCCTTCGCGTGTGAGATTCCCGTGCGCGGTCTTTCCGTCGCCGAAGACAAGCAATCCGCCAAGGTGCACGTCTCGGTCACCGCCCTCGTCAAAGACGCCCAAGGCCGAGTGGTGGACAAGTTTAGTAAAGATATTCCGTATCGCGTTCCTGAGACCAAGGCCGCTGAGCTGCGCAGCGGCGTGGTCAGCTTCACCACGCCATTTCGCCTGCCTCCCGGACACTATTCGCTTGAAATCGCGGCCGTGGACGCCAACAGCGGGCATGCAGGAGTCCGCCATTCCGACCTCGTTGTGCCTCCCGCAGGGAACGGCTTGGCGGTGAGCGATCTTGTGGTGGCGCGGCGCGTGGACCCCGCCCAAGAGCCGCAGGACAAGACTGACCCGCTGCTGGTGCGAGGCGGCAAGGTGACTCCCGAACTCTCTGGAGTTGTGGATCGAGATGCCCCGGGCGACTTGTTTTTCTACGCCTCTGCTTACCCGCCAATGCCGGCACAGGAGCCGGTGCGGGTCACCTTAGAGATTCTCCGCGACGGCCAGCCGTTTGTGCGAACGCCCGAGACCAACGTGCCGGTCGAGGCGAACTCAGGGGCTCTGTTCGTGGCGAGCTTTCCTCGCGCGAAGCTCCAGCCAGGACAGTATAAAGCGGTCCTCGCTTTCCGCTATCGAGACCAGTCGGCGCAGACCGAAGCCTCCTTTAAGGTCGAAGGTGGCGACGCCACGGCGAAGCCGCCTCACTGACGGCGAACAAATACGTCCGCCTCAATGAATCAAGTCCGGCGAACTTTCTGCTCTCCGCATAGTTCAATGCCCTGACCGAGACAATTTCAAACTTGAAATTGAGCGACAGCTGTCATTACTGCACTCAGAACCAGAAATCCTGACAAGAAATATCTGCTCATTTGTTCACCCGTGGTCGCTACAGTCCGGCGTAGGTTTGGCGGCGGAGGAATTGGCCGGAGCCGGGGCGTCCTACGAATTTGCCGGCCTCGATGACGGTGCGGCCACGGGAGAGAACCGTCTTGGGGCCGCCTTTGATCTTAATGCCCTCGAACATGGAATAGTCCACGCGCATGTGATGCGTTTTCGCGCTGATCACTTCTTCGTGATTGGGATCGAAAAGAACCAGATCGGCGTCCGAGCCCACGGCGATGGTGCCCTTGCGCGGGTAAAGGCCAAAGAGCTTTGCGGGCGCGGTGGAGACGAGCTGCACGAAGCGGTTCGGGGGAAAATGCTTGCCATGAACGCCGCCGGTGTAGACGAGACTCAGGCGGTGCTCGATGCCGGGGCCACCATTGGGAATTTTCGTAAAGTCGTCTTTGCCGAGTTCTTTCTGCTCCTTGAAGCAGAACGGGCAATGGTCGGTGGAAACCACTTGCAGCGTGTCTTTTGCCAAGCCCTGCCAGAGTTTTTCCTGGTGCCATTTTTCGCGGAGCGGCGGCGTGAAGACGTATTTGGCGCCCTCGAAGCCGGGCACGTCCATGTTTTCGAGCGAAAGATATAAATATTGCGGGCAGGTTTCCGCGTAGGCGGGCAGGCCGCGGTCGCGCGCCTCGCGCACCTTCTCGAGGGCGTCGTTGCACGAGAGATGGACGATGTAAACGGGCGCGCCAGCCATTTCCGCTAGCGCAATGGCGCGGGAAGTGGCTTCGGCTTCGGCGGTGGTGGGGCGGGTGAGTGCGTGATACTTCGGCGCGCGTTTGCCTTCGGCGAGCGCTTGCTGGACGATCACGTCAATGGCGCCGCCATTTTCCGCGTGCATGCAGATGAGGCCATTGTGTTTGGCGGCCTGGCGCATGGCTTTGAAGATCGTCGCATCATCGAGCATGAAGACGCCGGGATAGGCCATGAAAAGCTTGAAGCTGGTGACGCCTTCTTGGATGAGCTGGCCCATCTCCTCGAGCTGTGCGGAGCCGAGGTCGGTAATGATGCAGTGGAAAGCGTAGTCGGTAACGGCCTTGTCGTGCGCTTTCTTCATCCAGGTGTCGAAGGCCTGGCGGAGCGATTGCCCTTTGTACTGGATGGCGAAGTCGATCAGCGTGGTGGTGCCGCCGAAGGCCGCAGCGATGGTGCCGGTCTCGAAGTCATCGGCGCTGGTGGTGCCGCCAAAGGGCATGTCCAGGTGCGTGTGGACGTCGATGCCGCCGGGAATCAGCAGGAGGCCAGTGGCGTCGATGATGCGTCCGGCGTTCTCTGAGGGAAGCTGCGCGGCGATGGCGCTGACGCGGTCGCCGGAGATGCCCACGTCGGCGCGGTAGGTGTCTGTTGCAGTAACGACGGTGGCGTTGCGAATGATGGTGTCGAGTCGCATGGGTTCCTCAGTGGGAGACTATACACCAGCGTTGGGTCGTGATTTCCGAAGACGGGGGAGGGGAGCACCCCCAGTTTGTAGGAACATGAAAACAAAAGAGTTAAAAATTGCACGGCTGTAAATCATTGAAAAGAAAGGAGAAAGAAACGGCGAGAAAGCGAGGAGCAGTTCGTAAGTGGTTGAAAATTCGAGGTGGCAAGAGAGAAGCGCCAGCTCGCAGAAGCCCGGTCGCTGCCAGCGGGGATGGCGGCTTAAAATCATGCAACATATTACTATAACGGTTAATATGATGTCAAGATAAATATAAGTCGTTTGTATGGTGGAGGATAGCAGAAATGATGCCCAGGCAAGACGGAAAGCTTATTCATAGCGGAGGGCAATGAGGGGGTCGACGCTCATGGCGCGCCGCGCGGGGATGGAACACGCGATCAGCCCCACCACCGTGAGTAGCGTCAGCACACAGGCAAGCACCAGCGGGTCGAGTGGACGCACGCCGTAGATTTCACTGGCCACCGCTTTCTGCAACGCGACGGCGATGACGATTCCAAAAAGCAAGCCGACACCAACCAGCTTGAACGCCTCACGCAACACCAGCCGGAGAACACCTGCGGAGGTGCTGCCAAGCGCGACGCGAATGCCAATTTCGCGCGTCCGCTGAGCCACCAGATAGGCCAGCACGCCATAGATCCCGAGCGAAGCCAGAAATAGCGCCACGGCGCCAAAGGCGTTGGCCAGCAGCATGGACGTCCGCCGCGAGGACAAGGAGAGGTCCATGCGCTCGGACATCGAATGGACGTTGAACACCGCGAGGTCCGGATCGAGCCGCGAGATTTCAGAACGCAGCGCCTGAATGACCGAGGCCGACGCTGCCGGGTCCGCCGTTTTGAGCGCAAACGTAAACGCGCCGGCGGGCTGCTGTGAGTTGCACACGTAGTAGGCGCCGACGGGAGCTCCGGTATCGTCGAGGTTCTCGTAGCGAAGCGTGCGCGCCACGCCGACGACGGTGTACCAGATGGTATGTTCGTCGGTCTTGAGCAAGTCTTTGGGATCGCCGGGATGATACATCCGCATTCCAAGCGGGCTCCGGTTGTGCCAAAAACGATGCGCCAGCCGTTCGTCGACAATGATCGCGCGCGGGGCAGTTTCGTTGTCGTGGTCCGTGAAGGAACGGCCCTGCACGATGGGGATGCCCAAGGCTCCGAAATATCCCGGAGTCACCGTAATGTCCAAAGGAGAGAGCAAGGACTCGCCCGGCTTCATCTCATAGCCTTCGGCAAGAATGACGCTGTCGTCGTGATTGTCACCGAGAGGAATAGCATCGGTTGCGCCGACCGAGGTAACTCCTGGAATCGCGCGCAACGCAGGCAGCGCCCGATTCATGAAATCGCGCTGGTTTTCGTCTTTCGGATAGCGGGAGGGCGGCAAGGCCACGGACGCGGAAACAACGCCGCGGGGATTGAACCCGGGATCCACATGCAGGAGAAACCGGAAGCTGGCGAGAAGCAATCCCGAGCCCACAAGCAGAGCGAACGCCAGCCCAACTTGCGCCGCGACGAGAAGCTGCCGGACGCTGCGCGATTTCTTCCCACCGGTGCCCGTGCGACTCTCCTCATGCAGCGCATCGTTGATGCCCATCCTGGAAATGCTTCCCAGCGGAAAGAGCCCGATGAAAAGCCCAGCCGCCAGGGAGAAGGCAAGCGAAGCCAGAACCACGGTGGTGTCCATGCGGACTTCGGCGGCGCGAGGGAAGTGCTGGAGGCCGATAGCGTTGAGAGTGCGCAAAAGGACCGCGCCAACCGCGATGCCGCCAAGACCTCCGAAGAAAGCCAGGCCCAGGTTCTCGAGCAGCAATTGCCGCATCAACTGCATGCGGCTGGCACCCAGTGCGACGCGCGTCGCCACTTCCTTGCGCCGCATAGCCAACCGCGCTAGCGACAGATTGGCGATGTTGAGCCCGCCGATGAGCAGAACCAGGAACGCGCCGCCCCACAGAAGGTAGAGAATCCTCTTGACGCCAGCAGTGAGCATTTCTTGTAGGGGCTTAACGGTAGTATGGAAACCTGCGTTGATCAGGATTTCCTTCATTTCCGGGAAGCGCTCGAGATTGGCATTGTTGAGCGCGTCGACTTGGGCCTGAGCCTGCTGGAGCGTGGCGCCGGGCTTCAGGCGCCCGATGTGGTACCAGTTGTTGCTGTGATGCACCGTTTTCTCTTCCGCCGAGAACGCCACGGGCATCCATAGGCGCACGTCGGGATCAATAAAATTGAAGCCGGCAGGCATCACACCGATGATCGCGAAGGGCCGGCCACTGATGCGCAGCGAGCGGCCGAGAACGGATCGGTCCCCGCCATACAACTGCTGCCAAAGGCCGTGACTGAGGATGACTTCCTGCTCGTGCCCCGGTTCGGCTTCCTCCTCGGTAAACGAGCGACCCATCGCCGGAGACACTCGCAGCAGATCGAACAAGGAGGGCGTCACCAGCATGCCGGTGATCTGCTGCGGTGAACCGTTGATCTCTACCGTTTGGTTGTGCTGCCGGAAGAGCGCCTGCTTCTCAAATACCGTCACTGCCTGGAGGCGGTCGAAATAGTCGCCGGACGCGCTGCTGTTGGTTCCGGATACCCCAGCATGAGGGTAATCGTTGGAAGTGATCAGGATGGAGTTGGACTCGGAAACCGGCAAAGGGCGCAGGACGACGGAGTTGACGACAGCGAAGAGCGCTGCATTGGCGGCGATACAAACGGCAAACGTGAGAAGGACCGTGGCCGCGAAGCCCTTATCGCGCCAGAGTGAGCGCAAGCCATATTTCACGTCGAGAAGGAACGCGTCCAAGATGGGGACCTCCCGGGGAAACTTGACTGCCCGCCCTGAGAGACAAAACTACACCTTGCATCCTATACGCAAGAGAGAACCTTGAGGTTCCGCGTGGGTGTAGCCGTGACCGGAGTGCTTGACGACCTCCGCCTCTTTGCGCTCGAAATCAAGGCTGTATCCCACGCGATGGTAGTGCCGTTCCCCAGCCTGGTCAATCCAACTCAACCTTGTGGGCCAAATGGCCTGCGGGGTACACTCTCCGCCTGCACTCCAGGGAGGTTCTGCCATGCCCCGCACGGTCCGCTGCGGCCTGATTCAGGCGCACTGCGAATGGTCTCCGGAGAAATATTCCCTCGCGGACATCAAGAAGAAGATGATCGCCAAGCACGAGGACTTGATCGCCAACGCCGCGAAGAAAAAAGTGCAGATCCTGGGCCTTCAGGAGCTGTTTTACGGCCCCTACTTCTGCGCCGAGCAGCAAACGCGCTGGTACGAAATCACAGAGAAGGTTCCCAGCGGCCCCACCGTTTCGCTGATGCAGAAGCTCGCCAAGAAGCATCAGATGGTCCTCGTCGTTCCCGTTTATGAAGTCGAAATGACCGGCGTCTATTACAACACCGCCGCGGTTATCGACGCCGACGGCCGTTTCCTCGGCAAGTACCGCAAGCACCATATCCCGCATTGCCATCCGGGCTTCTGGGAAAAGTTTTATTTCACGCCGGGCAATGCTGGTTACCCGGTCTTTAACACGCGCTATGCCCGCGTTGGCGTGTACATCTGTTACGACCGCCACTTCCCCGAAGGCGCGCGCTGCCTTGGCCTGAACGGCGCGGAAATCGTCTATAACCCCTCCGCCACCGTGGCCGGCCTCTCCGAATATCTCTGGGAACTCGAGCAGCCTGCCCACGCCGTCGCCAACCAGTATTTCGTCGTCGCTATCAACCGTGTGGGCACCGAAGCTCCGTGGAAAATCGGCGAATTTTACGGCAAGAGCTACTTCTGCAATCCGCGCGGCAAGATCGTGGCGCAGGCCAGCCGCGACAAGGACGAGTTGCTGGTCGCCGACCTGAATCTCGACGAAATCCAGAAAGTTCGTGACACCTGGCAATTCTTCCGCGATCGGCGTCCTGAATCTTACGGCGAAATCACGCGCACGCGCGCCGTGGAAGCTAACGAAGCGGCTGACTAAGTCGATGACTGAACTTCAGAGCGCTACCCTGCGCGCGGAAACGATCGCATCCAGCTCGCTTTACAACAAGGACCTTGCCCCGGTTTCTGCCGAACGCCGCCGCTGGACCACGTACAACTACGCCGCCTTGTGGATCTCCATGAGCGTGAACATTCCCACGTACATGCTGGCCAGCGGCATGATCGCCGGCGGCATGAACTGGAGCCAGGCGCTCTTCACCGTGTTTCTCGGCAACGTGCTCGTCCTGATTCCCATGCTCCTCAACGCGCACGCCGGCGCCCAGTATGGAATTCCGTTCCCCGTTTTTGCCCGTGCTTCCTTTGGCGTTCTTGGCGCGAACATTCCCGCGATTCTTCGCGCGCTCGTGGCTTGCGGCTGGTTTGGCATCCAGACGTGGATCGGCGGTGAAGCCATCAACGCCATGATCGTGGCCCTTGCTCCCTCCTGGGCGCACTTTCACTATGGCGCCGCCTCTTGCTTTGTCGCTTTCTGGCTGCTCAACGTCGTTGTGATTCTGCGCGGCATCGAGACCATCCGCTTCCTGCAAGGCATCTCCGCGCCCTTCCTTCTCCTTATCGGGCTAGCGCTGCTGCTTTGGGCGCGTGGCAAGGCTGGCGGCTTCGGCCCCATGCTCTCAACGCCATCGAGATTCCAAACCTTCGGCGAGTTCTTTCGTTTCTTCATTCCCTCGCTCACCGGCGTTGTCGGCTTCTGGGCCACGGTTTCACTGAATATTCCGGATTTCACGCGCTACGCGCGCAGCCAGCGCGATCAGATGGTCGGGCAAGCCATCGGCCTCCCCGCCACCATGACGTTTTATTCGTTCATCGGCATCGCGGTCACGTCCGCCACCATGATCATCTTCGGCCAGGCGCTTTGGAATCCTGTTGAAGTTCTTGCGCGCCTCGGCAACCCCTGGGCCGTCGTGCTCGCGATGATTGCTTTGCTCATGGCCACGCTAAACGTCAACGTCGCCGCCAACATCGTTTCCCCGGCCAACGACTTCTCAAATCTTGCGCCGCGTCTCATCAGTTTTCGCACCGGCGGCCTCATTACTGCCGTGGTAGGTCTCCTTATGCAGCCCTGGAAGCTCTTGTCCAGTTACGGCAGCTACATTTTTACGTGGCTGGTCGGCTACTCCGGCCTTCTAGGGCCGATTGCCGGTGTGCTCATCTGCGATTATTTCGTTGTGCGTAAGAAACTCCTCGCCTCCGAGGACCTTTACCAGCGTGGCGGCCAATACGAATACTCAGGTGGCTTCCACTGGGCTGCCATCGTCGCGCTTGCCGCCGGTGCAGGCGTCGCGTTCATCGGGTTGTTTGTTGCGCCACTGCGTGTGCTTTACGACTACGCCTGGTTTGTCGGCTTTCTGGTCAGCTTTGTTGTTTATTTTGCGCTGGCGGGTCGCGCGAGAAGTTTTCACGAGTCACCAGCCACGAGTCACTAGTCACGGAGAATTCCATGGACTTCGGCATCACCATCAAACCTGACGTTTCGATCGAGCGCATCCTGAGTCTCACGCAGCAGGCGGAAGCTTCCGGCTTTTCCTTCGGCTGGATTTTCGACTCGCATGTCATCTGGAAGGAGCCGTTCCCGCTCCTCACGCTCATGGCCGCCAACACCAAACATCTCCGGCTCGGCACCTGCGTGACGAATCCCGCCGTTCGCGACGTCACCGTTTCGGCCAGTCTTTTCGCCACGCTCAACATTGCCTCGCACGGCCGCATGGAGATCGGTATCGGCCGGGGCGACAGCTCGCGGCGCGTCCTTGGCAAAAAGCCGACCACGCTCGAGACTCTCGAAGAGTTCGTGCGCATCTTCCGCAACCTGAATGCAGGCAAGACGGTCGATCTCGACGGCGTTCCCACGAAATTTCCGTGGACCAATGGCGAAGTGCCGCGCGTGTGGGTCGCCGGTTACGGCCCCAAAGCGCTGCGCACCGCCGGCCGCATCGGCGACGGCGTCATTCTTCAGTTCGCCGATCCCGACCTCATCGAATGGTGCCTCGGTTTCGTCCGCGAAGGCGCCAAGGAAGCCGGGCGCGACTTCAGCAAAATCGAAGTGATGGCGGCCGCTCCGGTTTGGCCCTCGGAGGATATGAATACCGCCCGCGAGCACGTCCGCTGGTTTCCCGCGCTGGTCTCGAATCACGTCATGGATCTGATTTCCAAGTACAAGCCCGAAGAGCTGCCGCCTGCGCTCACGTCCTACGTGAAGGATCGTGGCAATTACGACTACCAGCACCACTGCGAAGTCGGGAGCGACAACGCCAGTTTCGTCAGCGATGAGGTCGTCGACCGCTTTTGCGTTCTTGGCTCCCCCGAGGAACATCGCAAGAAACTTGACCGCCTGCGCAAAGCGGGAGTCACCCAGTTCAACATCTACTTAATGTCGGGGGATGAAGAGAAAACTCTCGAGGTCTATAAGCACAAAATCCTTCCGCACTGCAAGAAGTAAGCGAATTCCGCCCGCGCCTGGAGCTGGACATAATCCACGGTCTGTAACTCGCCGGATAGAGAATCCCGGGCGCACTGGTTTCTCTGTAGGAACAGACGGGGCGTGGCGCTTCCAAGAGCACGGCGAAAGCCCCGGTCGCAGGAGGCGGGTGGGCAGGTAATTTTCGGAGGGGGGTGGAGCTTTTTTACCGGGAAGCGGAGTTCCACCCCATTGATAATAAAGCACTTAGAAATGGTTCGGTGGTTGCAGCCTTAGGGGCAGTGGGGGAGGCGAGCCGAGGATCCCTTTAGGGGATTGAGGGCTGGGCCGGTTCGCTACTCCCCCCTTCTCACTTCCGCCGACTGGTGAGCCCTACTTAGGACTCGCCGACATCCCAAACCACCCCGAGCACATCCGAGCACGGCGGAAGTGCATGTGTTCGAGACGCGAAGCGCGAAATTCGAAAAACAGCAAGAACTAGGAATAGTAAGAAGCAGGGGCTGACAAGAGACGACTCTGGTCAGACGGCCTACCCACGTAGTCCGCGGCAGTGAGGGCCAACAGGATGGCGAGCCAAAAGGCAGCACAGACGATGACGAGCTGCGTCCGCCGTGGACTATAGCGCGCGTGCATGAAGTAGAGGATAACCAGGACGGCCTTGGCAGTGGCAATGGCAAGGGCGATGACGATATTCCAAGGCCCGAAATCTCTCAGCGCAGCTTCGACGGTGAGAAACGTACCCAGCAACAAAGCGAGCAGGATAACCACGTAAAGTTTTGGCGAGACGACGTGTTCCGACACAAGCGCCTTTCTTCGGCCCCGTCAAACGGCGTGCCGATTAATCAAATAGAGCAAAGCGAACAGATAAATCCACACAACGTCGACAAAGTGCCAGTACAAACCCACCACTTCGATCGGAGTATTGTAGCTGGCGGAGAAACGGCCCTTAAACGACTCCTTGATGACCCAAATGAGAAGTCCGGCACCAACGATCATGTGCAGAGCATGTAGCCCGGTCATGCCGAAGTACAAGGAGAAGTAGAGCTGAGCGTGGGCGTTGAGGGCGGTGAGCCCATTCTGGGGTTGAGCGGGATCCTCGTGACGAGCCGCCTCCTCAATCTCCGTTCGTTCCGCAGCGAGCTCCTTGGGGTCATCCGCCGGCGTGGGATGGTTAATGTGATAAGTAAGATCGAAGGAGTGGCCGGGGATCAGGTGGTGCTCAAACTTCTGCTTGTATTCGACGTACTTGATCCCGAGGAAGACGCCACCCAAAATCAGGGTCAGAATCAGACAAACCGGGAGCAGCTTCTTCCGGCTGGTCTGGGCCGCCCAAACGGACATCGCCATGGTGAAGCTGCTGGCGATGAGGACCACCGTGTTGGTCGCGCCGAGCCTAAGGTCCAGCATGTTGCCACCGACCCCGAACGCCGTGAAGTAGAGGCGGCGGTTGACGGCGTAGGTCAGGAACAGGCCGCCGAAGAACAACACTTCGGTGACTAGGAAGATCCACATGCCGAGCGTGGCGGATTCCTTCTGTTGCTCCAGCGTTTGAAACTGCCCGTACAGTTCTCCGGTGCGATGCACGCGGGGCTCCTCTTTGCAAATCAAATCGTGGCGTGAACCGAAACGCCAAGCTGGCGGGGCAAGCCCCGCCCCTACGAAATCAGCTAATCGTCGCCATGCGCGGGCGCCAAGGGCTTACCCACGGCAAGGCCCAGATCCGGCCGATTGTTGTAGTCGTACGGCTCCCAATCGACGACCGGCGTGACATGGAAATTCTCCGTAGGCGGAGGCGAATCCGTCTTCCACTCCAGTCCCGTGGCCGGCCAGGGATTCGGACCGGCAACCTTGCCATAGCGCATCGACCAAGTGAGGTAAATCATTGGCAACAAGTAGCCGAGGCCCAGGATCGAAGCGCCGGCGGTGGACAAAACGTTGAGCACCTGAAACTCCGGCGGATAGCTGTGATATCGCCGCGGCATGCCGAGATAGCCAAGAATGAACTGCGGGAAGAAGGTGAGGTTGAAGCCGACAAAGAGGGTGATGGCGGCAATGCGCGAGAGGGCTTCCGGATAGAGCCGACCAGTGATTTTGGGCCACCAGAAGTGGATGCCACCGACGTAGCCCATAACCGCGCCACCGACCATGATGTAGTGGAAGTGAGCAATCACGAAGTAGGTGTCGTGAATGTGGATGTCCAGGCCGAGGCAGGCGAGGAACAGACCGGTCAAGCCGCCAATGGTGAACAGGCCGATGAAGCCGAGCGCATAGAGCATCGGCGCGTCCCAGGAAATGGAACCCTTATAGAGCGTGGAGGTCCAGTTGAAGACTTTGACCGCCGAGGGAATGGCGACGAGATAGCTGAGGAAGGAAAACGCCAGCGCGGCGTAAGTGGATTCGCCGGTGACGAACATGTGGTGGGCCCAAACAAGGAAGCCGATGACCGCAATGGCGATGCTCGAGCCGGCGATGAAGGAGTAGCCGAAGATGGGCTTGCGCGCGAAGGTAGGAATGATTTCGCTGATCACACCCATGGACGGAAGAATCATGATGTACACCGCGGGGTGCGAATAAAACCAGAAGAGGTGCTGGAAGAGGATCGGGTCGCCGCCCATGGCGGGGTTGAAAAAGCCGAGGTGGAACATGCGCTCGAGGCCGGCGAGCAGAAGAGTGATGGCCACGACGGGCGTGCCGAGAATCATCACCAGGCTGGTGGCGTAGTGCGCCCAGACGAAAAGCGGGAGGCGGAACCAGGTCATGCCGGGGGCTCGCATGGTGTGAATGGTGACGATGAAGTTCAGCCCCGTGAGAATGGAAGAGAAGCCGTTGATGAAAATGCCGAGCACCGCGGGGGTGACGGCGGAGTTCGAATAGATGCTGCTGAGCGGGGTGTAAAAGGTCCAGCCGGTGTCGAGTCCTCCGGTGCTGAAGGAATAGAGGACGAAACAGCCGCCGACAACATATATGTACCAGCTCAGAAGATTGATCTTGGGGAAAGCCAGATCCTTGGCCCCAATCATGATGGGAATGAAGAAATTGCCGAGGATGGCGGGGATGGAGGGAATGAGGAAAAAGAAAATCATGGCCACGCCATGCATGGTGAAAAGCTTGTTGTAGGTTTCGGGCGTGACCAGAACGCCGCTGGGAGTCAGCAGATGGATGCGGATGAGCGTGGCAAAGACGCCGCCGATGAAGAAGAAGAAGGTGACGGAGATGAGGTACAGAAGGGCGATGCGCTTGTGGTCGGTGGTCAGCAGCCACGAACGAATACCGTAGCTGGAGTTGAGATAGTGGTCGCGCGGGAACTTGTAATCCGGCGATGAAGGCGTTTGGCTCATAGCTTATTTCTTCCCTGCGGCCGGCTGCGGAGCGATTCCTCCGCCCTTGGCGGGAACCGGCTGCGACTGCAACGACTTGATGTAGGCGGTGAGCGCGAGAATCTGCTCTTCCGTCAATTGTCCCTGGAATGTGGGCATCAGCGGCTGATAGCCGGCCACGATTTTGGCGTTGGGCTGCAAGATGGATTCGCGGATGTAACCCTCGTCGGCGGTGACAGTGGTGCCGTCGGCGAGAAGCACTTGCGCGCCGTACACGCCGTTGAGAGAAGGCGCGCGGCCTGTGCCGTTCGCGAGATGGCACGTGATACAAGCTTTTTCGGCAAACAGCTTTTCGCCCGCGGCGACAGGATTAGCTTCGCCGCCAGAAGAACCCGACAGCCACGCAGCATAATCGGTGGGCTCCATGACGGTGACCCAGCCGCCCATGATGGCGTGGTTCGTGCCGCAATACTGCGAGCAGAAAAAGTGATAGCGCCCGGGTTTGGTGGGCCGGAACCACATGGTGTTGTAATGGCCGGGAACGACGTCCATCTTCACGCGGAACGCCGGGACGAAGAAATCGTGGATGACGTCTTCGCTGGCCAGCGTGAGGCGGATGTTGCGGCCCACGGGGACGTGCAGCTCGTTAATTTCTTTGAGCCCGTTGGGCTGTTGCGCCTTCCACATCCACTGTTTGCCGATCACGTAGATATCCAGCGTGTCCGGGGGTGTGTGGCGGTAGTCCACATAGATGACGGCGCCCCAGCTGAACGCGGCCATGGCGATGATCAAAGGAACGATAATCCAGGCGGCTTCCAGCCGCGGGTCGCCGTGGATAGGAACGCCAACAGCGTTCTTGTCCTTGCGGTGGTATTTGAAAAAGAAAATGACAATGGCGATGGTGATGCCGACGGCGAAGAACACGCAGATGGAGGTGAGAAACAGCATCAGGCCGTCTACGTGGGGAGCGAAGTTGGAAGCTTCCTCGGGATAAATTGGCAATTGCGACTGCACGGCTCTAATGCGCTCCTTGAAGATTGGTGCGGGCCGAATGAAGATCACGGCGCCGGAAAAGCAAAATGGCCCCGACAAGGGAAAGAATGGTCAGGATGCCACCGAGGCGGACGATCCGGAGAATCGAAGCGCTGTACTTCGCGGTTGACGGATCGTAGTGATAGCAATAAAGCAGGAGGTGGTCGATGGGGCTGCCGATTTTCCCCGCGGAAGCGTCGATCAGACCCAGACGCATATCGCGGCTGGGATATTCGACGCCATAGAAATAGCGGGAAATGCGGCCGTCGGGTGTGAGCAGCAGCACGCCGCTGGCGTGAGCGAACCAATTCGACTTGGCGTCGTAAGTGAAGCGGAAGTTCGCCGCCTTGGTGACGGCAGCAATGGATTCCGGCGAACCGGTCAGAAAATGCCAGCCGGAAACTGTTTCGGGCCGGCGGAAGTGCTCGAGTTCTCTCTGCTTTTTTTCGGCGGCCTGAGCTGCGGTGTCACGCGAGTCAAAACTGACGAAAACGACTTCGTAGTCGCGGCCCGGATTAAAGGAGAGCATCCGCAGCGAGCCGACTACGCCTGATTGGATCTGGTCGCACAGCATCGGGCAGCTGTAATAAACGAAAGCGAGGACCACCGGTTTCTGCCCGAAGAATTCGTGAAGCTGGACGGTGCGGCCGGATTCGTCGCGGAAGGGCGTGTCGAGGGGCAGTTGCGCGTTGAGCGGCGGCTCGAAACCGACATTCTGCAGAATCGGCGGCAAGGTCGCGGCGGAAGGCCCCACGTTGCCGGGAACGGTCTGCGCGCGCAGGGCGCTGGGAGCGGCCAAAAGGGCGGCGATTCCGAGGATGTAAGCGGCTTTCTTCATCTGGTTATTTCTTGCTTTCCGCCGCCGCAGGGGCTGCGGACAAACCTTTCTCGGCGATGATTTTCATCGCGTCCTTTACAGGAATCTGGGCTACGCCGGCATTTTTGTCGATCCACTCCAGTTTTTCGTTTGCGTCGTTGTCGGCTTTCAGCTTTTCGCGCAAGTCCTTCTGCGGATCGTTCAAGTGCCCGGGGACACCCTGAAGCCGCGGTTCCGGTGGCATGACATGATAGTCCTTGCCCAAAGCTTCGCGCGAAGGCGGAGGGGCCGCATGGTCGGAGGCAGCCAGGTTCGTGGTGAAGCGAAAGATAAAGATACAAATGACCAGGGACGCGGCAGTGGCCAAGCCCAAAGCGCCGAGATACCAGTAGATGGTGCCAGGGTTGATGTCTCGCGGCTCGAACGAGACGTCGGCATGCTGCGGGGCGCTGCCTGGAACCTGGCTCGTGTGATGAGGCTCAGTGCTCATGGTGCTCAATGGCCTCCTCTAATTTTGGATCGCCCAGTGGCAAAAGCGGGCACTGCCTCAGGTTAAACGCGAAAAAGCCGATCCACAATCCGCCGAGAGCGATGGGCAATACCAGATCGAGCCAAGTGGGGACAGCGCTCGAAGTAAATTCCGGCCGGGTCATCCAGAAGAGGTCGACGAGCCGCATGAAGATAAGCCACACGGCGATTTTAGAAAGAATATGAGCTCTGCGCTTCAAGTCCTGCGAGAGAAGCAGGAAAAAAGGAACAAAAAAGTGGAAGACGACCACGATCACGGCGACGAGGCCCCACCCTCCGTAAAGCCGCGTGTGGTAAAAGCTGATCTCCTCGGGGAGGTTTCCTGACCAGATGATCAGTAGTTGTGAGAAATCGAAGTACGCCCAGAGCATCACAAATGCAAGAAGCAATTTGCCCAAGTCAAGCAGGTGTCGAGGCTGCAGGATGCCGGCAAAAGGCTCAGAGCGAGAGAGCAACACCACTACAGCAATCATGAGCGACATCGAGGAGATAAGCTGTCCGCCTACAAAAATGAAGCCGTAAATGGTGGAGGCCCAGTGTGGGGAAATGGACATCACCCAGTCGATGGCCGCGAAACTCATCGCGAAAACGTAAAGGATCATTCCAGGACCGGCGAGCATCTTGAAGCGGAGCCGGAGCGCGCGATCATCCCGGTTGGCATCCTGCTGCTTGGACATGATGTTGAAGATGAACATCAATGCGAGCCAAACGGCGAAATAGATGATCGCACGCAGGAGGAAACCGCCATGCGTGAGATAGCCCTGCTGAAACTTTGAAAGGGGCTCTTCTTTCAATTTCTCCGGGTCCAGCCAGGCGCGATAGAGGTATTTCATGCCGGAGATGGCGATGGGCAGGAAAAGCACTACCAGCAGCGGGAGCGTGCGGGTAGCGGATTCGAGAGAGCGGCGGATGATGATGCCCCAATGGCCGGAAGTAAGGTGCTGCAACATGAGCAGGCCAAGAGAGCCAAGCGCCAAACCCAGGACGAGCATGTAGCTCATCAGATAGGATTGGTAAAAAGACTCGGGGGCACGCAGCGCGCCGAAGGTCGCCACACCAAAGGCGAGGGCGCCAACGATGAAGGCCCGCCGTTGTATACGGGACACGCCTTCGGGCGCCGAATAGTCCTGGCCCGCCATCAGTTGGCTCCTCCTGTCGTCTCTTTGGCGCTTCCTGTTTCTGATTTTGGCCGATTCAGCTTTTCGCGGAGGTCCGCGGCCAAATCCGCGACCTTGGCGTTGCGGCTGAGTTGCAGCGCGCGCACGTAGGCGATGATGGCCCAGCGGTCACGCGGCGGAATTTGCGCGGAGTAGCCGTACATGGCGCCGAAGCCGTTGGTGATGTTGTCGTAGAAATAGCCGTTGGGCGCCTGGCGAAGCCGATCCTGGTGATAGCTGGGCGGCTGCTTCATACCGCGCATGGCGATCATGCCGTGGCCGTCACCCTGCAAGCCGTGGCAGGGCGAGCAGAAAATTCTGTAGCGCTCCTCGCCGCGCGCAAGAAGCTCCGCGTTCACGGGGACAGGGAAAGCGTTGGAATCCTTGGGCACGAATAGATCGTCCTCGGCAATCGAGCCGCGTGCCACCGTGTTCTCGATCAGCGGGCGCTCGGAACGCCCGTCCTCGAAAAATTCAGAAGGCGATAGTGCACGATTCTTCGGCTGATTGGCCATATCCTGCTTCAGGTACTGGCAACCACTGGCCGCCACGAGGGCAGTGGCGACACACGCCGAAAACAGGAAGCGCGAGGTGCTAGTCATCGGACACCTCGTTGACGTGATGCGGATGGAGGCTCTGCAGGAACCGTGCCGTTTCGGCAACATGGAATTTCGGGTCGCGCGCTTCGATGCAAAGGTAGAAGCGGTCAGAGGAAGCGTGCACGAAGCGGCCTACGTTGAAAACCGGATGGTGCGGTTGAGGCAGGCGGTTGAGCGCGAGCATGCCGAAGACGGCGCAAAGGGAGGCGCCGAGAACCGTAAGCTCAAATGTCACGGGGATGAACGCGGGCCAGCTGTTCAGCGGCCGGCCACCAATATTTTGAGGATAGGAGATTGCGGCTGCCCAATACTGGAAACCGAAGCCGCCCAGCCCGCCGGCCAAACCACCAAGGAGGGTGATAAAGGGGACCATGTTGTGCTTTAAACCCATCGCTTCGGACACACCTTCGACCGGGAACGGTGTATAGGCGTCCATGCGGCGATAGCCTGCTTCACGCGTTTTCTTGACGGCTTCAATGAGCTGTTCCGGAGTATCAAACTCCGCCATCACGCCGTAAATATGAGAACGATGGTGTTCCATCACTTTTCGTCCTCAGAAGTTTCGGCGACAAGCTCACGCATTTCCGCAATCGAAATCGCGGGCAGCACACGAACGAACAGGAAAAGCAAGGTCACGAACATACCAATCGTGCCGATGAAGGTCGCCCAATCCCAAAACGTAGGCTGGTAACGGCCCCAGGCGGACGGTGTGAAGTCTCGCGTAAGGCTGATGACCACGATGACGAAACGCTCGAGCCACATGCCGACGTTCACGACAATGGACATGATGAAAAGAAACGCGACGTTGTGGCGCAGCTTGTAGGACCACAGGGACTGCGGCAGCAGAATATTGCAAAGGATCAACGCATAATAAAAGTGAGAGTAGGGCCCGTGAAGGCGTTGCTGAACGAGGAATACATCAAACTTGTTTCCACTGTAGAGGGAGAGGAAAAATTCGAAGAAGTAGCCGTACGCGACGATCAGGCCGGTGGCGAGCATAACCTTGGCCATGTTGTCGAGATGCCGCATGGTGATGAAGTCTTCCAGGCCATAGGCTTTGCGCAGCGGAATGGCGATGGTCAGCACCATGGCGAAGCCGGAGTAAATCGCGCCGGCCACGAAGTAAGGCGGGAAGATCGTGGTGTGCCAGCCGGGAACAATCGAGACAGAAAAGTCGAGGCTGATCACTGAATGTACGCTGAGCACGAGCGGCGTTGCCAGGCCGGCAAGAAGCAGATATGCCGACTGGTAGCGGTGCCAATGGCGCACGGAGCCGCGCCAGCCCATCGAGAGCATGCCGTAGATAATTTGCTTGGGTTTGCTGACCGCGTGGTCGCGAAGCGTAGCCAAGTCCGGGATCAAGCCGACAAACCAGAACAACAGCGAGACGGTTCCGTATGTGGATACCGCGAAGACGTCCCAGATCAGCGGGCTGCGGAATTGCGGCCACAGCCCCATAGTGCTGGGATACGGGAACATGTAGAAGGCCATCCACGGACGCCCGGTGTGAATCAGCGGGAAAATGCCCGCACAGGCGACGGCAAACAGCGTCATGGCTTCCGCGAAACGATTGATGGAGGTGCGCCACTTCTGGTTCAAGAGGAACAAGATTGCGGAGATCAACGTGCCGGCGTGGCCGATACCGATCCACCAGACGAAATTGACGATCGCGAATCCCCAGCCGATGGGAATGTTGATGCCCCAGATGCCCACGCCCTTGGTAAACAGCCAGCCGATGGCGATAGTCATCAAGCCAGTGAGGCTGAAAGCGATCGCAAAGCCGATATACCAGCCCAGGGACGTGGGGCGCGTCAGGACGATGGAACTGATCTTGTCCGTGACCGAGCCGAAAGTATGTCCCGGACCGAGCACCGGAGTGAGACGGCGGATCTCCGGAGAATCGAGTGGCGGTTGCCCGGCGCTCATGCCTTCTCCAGTTCGGGATTGGGATTGCGGACCGCCGCCAGGTACGACGTGCGGGGCCGCGAATTCAATTCGCCGAGAATCGTGTAGTTGCGCTGTTGCGCGCGCAATTGCGAGACGCGGCTCGACGGGTCGTTGGCGTTGCCGAAAACGATCGCTTGCGTCGGGCAGGCCTGCTCGCAGGCCGTGATGATTGCGCCGTCGCGAATGGTTTCATTCTTCTTTTCGGCTTCGATGCGCACGTTGTTGATGCGCTGCGTGCAGTAGGTGCACTTTTCCATGACGCCGCGGCTGCGCACGGTGACTTCGGGGTTGCGCAACAGCTTGAACTGCGGCGTTTCCCAATCCTGAAAGCGCAGGAAGTTGAAGCGGCGCACTTTGTAGGGGCAGTTGTTCGAGCAGTAGCGCGTGCCGATGCAGCGGTTGTAGACCATGTCATTCAGGCCTTCGGCGCTGTGCACCGTCGCTCCCACCGGGCAGACCTCCTCGCAGGGCGCGTTTTCGCACTGCTGGCAGGGGACAGGCTGGAAGAAAGTCTCGGGATTATCGAGCGCGGGCTGATATTCGGAGGGATCGCCGGTGGATTTGCCGCTGGTGGCAGATAGTGTGTTGGTGTAGTAGCGGTCGATGCGGATCCAATGCATTTCGCGTCCGCGCATGACCTGATCCTTGCCGACGACAGCGATATTATTTTCCGATTGGCAAGCGACAACGCAGGCGTTGCAGCCGTTGCAACTGTTCAAGTCAATGGCCATCGCCCAGCGGTACTGCATCTTGTCGTAGGGATGCTCTTCTTCCTTGTAAAGCGTCAACTCGTCTTTCTTCTTGTTCTTGAATTCCTCGTCGTCGTGTGCAAACCCCGGGTTCTTGCGGTAATCCTCGAGCGTGCCCGTCTGGAGAATCTGGCGGCCTTCCATGTTGAAGTGATATTGCGTGCAAGCCAGAGGATAGTCGTCGCCGGTTTTCTTGATGATGCTCGCCGGAGCAGAAGCAGCCCAAAGCGTATCGGAAGTGCGCACGGCGTACGCGTTGAAGCCTTTGTGCGAACCGGTGTAGCCGGCTTTGCTGCGGCCGTAGCCAAGAGGCAGAACGACAACGCCGTCCGCCTGGCCGGGCAGGATCCACGCCGCGGCCGTCACGTTGCTGCCGGAAAGCGCAATATCCACGACATTGGAGTAAATCTTGCCGTGTTCGCCGCCGCGGGAAGAGATGCTATGCGTCAGGCCGAGCTTTTCCGCGGTTTTCGGACTGACGAGTGCGGCATTGTCCCAGGTGAGCTTGGTCACCGG
>CAZGFL010000053.1:0-35335 GCA_964524985.1 uncultured Acidobacteriaceae bacterium
GTTGACGATTGAACAGTTTCGACAGGTTCTCGAGCACATCCCGGAGCCCTATCGCACGATGTGCGTTGTAGCTGGGTGCCTGGGACTGCGGATCAGTGAGGTTCTCGGGCTGCAGTGGCGTGACTTCGAGTGGGAGACACACCAAGTGCAGATTCGCCGGTCTTGGGTATATGGCCACGTTGGCGAGCCCAAGACTGAGAACTCAAGGAGGCCGATGCCGGTTGATCTCGCCCTAGAGAAACTCTTAGGAGAGCACCGGCGCAGGCTTCCTTCCTCTCTTCAAGAGAGCGAGTGGGTATTCCCGAGCAAACGTACGGGGATGCCCTCGCACCCTTGGAGCGCACAACGTCGCTGGCTGTTGCGGGCTGGAGAAAAGGTCGGAGTTGGGAGACTCGGTTGGCATGCATTTCGGCATACCTACTCAACTCTGCTCAACGAGCACGGCACAGATGTCAAGGTGCAGCAGGAACTTCTTCGTCATGCGGACATCCGCACGACGATGAACATCTATACCAGGGCTGTGCCAGAACGGCTGCGAAAGGCGAACAGCAAATTGGTTCGGCTTTTGCTGCCAACGGGAACATGAAGAGGTCGTACTGTTCCCTCGTGTTCCCTCGTGCAGAGGCCAAGTATTTCAAAAGAAACAAGATGTGGCGGAAGCGTGTGGGAGTCGAACCCACCATTCGACCCGCGAAGGGCCGAATCAGCCGGCTTTGAAGGCCGGGGAGATCACCGGACCCCTTTCGCCTCCGCCAAAAGTATAGAGGAGGGCGGAGCAGGCTCCAAATGGACTAGAGGCGTGAGGAAACGAGAGCCGCAGCCTGGTTGGTGCGGATGAGCGCAGCCACGAGATCGTAAAGCGCGGGGCTCGTGCAGACTTCGTAGTAACAGTGTTCGGTTTGGCCGCCGATTTTGCCATCGGGCATGAGTTGACGCGCAATGGCCTTGCGAATGACCAGCAGTTCGACGGATTCGCCGAGCGGAACTTCGCCATAAAAAAGTGTGACGTTCTGCTTGCCCCACGGCATGTCCAACTTGGTTTCGATCGAGTCGAGCGAAATCTCCTCGGATAGTTTCTGGAAACCTTCTTCGTTGATTTCGATTCCATTCATGTTGTAGCGAACAAGGAACTCGTCCAGCTCTTCGGCAGAAGCGCCTTCCATGGTGTTGAGAAATTGAAAGACGGAGAAAAGTGTCTTCTGGCCTGCGAGCATGCGTTTGGCCAGCTTGGCGCAGCCGGATAGGCGATCAGACAAATTAAGCGCCTTCGAAATCATGATGCGCGAATCGCCGTCGGTCCAGTAAGTGGGCGCATCTCCCTGAAATGCAACACCGAGTCCCAGTTCCAGCGCGGGGAGATCGCTTGCGGAGGCGCGCTCGTTGTAGAAGCTGCAGACACTGAGAATTTGGCGGGCGAGAATGCAAGCCTTCGCGACTGGCCGCGCGTAGGCGACAGAGGATTCCGTTTCGAAGATGGCCAGGATGATGGCGTCGCCCTCAATGAAGACCTTTTTCGCGGAGTATCGGTCGAGCAGCTTCTTGACCGGTTCGTGCAGATTCAAGCTGAAATGCGAAGCGGGGCTCAGGCCGCGCGATAGAAGATCTTGCGTCATGCGCGTGGAGCCGCGCACGTCCGCTTTGATGATGACGTGGGAAACAACATTGTCCTGGGCTGGACGCGCTTCCTCAGGGAGAACGCATTCGTACAGACGATTGTTCATACGCGAAAGTTCGCGCGCCTTCTCTGTGGTGACGAGATTGATGCGCTCCATGCACGTAGTGAGATGTTCGGCGTCGCGCAAGTCCCTGCGGAGGCGCAAAAAGTCGCCGGCGAACTTCAGGATCAGCTCCTTCATCTCGTCCCGCGAATAGCGATGGATCTTCCGTGAGAGCTCTTCAATATTCTTTAGAGAGAGCTTCTTCGCCGGAACCTGTTTGATGACCTGCTCGACTTGTTTGAGCTCGTCCCTGGAAACGAGCGCTTTGCGCAGTTGCTGGAGGTGCACGGGCGGACAATACTCGGAAGCAATGGAACGAATCTCGTAGCTGGACAGGACGAGATAGAGAACCTCGTGCTGTTCGAGCCGATCCAACAAACGAGTGAGTAGCTGCGCGCGAAGAGGGGCTGAGGATTCGGGCTCGGCCTTCGGGTCAAAGAGGCGCTTCGCGTTTTCCGGCTCGTTGAGATATTCGCCTAGTTTAGCCGCGTGATCCTTATGGAAGAAGTCCAGTTTCTGCTTGGCCTCGTCGACCTGTGGGCCCATCTCTTCGAGTTTGAGTTCCTGATGCTTGAGGCGCAGCTCGATATCGTGCAATGAAGCCTTGAGGTCGGCAGGATCACCGGAACTCAGAAATTTGTTGAGGAAGCCGTCAGTGCGCTCGAGACGCTTGCGCGTGGCCTCGCGCTGCTCTTCCAGATTGGCAATCTCATTGCGAATGGCCTGAAGGGTTTCGTGGACGGCGTTGTGCGCCTGGACCGCCTCGGTACGAGCTGGATCCTCGGTAATGGAAACACCGGCTTCGCGGAGGAATTCCTGGAAGAGCGCGTCCATGGCCTCGAAGCGGTCCGGGTCGCGGACGTAATTACCCAGGAGGACGTAGTGTTCAAGAAAAAAAACGTCGTCTTTGCCGCCGTCGAGGAAGATGAGCCGATTCTTGCAAAGCTCGTAGTACGAAGCGAAGTCCTCGCCAAACAACGCCCGGCGCGTTTTGGCGATGGCGTTGTCTTCAACGTCGGCCACTATTTGCGCAACCTGCTGGCCGAGCCGCCGCAGGACGGCGCGGCGCGCGGTCTGCAATTCAGACAAACGCGCTTTGATGACGTGGGCCTGCTGGCTGCGCTCGAAATGCTCACCGCGCTGGCGGATCCACTCCTTGCCCTCAAGAATGATGTTCGCGAACTGGTTGCTCAGTTCAAAGGTAAGGAACTTCAATAAACTCAAACGGAAGAGCACATCGATCTCGATGTTTTTGTGGTACTTGGCTTGGGTCAGTGCGCTCTGAAGTAGCTCCGTGAGCAGCTTGCGGAAGGTGCCAGAATCGGGACCCTTGGTCACACGCAGCTCGATGCCCGGAAAGTAAGTTGTACTGGTGTTATGCCGAATCAAATCAAAGAGATAGTCGCGGGCGGCCTGGACGAATTTCGGGCTCAGGAACACATCATGGTGAATATTGTCAACGCCAATAGCCAGCGTGCCCATGGGGAGGGTGACGTTGTAGCTCTTCAGGTCAATGCTCGGACTTTCTGCCGAGCTTTGCGTGAGCAGTTCGTTGGGCATATCTTCCGGCGACGGGCGCTCTTTCTACGCTAGCAGCGGCGCACGGGAGGGGCAAGGAATCCGCGTGTGAGGCGTAACCAGAGAGTTAGGGGATTGGTAGAAGGGGCAAATTCTATGCGGGGTCAAGGATGGCAATGCGCCGGGAATCGCCGCCGAAGTGCTCCAGGCGTATCCAGAGGAGAGGCCACGGCGATTTCAGAGGGAACTTCTCCGCCCACTCCAGGATGACAATACCGGGGCTTGCGAAGACATCGTCCATTCCGAGGGTCTCAAAATCATGAAAAGAATCAATGCGATAGAGGTCGGCGTGGTAGACCTTGGCCTGCTTGCCGTAGACGTGGACGAGGGTAAATGTCGGGCTGGTAACCTCATCCTCCGTGGCCGCGCCCAGGCCGGAAACGAGGCCCTTCGTGAGGGTAGTCTTGCCAGTGCCCAAGTCGCCGGTAAGCAGGACCAGCAATGGAGGCTTCAGGTGCTTGGCGAATTCCCTGCCCCATTGGATGGTTTCTTCGGCGGAATGGGTGATGAGCTCTTCAGGCACGCTGCTGGATCTCCCAAACCAGGTTTGCGCGTGCCGTGGGAATCTTGAGGGCAATTTCCCCGGCCAATACCCCTGACAATTGCGTGGAGAATCCCGGGAGGCCAGCAGCCGCACCATGCAGATAGACACCGAGGGCCAGCACGCGGAGCCAATCCTCGGTTTCGAATTGAGCGGTCAGAGCCGCAAGCACGCCGGTAAGGACATCACCCGAACCACCCTTCGCCAGACCGGCATTTCCGGTAGTGTTGACGAAGACCTGCCCGGCTGGTGAAGCGAGCACGGTATGAAATCCTTTGAGAACCACGTAGGAGTTCCAGCGCTTGGCGCTCTCCACGGCCGTCTGCACGCGCTCCTGCTGAACTTTGGCAGCGGAGGTTCCAAGCAAGCGTGCCATTTCGCCCGGATGCGGTGTCACTGCCAGGAACTTTGTCTTGCGCTTACGAAGCGAGGCGGCATCGCCAGCGAAAGCGTTCAGACCGTCGGCGTCAAGAACCACGGGAAGTTCCGTTTGGGCAACAATGGTTCGAATGAACTCCCGGGTCTGGCGATGAGTGCCGAGCCCCGGCCCGATTGCGAGCACACTCTTTCCTTCTTCTAATTCGCCAAAAGTGCCGTCGACCAAGCTGCGCAAAGAGAGCGCACCGGATTTCGTCGCCTTCAGCGGTTCAGTCATGTATTCGGGATGTGCGCCGGCAATGATGGGCTGCACGGACTCTGGCGCAGCTACTGTTACGAGGCCGGCGCCGCTACACAAAGCTGCATGTCCAGCAAGGACCGCCGCGCCACTTTTTCCCAGCGAACCAGCCAAAAGCAAAACATGACCGAAGGTCCCTTTGTGCGAGTCGGCCGCCCGAACCAGCGGCAGAGACGCAAACTCATCCGGACCGGACCAGCGAATGATCCCCTGACCAACCTCTTCCACCAACGAATCCGGAGTGCCAATGGGGCGAATGAAAAGCTGACCGCAATAGCTAGCGTCACGAGAGACGAGTTGACCCACTTTCGGCGCCGTGAAGGTCACGGTCAAATGTGCACGCAACACGGGACCCTCCGCCGCCTGCCCGTCAGACGGCAGACCGGATGGGGTGTCGACAGCCAGAATTAGACTGGGGTGGGCAACGGTGGCGTTCTTGGAATATTGATTTATTCGCTCTATCGCTTGGGCTATCAAGCCCGAAGCCGGCCCGCGGAGGCCGGTGCCGAGTAACGCGTCGACAACAAAGTGGGATCGCGAAATCCTGGACCATGCCTGCTCCAAAGCGGCCTCGTCTGTAACCTCGATGATCTCGCCTGAAATGTCGAGATAGCGCTGAAGATTCGTTGCTGCATCACCGTACACTTCGTTGCGATTCGCAAACAAGTAGACGGAGATCTTCGCGCCGCGCAGGTCCTTCAGCAATCGCGCCGCCACGAGGCCGTCGCCCCCGTTATTTCCCTTACCGCAGAGGACGGCAACCCGCGGCATCGGGATGGCCCCGTATCGTGAGCGGACCACCTCGGCAACATGTTTCCCGGCGTTTTCCATCAGTTGGAGGCTGGGGATGCCGCAACGTTCAGTGGTGAGGCGGTCCACCTCGCGCATTTCGGCGGCAGTAAGAGCTTTCATCGGAGACTCACGAAGCAAATCGCGGCGGAATCAGAGCATCCAGCCGCCGCTGACATTGACGACCTGTCCGGTAACATATTCGGCCTCTTCGGAAGCAAAGAAGGCTACGGTTCCAGCAACGTCCTCGACGGTAGGCGGACGGCCAATCGGAAACCGCGCGTCGCGAATACGGCGCGCTTCTTCGAGTGTCAATTCGTTTTCGTCAATGCTTGAAGGATTGACGACGTTCACGGTGATGCCGTTCTTGGCTTCTTCCAGCGCAAGCGAACGTGATAGAGCTACGACGGCAGCTTTTGCGGCCGCATAGGCCGAAATCTTTGCTTGGCCAAACGCCCGCTCCGCGCCCACCGCGCCCAGGTTCACGATGCGGCCCCAGCGCGCCTTGCGCATATGCGGCAACGCGGCGCGGCACATATACAGCACGGTAAGCAAATTCGAACTGAAGATGCTCTGCCAGTCTGGAAGCGAAGACTCCGCGAGCGTGCCCCAGCGAAAGTCGCCTACGTTATTGACCACAATATCGAGCCGGCCGAAGCGATCCACTACGGTCTTGACCAACTGCTCGCAGCGGTTTGCGTCCGTGATGTCTGTCTCAACCGCCACACAATCCGCGCCGCCCGCTTGCAACTGGCGCAAGGCCTGCTGCGCGGCCACTTTGTTCGAGCGGTAAGCGATGGCAATCCGCGCGCCATCCTGCGCCAGACGGAGCGCCAGCCCCCGACCGATGCCCCTGCTTCCGCCGGTCACCAACGCCACGCGATTCCGTAGTGACATGCCTCTCCCCGACAAGCACGCGTCAAAGAATTTTCAAGTATAGCTTACGCGCCCAAGCCGCACTACCGCAGCCGCGTCACGATCACCGTCATGTCGTCCGCCTGCTCCGGAGTCCCCGCCCACTCCTCGGAAGCGGCCATCAGCGCTTCGGCAACCATCAAAGGCTTAGCCCCTTGAACACGTATGGCCGCTTCCTTCAATCGCGGGATACCGAATTCCTCGCCGTACACGTTTTCCGGTTCGACCAATCCGTCGCTGTATCCGATGAGCAAAGAATCCTTGGCGACTTCCAATTCCCCTTGCTCATATTCGTAATCTTCCACGACGCCCAAAACCATGCCGCCTTTGTCCAACAGGTGCGTTGCGCCCTTGCTGAGGAGAAACGAAGGCAAGTGGCCGGCGTTGGTGTAGCGCAGAGTCCGCGTGGAGCTGTCGTAGACGGCGATGAAGAATGTCGCGAAGCGGTCATCCCCCGTGTTGCGCACCAAATGACGATTTAGCCGAGAGACCAGTTCGGCCGTGCTGAGTTGCGCGCTTCCATCAGCGAGCAATTGGCTGCGTAGCGCCGCCTGCAAGCTGGCCATGAGCAGGGCGGCGGAAATCCCCTTCCCGGAGATATCAGCGATGGCGATGGCCACGTGCGTCGGACTGAGCTGGATGAAGTCATAGTAGTCGCCGCTGACGGAGCGCGCCGCTTTGCAGATGGCTTCAATCTCCACACCAGGCACCGAAGGAAGCGTGCTGGGAAAGAGCTGATTCTGCACTTCGCGCGCGATGGAGATTTCGTTTTCCAGTTTTCTGCGCTTGCTTTCCTCTTCGATAAGCTCGCTGATGGATCCCGTCATTTTATTGAACGACACGGCCAGTTCGCCCAACTGGTCGCGCTGTTGGATTGAAACGCGGTGAGAGTAGTCTCCTGCCTGCACATATTGCGTGCCGCGGTATAGATCCGTGACGGCCCGAGTGATGCGCCGCGTCAAGACGAATCCGGTGGCGAAGGCCGCGGCTTCGATAAGGATAAAAGCCGATCCGGCAAGCACAAGATAGGCCAGGTAAAAGAGGCGCAGTTCCCCGGAAGAGGCGAAAATCTTCTGGTTTAATTGTGATGGCCGCGCGTTGAAGGACGCCAGAACCGGCCACGCCATTTCTACGGTCTTATCAGGCGACACAAATACAGCTGGAAAGCTGGAAACCGCATTTACGGGCTTGTCCAGCCATAGTGCACCCTCTTGGAGGACGCGGTTGCGAGCCGAGATTCGCCCTGCGACCTTGTATTTTTTATCCTCCGAGGAATAGATGACGCCTTCCGTCTCGGCTCCAGAGGACCTCTCCATGATATTCAACTGGATGGCCCCGAGGTCGGGGGCAACGCTGGCCAGGAACTCTGGGTTGATGGGGACGCGAAGGGTGATCACACGTTCTCCCTCAGGTGTTGAAATGGCGCGGAGACTTGTGAGCGAGAGTGAGTTGGGCGAATTCCCCTGCTGCAGCAGCCCGGCAAAAGATCCTTTTCCTGGCATCTTGTTGAGCAACGAGGTATCTTTCGAGAAACTGATCTCCAGTTTCGGCAATTCGCTGTCATGAACGGCGTGCGATTGCGCAGCCAGAATCTTCTCGGATTCCTCCTGCGTAACGCCGGCGGGGAGCGTGCGGTGGGCCACAGCGATGTGCTCGGAAATGTCCCTGATCATCTCGATGCGCTTCTCAATGTCTTCGTGCAAAAGATATGCGCCAAGCTGGGAATACAGCTGGGTACCAGCGATCCAGGCAAGCGCCACAATCAACAGGACTGGCACGACTGCGATGAAGAGGTACGCGATGATCAAGCGGTTCCGCAGGCTCCAAAGGAGCTCGTTTCTCCACCAGGCAATGACGCGCACCAGGAGATAGAGACCGGCGAGCACCGACAAGTACTTTAGAAAATTGAAAACGCCGCCGGTCAGAGCGAGCACCGTGGAGAGCAGTCCCCCGCCGGCTACGGCAATTGAGAGAAGATCCAGCCAGGAGAGACGCCGCCAGTATTCCTTTAGCTTCGCGAAGAAGGGTCTCATCGCACTGTCATCGAAAGAAATACTTTACCTGAAGATGCGCCGGAGACGAAAAGAGGCGGCCCAGTCGCAGGGATGATGTGACACCACTAATGCGCCGCGCGAGAACTCTATTTTGAGCCTAGGCGTACCTTACTGTGATTCACGCTGTACGTGAAATAAATCACCATGCCGATCACTAGCCATACGACCAGGCGCACCCAGGTGATCCCGTTCAACGCGGCCATCAATCCCAGCGACACGAGAATGCCCATAATCGGCACGAAAGGAACCCACGGCGTCCGGAACGGGCGCTGCAGATCAGGCCTCCGGACTCGCAAAAGCCAAACCGCCGCGCAAACAATGACAAACGCCAGGAGCGTTCCAATGCTGACCATCTGACCGAGGCTGCCGATGGGAACCAGGGAGCCGAAGGTGGCAGCGCCGAAACCAACAATGGCAGTGGATTTCCACGGAGTCCGAAAGCGCGGATGGATGTCGCCCGCCCACTTCCAGAGCAGACCGTCGTGCGCCATGGAATAGAACACGCGCGACTGTCCCAGCAACATCACCAGCATCACCGTGCTCAACCCTGCCAGCGCTCCGGCGTTCACCACGTAACTGCCCCACTTCACACCGGTTTCCCGAATCGCCAGCGAGACGGGCGCACCGATGTTGAGGCGCGAGTAGTGTACTGTGGCGGTCAGCAACCCGGACACCACGATATACAGGAAGGTGCAGACGACCAGGGAACCAAGAATGCCGATCGGCATATCTTTCTGCGGGTTACGTGCCTCCTGAGCGGCGGTTGAGACGGCATCGAATCCGATGTACGCGAAGAAAACTACGCTCGCCCCCCGCGCCACTCCCGACCATCCAAATGCGCCGAACGATCCCAAATTGGGCGGAAGAAAGACCTTCCAGTTTTCGTGCGTAAGTGCCGGATGCTTGAGAACAAACGGCAGGGCCACGGCGATGAAAGTGAATACCGCCACAAGTTTCACAAAGACGATTCCCGTATTGAAGTTCGCGGATTCCTTGATGCCGATAATCAAAATCGTGGTAACTGCCATGATGGCCAAGAAGGCCACCAGGTTGAACTTGGCAGTGGCGTGAGGCAATCCTGCCAGTTGCTCCATGGACATACTGAAGGTCGAGACCGGAGCCCAACGCCCCTGATAAAGAACCCACGATGCGCCCGGTACGTCGCAGATTTGAGGCGGCAGGTTGATTCCGTAATCCTGGAGGAAAGCAACCAGAGTGCTGCTCCAGCCGCTGGCCACTGTCGCGGCCCCGAAGGCGTATTCCAGGATCAGGTCCCAGCCGATGATCCAGGCGACGATCTCCCCAAGAGTGGCGTATCCGTAGGTATACGCGGAACCGGCAATCGGAATCATCGAGGCGAACTCCGCATAGCACAGTCCGGCGAAGATGCACGCTGTTCCTGCCAACACGTACGACAACATGATGGCCGGACCGGCATAGAGCGCGGCCGCCGAGCCGGTCAACACGAAAATCCCCGCGCCGATGATGGCCCCGATTCCCAGCGTGACAAGGTTGATCGGTCCCAGCGCCCGCTTCAGGCTGTGCTCGCCGGTATCTGTGGCTTCCTTCATCAGCACATCGAGCGGTTTCGTGGCAAACAAGGGGTTGCCCATGCAACTCCTCCTTTGGGGGATCGGCCCCAGTCTTCTTCACAGCTGCCAATTTGGCCCAGTGCATTGTAGAGGCGCAGCCTGCTTTACCCCTACAACAAAATTCCTATTGCGAGCGTGCGGACCTTGCCAGCCACCACGACCGCAACCAGTACACTGGTATTCCAATCAGGACAATCACCAAGCCCACGCCCGTTGTCTTGGTCTGATAGAGCAACAATACGACCATGATCGCGGTGGCAGCCACTATATAGAGAGCCGGCACCACCGGAAACCCAAACGCACGATAAGGACGGTCCAGATCGGGGCGTTTTGCCCTGAGCGCGAAAATGCCGGCAACCGTCAGCACGTAGAAAAGCAAAGCCGCGAAGATGACGTAGTTCAGCAAGTCGTTGTAAAGATTCCCATAGATGACGGCGCCGCTTTCATCCACTTTCCGCGTGCGCATAAGGATGAGGAGGGTAATCCAAATGCCTTGAATAATAAGCGCGACACCCGGAACTCCCTTCTTGTTGAGCACTCCGGTGGAGCGGAAGAACAGTCCATCGTGAGCCATGGCGTAGGAAACGCGTGCGCCCGCGAGAATTAGCCCGTTGTTGCAGCCAAACGTCGAAACGATGATCGCTACTGCCATGATTGCCGCTCCCACAGGGCCAAAAATCGTATTCAACGCCGCGCTGGCCACGCGGCCATCGGGAACGGTCTGTATCTGGACCAAGGGAAGCGTAAAAAGATAAGCAAGGTTCGCCAGGCAGTACAGGGTTATGACAATGATCGTGCCAAACGCCATGGAGAGCGCGACGTCGCGCTTGGGGTTCTTTACCTCCGCCGCCGTGAAGCCGATGTTGTTCCAGGCATCCGCGGAGAACAGCGAACCGACCTGAGCCACGCCAAAGGCAACGAGCAGCCCAAACCAACCGCTGGCCGCGGTCACCGTTGGCACGAAACTACGCAAAAAACTCGCGCCGGGTTCGATCGGCTGAGCATTGCGAATCGCCCAAAAATGGCTGAAATTCTCGGAAATGGCTCCCGCGTTTCTGCCCACGAAAATCCCAAGGAAGATCAGTCCAGCCAGCGACAATGTTTTTGCGCTGGTGAAAATGTTCTGAATCAGCTTGCCGAGCCGGACTCCGAGAGTGTTGAGAAATGTAATAAAGAGGATCATCAGGATTCCCACCAGTTGCTGCACGGAAAGGCTGATTGCGTATTTCGAACCGAGCGAGATCGGGGGGACAATCCATGCCTGCGCGGAAACTGCCGGAAACAAAACTCCAAGATATCTCGCGAATCCCACGGCCACGGCCGCTATCGTTCCCGTTTGAATCACCAGAAAAAGCGTCCATCCGTACAAGAAGCCCCAAAGAGGCGAATAAGCTTCGCGCAAGTACACATACTGCCCGCCGGCGTGTGGAAACATGGCCGCGAGCTCGCCATAGGAGAGCGCCGCAGAAATCGTCAGCAGCCCCGTGAGAACCCAAGTAAGCATGAGGCCACCCGGCGAACCGGTCTGCTGAGAGATTTCCGCGGCAACGATGAAAATCCCTGAGCCGATCATCGAGCCCACCACGATCATCGTGCCGTCGAATAATCCGATGGCACGCACGAAGCCATGCTCGCTCGGCGCGCTGCTCGAAGTCTTCGCTTGAACGGTGTCCGTCATTGGCTCCTGCCTTAAACGGCGGCTGCGTGATTCGCAGCACCGAGAACTTCGAGGAACTGGCGCACCCGTTGTACCGGATTCGGCGCGCGGAGAATATCGCTGATCACAGCCACGGAATCAGCGCCTGCACAAATCGCATCGGCAGCCCGCTCCAGCGTAATTCCGCCAATGGCTACAATCGGCCTGTCCGTCAGCGGGCGGACCTGCCGGAGGAACTCCAGCCCGACTGCCGGATCGGGGTTCGCTTTGCTTGTCGTCGAAAAAACCGGCCCCACCGCAATATAGTCCGCCGAACTGGCAACCGCCCGCAGGAATTGCTCGCGGTTGTGTGTCGAGACGCCAACCAGCGCCTCTGCTCCGACGACTGCACGCGCATCTTCGACGCTCAAGTCCTCTTGACCCACATGAACACCATCCGCACCGCAAAGTGCGGCGACGTCTGCCCGGTCATTGACGATGAATGTGACGCCGCGCGCCCTTGACAAAGAGGAGAGTCGCTTGGAGGAATCCAGGAGTTCGCGCGCGGACGCGGTTTTGTGCCGGTATTGAAGCAATCGAACTCCGGCGTCTGCGAGTTGTCGCGCGCATTGTGCTTCAGGAAGGGTGAGCAACGCGTGGTCTAATATCACATACAGACGAGGGAGAACAAGGCGTTTCAGCGTCCGTCCGTGAGGGTTATTTGCCATTCGTGCCGAAGAGTCTCTCGATGAAGTGCGTGTCGAGCTTGCCCGCCGCAAAATCCGGGTCGGCTAAAATCCTTCGATGCAAGGGGATGGAAGTCTTGATGCCTTCGATGACGAACATCTCGAGGGCCCTGCGCATCCGGCCGACCGCTTCCGCGCGGTCGCGTCCTTTCACAATGAGCTTGGCAATCAGCGAATCGTAATAGGGGGGGATTACGGCATCGGCATAAGCGGCCGAATCCACGCGCACTCCGGTGCCACCCGGCGCCTGAAAAGTGGTAATGCGTCCCGCCGACGGCACGAAAGTCTCCGGGTCTTCCGCATTGATGCGGCATTCGATGGCGTGCCCGGAAGGAATGATGGCGCCGGTGGCGTCCTCCATCTTCTCCCCCGCTGCGATCCGCACTTGCGCCTTAATCAAGTCCACGCCCGTGACCAGCTCCGTTACCGGATGCTCCACCTGGATGCGGGTGTTCATTTCAATGAAGTAGAGCGAGCCATCCTCATCCATGAGGAACTCCACGGTTCCCGCATTGGTGTACCCGACAGCTTCGAGCGCTTTCACAACCTTCGCGCCGAGCTCCTTTCGCCGCTTCGCGTCCATTATCGGAGAAGGTGATTCCTCGACGAGTTTCTGGTGCCGGCGCTGGATGCTGCATTCGCGCTCCCCGAGGTGGATGACCTTGCCGTGCTGGTCCCCCAGTACCTGGAACTCGATGTGCCTCGGGCGCTCCAGGAACTTTTCCGCATACACGTCCGGAGTTCCAAAAGCCTGCTGCGCTTCACTCCGGGCAGTCTGGTACGCGGCCAGCAGCTCTTCCTGCTTGCGCACCATGCGCATGCCCCGGCCGCCACCACCCGCGGACGCCTTCAGGATTAACGGATAGCCAATCCTGGCGGCCTCCTTGGCGAGCTGCTCTTCCCCTTCTATCACGCCGTCACTTCCGGGAATTGTCGGCAGACCCGCAGCCTTCACTTCCCTACGCGCGCGGTCCTTCTCGCCCATCATCTCGATGATTTCCGGCCGCGGTCCGATGAAGGTAATCTCCGAGGCCTCGCAGACCTTCGCGAAGTTGGCATTCTCGGAAAGAAAGCCATAACCGGGGTGGATGGCGTCCACGTTGGTGATTTCCGCCGCGCTGATCACCTGAGGTATGTTCAAATAGCTTTCGCTGCTGCGCGCCGGGCCGATGCAGACGGCCTCGTCGGCGAACCGCACATGCAAGGAGTTGCGGTCGGCCTCCGAATACACCGCCACCGTGGAAATCCCCAATTCCTTGCAGGCGCAGATGACCCGCAGGGCGATTTCCCCGCGATTGGCGACTAGGATTTTCTGGAACATGGCGCGGCGTGCCGGCTATTTCTTCCGGCTCGGGCGGATGCCGAACAGGGGCTGGCCGTATTCTACGGGTTGGCCATTGTCAGCGAAAACGCGCACCACCTCACCGGTCTCGTCCGACTCGATTTCGTTCATCAACTTCATGGCTTCCACGATGCACAGGGTTTGGCCGGTCTCGACATAGGCCCCAACCTTCACAAAAGGCTCCGCACCGGGGCTGGGAGAGCCATAGAACGTTCCGACAATCGGCGACTTCACAAGGTGCAGGTCTTCGGTTGATCGAGCCTCAGCAGGCGAGGGAACGTCGCCAGCCGCGGAAGCCACTGTCCCCGGGTTGCCGGCGGCTTGAGGAGCGCCCGAAACGATGATCTCCGGCGTTGAGACGATCCTCTGCCCGGCGACCACCACGTTCGACCCGGGCTTCTTGAACCGGATGCGCAGGTCCCCTCTCGAGTACTCAAATTCCTCGAGGTGGTGCTCGCTCATGAAGTGGAGGAGTTGCTCGATCTGCTGGATTTCGGGATTCTCGACCGGCGGACTGGACTTTTTCGGCTTTTTGGGTTTCATGCCTGTTCTAGAGTTCGATGAGATCCCGCGGTGCGCGGGTCAATACTTCTTTGCCTCCAGTGCGAACCGCTACATCATCTTCAATGCGAATTCCGCCAATTCCTTCGGCATAGACGCCCGGCTCGATTGTAATCACGTTACCGGGTTCGAGCTGCTTCTTCTGTCCCCGCGCCACCCGCGGGTCCTCGTGCACTTCCAGTCCAAGCCCATGGCCGGTGCTGTGCACAAAGAGATGGTCGAGTTTATGTCCCGCCAGAACCTGCCGGGCCGCGGCGTCCACCTCGCCGCATGTCACCCCGCCCCTTACCGCCTCAATCGCCGCCGCTTGCGCTTCCAGGACCGCCTTGTACCAAGTCCGGATACGCTTCGGCGCGCGACCCACGAAGACCGTCCGGGTAATGTCGCTACAATAGTGGCCGAGTATAACACCCAGGTCCAGTACCACCAACTCATATTTGGCCAGGCGCCTGTCCGTCGGACGCGCGTGCGGAAGCGCAGCCCTCTCCCCGAAGGCAACAATCGTCTCAAAGGCCGGGCCCGATGCGCCGCGCAAGCGCATCTGGTATTCAACCTCCGCTGCGACTTCCCTTTCCCGAATTCCAGGCTTTAAGAGGCGAATCGCGAATTCCACGATCTCGTCGGCCAGGATGGCCGCCTTGCGCATCTGCGCAAGTTCGGCTTCGTCCTTGCGCATCCGCAGCGACTCGACGAGACCTGGAGACCCAATCCACCGGGCACGCCTTCCCGCCGACCGTCGCAGTGACCGCAGTTGAGATACGGTGAGCTGCGAAGGGTCAAAGCCCACTCGATGAAGCTTCGATTCCTTCAGGTATTGGCCGGTCGACTCGTGGAGTGAGCCCTTCTGCTGCAAGACCCGCACCCCGGACGTCTCCTCATGGCCTTGCACCATGAACCTGCCGTCCGTAATGAGGGTGCACCCCTTTCGGGAAACAACCAGGATCCCTGCCTCCCCTGTGAATTCCGTCAAGTAGTACCAGTTGGCAGGGCTCGTCACCAGAAGAGCGTCCAGCTTCCCCTCCGAAAGCAACGAGGCCAGGCGGCGCCGGGCTTGGAATGGTGTCTTCATAAAGAAAACGAGGAGACCGCAGTCTCCTCGTTTCGGCCAGTCTGTTGAAAAGCGTTTCCCGAGTTATCCGGGCAGAATGCGCGGCGTCAGGAAGAACAGCAGTTCTTGCGACTGCGTCGTGACGCTGGTGCGCTTGAACAGGTTGCCGATCAGTGGGATGCTGCCCACGATCGGGGTCTGGAAGATGTCCACACGCTGCGAGGAAATGATGATGCCGCCGATGACCACCGTGCCGCCGTCGGCCACCGTAACCTTGGTTGTCGCGGCTTCGGTGTCGAGAGCCGGGATGCCCTGAACGCGCGGGATACCGGTATCGATCGCCGTGTTCTCCACGTTCACGTCCATGAAGACCGTGCCTTCCGCGGTAATCTGCGGCGTTACTTCGAGCTTCAGCACGGCATCGATGAACTGCACCGAAATGGTGTTGTTGATGGTCGTTTGGATCGGGATCTTGGTACCCTGCTTGACCTCGCCCCGTTCGTTGTTCTGGGTGATAATTTTGGGCTTGGACAGCAGTTTGCCGACGCCCTTGGATTCCGCGGCAGTAATGATGAAGTCCACCGCGAAGTTCGACGACCGGTGAGAGAAAATAAAGCCGCTCGTCGGGGCATTGGCCGGGAAGTTGGTGTTCAAGGGCATACCGGTGGTGATGCCGTTGCCGGTCGTCTGTGTGCCCGTTGTGATCAAGGGCGGGTTCAAGGGACCACCGGTTGGATTTGTCGCGTCACCCTGTCCGCTGGCGCCCACTTGAGGCGTGCCGCCAAACACCGAACGCCCTCCCGTGGTCTGTCCCGCGAAGCCAAACTGCGTACCAATGTCCTCAGCGAACGCACGCGAAGCCGATACGACGCGCGCCTCGATCTCCACCTGCTGGGACTTGCGATCCAACTGCCGGATCAGGTTGTCAATGATGGGGATGGTGATCGGGATGTCTCGAATGATCAGTTGGTTCGTACGGTCATCCGCCAGGATATCTCCCCGGGAGCTAAGGAACTTCTTGAGTGTCGGCACCAGGGCCGTAGCCTTGCTATAGCTCAACACACGGGTAACGGTAACCGGCGCAGTGGCTTCGGCCTGTGCCTTTTCCAGGTCACGTTGCGACTCCGCTTCGCCTTTCAACGTCGCTTTCGTCGCAATTCGCAGCACGTTTCCGTTCAGTTGCTTATCCAAGCTGTTGTTCTGGAGAACGATGTCCAGCGCCTGATCCCAGGGCACTTCGTCCAGGACGATCGTAAGGCTGCCCTTGACGGCCGGATCCAGCACGACGTTCAAGCCGCTGATCTCGTGAATCAGGCGGAAGAAGTCGCGCAAATCCACGTCCTTCAGGTTTACCGAAATCGGTTCCCCGGTATACTTCCCCGCGGCTTGTGTCGGAGCAGGCGCAGCTTGCGCTTGTGTAGCCGCCATTGTGGTTGCAGCCGCGTTGGCCTGCTGCACCGCCTGCTGGGCGGCTTGCTGGGTCACCTCGGGGCGGGCGGGTTCACGGTTCTCGTCGAAAGATGCCAGGGCAACTGAGGGCTGGGTCAGTTCGCGAGGCAAATCAAAACGAGGAGCCGAGATCCGACCAGTTTGCGCCGAATGCGCAACCGTCTTCCGCGGAGCCGGCGCGCTGTAGTTGAAATCACGCGTCTTCTCCGTTGCCGCGGAAGCTGTAATGGTTTCCTTGGCTGAAGCGTTCACAGGGGCAGCAGCCGATGTGTTGAACGAAACGACCACGGCCTCGCCGTCGTGCGAAACCTGGAAAGGCGTCGCCGCCGTCAGATCAATGACGACGCGCGCAACGTCCGGCCGGTATTGCCCGACGCGCACTCCGCGCACCGGCGCGGAGATCCCGGGGATCACGGTTTTCTGCACCGCCAGCCGCGCGCCAGAGAAATCCAGCACGAGCCTGTCGGGGTTGGCCATGCGCGCCGTATGAACATCCAGGCGCCCATCGCCTTCCACGCGGACAGCGGCGCTCTGTGACGCTTGCGTGATGGCCACGCTGGAGATGACCGCGGCGGCTTTGTTCGCGCCGGCGGGCTCCTGTGTCTGCGCCAGAGCCGGGCTGACCGCCACGGCCATGCTCGCAAGGATCAGGCAGCCATTCCTAAAGGCCGGCCAATTCGTCTTCATTGCTGTTCTCCTGAACTGGTGGAGTAAATTCGCTTGTTAACCTGCCGTTCCACGGGCTTGCCAAAAGCGTCCTTTCCTTCTTCATGGAAAGAAACGCCGTCCATAGAAATCTTTTCCACGCTGCCGTCATACAGATGATCGCCCTCGCGCAGAAAGTACGTGCGCGCCTGCGGATTGGAAACCACGGCGATCATGCCGTTTGGTGCGCGAACGATTCCGTCCAGCCGCAGCGTGCTCACCTGCAAGCCAGCCTTTCCCGGCGGAAGAACTGCCGCAGCCTTGCTCTGCCGGCCAATTAGGGATTCAAAAGGATCACGCCGCGCGGCCTTCAAATCGCTTTCGGCTGCTGCGTTGGCAGCGGGCGCTTCACCAGGCGTCACCGGCTTCTCCACCGCCTTGACCTCTGGCTTGGGCTTAGCTGCCGCTTTCGCGGGCTTCTTTGCCGCCGCCTTCGCTCCCTGTGGAGCGCCTTTGGCCGGCGCCTTCATGGCCGGCTTGGGAGCTGGCTTTGCCGGTTGCTGCGCCGCCTGGCCCTTGTCGCCCAGCGCGGACTTGACGCCGGACGTAGCAGTCGTTGGATTCACTTGCGCGCGCAACACTGGGGTTGCCGCCGCGAGCAAGATTCCCATTCCGAGAGTTATTGCTGAACGCATAGTTCGCTCATTCCCGCTCAGGGTTTACCAGCCGTAGCGGGCTTTGCCGCACCCGCGTCAGCCGGCTTGGTGAAAAATGTTGTTGCTACAAAGGATCCCGAAACTGTAGTTCCCGGACGCACTGGATACTTTTGTCCCTTGGCGTTCTCCGGAGTGTCAAACGTCAGATCGCCCACGTTGATAATGCGGGACAATCTGCCCAGGCGTCCGAAAAAGTCCAGAATATTGAAGTACGGGCCATCCACCTGCACTTCAAACGGCATCTCGTAGTGATATTCCTTTGGCGCGATGGCTTGGGAGGTCAGCCGGCGAATCTGCACCGTGGAAGCGCTGGCCGCTCCCTGCAGCAGGCGGATAAATTCGTCGGTTTCCTTTTCTTCCGGAACGATGGTCTTTAGCGTGTCGAGCTGCTTGGACAGCGCATCCATCTGCTGTTTCAATTCGCCGTAGCGCTGCTTGTAAACCTGAAGCTGGGTCACTTCCTGGTTCAGCTTGGTGCGCTTCACAACGGCAGCGTCCACTTCGTCGCGCTCCCGTGCGATCGGAGAGCCCGGAACGTAAACACCGACCAGAACCAAAACGACGGCAACCGCCGCGGCCACCAGGGCCTGCATGATCACCGACATGTCGCGAAACGGATTGGCCATGGCGTCCTCTTATCCTTTCTTCGCCGGTGCCTTGGCAGCCGGTGCGGGCGTACTTGCCGGCTTGGCCTGCACGGGCTGTGGCGGGCTGATTTCTGCGGAAATCTGGAACACAAACGTTTGAATTGCCCCGCTCTTATCGTCCTGCTTGGTTTCCTTGATTTCCACCTTCTGGAAGTAGCCGGAGCGCTTCAGTGCAGTAATGAAATTCGCCACGGAGTTGATCGACGCGGAAGCGCCATCCATGGAAAGTGTGCTGCCTTTGCGTGTCATGTCCGTCAGCCAGAGATTTTCCGTGCGAGACACCGTGTTGGCCACCATGTCCAGCAATTCCTGCCCGCCGGTGCGGTCCCGCTGCAACTGCTCGATGGTCGACACGCGCTGCTGTAAAACGGCCTTTTGCTTCTCGAACGCTTCCACTTGCAGCTTGGTTTGCTCGAGCTCCGTCTTCTGCGCCGTCAATCTCTTGATGTCCGCGTTCTCTTTGTTTAGCTGGTTTTGCCAGGTGTAATAGAAGAAGCCCAGCACGATCACGCCGAGAGCCACGCCTATGCCGATGAAGACCACGGGCATGGCAGCGCCGGTATCTACGGGCCGCCGCGCGGCCTTCGGTCGAATTTGTCCAAGTAGGTTTATTCGAATCATGGTTAGTCGAAGCTCCTCAGCGCCAGTCCTACGGCGATCACCAGCCGCGGCGCCATCTCGCGGATCTGATCATCGCTGTGCCGGCTGGGATTGATGAGCACTTTGCGGAACGGGTTCAATTCTTCCACGGGCATGGCGAATTCCTCGCGCAGCAGGTCCACCAACCCCGGAACGCGGGCCGTGCCCCCGGCCACCACGATGCGCTGAATGTTCTCGCCGCTGGCGGTGGCGCGGAAGAAGTCAAAGGTCTTCTGGATTTCCAGGGTCAAAATGTCGGAAACGCTGCGGAGAATTTGCTGCTTCTGCTCGTCCGTAACGCTCGGGAGCGTATCGCCTCTTTTTAGGCGTTCGGCGTCCTCAAAGCTCAGGTCCAGTTCCTTTTGCAGCGCGTCCGTGTACTGGTTGCCGCCGACGCTGACGTCGCGGGTAAACAGCGGGATGCCGCCGCGCACGATATTGATGTTCATGACGCTGGCGCCGATATTCAGCAGCGCCACCGTCTGCCCGGCGTCCGGCTCATAGTTCACTTCAAAGCAGTTCTGCAGGCCGAAAGCGTCGATGTCCACGACCACTGGCGTTTTCCCTGCCTGCGCGAGCACGTTCGTGTGGTTCAGAATCTTGTCCTTCTTGACGGCCACCAGCAGAACGTCCATTTGCGAGTCCATGGACTCGAGGAGCTGATAACTCAGGTTCACGTCGGCGATGTCGAATGGGATGTGCTGGCTGGCTTCTGAAGGAATCCGGTCGTACAGCTCGTCTTCGCTCATCAGCGGCAGCGGCACGCGCTTGACGATCACGGAGTGCCCGGAAACCGAAGTTGCAACGTTCTTGGTCTTGATGCGTTGCGCATCGAAAATCTTGCTGATGGCGTTGGCCACCTGCGGCGCGTCCATGATCGCGCCATCCACCACCGTGTCCGGCGCCAGCGATTCCATGCCGAAGCTCACCAGTTCGTAGCCGGCCTTCGTCGATTTTAGTTCGACGGCCTTGATCGAGCTGGACCCGATGTCCAGTCCCACTAATTGCCGACTCTTTCCGCCGAATAACGCCATATTGCTGCCTCTCTCCCTGGTTCCCGCGCCGCTCTAACGGCGCCGTCCGGTGGCCTGACTCATTTTGCGTTCCATCCAGCGATCCAGGATCGTCTTTCGAAGTTTCCAACGATTGCCGAGCTTGAACGCGGGAATTTCGCCTTCGGTGATGTAACGGTACAGGGTATCCGGGGAGATGCCCAGATACTGCGAGGCCTGTCGTACGTTCATCACTTCGCGCGATTCAATCACGAGGAACGCCACCCCGGCATTCGACACACATCTGTCGTCACGGCTGGGAATTGCACCGCATTTGCGCTGCGGATTACTGCCGAGTGCAACCCCGTGGGAGCTTTATGACATTCTACCACTCCGAGCGTCAAGGGAATCTATAGGTCCGTTGCCCTAAGAATACGGGTAGTTCTAGGCAGTTCGGGGGGTATTGCCGGTAAGTACCAATAGCCGTGGTGGCCTGCTACCATCCGACCACAATTACTTGTGCTCTTGCCGGGCTCCCACCTGTACTATTGGCCCGTTGCCGCTTTGAAAGCAGCCACTTTTCCCCAAATACCATTCGCGATTTCTTTGTTTTGTCTGCTTGCATCGCTGATTGCGGCCAAGGCTAACGCGATTTATTCCCGATGACACATGCCGGGCCGCTGCCGCTTATTTGAGCCCCAGCGATTTCCACAGGGCATCAACCCGCATCTTGGTGGCTTCATCCATGAGAATTTCATCCGGCCATGGCCGTGTGAATCCTTCGCTCTCCCATTTGCGCGTGGCATCGATCCCCATCTTTGAGCCGAAGTCTTGCAGCCGCGCGGCGTGGTCCAGCGTATCCATGGGCCCAAAGGAGAATTGCACGTCGCGCTCGGGATCCAGCGCGCAAAGAGCTTTCCATACCACTTCGCTGTAGTTGTGAATGTCCACGTCGTGATCTACCACCACAACCACCTTCGTGAACATAGCCTGCCCCAGCGACCAAATTGCGTTCATGATTTTTCGCGCGTGGCCCGGGTACGACTTGCGAATGGCCACAATCATCAAATTGTGAAAAATCCCCTCAGCGGGCATCGAGACGTCCGTGATTTCGGGATACTGCATCTTCATCACCGGCAGGAACACGCGCTCCACCGCATAGCCCATGAAGTAATCTTCCTGCGGCGGCGGGCCCACCACTGTTGTCAGGTAGATGGGCTCCTTTTTATGCGTGACGCATTCCACATGGAAAACGGGATACTCCCCTTGCAGAGAATAAAAGCCGGTGTGATCGCCGAATGGCCCCTCGGTACGCATTTCATTCAGGTTGACGTAGCCTTCCAGAACGATCTCCGCATTCGCCGGCACTTCCAGGTCATTGGTTTCGCAGCGCACCATCTCCACCGGTTCGCGCCGCAGGAATCCCGCGAACATCATCTCATCCAAGTCCGGCGGAATCGGGAGCATTCCCGCGAGCGCGGTGGCAGGATCCGTCCCAATGGCCACGCTCACCGAAATTCGCCCTTGCGGATTCTTGGCCCGCGCCCGCCGGAAGTGCTCTGCCCCGTGCTTCTGCGTTTGCCAATGCATTCCCGTGGTCCGTTCGTCGTAGACCTGCATGCGGTACATGCCCACGTTGCGCTTGCCTGTTTCCGGGTTGTTCGTGAACACCAGCGGAAACGTGATGAACCTGCCACCGTCCTGCGGCCAGCACTTGAGGATTGGGAAGTCGAAGAGGTTTACATCCTTGCCCTGTCGCACGACTTCCTTGCAGTCACTTTTATTCACGCTTTTTGGAAAGAACGAGCCCAGCTCAGCGAGTTTCGGTAGCATCTTCACTTTGTCAAAGAATCCCTGCGGCGTCTCCATTTTCAGGAAGCCCTGGATGCGCTCAGCCACTTCGCGCAGCTCATTTACTTCAAACGCCAAGGCCATGCGCCGCACGCCGCCGAACGCGTTGATGAGCAGGGGAACGCGGGAGCCTTTGGGCTTTTCAAAGAGAAGTGCCGGACCGACACTATTTGGGGCGCGGTCCTTATCGCGCGCCACGCGCTGCGTTACCTCGGTAATCTCTAACACGGGATCGACTTCGGCTCGGATTCGCCGCACTTCGCCTTCCTTCTCCAGCCTGCTCACAAACTCCCGCAAATCCCGATACGCCACTCTGCCCCTCCAGTAGCACAATCTTTAGCCTGTACCCTCAGCCATCGCGGCTTCGACTCGCGCCCCGAACCGCCAACTCTAGCACGTCACCTCCGCCTTTTGTTGGGTCGGCCTCGCGGTCTTCGGTCTGCCCTTCCAACGATCAACAATGGCCTCCGGAGACAGGTTGTCCCCGATTAGTTGGCTTACCCGGCATCCTGGTACCGGGACCCAGTTCTCCGGTAACCCTTTTATATGCGTTTTACCAGGAGTCGGCCGACAGAGCCTTGCAGTCTTGCGGTGGGTGAGGGCGGTTGGGACGAGTTGTGTATTCCGCTATCGTAGTGCTTCCGCGCTATGGCTCGTCCTTCCATTCGGGACTCACAATTGTCTGCACGCCCCTGAATGAACGCAGGAGGCTTCCAGTTTGCTCTGGAAGAAACCGCGGACTTGGCGCAATGACCACAAACGATCTGGCTGACGCTCAGGCCTATCACGAGAAAGAATTGTTTGGAACTGGCGTTTTTCTGTTCGTATGGGGTCTTATCTGGCTCAGACCGCCAGGTCTTTTTAGTCTTCATCCGTTTAGCGAGAGGCATGGTATGACCAACGTAATTGACCGTGCCGCAATTGTGATTGGGGCCTTCTTGGCAGCGTACGGACTGCTTGTATGGCGGAACGCATTTCGTAAACTTTCCCTTGCGAACTACATAATCGTGTTATCTTGCGTGCCCGTTCTCCTCCTAGGCGCGTCCTGAATATCTGGCGGTGACAGGCAGACTGCTATCCCCGCAAGAGGCTCTGGAATTCGGCCTTGTCGATGAAGCGGCCGAACCGGACTTGGTTGTGAGCCGGGCGGTCGAGTGGTGCCAGCGTGTTGTCGCTTTGCCCGAAGCCGCAATGGCCGCACGCCACGATGCGCGAGCGGACTTGGTTGCACTGTTTGAGAATACTTTGCAACCCGAGCAGGACAGCTTCACCGGGTCATGGTTTAGTCCTTCCACACAGAAGTACGTTCGCGTCGTTGCCGAGCGTTTAGGGAAATCAGCCACGAAGGGATGACCGGGGCGTTGCCTCGGCATTGACGCGACGCCTGAATCTCGCTCGCCCGATCATTCAGGCGGCTTTGGCCGGAGGTGGCGATACGCCGGAGCTTGTTGCCGCCGGCTTGCACTCTACTCTGATCTAGAGCCATTTTTTTGGCGTTCATTCCAGCGAAAGGCTCGCAGAGAACACCGCATCGCCCTATGCGTTCAGTGCGCGCAAGACTCCCAGATAGTGGATGAGATCGTCGCGCGCGAGCGTCCCCACGATGTTCTTTTGTTCCATTACCGGGAGTTGGTCTACTCCGTTTCTACCCATCTTCTCCAGCGCCGTCCACAACTCTGCATCAGGACTGATTCCTTGCATTTGTGCAGCCGGAATCATCGCTTGAGCGGCAGTCGTGGTCACCCAATCAGCGCGCGGAACCTGTTTGATCCTGTGCAGGGTGAGCAGACCCACGACCTCCGAATCGCGCGCGATCAAAAAACTAGTCCTTCCGCTCTTCAGAATGTGGTCCCGGGCTACCTCTTCCAAGGTGGTCTCTGCAGGGAGGGAGGTGTAGTCGTGGCTCATTGCTTCGGACACCTTGTGGCCAGTGAAGAGTCCCTGCATCACCAGTTGCTGGACTTGTGCAACGGCAGCGCTTTCCAGGAACCATCCGATGAACGCGATCCAAAGCCCATTGAAAAAGTTTCCCCGCAAGGCAATCCATACGCCGAGAGCGATGAATAGAAAGCCGAAGAAACGCCCGCCGTTCGCTGCTATTAGAGTTGCTTTGCGGAAATTGCGAGAAATGCCCCATACGATTGCCCGGAAAACGCGTCCACCATCTAATGGGAATCCGGGAATGAGGTTAAAGACGGCAAGCATGGCATTGATGAGCGCCAGGTATTTAGCAAGCGCCAGGAGCGGGTTAAAGGAGGTTACTAGCCGTTGCAGCAGAGAAAACAATATTGCGAGGACGATACTGACAGTGGGCCCGGCAATCGCGACCCAAAACTCAGCGCCAGCGCTTGGCGGCTCCCCAGCAATCTGAGACACCCCCCCGAAAATAAACAGTGTGATGCGCGGCACCTGAATCTTGTAATGCATGGCTACAATCGAATGCCCCAATTCGTGCAGCAACACACTCCCAAAGAGCAGGAGCGCCGTAATTCCGCCCATGAGCCAATACTCCGCGCCGCTCCAGTTTTTGAACTCGGTTGGATAGTAGCTGGTCGCCAACACCCACGTCAGCAAGCCGGCAACTAGGAACCAGGAATAGTCCAGATCGATGGAGATGCCGAAGACCCGCCCAATCGAGATCGCATGTCGAGACATCTCACACCTTCCTTTCGGCTTACGAATAAGCGCAATGACGACTAGCGCCGATACGGATAATCATTCCTGGCCGCCCACTTGGCAAATCGGACCTTGATATTTTCCGGGTTCTTTCCTCCGAGTCGCAGGTCCACGCGGAGCTGTCTTGGTGTTCGATTGACCTGAACAATCTATCGGTGCCGATCAATGTTAGCCCGTTCCCGCGTAGGTTCTTTCGTTTTTGCCGTTGCAGCCGGGGCCTTCTTTTTCAGCTCACTCTCCAGTCCCCTCATCGGTTTGCGATGACGGTGGTGGTGGCGCGGCAGGTTTGTATTCTGTCGCCGGTCTCGCTGGCCTGCTCAACGTCCTTATTTGCTTCTTCTTTGGCTTTTTCTTCTCACGACCTCGCTTGTCTCGGTTGCCCATGACTTGCTCCTCTCGGAATTCCGATTTGGACTGTCGGATTCGCGCATCGTACGCTTCAGACTGCCTCAGACGCAACGAATTCGCCACTGAGCAGGCCTCCGTAAGGTCGCGGCGGGGTTAGCCTACAGGGCAATCGGACCCTGAGCAGTCTGGACAATCCCTAGTTAGTCGGATAACGGGACATGCGGAATCCCTGATCGGTACTTGTTCCGGTAGCCGCTGCCGGCTCAGCCGGTCGATGCAACACCATCTAATGCGTTGATTCGACAATGCTTGCCCGGGAGATGTGATCTGTTTGGCTGTTCTCGGTCAAAACCTAGCCAGGGTAGTGTTCCGGCTAATCTAACCCTAGCGAGCGATTTAGCCTTTGTTTTCAATGCATGTCGGGTTCGACCTGAGTGTTGCGTCGACCCATTGAGACCACGCGTTAATCAGGAATTTGGCCAGGAGCAGAATGGGGAATATTTCCTGGGCAATTCTGGTTCACTTGTGTGGAAACAATTATACGCAGGAGTGTCTTTGGCGAGGCGCCATTGAGGCGGATGGCGCGCGTGATGAACTCTCGCGGGCAGCGAACCAACAGATTTAGGGGAGAAGATAAGAATGGATCAGGGCCAACTTACCCATCGGGGAACGATCTATCCGTGGCAGTGCGATCATATGGGGCACATGAATGTGATGTGGTATTCGGGGAAATTCGATGAAGCTTCGTGGCAGATCCTGGCGAGTTTGGGTCTGACCTCGTCGCGCTTGCGAAAAGAAGGAATGCGGATGGCGGCGGTCGAGCAGCGCCTTGAATATAAGCGGGAACTGCAAGCAGGGGACACGGTCACCATTCGATCGAGAGTGTTGGAGGTTGGAAACAGGTCGATTCGCTTCTCGCACGAAATGAACAACGACGAGACTGGAGAGACCGCCGCAATCAGCGTGATTGCCGGCGTTTACTTTAACGCGAAGACAAAAATGGCATTGCCGCTACCTGAGGACGTGCGCGAGCGCGCGTTGGCCGCCCTCAATGGACTGGAGAGCGGCCCGGGTGAGGACTTACCTTCGAGTTTACAGGCGGCGATGGGCTAGGTTCTTAGTCCACAGTTCACAGTCTTATGGTGTGGCGAACGTAGAGCTGAACGTTCCCATACACGATGGCCATACGTTTCTTGGATACCGCTGACCATCGAGCTCAACATGAGCGGAGGGTCCGGCATGAGTAGTATTCTCCGTTATTGGAGGGACCGGCACCGTCGGCCGCCAGGTTCTCTCTCATTTGGCGGCCACGAGCGGCGCGCAACCCAGGCGCGGCTCGTTTGCCGAAGGCATGCCCTTCTTCCGCTGAATCAGTGCAGGTCGCTTTCCGGACGTCGCCAAGAACCAACCCGCAACATCGGGAACCGCTTCGTAACACTCCTGTCCGTCTCGTCACGTTTAGCTCGCCAAAGGGCTGCTTGGTCCATACGCTGCGGTCATGAAAACACCTGTTAGCAAAGATACCCTGAACAGGATGGCGCTCTGCGTATGCTTCCTGTTAGCACTTCCGATTGCCAAGGGCGCGGAACCGATCACGATCCCCATGACGGCTGACCAGTGGCAGACCAAGGAGAATGCGGAGTTCCTCCGGCAGCTGGGTTTTTATCACGGCCTAATGCGACTGAACAGCGGCGATGCGGTACTCAAAGACGTCATGTTCAGCGACGGAACGATCGAGTTCGACGTCAACACGATCGGGCGGGGCGCACCCGGAATAGCCTTTCGTCAGCACGACGACGGTAATTTCGAGCTCTTATACTTTAGGCCTGATCCGGCCTGTCCGGCTTTCCGAGCCTGCATACAGTATGCGCCGCAGACTCATGGTGTCCTGCTATGGGACCTCTTTCCGCAATATCAAACGCGGGCGCCGCTCCGGGAGAACGGGTGGAACCACATCAAGATGGTCGTATCCGGCCGACGGATGAATGTTTTCGTGAACGATGCCACATCGCCCACACTGGAGGTCGGCAGGTTAGAGGGGGATGCGATGAAAGGCGGGCTGCGACTGCAGGGGCCAGCGACCTACGCAAACATGGTGATAACGCCCGATGCAGTGGATGGTCTTGCTCCGGAGCCGGCCAGAGATCCGCTTGATGGGGACCGGGGCCTGGTCCGGAATTGGCGTCTCTCAACGTTTTCCGCGCTGCCGAACGGTAAGGACCCCATGTATAACGAAATGCCCGGCGCTTCGCAGGAATGGAAGACCATCAGCACGGAGCGGAACGGGCTGGTAAATCTCAGCCGCGAGTATGGCCGGCCTCTGCCCGAGCCGAAGCGAGCCGTAGCCTGGTTGAGGACGACGATAATTTCAGACAAGAAACAGACGAAGAAAGTAGATATTGGATGGACGCGCGAACTGTGGGTATTCGTGAACGGGAAACTGGTGTATGCCGACAAAAACCTATTTGAGGTGGAAGAGGCGAGAAAATTTCCCGACGCGCGATGTTCGCTGGAAAATGGCGCCTTTACGTTGCCTTTGGAAGCGGGCGATAATGAGGTCGCAGTGGCAATCGCGAACAACTTCTTCGGATGGGGACTGAAGCTGCGCGTGGCTGATCCGGAAGGGGTTCATCTGGCAGCAAAGTGACGAAGCCGATGGCTGGCAAGCAGTGGATGAAGACCCGTCCAGGCCACGTTGCTCTTGCGGCTCTGGCATGGACGATTCTCGGCTGTGTGTTTGCCTTGCCGGATCTTTCTGCCGGCGCCGACCGGCGCCACGCTCTGCTCTTGTCTCTTACGCTATGGTGGTCCTGGGGTATGGTCACACCTCTCATTCTTTGGGTGGACCGGCAGATCCCCGTTTCCAGCAAGCAACTTCCTCGACGAGTTCTGGCGCATTTCCTTCCGAGTCTGCTGGTGACGGCCGTGTACGCCTATGTTTTGGGGGTGGTTCGCGCCGCGTTCGGGATTAATGCATGGAATGGGTTGCCTAGTATCAGGTTTCTAGTCGATGCACTGCGAGGTATGTTTCTCTGGAACTGGCTCATCTATTGGACGATTCTCGGAGCCTGGCAAGCATATCGCTATTACGATCACTATATTACCGGTGAGTTGCGTCTGGAGCGTTTGGAAAAAAACTTCTCCGAGGCTCGTCTGAATGCACTTCGAATGCAATTGGACCCGCATTTCCTTTTCAATGCTCTGAACACGATCTCATCCCAAGTGGAACGTGAACCCAAGCTTGCGCGAGAGATGATCGAGCATCTGGGAGACCTTCTGCGCCTGTCCCTGGAATCGAAAGACAGGCAGGAAGTCCCGCTGGCGGAGGAGTTGGCTTTTCTAGACCACTATCTGGCGATCCAGAAGATCCGCTTCGGGGAGCACTTGCGGATTGAGACGCAAATCGCGCCGGAGGTGAAATATGCTTCCGTACCGTCCCTTTTCGTTCAGCCACTGGTGGAGAATGCAATCTGGCACGGAATTTCAAGGCGTGCTTCGGGCGGAACGGTGATCGTGTCGGCGCAGCGAGTCGGGGATCGGCTCGACATTCGCGTGGTCGACGACGGCGTGGGACTTCCGGCGGGTTGGACGCTGGAGAACTCTGGCGGCGTAGGGTTTTCCGTGACGCGGCAGCGTTTGGCAGGGCTTTATCCCGATGGAGAAACCTGTTTTGCCGTGAACCGGCGCGCCAGTGGTGGAACCGAGGTTGAAATATCGCTGCCTCTGCGATGGACCGGAAAGGACGGCCATGCCATTGACCCCGTCTGAAGGCCTCTGCGTTATGGTGGCCGACGACGAAGCGCCGGCGAGGCAACGGATCATCGATCTGTTGCGCCGCGATTTTCAGGTGGCCGCAATCATAGAGGTGGCCGACGGACTCTCTGCGATGGAGATCATTCAGAACCGAAGGCCCGATCTGGTGTTTCTCGACGTGCAGATGCCGGAATTGAATGGACTGGAGGTCATCGCTGAGGTGGGAGCCGAACGTATGCCGCTAACCGTCTTTGTGACCGCCTACGATGAGCATGCAATCCGCGCTTTCGAAGCAAATGCGCTTGACTATCTCCTGAAGCCATTCGGCGACCAGCGCTTTGAGGCGACCATGGCTCGGGTCAGCAATCGGATGGATGAACGCAGCCTGCGTGAGTTTGGACAGCGCGTTCTTCGCATGGTTTCCGCAGCGCCCGCGGGGGATCTGCCGCTGGACCGTCTGGTCGTGAAATCCGGAGGTTCAACCCGCTTCGTACGGGTAGCCGATATCGATTGGATCGAAGCTGCCGGCGTTTATGCGAACCTGCACGTCGGAGGAAAGGAGCTGTTGTATCGGGCCGCGCTGAGCGAGCTTGCCGAGAGGCTCGATCCCGTTCGTTTTGTTCGCGTCCATCGTTCGGCTATCGTCAATATCGAAAGCGTCCTGCGCCTGGAGCCGATCTCCCATGGCGAATTTGAAGTGATCCTGAAAGACGGTTCGAGATCGAGAATCAGCAGAACCTATCGCAGCCATCTGGAAAAGAGATTGGGTCAATCGCTGTAGTCCGCTCGGCGTGCGGGACTGGGGAAAAACTAATCGGAGGCGATCCAACTCGAAGAAGCGTCGGCAGCCAAACCGTATCCAGAACAGCATGTGCCAAGTCGCACTTACGCTCGCCGTGGGGCCCCCCCGCTCAGGCGCCCAGCAACACGTCTATCCGAAACGTAATTTTCAGAGAAGCAATCATTTCTGACGTGCGTTCAACTCGTCGAGCTTGCGCTTTAATTCTTCAAGCTTCTGCCCAGCTTCGCCGAGCCTGCCTTCCGCAGTTAGTCGTTGGTAGTCGGCGAGGTCTTTGGCTGCTTCAGCGATGAGCGCTTTCAGATCCGCGGTGGGTTTGGTCGCAGTGGTGGAACCTTCTGCTTTTCGTTCTGTTTCTAAGGGGTTTGTCGTGACGCTTAGCGACGAGGCCTCTCCTCCAAAAAGGGCCCTCATCGCCGAGTCGAAGGTCGGTCCGTATGCGAGCCGGTCTTGGAGCGCAAGCACGACCAGGCGCAACTCCGGCATCGGGCTCCGCTCGGCCTGCAGGTAAATCGGCTCCGCATACAATAGCGCGCGCCCACACGGAATCACCAGCAGAGTGCCCCGCCGCACGTGGGACCCTTGCTGATTCCACAGTGTCAATTGTCCCGACAGCTGCGCGTTCTGATCGATTCGCGCTTCGATCTGCAGAGGGCCGTCGACCAGCTTCGTTTTCGGGAAGTCGTACACTACCGATGTGCCGTATTTTTCGCCATCGCTCCGTCCAGCAATCCAACCAATCAGATTGTTCCGGTTGTTTGGCGTAAATGGCAGAATCTCTACGAACTCGACGGCGCTTTCGCCCGGCAGTTTCATCAGCACGAAGTTCGGCTCCATCGCTTGGGTCTTCTGCTGACCGGAGTCGTCCATGCCGACTTCCGAAGCGACTGTCCACAGGTCCTCACGGTTATAGAACACTTGCGGATCCGTCATGTGATAAAGGCCGTACACGGCCGCCTGCAGCTTGAGCAACAACTCTGGATAGCGCACGTGTTTGCGCAGCGCTGGTGGCATGGCCGTTGCGTCCTTGAACAGAGCGGGAAAAATCTGGCGATACGCTGTGATGATTGGGTCCTGCGGGTCAAACACGTAGAACGTCGTGCCTCCATCGTATGCGTCGATGACCACCTTAACGCTGTTCCGCATATAGTTGATGAGGGTGCTGCCAAGAGCAAAGTGGCTCGAATACGGATAGCTGTCTGAGGTCGTAAACGCGTCCAAAATCCACGACAGCCGGCCATCATCGCCGACGACGATGTATGGATCCGAATCGTAAATAAGGAATGGCGCCAGCGCTGCCACGCGATCACGCACGTTGCGACGCATCAGCAACCGGCTCTGCCCGTTGATATCGTCGCTAAACGGGAGCTTCGTGAGGTCGCCGCGGTCGAACGCGATGAGGATGCGGCGGAGGAAACCGCCGACAAGGATGCCCCCGTTCCCCTCGTAGGACGTTAAGCTGTTCGTCTGGCCTTGCGGGTAATTGAATTCCTGTTGTCGCGTCTTCACGTACACGTCAGTGTTAGTCAGCTCGCCGAAATAGATCTCCGGGCGCGTCACAACGATGCTCGGCACCGTGCTCTGGATGGGCATGTTACTCAGAATCAGCGTCGGCAGCCCTTCAGGCGTGAACCCATTCACAGGGTTCATGGTGACACCGTAGCCGTGCGTGTAGATCAGCTTTTCGTTGATCCAATTGCGGCTACTCTCCGGGAGTTTGTCGACGTTTAACTCGCGCGGGGCGAGCATTACCTGGCGCATCGTGCCGTTGATTTCATATCGATCGATGTCAATGTCGGGAAAGTCGTAGTAGGTGCGGATTTCCTGAATCTGACGCAGCGTATCCTGGAGTGCGCGCCAGTCCCACAACCGGATATTTTGCAGCGTAGCCTGATTGTTCGCTGGGTCGGCCGCCTCGACGGTCGTCTCAGCGGGAAATTCGCGTTGCGAGAGGCGGTTCAATCCATAGGCCTGCCGCGTCAGGTCAATGTTGTAGGCAATGTAAGGTCGCTCGCGAACCAGTTCATTCGGCTTCACGATAAAGCTGCTGACGTACCAGCCCAATATCTGAAGGGCGAGATAACAGACTGCGGCCGGAGCGACTGCTGCCACCAGCCAGCGCACGCGCGGAGACGAGACGACGTTGATGGCTGCAATCGCAGCGCCAAGAACGAGCGTCACACAGACTACGAGCATGCCGTTAAGCATGACGTGCGCATCCGTATAGGTCACACCGCCAAAGATCGTATGATCGTCGAACAATCGCTCGAACCGGCTGATATAGACGCGCATCGCGAGGGTCAGCAGCAAGAATGCAAACGCAAGGGAGATCCCGCGCCAGGGCAATGAGGTGTATCTGGCTCGGCCCCCCGCGAGCGCCCGGGTGCTGCCGGCAATGAGAATAAAGAAAAAGGCGACTACACAGGCAATCACCGCTAACGTCAACAGCCAACCTGTGATGAACTGCCATGCGGGCAGGGAGAATAGATAGAAGTTCATTGGCTTGCCGAAGATCGGGTCCACCATGTCGCCGGTGGCGCGCGGCGCATACCAATACAGTGCGAACGTCGGCCACTCGGCCATGATGCTGGCACCGGTTATCACGGCGATGACAAGCGAAACCACGAACCCGAGGAGGCCCAGAATGCGCTCGACGGGCAGTTTCAACGGCTGCCCACCGATGAAAATCGTTCTGCCGATCGGCAAATCATTCTGGTACACCCGCCTCAGCGTCCGGAACCATCCGTATAGAATGAGAAATGTCACGGCGGAAAAGATCGCGAATGTGCACCACTGAAGGCTCAGTGTCTTCCGGAACACGCCCCCGTAACCGAGCGATCCGAACCAGAGGGCCTCAACGTAGTACGATAATGCTGTCCGGCCCCCGAAAATGAAGATGGCAAGCACCGCGAGAAGGAGGAAAAACAGGCCGCGCCGCCGCGGTGGTCGCTGCCAGTCGATGATCTCGGGCATGACTCTACGCCCCTTTCACTCGCGCTTTCGTCTGGAGTTCCAACTAGAAGCAATTGTACGCTGTCTGCAATCCGGGTAGCGGTCTCCCAAATCATTCATGCCAGTTTTTGAGGACCGACCTGTTGCTCCCGACGCAACCGTGATTCTCACAAACGGACTTGAACGAAGTCAACGAATGGACCTCACGTGAATAGCTACTGGGAGCAGGGCCTATCACTAGCTGCTAATGAACCCAAGCACTCCGGCAGAAAATCACACCGCAGGCAGTCGCAAATCTTGTTGGCGTCGATGCGGTCGCTCTTCTTTTTCGCGGCCGCGATGGCCCGCAGCATCAGCGGATGCGCGACCTTCAACGCCACGGCGTGTGGCCGCAAGTGATCGTAGATCCAGCCGGTAAACATGGTCGCTTCCATCGCCGCCGTCCACGGCTGCGGCAGCGTTTTGATCCAGCGATCCAGATCAAAACGTGTGGCGGGAATCGATCCATCAATCCTTCGGAGTGAAGCTTGCCACTGCTGTCCTTCACGCAGTAGCTGATCTTCCGCTTGTGAACATCCAGACCGATGTAATACATAGGTTGCATGGGGGAGCCTCCTTGGTGTCTCTGAATCAGCTCGGTCGCTGAGTTCAGCTTTTTTACACCCAAGCGCTCCTCCTTTGACCTATACATTCAAACTTACCAGGCATCTTGAATGCCAGGGTGGCCGAGACCACCTATAATGAGCTAGTCGAATCAGAGTCAATAACATCCGTCTCTGCGTCTGAAAACCTTTGCGAAATCGAAGTTGGCATCGCATATGATGGACGCATGCCAACGCGCAAATATTGTTGCGCCGCGCCATTTTCATTAGCCATCGCGGCAAGCGTGGTGTGTCTCCGCCCAATCCCTGCTCGTGCGCAGGAACCTCCTCAGGGTGTGATCCGCGTGGGCGTGAATCTCGTCCTGGTTGACGCCACCGTGAAAACCAAGGCCGGCCAAATCATGTCCGAACTGAAAAAGGAAGATTTCGAGCTTCGCGAAGACGGCGTCGCCCAAAACATTAACATCTTTAGCCGCGAAGAACTGCCGCTCGACGTCGCTCTCGTTTTGGATCTTAGCGATTCGATCGGTCCGTTCCTCGGCCCTTTGCGAGATGCCGCCAACACGGCTCTCGCGGCGCTCAAACGCGACGACGAAGTCGCCCTTTTCACCTTTTCCACCGACGCCCAACTCCGCGTGCCCTTCACCAAAGACAAGGCTTCCATCGCCGATCAGATAAGCACTTTCCGTGCCGGAGGTGCGACCAATATCAATGACGCCATCTTTATGCCCGCCCAATATTTCCTCAAACTCCCGCCGAAAAGCCGCCGCGTCATTATTCTCATCAGCGATGATGTCGGCACGGATGCCGGCGGACAGGGCACTCGCGACATCATTACCGAAGCGATCGCCTCCGACGCGGTTCTCTACAACCTCAAAATCCCCGGTTACAACCCGCCGCAGACTCTCTTCGCTGCCGGCTTGGTTCCTGGCCTCGTCAACATTCACAAAGTCATCGACCAAACTGGCGGAGAAATCTTCGACGTCCGGAACGTCACTCATCTCGGCGACGCCTTCCGCGCCCTGATTCAGCGCATCAAAACCCGCTACACGTTGGGCTATTACACGCATGCCACCGCCGCCGAAGGAAAGCCCCACAAACTCGATATTCGCCTCGCTCCCTCGTTCGGGAAGAAAAGCCGTGACTACGTCGTGCTCGCCAAGACCGGCTTCTACGTTCACTAGCCCCTTCCTTACGCAGAGCCAATTCGGCCTGTCCCTCGAAGCCGCCGAACTCGGCCTCCCAGACATGGCTGATTAACGCATTATAAAAGGGCGCCCGTTTGGAGTAGGTTTTGATCGTTCGCATCATCACCTACAACAAGGAGCACCCTCATGAATGATGCCAAGTATATTGGGCTGGATGTGCACCAGGCAACGATCTCCGTGGCCATTCTGGATTCTGCCGGGAAGTTGGTCATGGAAGCGATCCTCGAAACCAAAGCGGAGACGATTCTGCAGTTCATTTGTGGCCTGCGGGGCAGCTTGCATGTGACCTTTGAGGAAGGAACCTGCGCCGCCTGGCTGTACGAACTTCTGCAACCCCGCGTCACGCAAGTGGTGGTCTGCGATCCGCGCAAAAACGCTCTGCTGAAGTCCGGGAACAAGAACGATCGCAATCGATGCTCGAAAGCTGGCGAATCTTCTGCGCACCGGTTTGCTTTCCCCGGTTTATCACGGCGAGCATGGTATTCGGACGTTGCGGGAGCTGGCGCGCAGTTACCTGGCGATCACCCGGGATCTGACGCGGGTGATGACGCGCATAAAGGCGATCTACCGGAGTTGGGGGATTCCTTGTGCCGGCCAACAGGGGTATGCGCCTCGTCACCGGCCAGAATGGCACGCGAAGCTGAGCGAAGTCGGCGTGCACCGTTGTGCCGAATTCTATTATCAGCAGTTCGATGCGCTAGCCGCGGTACGTCAGGAGGCCCGGCACGAACTGCTTGCGGAAAGCCGTAAGCACTCCGCAGTGAAGTTGCTCTGGCAGATTCCCTCGATTGGTCCCATTCGCGCAGCTCTGCTCGTGGCGCTGATGCAGACGCCGTATCGTTTTCGCACCAAGCGCCAGCTA
>CAZGFL010000054.1:0-99639 GCA_964524985.1 uncultured Acidobacteriaceae bacterium
GAAGGGATCTCCGCGCTTGAAATCGATCCTGGCGGGAGGACGGGCTACCTGTCATTCGCCAAAAAACTCCGGCCGACTAGCTTCGCTGCTGTAACATTGTTACGGCGATGATTTTGGCGAGGGACAGGACGCAGTTGACGCATGGAAGTTGGTCAGCCCGTTTATATCAGAGGAAATCCTCTGATCGGTCGGTTGGGCGAGTTGGGCAATTCACGGCCTTTTCAAAAAGCTAACTGATTGTGGCGACGCGTCTTAGCTTTAGTGATTCCCCGTTCGCAACGAGGAGGCCGGGGGTTCGAATCCCCTCTCGTCCACCAAGTCATCCGGCACAATCCTGCTTCGCTAGAATTCTTTGCTACGATATGTGTTCCGCCCGCCCATGACCGTCAGCAGGACTTTTGTTTTGAGAATGTCCGCCGGTGGAATCGTTAAAATATCCTGAGATAACACTACCAGATCCGCCAGCTTACCCGCGGTCAGTGTCCCTTTTATGTTTTCGTCAAAACTTGCGTAAGCACCATCGCGTGTGAAGTGGCGCAACGCTGCTTCCACGGAAATCCGCCCCGCAGGATACCAGCCGCCTGCAGGCTTTCCCTCCGGCGTCATGCGCGTGACCACGCAGTAGATGGCCGGCAGTGGCGCAAAATCGAACACGCCCCAGTCGCTGCCAAAGGCCTGCGCGGCGCCCGCATCGTCATACAGCTTGAAGGAATCCGCATGGGACGCCCGCTCCGGCCCCAGCAGCACGACAAAATTTTGCAGAACCGTCGCGTCAGGATTGGCGAACATCGCCTGGGTCGATGCAATGACGCCCAGTTGCTTGAATCGCGGCAAATCGGCGAGGGCCGGCACCTCCCCGTGCTCCACGCGATGTCGTCGGCCTGAGGTTCCGTTGGTCTTCGCCGCGTACTCAAACGCGTCGAGTGCCATGTGGATTGCCTTGTCGCCGATGGCGTGCAGCATCACCTGGAAGCCTTCTTTGTCGTACAAGGCTACGGTTTTGTTCAGATCGTCCTGCTCCCAGAAAGGGATTCCCGTTCCCCCGCCGACATAGGGCTCGAACATGGCGGCGGTCCGGGCGTCCACCGTGCCGTCCAGAAATCCCTTAATCGCGCCAAATTTCAGCATTGGTCCCGTGAACGTCTCTCGCAATTCCCGGTATTTCGCGAGGTCTGCTTCCTTCAGCGGTTTTTCGAGGACGTGATGTTTCGGCGCTCCACCTTCGTCTGGGAGGATCAGCGGCGCAAACCGAAACCGCAGTTTCAAGGCGCCGGCGCTCGCGGCCTTCTCAAATACAGGAAAGATTTCGAGGCTGGTGACAGCATCCTGCACGGAAGTCAGTCCTACCGCCGCGGCCTCGTCCATGTGTTGCAGGAGGGAATCATAGTGATCTTCCATGGATCGCGGGGAAATGTGCTTCTCTATGAGTCCCTGAGCCGCTTCTTTGAGTTCCCCTGTCGGCTCGCCGCTTGCTTCCTTCATGATGTGTCCGTTCGGCGGGTCCGGCGTATCCCGTGTTATCCCCGCAATCTGCAACGCCTTGGAATTGGCGAAGCCCATATGGCCATCTCGTTCGCTAACATAGACCGGCCGGTCCGAAATCACGGCATCGATATATTTCCTGTTCACCGTTTGATTCGGGAAGGCCGAATAGCCCCAGCCCCCGCCGGTGATCCAAGGCAACTTCGGGTGCGCTTTCGCAAACTCCGCAAGCCTCTTCTGGAAAGCTTCCAACGACTCCAGCCCGTCGAGCCTTACCGAGTTGACCGAGGCCCCAGGGAAGTGCAGGTGGGAATCCTCAAACCCGGGCACCACCAGGCGCCCCTTCAGATCAACCACGGCGGTATCGGGTCCCGCCAGCGCGCGAATCTCTTCTGTCGATCCCACTGCGAGGATTTTGTCCCCGCTGATGGCCAGCGCCTCCGCGATGGGCCGCGCGTCGTCCGCCGTCCAAATCTTCCCGTTGATAAAAACCCGGTCCGCGTGAGTCGAGCTTTGAGATATGAGCCCCACAGGCATCGCCAAAACGAAACAAAACAAGACCCATGCATGCCTGCAACAGGTTTTCTTAGACATCCGCAAATCACCCACTATCCTGAGTCTCCGTCGAATCGGTCATACCACCCGCGGCTACTATACAGACTTCTTTCGAGGGGCGCATTCCAGCATCGCGCGCTCCACGCTCAGTTCTCAGTTCGACACAGCAACCCCCTATTCATCCGCACACAACACTCCGTTAATCCTCTTCAGTCCACACTCGAACCATGACAAAAACCGCTGTCCTGGTGCACGACTGCGGAAATCCTCTCGCCACGACCAACCGCTTCCGCGTGGGGCTGGTGCAAACCCTCGAAGATCTTGTTGAATGCCAGCGGCTCCGCTATCTCGTCTTCAACTGTGAGCTTGGCGAAGGCCTCGATGTCTCAACTCTCTCGGGGCTGGACCGCGACCAGTTCGACTTCATCTGCGACCATCTCATGGTCCAGGATGCCAGTACCGGCAAGCTTGTTGGGGCTTATCGCATGCAAAGCGGCTACCGCGCCAAGGGGAATCTCGGATACTACGGCGAGGAGCTTTTCGATTTCTCCCCGTTTGAATCCATCCGCAGCCAGGTCCTGGAGCTTGGCCGCGCCTGCGTCCATCAGGACTACCGCAATACCAATGTTCTGCACATGCTCTGGAAAGGAATCGCCCGCTATGCGGAGAGCTGCGGCGCGCGCTACTTGATTGGCTGCAGTTCCCTTACATCTCAGGATGAGGCCGAAGGCGTAGCGCTGTATGAGTCGCTACGCGAAAAGTGCCTCGCCGATCCGGAGCTTCGCACCGTGCCGAAGCCCGGCCACGAATGTCGCTCGAGCGGTCCGTCATCCACTGTGCCTCGCACGCCGCGTTTATTCCGGGCTTATCTCGAGATTTCCGCGCGCCTCTGCGGCCCGCCCGCCATCGACCGCGAATTCAAGACCATCGACTTCCTTACGCTGCTCGATCTGGCTCGCATTCCCGACCGCGTCCGCACTCGCTTCTTTTGAGTCGCCCCTGGCAACCTATCTCATCGGCTCAAAGTTTATGACTGTCATCCCGACCCTCAGGCTGCAGTCCTCTGCAGCCTGACGCGGAGGGATCTGCTTTTTCTGCTTCTGAACCTTGCAGCAAGCTCACCTCCGGTCACACAATCGGCGGCCGCCTCTTCCCCACGTTCGTCGCCTGCTCGAACGCGTAGCCCATCTGCAGCACGCCCCAATCGTCATGGTGCCGCCCCACAATTTGAATCCCAATCGGCAACCCACTCTCCGAAAACGCGCACGGCACGCTCATCGCCGGATTTCCTACGCACGAAATGTAGTATGCCGACTTCATCCACGCGATGTAATTCTCCATCTTCACGCCAGCAATTTCCGCCGGATAATGCGTGGTCACGTCAAACGGCAGCACCTGATTCACCGGCAGCACGAAAAACTCGTACCTCTCCATGAACTGCCGCACCCGCTCATAAAGGGCCGTGCGCTTCACTTCCGCGCGTCCCAGTTGCGGCCCAGTGAGCTTGCGCCCTTCCTGCACGTGCCAGTGCACGTACTCGTTCAACTTGTCCGCGTTCGCTTCCAGGATGTCCCCAAAGCTCGCTTCCACCGACCAGTGCCGCCACAGCAGAAAACACTCGTTGGCATCCCGGAAATCCGGCTCGGCCTCTTCCACGATGCAGCCCAGCGACTCGAACACTCTGCGCTGCGCTTTCACCGCATCGCGCACGGCTGGCTCCCACGGAAGCCCCAAATCCTTGAACATCGCGACTCGCACGCCTTTGAAATCACGGCCCAGCGGCTTGCCGAACTCATTCCCCGGCTGGTCGATGGCAATCGGCGACCGGCGATCGAAGCCCGCAAGAACGCTCAGGAAAAACGCGCAATCGCTCACATTGCGCGCTACTGGGCCCCCGACGCTCAACGTGAACCATCCGAGATTTGTCGGCGGATTTGGCACGCGGCCTGGCGAGGGGCGAATTCCCACCACGTTGCAAAAGTTCGGTGGATTGCGGAGCGAGCCGCCCATGTCGCTGCCGTCCGCCAGCGGCACCATCCCGCACGCCAGCGCTACGGAGCCTCCCCCCGTGCTTCCTCCGCAAGTTTTCGTCAAGTCGTAAGGATTGTGAGTCGCGCCAAACACCCGATTGAAGGTTTGTGAGCCAAGGCCCCACTCCGGCACGTTCGTTTTGCCAATCACGATTGCCCCGGCTTTCTTCTCGCGTTCCACCACCAGGCAATCTTCCTTAGGGACATCGTCCTTAAACAACGGTGAGCCATGCGTCGTGCGAATCCCTTTCGTGGGATGCAAATCCTTCACGCCAACCGACATCCCATGAAGCGGCCCCAGCCAGTTCCCTTTCGCCAGCGCCTCATCCGCCGCCAACGCCTGCGCCATCAACTGCTCTTCCGGCACCAGCGTGACGATGGCGTTCACTTTGGAATTGGCGCGCGCAATCTGCTTCAGATGCGCTTGCATCACCTCTCGCGCCGATACTTTTTTCTCGCGCAGCATCGCTGCGAGGTCCTTCGCCGGCGCAAAACACAGCTCGTTTTCGGTTGCAGGTGACGTCATCTCTTCGCTCACGTCATTCAACCCCATGTTTCCCTTGCCAAGCCCGCTCTCCGTTGCACCCAGCAGCGGCGAAACGCTCGCCCCCACTGCCGCGCCCGTCCCCAGCTTCAGCGCCTCCCGCCTAGTCATTTTCTCGCGCATCCCTCACCCGTTTCCGTCCCAAATCGCGCCCGAGTGTCCTTCCGAGCGAAGCGAGGAATCCCGGCTTGGCAGTAACTCAACCGGGCTCGAATGAACGACCGAGCCTTGAACCCGCGGCTTGTAACTAGGCGCTGGCCAGTATTTCACGGGCTAAAGTCAAGACACTCGCGGACCGCCCTGGGTCCTGTAATTTGCCGCGCGCGAAATCCCGCGTCCCGCCCCCCTTGCCGCCCATCTTTTCCAGCACCTTCTTGACCAGGGCGTTCATATCTTTTCCCGCCGACGGATGCTGCGCAAACACAAGTTGCCCGTCTTCCTTTCCAGCAACCAGCCCTATTGTCTTTTCAGCTTTTGCCAGCTCCGTAGCAAAGAATCCCAGATACTCCGATGGCGTGTCCTCGAAGACGCGCGACAGCACCCGCACCCCGCCCGCGTCCGCGGTCAGGCTTTGCAAGGCCAGTCCCGCTTCCGCCACCGCCAGCCGCTCCAGCGTCGCGCGCACCTTCTTGAAATTGGCGTCCCGCTCCGTCACGGCCCGCTCCGCCGCGCCAACGAGGTCATCTGTCGCGCAACCCAGTTTCGCGCTCACGTCACGTAGCATTTGAAAATCGCGCCGCGCCGCCAACTCCGCTCTCCTCCCGCACAAATACTCCACGCGCCAGTCCTGCCGCATCTTCGTGCATCGCCGCACCAGGATCATCCCAATCTGTCCCGTACTCTTTACGTGCGTCCCGCCGCACGGTTGCAGGTCCGCCGACTCAATCTCGATCGCCCGCAGAATCCCGCTGCGCTCCACTTCCTTCCGTACACCCTGTTGCGACAACTGCTCCGCCGTGCCGTAGCGAACATTCACAGGCCGGTCCTCGAACACAATTTGATTTGCCGCGCGCTCCGCTCCTTCAAGAACCTCTGCTGCAGGCTCCGGCCCGCGCAAATCGATCGTGCAAACCTCTTCGCCCAGATGGAACGAAACCGTGGGCAGCCCAAATCGCTCCTGGAACATCGCCGACAGCAAATGCTGTCCCGTGTGCTGCTGCATATGGTCGAACCGCCGCGGCCATTGGATGCAACCCGTTACGTCGGGACTCGACGGCTTCCGATCGACGACATGAAGAATCTCCTCTCCTTCATCTCGCACGTCCAGCACGTTGGCATCGCCAATCTTCCCCAAATCGTTTGGTTGCCCTCCTGACGTCGGATAAAATGCCGTGCGGTCGAGGATCAGCCCCCATGCGTTTCCGGTAATCCCCGACTTCACGTCTGGCGGCAACACTTCGCAATACGTCACCCGCGCGGTGAATTCCTTTTCAAACGCATCGTCGTAATAGAGTCTCCGCGTCCCCACCGTTCCAGGTTCTCCGATCCCTACTGCCGCAAGGCTTTCTGCCAAGCCTCCGAATACTTGTATCCCGTGCCCGTATTGAACAGCACCACCGTCTCCTCCCGCTTGATCCATCCCGACGCCGCCAGTTTCCGCGCGCCAATCACCGTCGCCGCTCCTTCGGGCGCGGCAAAAATCCCTTCAAGCGACGCCAGTTCCCTTCCCGCATGCAGCATCTCGTCATCGCTCACCGCAATCGCCGTCCCCTTCGTCTGCTTCAGCATACTCAAGATCAGCAAATCTCCCAGCGGCCCCGGTACGCGCAACCCCGACGCAATCGTCGCCGCGTTCGCAAAAAACTGCGCCGTGTTCTGATGCGCCTCCCACGCGCGCACAATCGGCGCGCAGCCTTCCGCCTGTACGGCCACCATGCGCGGGCGCTCCGCGCCAATCCATCCCATCTCCTGCATCTCGTCAAAGGCTTTGCACATCCCGATCAGCCCCACGCCGCCGCCCGTGGGATACAGAATCACGTCCGGCAATTTCCCGCCGAACTGTTCCCACAGCTCGTAGCCCATCGTCTTCTTGCCTTCCACGCGATACGGCTCTTTCAATGTCGAAACGTCGTACCAGCCTTCCTTGTCCTTCCGTTCGGCCACGTACTTCCCGCAATCCGAAATCAGCCCGTTCAGTTTCACGACTTGCGCGCCAAACGCTTGGCATTCCATCACGTTCGCCGAAGGCGTGTCCGCAGGCATCACGATCACCGCTGGGATACCCGCAGCCGCGGCATACGCCGCCAGCGCTCCGCCCGCATTTCCAGCCGTAGGCGCCGCCAACGCCTTCGCGCCCAGTTGCTTCGCCCGCGTCACTGCCGCCGTCATCCCGCGCGCCTTGAATGACCCTGTCGGGTTCAGTCCCTCGTCCTTCACGAACAGCCGCGACAAGCCCATCGTCTTGCCCAGCCGCTCCGTGTGCACCAGCGCCGTCATGCCTTCGCCCAACGACACGGGTGGATCGTTGGGCAGCACTTCCGAGTACCGCCAGAGCGTCCGCGGACGGCTCTTCAGGCTCTCCAGCGAGAGCGTCTTCGCCGCTGCCCGCAGGTCGTACCGCGCCAGCAGCGGCTTCCCACACGTACACAAATGTTGTTCCACCGCCGCGGCATACTTCTTCCCACACGCCGAGCATTCCAGTTCCCGCACATTCGTTGGTTTGGTCATAACCGCGCCAGTCTAACACAGGCCGTTTTGGCCCACCGGTTTGCCACTGCGCTGCCCCTTGCGCCCAGGGCGCATCCCATTTCCCTGTACAATAGAGATATGGGTGTGCGTCTCATTGCCCTGGATATCGACGGCACGCTTCTGGATAGCCGCTGGCAGCTCTCCGAAGCTAACCGCGCCGCCATCGCCGAAGCCGCCCGCCGCGGCATCGAGGTCGCCCTCGTTACCGGCCGCCGCTACGACTTCGCTTTACCCATCGCGCAGCAGCTCAACGCTCCTCTGACCATGATCGTCAGCAACGGCGCTCTGATCCGCTCCAAGGAAGGCCGAACGCACCTGCGCCATCTTCTCCGGCAGTCAACCGCCGCGCGCGTCCTTCAGATCACGCAGCCTTGGCGAGAAGGCGCTGCGGTCATCTTCGACCGCCCGCTCGAAAACCAGCTCATGCTCGAGTCGCTCGACCCTGACGACACCCTGCGCTACGCCTATTACTCCCGTAACAAACAATTCATCGGCTTGGCCAAGCCCCTCGAGTCCTGTTTGACGGAAGATCCCATTCAGGTGATGCTCTCCGGCAATGTCGCTCCGATGCGCGCGGCGGAAAAGGCTCTTCGCGAAGCGCCCTTCGCCGGGGACTTCGCGCTCGCCGTGACCTGCTACGAAAGCCGCGACTTCGTTATGATCGACATCCTCAATCCGATCTGCTCGAAAGGCGCTTCGCTCGCCGAATGGGCCTCCGTCCGTGGCGTCGCCCGCGAAGAAGTCCTCGCCATCGGCGACAATCACAATGATCTGGAAATGCTCTCCTTCGCCGGCATTCCCGTGGTCATGGGCAACGGCGTTCCTGAACTGAAAAAGTTTGGCTGGCACGAAACCGCCACCAACGACGAAAACGGCGTAGCTCACGCCATCGAGCACTTCGCCTTGCGGGAGGCCGCCTCGTGTCCCTGACCTCACCCCGCCGATCCAATCCCATCATTTCGAGCGGAGCAAGAAATCCCTCTTCGTTTTCGCGACCACGCCGTGCTGTCATCCCGAGCGTAGCGAGGGATCCTGGCTGGACCGGAGCTTCACTCAGCTCGTTGAGACCGTCGCGAATTGCGCCGTTCGCAATCGCTGCCCTAGCCCTCCTGCTTCTCCTGTCGGCCTCCCCTGCCCGCGCCGAATACGTCGTCCTCCGCAGCGGCATGCGCTTCCACGTCACCAGTTACCAACAACTCGGCGACAAATACCGCCTGCAAATGACCGGCGGCTGGGTCGACGTCGCCGTCTCTGACGTAGCCTCCATCGAGCCCGAGGACACCTTCAAGCCCATTCCCGAACCGCCGCCTAGCGCCACGCCCACGCCGCCCTACACCGAACTCGTGAACGCCGCCTCCTCCAAATACGGCGTCGACGCCGACCTCATCAGCAGCGTCATCGCCGTCGAGTCCAATTTCGATTCCAAGGCCGTCTCGCGCAAGAACGCACGCGGCCTCATGCAGTTGCTCCCGGAAACCGCCGACCGCCTGGGAGTGAAAAACATCTTCGATCCCGCGGAAAACATTGACGCCGGCACCCGCTACCTCAAGGCACTCCTCCAGCTCTACAACAACGACCTCGCGCTCACTCTCGCCGCCTACAACGCTGGTCCCGACAAGGTCCAGCTCTATGGCCGCAACGTTCCGCCCTTCCGCGAAACCATCTCCTACGTCCACTTGGTCTCCCGCACCTACGCCAAAGCCAAATCCTCCTCTCCCTCCAAGCCGTCAGCCTCAGCTGCCGCTGCTCCTACGCCGAACGCCCCGGCGCGAGGCAAGAGCGCCGTGAGCAACACTCCCCGCGCCACTGCGGGTGCTGCCAATACCGCCACTCCGGCAACAATCACGGTCCCCGTGTCCCCTCGCCCGTAGGAAAACCATTCATCGTGCCCGTCTGTAGCGGACTCTATGTCGACATTGGTGTCTGTAGGGGCGTAGCCTTGCCTGCGGCAAGCAGGCACTGCTGCGCCCTCTTTGCCTCCGGGTTTTGCCTGTGTAGCGGCGACTTTACGTCGCCATCTCTCTCTGTAACACAGGCACTCTTGCTGTGCACCGTCTCCCCGAGCCTGCTTGCACAGGCAGGCTCGGCGAGGATCCTGGATGGATTTCAACTCCACTAAGATCGGTGGGACCATCTCCAAAGTTGAACGTGTAAGGGCACGATCTCGCAGCCTTTGGGGCGGGTGGGGATACTCAATCGCTGAGACGTCTTTGGTTGACCCACGCTTGCGAGGTTGGCAAGGCTGGGGCTGCTTTTGGCTTGCTTTTCTTTTCAGGTCTGCGGGTGCGCCGCGTGTAATCGCCGCAGCTTCCAATCGAGGAGAAACAGCAAGTTGGGCGCCGCCGCGACCAGTAACACATCGTAGCGATTCGGATGCGCGACCGCCGCAAACGCCGCTAAGGCAAATAGCGAAATCAGCGCCGCCGGAAACTCCCATTTCCACGCCGCCAGCATCGCCGCAATGCACGCAAAGAGCAGCACCATGGCTACCCATTCGCGCAAATGGATCGCGCTGAGAGGTCCTGCGGGTTCCCCAACAACAAACGCAAAGAAAAGAGCTGCGATTCCAATGGCAGCGAGCCGCGCGACCGACCGGATGATCCACGACAAAACTCCGCGCATGGTCCCTCCTCCTACGGAGCAAACACACACCACCGCTCCTAACCTTCCGCCCATTTGCCTTTCCCTGTCTGTGCCCCCCGTCACCCCCGACGGGCGGCAGAATGCTGCCCTTATCCTCTTTCCTTCCAGTCACTTAAGTATACTTAAGAAATCTATTATCACATAGCAATGCTTGTGCTCTCATTTTTTGTGAACTTGGCGCCGCAAGCCCGCTTGTTCCGTAAGCCCCGCTTTTTCTGTGCCTTGCCATTCCTTCCTCGACCCGTCTCCGCTCCCCATTGGCCTCTACGTTATCCTCGTTTACTTACCACTAGGTACTCGTCACTCTCCGTTTTTTTTCAACAACTTGCGTACTCTTTTGCACTCTCCAAATTCACAACGGCTTTCCTTTCAATCATTTCCGCACTCTTTTCCAAGAACACCCGGGGTGGGGGGTGCGTACCGCCCACGCGGGAAAAGCAGACTTCCGCTAAACCCTTTGCAATGAATACCTACACACACCTAGCGAGCGGGGACCACGAGTCACCAGTCACGAATCACGAGTCACTCGCGCGACTACTGCTGCTGCGGGTTTTGCGGTTGCTGAGGCTGAGGTTGCTGAGGATTCTGCGGACTCGCGGGATTCTGCTGCTGCGGATTGATAGGCTGGCCGATGGGATTCGTCCCAGGAATCTGGCCTATGCCGTTGCCGGTCTGCATGCCGGCCTGCCCCACGCCGAAGTTGTCCTTCGAGGGATCCCAGATGAACTCAAACAGCCGGTAGTTCTTGGCCTTCTCGTACACCATCACCGAACGCTGGTTGATCTTGCCGCCCACTCCGATAATGTTGCCGCCGACGACCTCAGGTGTGTCACCCATGGGAATGGCGTCCGTTCCCGGCGGCGTTCCTTGGTCGGCAGAAACCGGAGCGCCGGTGATGCCCGTGGCTGTTCCCGAACCCGATGTGCCCGCGCCGGGAGCGCTCATGCCTGAAACGCCCGGCTGCGTCCCGGGCTGCCCCGTAGCGGGGCCGGAACTGCCTCCTTGCATACCCGGCAAAGCCCCTCCCTGCCCGAGCCCAAACAGCCCAGCCTGCGCAGCATTCCCTGGCGCGCCGGGGCTCGCCATCGCCCCGACGGGGGTGCCAATTCCTGGCAGTTGCAGGTTCTGCTGCGGCGGCTTCAAGCTCCCAATCAGGTTCCCCGCCGGGCCGACGTAAATCAGCCGCCACGACCCGTCCTTCTGGTTCATGGGGTCTTTGTACGCCTGGCGCATGAAGCGGAGCGAGCCGACCTTGGGTTTCGTCAAGTCGTCCAGACTGGTGGGAAAGCGCCCAAACTTCCGGTAATAGAGCTTCACACCGCGCGTGTACTGCTTGCCGCGCCAGATCATCTCTTTCTCTTTTTCGCGCTTCCCTTCCGTCAGGATGCTCGGCGCCACCATCATGGCCAAGATGAGCAGCGTGGTGGTCAGAAACACAACCATCAGCAGAGCGTAGCCCTGCTGCGTGCGTCGAAACTTGACTCCCGCGGCTCGCATGCGTCGCGCGCGCATTATCCCGGACTCCCCGGCGCCGCCTGCTCTTCCAGCGGCGCGGAACCGCGTAGATTCGTGGTGGTGTCCTCGTAATCGAGATTGGTGTTGTTGATCTTGAGGATGCGGAAGTGATTCAGAAAAACTTCGCCCTCGCGAACGACGAAAACGTCCTCACCGTTCGTGAGGAACGCCAGCCGCACCGTTCCGTTAGGAACAGTGCCAAATCCAAAGAACTTCGCCGGCAGCGGCTGAACGACTGGCGGAGGCGGAACAACTATCTGCGGCTGCTGCGCTTGCGCCGCTTCGGAGGCCTTCTTGATCTGCTCTTTGGTGGGTGGAGGCGGCGGAATGTCGCGGCTGAAAATGTTTCTGCCGCCGACGTTCTTGTATTCCGTCTTGCGCGCCCGATCGATTTCGTCGACCCGCGGCTTTGGATCTTCGACTTTGATCGGCTGATATTGCCCGGTACCGCCCATATCCGCGGTGACTACAGGTTTTTCTCCGCGGAAATACCACGACCAAATCCCTGCGGCGATCACCACGAGGGCGATGAGAATGACGAGTTGGCGCTTCTGCTTCATGCCGATGTCCGCAGGTAGGTCTTGATGTGCAAGCCGACCCGGATGACGTTGGCGGGTCCCTGGGTGGAACCCTCGGTCGCCAGCGCCAGGGACTCGATAATGTAATTATTGGACGAGCGCTGCAGATTGTTCAAGAACTGAATGACGTTCTTGTAGTCGCCGCCGATGATCGTGTCGATGACCAGCTCGTTCACGTTGCGTTCGGGAATGGGCGTGGGTTTAAAAGAGATGTCACCGAGCCGCACCCCGCTTTTGCGGGCTATTTCGCCGAGCTCGGTGAGGAGAGCGGAGGAGCCCGAGCTTGCCGGCAAGAAGGATTTTTCGAACTTGTCGAACTCCTTCAGTGTATCGGGAATCCGGTCTTTGATTTTCTGCGCCCGATCGATATCGGCCCGCATGAGCTTGAGCTGAAGCGCCTGCTGGGTGAGGGCCTGCGGCGAGGTTTGCGGAATGGAGGAAAGTTCCCGGCTGTAAACGGCAAGGGCCAAGTCGGCCGCCACCAGGACCACCAATGCGCCCAGTATAATTCGCTTGCGAGTTGTGAAATCGCGCCGCATCACGTTCCCGAGAAATAGACGGTCGTTATTTGAATGATTCTCTGATCGCCCGTCGTGTCGCCTATGGAATTAGGAGGGCTATCGCGCTCCACTTGCACGTCGGAAAATTGTTTCGACTGTTCGAGGACCTGCAGGAATTTCAGCTTGGCTTCTTCGCTGGCCGCGCCGACGGTCAGTTTCAATTCGGCGTGCCCGGCGCTCTGCTTGGGTTCGATACTGATGACCCGGACGCCGCCAGGAAGGATACGTTCGAGATCCATGAACATGCGCGTCCAGTTGAAGCTGCGGGCGTCAATGATGCCGTTGAGGAAGGCAGCGCGGTCTTTCAGGCTCGCGTTTTCTCTTCGATTGAAGAAGTTCTCGAGGTCAGCACGCTGGGAATCCAACTGTTTGCGGTCCTGGCTCGCCTTCGCCGAGCGGGCAATGGCATCCGCGTTGGCCTTGCGGACGGCGTAGATATGCCAACTCAGGGCCACGCATACGACCGCAGCAACAAAAGCCGTCAAACCCGCGCCGGCAAGGAACCGCCGGTGCGACTCCAGTGGTTTGGTAGCCAGATTGAGCCGGATTCTCATTCTTGCGGCAACCTCGGCATTGCCAATGAAATGTCAACCATGTTGCAGCGCCCAGCCCACCAGGCCTTCCAGGTCGCGGTCGGCAAGTTGGCGCATATCTTCTTTGATGCGTCCCTGAGAATGCGCGAACTGCAAAAGTGAACGCACCGGGCAGTGAAACTCCTCTTCGAAGGGACGGACAAACTCGGAAAGCCGCGCACCAAGGCCCGCAAGGCAGACCGAAGCGATGCCTTCGCGCCAGGTGTCCTGATAGTAGGCTGCGACGGGGAAAATTTCCTCCAGCAGCATCTGCGGCACCAGGCTGGCGCCACGCGCCGGAAGTTCCGTGCAACGGTAGCCGCACAGAACGCCACCACGCACGATGACCGTGGTCAGCGCGGAACCCGAGACGCGCGCGAGAAGCGTAGCCTTTTCGTCCTCAATGAGGGAAACGGCGGCAAGCGAAGAACTGAGAACGACGCCCGGATAAAGATTGAGCTTTTCGGCGAGCGCCTCGTACTCGCGAATGATGCGCTGGCGCGCGAGCGCGGTGACGATATCGACTCCGCTCTCGCGTGGCGGCTGGCGCATGTAGGAAATAATGGTTTCGTCCGCCTCAAAAGGAATGCTCTTCTTCAGTTTCCAGCGGAGCATGGGAATGGCTTCGTCGGCGGAGCGTGGAAACTCTTCAAAGTGCTGGACGAAAATCCGGATGACGGGATCGGGAAGGACGAGGGTAACGTCTTCTTCGTTCTTTACCTGGACGCGCTCGGAAGCCTTGGCGATGGCGTCGTTGACCGCAGCAGCATTCACGATGTTGTTTTCAACGGCCGAAGGAACAATGGCGCCCGAAGGCAACAGTTCCACAGCGAAGGTGTCCAGCGAACCGGAGCGGTTCCAGCGTGCGACGGCGATGCGGTCGGAAGCAATTTCCATCGCGAGGGGCGGATGCGGGATGGCATCGAGCCAGCGAGTGAGCCGGCTCGCGAAACCGCTTTGGTAGGAAATCTGAGGAGCGGCGGGGCTACTCAACGAAAGTCACCTTATTGATTTCCTTGATGGTAGTGATGCCGGCGCGCACTTTGGAGAGGCCACTGTCACGCAGCGTAATCATGCCTTCTTCGTGGGCCACGCGCTTGATTTCGGAAGTGGGACGGCGGTCCACAATCATTTCGCGGATGCGGTCCGTAAGATCCATCAACTCGCAAATGGCGGTGCGCCCGTGGTAACCGGTACCGGAACACTCCAGACAGCCAGCGCCCTCCATGAGCGCAACATCAGACCAAGCCGCAGGATTGAGGCCAAGATCCTTCATCTCGGAAGCGCTAAATTTTTTGGGGCGCTTGCAATTCGGGCAGATCACACGGACCAGGCGCTGGGCCATGATGCAGTTGAGTGCAGAGACAAAGTTATAGGGCTCAACACCCATGTTGATGAAGCGGCCGATGACGTCGGTCACGTTATTAGCATGGACGGTGGTGAAAACCAAGTGGCCTGTCAGAGCGGATTGAATGGCGATCTGCGCAGTCTCCTGATCGCGGATTTCGCCGACCATGATTTTGTCCGGATCGTGACGCAGGATGGAGCGCAAGCCTCGGGCAAAGGTGAGGCCCTTCTTTTCGTTCACGGGGATCTGCGTGATGCCCTTGACCTGGTACTCGACGGGGTCTTCGATGGTGACGAATTTGTCTTCGTCGCTCTTGATCTCATTGATGGCGGCATAAAGGGTAGTGGTCTTGCCGGAACCGGTCGGGCCGGTGACGAGGACCATTCCGTACGGCTCTCGGATATAACGGCGGAAGCGCAAGAGCTCTTCTTGTGAAAAGCCCACGACGTTCAGAGTGAGGTTCTGGAATTTTTCGGAGAGCGTCTCTTTGTCGAGAATACGGAGAACGGCATCTTCGCCGTGGCTGGCGGGCATGATGGAGACGCGCAAGTCAATGAAGCGGCCTTTGTACTTAACGCGGAAACGGCCGTCCTGCGGGACGCGGCGCTCGGCGATGTCCAACTCGCTCAAGACCTTGATGCGAGAAAGAACGGTGGAATGCCATTCCTTGGCGATAGGCTGCATAGCGTGCTGGAGCACGCCGTCGATGCGGTACTTGACGGCGACTTCCGTGTCGCGGGCTTCGATGTGAATATCGCTGGCGCGGCGTTCGAGGGCGGTAAAGATGATGGTTTCCACGAGGCGTACGACCGGGCTGGCGGTGCTGTCGCGGGTTAGACGATCGCCGGAAATCGTCTCATCGGTTTCTTCTTCCTCTTTGGAAGTCTGGAGGGTAAACGCCTCGGTAGCTTGTTCGAGGACGCGCTGGGACTGCTCGGTGCGCTTAAGGACATCGCCGATCTGGCGGGCCGTGGCCACGCGAATGAGAATCTTCTTACCAAGCAAGAGGGGTAGCTCGTCGCTGCTTTGCACCTGCCCAGGATCGGCCGCCGCGATGACCAGGACATTGCCCTGCATTTCCAACGGGATGAAGTTGTAGCGGAACATCAACTCCGGCGAAATGGCGCGAAACAGTTCGTGCTCGATGCGTTGTTCGCGAAGATCGACAAACGAGTAGCGGTAGCGTTCCGCGATCTTGCGCGCAAGCTCGCGTTCCTGCTGCTCGTCCGCGGCGGACGCGGCGCCGGCAATCACGTTGGTAGGCTGGTCGGTAATGGCCATAGCTTCCTAGCTTTGCGCTCCACTGAGCGAAAACGAAAAAATGGGCAGATATAGTGATATCAGAATAAACGCAACGAATATGCCCATGAAAATGAGGATGACCGGTTCGATAACAGCCACGAGGGTGGAGAGACGCAGGTTGACCTCCTCCTCGTAGAACTCGGCGACGCTGTTGAGCATGGGAGAGAGCGCGCCGCTCGATTCGCCGACTTCGATCATGTCAAGCGCCATTTCCGGCACGACGCCCTTGGAGGCCAGGGCGGCGTGCATGGATTGGCCTTCGCGCACCAATTGGGTGGCTTCGGCAACGGTGGCGCGGAGCAGTTTGCTGGTGATGGCGTCGGATGCGGTCTGCAAACCGGCGACTAAAGGTGTGCCACCGGTCAACAAGGTCGCAAGCGTGCGAGAAAACTGAGCCACCTGAAACTTGAGAAGTGTATCTCCAATGACCGGCAGGCGAAATTTGAAGCGATCAAAGGCCGTGCCGCCCTGCTCGCTGCGCGACCAAAGAAAAACGGCAACTGCCGCCACGACCACGGCGATCACGAAACCGAGAAAAACGAAGCGGTAATCCACGGTCATGGCGATCAGCACACGGGTGGGGGCAGGCAAAGGAACGTTGAGGTCGCGATAGAGCAGCGCGAACTTGGGAATTACGCCGGTAACGAGATAGGTGACGATGATGGTAGCGACGGTGATGAGCAAACAGGGGTAAACGAGCGTGGCGAGGATCTTCTTGCGTACACCGGTGCTGACGCGCTGATAGGCAATGTAATAGTCCAAGACACCGGAAAGGTTGCCACTCTTTTCGCCCGCGAGGATGGCCGTGGCGTACACTTTGGAGAAGACACCCGCTTCCGCGACGGCTTCCGAGAGCGATTTCCCTTCGCGCACCTGATCGCGGATCTGGGTAATCAACGGGCGAAGTTTGGGAGAGCTGGCACGCGTGGCCAGAAGGTCCAGTGCCCTCAAGATGGGAAGGCCCGCTTTGATGAGGGTATTGAACTGCTGGTTGAGGATGAGGAATTCGGATCCGCTGATTTGGCGAGTGCGGCTGGGACGGAGCAGACCGGCTAAAGAGCCGCCACGTGACTCGACGGAATACACGTACAGGCCGCGCTCCGCCAGTTTCTGGCGGGCTTCATCGAGCGAGTTCGCGGCTTCGACGTGCGAAAAGACACGTCCATCGGCATCCGCGACGCGACAAACAAATTCCCCCATAGGCGTAGTTTACCTCATCTAGGTGATATGCGGGGCGGGTCCCCGGGGTTGGCCGCCCTTTTCAGAAATAACTCCGTGGTGCCTTGAGAATCAAGGTCTTACCAGATTCTGGCCAGCCGGTAATTCGCCGTTCACAATGGCAACGCCGGGCGGGACGGAGAAGTGAAAGAGGGAGTCTTCGACAGGAGGATCCGCGTGCCAGTTGGCGAAGCGGAACTCGATGGCGACCCCACCGGGACTTTTGACCAGGACGCGGACCAGGTCGCCGGAGTCTCTGGCGACCTCGAAGTAGACGGTTTCGCCAGCTTCGGCGCGCCTGGATTCACCGGCGGAATGACCGGCGGCCTTTGCATCCGTTCCACGCAGCGCGCAGTAGAGCACGGCATCCGCGGGTGACTGTGGGAGTTCTTGCTCGGCAAAGCGCACGTCGTCACAGACACGGGAAACCTTCATTTCACCAGCCAGCAACGCCAAGGGGGTGCGCCAGTCCGTACTCTCCTTCGCGGGAACGCGCGTAACGGTGCGATCCGCGGGAACATAGAACCAGGCGTTCTTCCCATCCACGAGAAAAAGATTCTTTTCCGGGGAGGCGTATTCCCAGCGCATCTTGCCAGGACGGCGGAAATAGACGGTGCCGGCCTCTGCACGGACCTGGCGGCCATTCTCGGTGTAGTTCTCGAGGAAGGTGGCCTGGAGCGTACGCGGGGCGCGATAACGAGCCTCGAGACGCGCCACGAGAGTTTTGACTTCAGGATTGGAGAAGGCTGTTATAAGCAACCAGCAGCACAGGACGAATCCCATGCTGCCAGTCTATCAGGAGCCGCAGGCAATCGTGGAAGGTCTAATTCGGCTATCTTGTCAACCGCAATGGTTGCGCTGCGTTTAGATCGTCGGATCGGTAATCGTGGCGGGCGCGGTGTTGTTGTACCGAATGACGCCCGGGAAATCGGTATAAAAGCTGCGACGGCCCGTCGAGCCGCGCATGACTGGGTCTGCGTTCATGGTGTAAGTGACCGATGGCGTAAGCCCATCGCCATGCCAGGTGATAGTGTAGCCGCTTTTCTGCCCACTCGCGAGAATCGGATCGATCAGACAAGCTTGCGAAGAAGTTGCCGAACATGCTGTTCCAGGTCCGCCAAGGGCGGTCAGCGTGGCAGAATAGCCCACCGCAGGATATGTGGTAGCGTAGGCAGTCTCTGCAGACTGAATGGTACGAAGACTTTGAACCGCAGAAGCCTCATTCGCAGCCATCTTCCCAGACAAAAGATTGGGGATAGCGATAGCGGCGATAATCAGAATGATCGCCACGACGATCAGGAGCTCGATAAGCGAGAACCCATATTGTTTGCTCTTCCTCATAGAAGATCCCCGAAGAAACTCACCCTTCTCCATACACGCTAAGAAGACCACGTCTCGGTTTTAGTATGGAGCATGTCATGTGCCAATCGAGCGATTGGCCCACCGCGCAAACCATTGATAGAATGAGAGTTACAAAGGGACAGAGAACTACCAGCGTGACTGAACTCACGTGCGTGACACAATCTGTCAAGAAAGCTGAGGCTACGACATTTAATGGCATTACGTTCGGTGGGTGGAGAAATACCAAGAATCTGAATCTAGCGCGTTTGCCGTTCCCTCTCAGAAATCGTGCCTACCAACTCTGCTGGGGACTTATACTTGAAAGCCGCAACGGAATCGTCCTTACAAAGAAAAAGCACGGGGCCAAAGGCCCCGTGCTTTTTTCCATACCGACTGCAGCCAAGAAGGCTGCAGATTAAACCACTTAGATCGGGCCGTCAGTCGTGGCGCAGGTGCCCGCCGTCGCGTTGGCGCGGATCACGCCAGACTGGTCGGAGCAGAAAGCGCGCTGACCGCTCTGGCCGAGAACCTGAGGATACCCAGTCGAAGAATAGGTAACCGCAGGCGTCGTCGCGCCAGCAGTAACGGTGAACGTGTAGCCGCTCTTGGTGAATGGAGCAGCAGCCAAAACGTTGTCAACCAAGCAAGCTGCGGTGGAAACCGCGGCAGTGCAAGGAGCCGCTCCGCCGAGAGCCGCCAGACCCGTGAACCCAACCGACGGATAGGTGGTCGAATAGGCCACTTCCGCCGTGTTCAGGGTACGGAGTGAACCGACCGCCGAAGACTCATTCGCTGCCATACGGGAGCGAAGGAGGTTCGGGATTGCGATCGCCGCGATGATCAGAATGATCGCCACGACGATCAAGAGCTCGATAAGAGAGAAACCCTTCTGTTTCTTCATGCTATCTCCTTGAGAAATTGTGTGGTGCCAGAGCACGCTAGGAGTGGGGCAATCAGGAGACCAAACCAGGGCTGAAACGAAGGTATTATCTATACCCGTAGGCCATTGAAAATAAATAGCTTGCTGGAGTTGTAACAAATTTTCCGTTGTAGAATCGGTCTCCGAGGGGTGTTGGAAGAGGCTAAAACGACAATTTGTGTCAGTCAAGCGAAGCACTTAACGTCACCGTCCGAATCCGTCCGAATAGCCAAATCGGGCCAATTTTCCTACGGAGAGGGAGCGCCCCTCAGAGAGCCTGGTCGCAATGGGCGCAAGCAAAGATCCACTTCGGTCGGACCACACTGGAAAATCTGCCACAGCGGCAAGTCGTCGGGATGGACGATGTAGTCGCCGATCATCATGTGATTGGCGTCGGCCCAGTTGGCGGCGATGCGGTTGCCCGGATTCTCTCGCAAGCGGAACTGGCCGGTGGAGGGCTCGTAGTTGTCGATGTTGAAGCAGTGCCCGATGCACGCCCTATCGGCCACGTGATGCACAAAAATGCGGAAACCACGAAAAGGATAGATGGTGGTGACGATGCGCGCGTCCTGGGGGACCTGGGAAACCAGGAAGTCGGCCTGCTTCTCCAACGCGTACGTCTTGGCGGCGTCGCGATAGGCCAAGCCGAAAAAGATTAGAGCAACCACCCCGGAAAACAGCGCGAAAAAAAGACGGGGGCGCAAGTTGCTTAGGACGCAACAGCCGAAGATCGCCACAGCTAACGTGAAACGCGAGCAGATGAGGTCGACCGGCGAAGCGTATTGCACAAGCGAAATATCGTCGGGAAGCAGAGCTAACGCGACGAATCCCAGGAGATAGAGCTGCAGAAAGGGCGGAAAGAAACCGGCGATACTTTCCAAGCGCCGCGGCCCACGAAAAAAATGAAGCGCGACGCACGCGACGACTGCACTGACCAGTGCCAGAGGAAGGAAGCGGTACGAAGCACCGAGAAAAATCTGATCGGGGCCGAGCAGCGTATAGTAGGGGCCTTGCCAGAAACGGACTTGATAGCGAGCCGCGAAATAGAAATGCGCCACGAACATACCTGCGAGAGCGAACCCCGCCAAGACTAATTGAAGCCGCCAACTAAAACGCTTTACTGCGTACAGATATACAGCTGCGGCCGCGAAGAAGAAAAACCCTAGAGGATGGGCCAGCCAAATCAAGGGAACGAAGGGCAGGATCCACAGGTATCCCAAGCCTTGTGCGCGCCAGCAGAGGCCGAGAGCCGCGAACGAGAAACCCAGCGACAGGTAAAAATTGAAGAAGCCGGCGTGAAAGGTCCAGCCATAAGTGAGCATCAGGAGCAGCGGCAACAGAAACCAGGCCGGCCTTCCGCTCACGGCGGAGACCAGCGCGAAAGCACCCCAAAGAAAGACGAGCACGGCGAGACAAACGGCGAGCTTCTCGGCTAAGACAAATCCGGCGAGAGTTCCCAGGCGCAGCAAGAGGAGATCGAAGAGTATGTTGTTGTTCTGATGAGCGATCCAAAGGCCAGGAGCCTTTCCTTGTTGGACCAGGCTCGCAAGCCATCCGTTGTACGTGTGGCTGGCAAGGTCACCTGCCTCGATGCGCGGGAGCCAGAAACACGGGGCCAGTGCGAGAAGAGAAGCGAGAACATAGGGCAGCAAGCGCTTGGCCTGGAAGCGCGAGGCGAATTCAGCAGCGCGGGCCGTTGCAGGAGGGGTAGCGGCCAGGGGAATCTCCATTGTCAGAGGTTGTGCTTCTTGGCGTAGTGGCGGAAGGAACGATAGGTGATTTTCAGCAGATCGGAGGCCTTCGTGCGAACGCCGCCGGCTTTTTCCAGCGCCGCTTGCAAGTAGGTACGCTCGGCTTCGGCAATCTGTTTTTCGAAGTCAATGCCCTCGGCAGGAAATTCAGCGCCCTGTCCGCGCAGGTTGGTCAAACTGGAGTTGCCAGAGTAACCAGCGATGCGGTCCGGAAGAACGCGCAGGGAGATTTCCCGGGTGGTCTCGAGAGCCACGGCGCGCTCCATGGTGTTTTCCAGTTCGCGAACGTTGCCGGGCCAGTCGTAAGACTCCAGATGCGTCATGGCTTCCGGGGAAATGGCTTCGATCGGTTTTTCCATCGATTTGCGGAAACGCTCCAGGAAGTGGCGCGCTAGAAGCGGAATGTCTTCGCGTCGTTCGCGCAACGCAGGAAGCTGAATGGGGATTACGCTAAGCCGATAGTAGAGATCCTCACGGAAGCGGCCTTCGGCGATTTCCTTTTCAAAATCCTTGTTGGTGGCAGCAATGATGCGTACGTCGACGTCGGCTTCTTCCGTGCTGCCGATGGGGCGGACTTTGCCCTCCTGCAGGACGCGGTAGAGCTTCACCTGCATTGTGAGGCTCATGTTCCCGATTTCGTCCATGAAGAGGGTGCCGCCGTGAGCCGCCTGAAAGAGGCCTTGCCGGTTTTCGTTCGCACCGGTGAAGGAGCCTTTCATGTAACCGAAAAGCTCGGATTCGAGCAGTGTCTCCGGGAAGGCGCCGCAATTGATGGTAATGAAGGGCGCCTGTGCGCGCACGCTGTTTTCGTGGATCGCGCGGGCGACCAGTTCCTTACCGGTTCCGCTTTCGCCGGTGATGAGCACGCGGCTGGACTGCGGCGCGACGGTCTGGATCAAGTCGAAGATGGCACGCATCTTCGGAGATTGGCCGATGATATTGTCGAGACCGGTCAGGCGGCGGAGTTCGCGGCGCAGGTAACCGGCCTCTTTTTTCCAACGCAGGTTCTCGGAAACTTCGTGGACGGCGCGGCGAAGCTGGTCGATGTGGTTGTGATCCTTGATGACGTACCGGTCAGCGCCGGAATTCAGCGCCGCGATGGCTGTGTCCAGAGCCGGCAGGGCGGTCATCAGGACAAAGAAGGAGCCCGGCGCAATTTCCTTGGAGAACTTGAGCAACTCGACGCCGTTTTCGCCGCCCGGCATGCGGATGTCCGAAATGATGATGTCGAAGATCTGGGATTCCAGCTTGCGCTTGGCGGCCTCCACGTTGTGGGCCACCTCCACGCGATGACCTTCCTTGCGAAAGGTAATCTCCAGGAGTTCGCAAATCGATTTCTCGTCATCGACGACGAGAATGTTCGGCAATTCCCGAGCCGCTTCTTTAATGGCTGTTTTCGTTCCTTGCATAGACCCTCACGCAACTCGCGGTAATTCGACGATGAATTCGGCGCCCCGGTCCTTTTCGGAAACAACGCTAATCTTGCCGCTGTGCGCCTGCACGATCTGATAGACAATCGACAAGCCCAATCCGGTGCCGCCCTCGAAACCGGACTGCAGCGGCTCAAAGATCTTGGCTTTCTGTTTGGGATCCAGGCCAATGCCGGTGTCGCGGAAGCCGATACGCAGCCAGAAGGGATACTGCTCCAGCTTGACGGTCAGCGTGCCTCCCTTGGGCATGGCGCGCATGGCGTTGTCGCAGAGATTCCAAAACACCTGCTTGATCTTGCTAGCGTCGACGCGGGCGCGCATTTCGTGGCCGTTGAACGCGCGGACAATCTGGTACTTAGAGCCGACTTCCGGCTTCTTCTCGACCAGGAGTAACGTATCGTCTAAAAGGCTTCGGACATCCGCTTCCTGAAACTCGTAAGTCTTTTCGCGCGAATAGTTGAGGAAGTCCGTGATGATGTTGTTGAGCCGCTCGGATTCGCGCGTCACAATGGTGACGAGCTGTTTCTCGTCCTCTTCCAGGGGCACAAGACGAGCCAACTCCTTCACGGCCCCGGCCATGGCCGTCAAGGGCTGTCGGATTTCGTGCGCGATCGCCGCAGACAGGCGCCCGAGAGCGGCCATGCGCTCCTTGGTGGCGACTTCCTGCTCCAATCGGCGCAAATCGGTTAAGTCCTGAAAATTGAAGACGTACCCGCTCCGTTCTTCGGCGCGAACACGCAACGGGGAAATGCTGATGCCCAGGTAGCGCAGTTCCCCCGAAGGAGTCCGGAAATCGATCTCTTTTCGTAAAGACAGCCTCTCCACGTTGGTGTATTGACCGGGAAGCCAGAAACTCTCATTCATCTCCTGAAGCTTTTTCCCGCGGAGGTCGGCAAAGCGGTAACCGAGAATCTCTTCTCCGGTGCGATTCAGAAGCAAGATTCGGCCTTCGAGGTCCGTGGTGATCAGGCCGCCGCGCATGGAGTGAATAATGTCCTGAGTGAAATCCTGAAGACTCAGAAGTTCTTCACGCTTCTCTTCCAGTTCCAGTCCCTTGCTGCGCAGCGAGTGCGCCAGCAGGCTAGCAAGATAGGCAACCGCAAGGAACCCGAGCAGATTCATGACCAGCCAGGTGCGGAGGCTTTCTATGCTCGGGAGGCTGGCGGCGGTGCGGGGAATTTTTCCCAGAAAGACCAGAACGGTGAGGGAGGCAAGGAGCGAGAAGCAGATCGTCGCGTTCAGAAAGGCCACGCCACGCGAAAACACGATGCTGCCTACGATGATGACCAGCAGGTAGAGGGAGATGAAGTAGCTCTCCTGGAGCCCGGTCAAGTAAACCAGGAGCGTGACCATCACCACGTCGCAGACGACCTGGATGCCGCCGTGCCAGCGCACGTTCGGGATCCAGCGAAGCAAAATCAGGTGGAGGATGCCGAGAGTGATCCAGAAAATGATCAGGGGAACAAAGAAGCGGCTGGTGCTAAATCCCGGTACGTACTGCGGCCACACCCAACCGACCGTGAGGATGAGCGTGATCGTCAGAAGACGAACGCGCGCCAACCACTCCAACCATGCTTTAGTTGCAAATCCCTGATCCATTGTCCGCCCGCGCCCTCACTCCGGCATCCAGGCAATCCCCAAATCCAGGAAGGAACGCGGAGGCCAGGTTTGATGCCTAGCTCTCCGCAAGAGGTTTTTTCGCGCGGGCGCCGGCCCGATTAGTGCATCGTGCTCAGTTTTCCGATGAGCGAGAACAGCGGCAAATACATGGAAATAACCACGCCGCCAACGACCACGCCGAGAAACACGATCATGATCGGTTCTAGAGCGGTCAGCAAGTCCTTCACGGCCGCGTCCACTTCTTCTTCGTAGAAGTCGGCAATCTTCTGAAGCATGGCGTCCATGGCGCCGGTCTGTTCGCCGACCGCGATCATCTGCGTCACCATACCCGGGAAGACTTCCGATTCCTTCAGGGGTTCGGTGAGGGACTTGCCTTCTTCGAGCGACTTGCGGACTTTCTGCAAAGCCTTTTCAACGACGGCGTTGCCCGCGGTTCTGGCAGTAATGTCCAGGCCCTCCAGGATGGGAACGCCGCTGGAGATTAGCGTACCGAGCGTGCGGGTAAAGCGCGCCACGGCGATCTTCCTCATCAGGATGCCTAGGACCGGCAGCTTCAAGATGATGGTATCCAACATAAACCTGCCCTGTGGAGTGCCATACCAGACCTTTAAGCCAAATACGCCGCCGACGATGGCCACCAGGAGCAGCAAGCCGAAAATGCTTCCGACGAAATTGCTCAAGGCGATGACGATTTTGGTGGGCAGGGGCAAGTCGACGCCCAAGCCGGCGAACAGGGTTGCGAAAATCGGAACGACCTTCCAGAGCAAGAGGGTGATGACGCCGCCGGCCACGGTCAACACGCCGACGGGATAAACGAGGGCCGATTTCACAGCGCGCTGCAACTTGACGTTCTTTTCGATGTAACCGGAGAGGCGCTGCAGAATGGTGTCGAGAATACCGCCCGTTTCGCCCGCCTCCACCATGTTCACGTAGAGCGCGTCAAACACTTTAGGCGAGCTGCGCATGGCCGCGGAAAGCGTGGCTCCGCCTTCGACCTGGGCCCGCGTGCCGGTCAGGACCTTTTGAAAGGTCTTGTTCTCCTGCTGGCTCGCAAGGATTTCCAGGCACTGCACGAGCGGGAGACCGGCGTCAATCATGACCGAGAATTGGCGCGTGAAGATGGCCAGTTCCTTGGCGGAGACACCGCCGCCGAACGTGGGGACGTTGAACTCCTTCCCCTTTTCGGTCATCTTGGTCGCGGTAATCTGCTGGCGCTTCAGCAGGTTCGCGAGTTCGGTCTTGTTCGCCGCGGTCATGACGCCGCTGACGCTAGAACCGGATCGGCTCGTTCCTTGATATTTATAATCCGGCATTTTGTTGCCTCCTCAGTCCTTCGAACTTTCTCTGGCTGTCGTGCTCGGCCAAACTCATCGCCGCGTAGCAACGGGCGTTTTCGCCCCGCCACCCGGAGTGGCGACCCCGCGGTTAATCATGTCCTGGAGTTCATCAGGGTTCGATGAACGAGAGAGAGCCAGGTCAAGAGTGATTAGTTTCTGGAAGTAGGCGTTCGCAAGCCCCTGATTGAATGTCTGCATGCCGGTCTGCCCGGTGCCCGTTTGCATGGCGGAATAAATCTGGTGAATCTTGTCCTCACGGACCAAGTTACGGATGGCCGGCGTGGGGACGAGGATTTCCATGATCATGGCGCGGCCACGGCCATCGGCCCTTGGGAGGAGCGCCTGACACAGGATGCCTTCGAGCACCATGGAAAGCTGGGCGCGAATCTGCGGCTGCTGGTGAGAGGGGAAAACGTCAATAATACGGTTGATGGTGGATGAAGCAGAGTTGGTGTGCAGGGTTGCAAAGGTCAAGTGGCCGGTTTCGGCGATACGCAGGGCGGATTCAATGGTTTCGAGGTCGCGCATCTCTCCGATGAGCACGACGTCAGGGTCTTCACGAAGTGCGGCGCGGAGCGAGTTCGCAAAAGAATGAGTGTCGGCGTGCACTTCGCGCTGGTTCACGAGGCACTTCTTGTGGTTGTGGAGGAACTCGATGGGGTCCTCGATGGTGATCATGTGCTCTTCGCGCTCGCTATTGATCTTGTCGAGCATGGCGGCGAGGGTCGTCGATTTGCCCGAACCGGTCGGGCCGGTGACCAGGACGAGCCCGCGAGGCTTGTCGCAAAGCTGTTTTACGACTTGCGGCAAGCCCAGAGCGTCAAATCCTTTGATTTCCCAGGGAATGGTACGGAATACCGCGCCGACGGCGCCGCGCTGATTAAATACGTTGCCGCGGAAGCGGGCCAGGTTCTTCAAGCCGAAAGAGAAGTCCAGCTCCAGGTTTTCCTCGAAGCGGTGCTTTTGGGCATCAGTCAAAACGCTGTACGCAAGAGACTTGGTGTCCGCGGCGGTGAGCGGCGGCATGTCCAGCGGGCGCAAGTGCCCGTGAACGCGCACGCGTGGTGCGCTGTTGGTCGTAATGTGGAGGTCGCTGCCTCCCATTTCGATCATCTTCTTCAACAACTCACTGAGTGTAATGCCAGCCATCGGTCGCCCTCAATTCTATAAGACGGTTTCGCGCAGCACTTCTTCCATAGTCGTCTGGCCCGCCGCCACTTTAATCAGCCCGCTGCGCCGCAAGGTGATCATGCCCTGCTCGATCGCCTTCTTCTTCAATTCCAATGCGGAAGCCCCGACGAGAATCAGTTCGCGCAATTCGTCGTTGATTTCCATGACTTCATAAAGACCAGTGCGGCCCTTGTAGCCGCGTTTGCCGCAGGTGGTGCAGCCCTTGCCGTGATAAATCTTGGTCTTCTTGGCTTCTTCCGGTGAATAGCCAGCATCGATGAGCGCCTGTTCGGGAACTTCCAGCTCTTCCTTGCAATTGGAGCAGATGCGGCGCACCAAACGTTGTGCGCAAATCAGGTTCACGGAAGTGGCCACAAGAAACGGCTCAATGCCCATGTTCATCAAACGGCTGATAGTGGATGGCGCATCGTTGGTGTGCAGTGTGGAAAGCACCAAATGGCCGGTCAACGCCGCCTTCACGCCGATCTCTGCAGTCTCAAAGTCGCGAATCTCGCCGACTAGAATAATGTTCGGGTCTTGCCGCAGGAAGGCGCGCAGCGCAGCAGCGAAGTTCAGGCCGATCTGTTCCTTCATCTGCACCTGGTTGACGCCCGCCAACTGAAACTCGACGGGGTCCTCGGCGGTCATGATGTTGGTGTCGACGGTGTTGAGCGTGGAAACCGAGGAATACAGCGTGTTGGTCTTGCCGGAGCCCGTCGGACCGGTTACCAGCACCATGCCGTAAGGCTTCAGAATGTTGCGCTCGAACTTCTTTAGCGATTCGGGCTCGAAACCCAGCTTCGTCATGTCCAGCCGCAGGTTTTCTTTGTCCAGCAACCGCATGACGATTTTTTCGCCGTAGAGCGTCGGGACCGTGGAGACGCGGAAGTCCAGTTCCTTTTTCTTGCCGTCGCTCTTGTACTTGATCATGATGCGGCCGTCCTGCGGCAAGCGCTTTTCCGCGATGTCGAGCTTGGCCATGATCTTCAGGCGGCTGGTGATGGCGTCCTTCAATCGCAAGGGTGGTGACATCACCGTTTGCAACTGACCGTCGACGCGGAACCGCACGCGCAGCTCGAGCTCATACGGCTCGATGTGAATATCGCTGGCGCCCCGCTTCACCGAGTCCGTCAGAATCAGGTTGACGAGCTTGATGATGGGAGCTTCTTCCGCCGCCTTCTCGAGCGAAGCGGCGTCCATCTCCGCTTCTTCAGCGGCTAGCTCCAGCTCCTGGTCCTCGTCGACCAGGTCTTTCATCAGGTTGCTGATCTCTTCCTGGTTCGTGGACGTCGAGCCGTAGAACCGCGTGATGGCATCGCCGATGGCGGACTCAGACGCCACGACCGGCTCGACGTTGAATCCGGTCATAAACTTGATGTCGTCCATCGCGAAGACGTTGGTTGGGTCGGTCATGGCGATGGTCAGGACGGAGCCCACGCGCGACAGAGGAATGACTTGGTAGCGCGAGGCGGTGTCCTGGGGGATCAACTTGATGACGTTGGGATCGATTTCATAATACTTCAGGTTGATGGAGGGCACGCCGTACTGCCGGGAGAGGACACCGGTGATGTCGTCATCGGTGATAAAGCCCATTTTTGTCAGGCAGCTTCCCAGCTTGCCACCGTTCGCGCGCTGGAATTCCAGCGCCTTCTGGAGCTGGTCCTGCGTGATCAGGCTTTCTTTGACTAATATTTCGCCCAAACGGACGGACATCCGCAGTACTCCCGGCGGGTTTTGCACCCACGGCTCACCTTAACAAATGCCGGCGGGGTGCGTATTCACAATTTCAGGCTTCGTTCTGAAATGGCTAATACCTGTCCGCAGGGGCAGGTTTGCTGCAGCAGGTACAGGTCGAAATCTTGACTTGCCTCCTAACGGTGTTATCTTGCCAGAGAAATGGGTAAGCACGCATCCCGAACGTTTTTTGTTCAGCGGCACCGGCCGCTGACGAAAATTGTCCACCGTACCGCCCCTTCAATCCATTTTCGAGATGAAGTTTTTGTCTGGATGGCGCTGCGACGGAGGGCTTTGCCACAATGAGCCGCCTGGAAAACAAACAGCGCTGGGGTTTGGCCATCGGGGGCATCCTGTTGACCCTACTGCTGGCTGCCATTTTTACGTTTGGCTCGCTGGATGTGCCGTTTGAACCCAGAAGCTGGCGCGCGGCACTGGCGCTTTATGCGGTCTCCTGCTTTGTCACGGCGGCTCTGCTCGTCTTCGGGCTCATCCTGGCGCGCACGACATTTCGCTTGTGGGTGGAACGCCGACGCGAGCAGCTTGGCGCGCGATTCAAGACCAAGATGGTCGTCGGGGCCACGGCCATCTCGCTCCTGCCCATCGTCTTCATGTTCGTGGTCAGCTATTCGTTGATCAATCGCAGCTTGCTGCTCTGGTTTCCCAAACCTCTTGAGACCGCCTCGGTGGAAACCCAGAAGCTTCTAAATGATCTTGGCCGCGGGCAATTGCCGCGATTAAGAGGAGTTGGCCTGCAGGTACGCTCGGAGGAGCAGCTTGCCGACACGGAGCTTCTGCAACACGCGTTCGCCAAGGGAGTGGACGCCGTCTGGATTCTCAACCGTAATGGAAAACCGATTCGCGGGGGAGTCGTGTGCGACAGCCAGCCGGAGGACCGCCGAGGCACGATTTGTGTGCAACCGGATCTGTCGGCGGAATACTTGCGGTCGCTGCAGAGCGGAGTGGAGGTCTGGCAGGCTGGCGGGAAAAACTACTTTGGCGCACGCATTCCCAACCAGGCATCGGGCGACTCGACGGGCTTTGTGGTCGTGGCAAACCGGACCAGCCCGGACGTCCTAACGCGCCTGGCCGCCATTCAGTCCCAAACGCAGGAATACTACCAGGCCAAACAGGACCTTCGCGCGCTGAAACGCCAGATGCTTCTCATCCTTTTTCTCTTCACCGTACTCTTGTTCTCTGCAGTTCTGTGGCTCGCACTGTTCCTGGCCAAGCAGGTCACCGTGCCCATTCAAGCGCTGGCGGAAGGCACACGGGAAGTCTCGTCGGGCAATTTCGACTATGAGGTGCCGGAACAGGCGCAGGACGAACTGGGAGTGCTGGTCCGTTCCTTTAACGCCATGACCACGCAGTTGCGCGACAGCCGTGTGCAGATTGACGACTTTACCCGCAGCTTGCAGCAAGCCGTCCAGGAATTGGAGCGCCGACGCCAACTGATGGAGACCGTGCTCGAGAACATCCCCACAGGAGTCATTTCACTCGACGCCTCCGGGGCGATTTTGCGGATGAACAGCGCGGTCACAAGAATGTTCGGCGTCAATGGCGGCCCTTCGCCGACCGTGGAAAGCCTGCTGGGCGTCGAACCAGCGCGCACCGTGCAGCACTTGATGCGCCGGTCTTTGCGGATGGGGGTGGTTTCCAGAGAGATTGAAGCTGTAGCCGGGGGGCGTGTGCTGCATTTGGCGGTGACGGTCAGCTCGCTGGGGCCGCACCGGGCCAACACGGGCTTCGTTTTGGTGCTCGACGACCTTTCGGAACTGCTTCGCTCGCAGAAATCGGCTGCTTGGCAGGAAGTGGCGCGGCGCATTGCACACGAGATCAAGAACCCGCTGACTCCCATTCAGCTTTCCGCGCAGCGCCTGTCACGTTTCCTGGAAAAGAGAGACACGGCGCCGAGGGGCGCTCCCGTCGATGAAGAATTTGCCGGCTTGGTGCAAGAGTGCTCGCGGCTCATCGAGCGCGAGGTTTCCACATTGGCTGCGCTCGTGAACGAATTCTCCCAATTCGTCCGCTTCCCGGCAGCCAAGCTCGCAACCACGAACGCGAATACTATTGTCCACGAGGCCATGGAAGTGTTCTCCGGCCGGCTGGACGGCGTCGCCCTAAAGAGCGCTTTAAGCGAGAATCTGCCGGCGGTGCGCGCGGACGCGGGCTTGCTGCGCAGCGTGGTGGTGAACCTGATTGACAATGCCGCCGAAGCCCTGGAGAACTCCGTGGTGCGGGAAATCACCGTGTCCACGGGAGTTCGCCGCGATGCGGAAATCGTGGCGATCTCGGTAGCTGACACCGGGCACGGCATCTCTCCGGAAGACAAGGACAAACTATTCTTGCCCCATTTTTCAACCAAGGACCGCGGAACAGGTTTGGGGCTGGCGATTGCTGCGCGCATCGTCGCCGAGCATGGCGGCACCATTCATGTGGAGGACAATTCCCCGGTTGGAGCGCGCTTTGTGGTCGAACTGCCGGTGGCCGAATTGACGCCGGCTGCCGTTGCCGACCACAATGGATCTGACACTGCTCCATGACGCCCCGACCGCACCTTCTCATTGTCGACGACGAAGCCGGCATCCGTGAATCTCTCTGCTCCATTCTCCGGGACGAGGGTTATCAGGTGGAGGCGGTTGGTTCTGCCGAAGAGGCCCTGGAACGTTCCGCGCGCGGCGACCTCGAAGTGATTCTCCTGGACGTTTGGCTGCCTGGCATGGACGGCTTGGAGGCTCTTGGCCGCTTGCAGGCCATGGCCAGGCCGCCGTCGGTCATCATGATTTCCGGCCACGGCACGATTGAGACTGCCGTGCGCGCGACCAAGCTCGGCGCGTTTGACTTCATTGAAAAGCCGCTCTCGCTTGAGAAGATTCTGGTGCTGGTCCGCAACGCCGTCCAGCAACGCCGCCTCGAGGAAGAAAATCTTCTGCTGCGCAGCGAACTGGGGCATCGCTACCAGGTCGTGGGCGTCAGCGTACCCATGAAAGCGCTGCGGCAGCAGATCGTGGTGACGGCTCCCACGAATGGCCGAGTACTGATTTACGGCGAAAGCGGTACCGGGAAAGAGCTTGTCGCACACGCCTTACATGAGGCCAGCCTGCGCGCGAAGGGGCCGTTTGTCGAAGTGAATTGCGCCGCGATTCCGGAGGAACTGATCGAGTCGGAGCTGTTTGGGCACATCAAGGGCAGCTTTACCGGAGCCATGGAAGACAAGATCGGCAAGTTTCAGAAAGCGGACGGCGGCACGCTCTTCCTGGACGAAATCGGCGACATGAGCTTGCGCACGCAGTCGAAAGTGTTGCGCGTTCTGGAAGAACAGCGCTTCGAGCGCGTCGGCTCCAACGAGACGTCCAATGTAGACGTGCGCGTGATTGCCGCAACCAACAAAAACCTCGAACAGGAAATTGCGCGCGGCGCCTTTCGGCAGGACCTCTTCTACCGGCTGAACGTGATTCCCTTCTACGTTCCGCCGCTGCGCGAGCGCCAGGAAGACATCCCTACACTGGCGAATTACTTTCTGGCGGAGTTCAGCTCCGCTTACGGCAAGCGCACCAGGGCCCTAAGCGACTCCGCGATGGAAATCCTCATTCGCTACCCCTGGCCGGGAAACGTCCGCGAACTGCGCAATCTCGTCGAACGCCTCGTCATCGTCTGTCCGCAGGCGCAAATCGAACCCCACCATCTGCCGCCGGAACTCTTCCGCGGCGTGGCGGAAAGCCCTCATCACCCGTATTCGACGCTGCATGAAGCGCGCAGCGCCTACGAACGCGAGTTTATCCTTCGGAAGCTCCAGGAACACCGCTGGAACATGACGCAGACGGCCAGTGCCTTAGGGCTCGAGCGCAGCCACCTCTACCGCAAGATGAAGTCGCTGGGAATTGCGGCACCGGATTAGTCTTCCTCACTACCATCGCTGGTCAGACCCTCCAACTGGAAGCGCCAGTCGAGTTCCCGTACTTTCTGGGGATTCTCTCGCCAGTCCGGAGCAACCTTGACGAATAAGCCCAAGTAGATCTTTGTTCCCAGAATGCTTTCCAGCTCTTTGCGGGCCTCCGTGCCGATCTTCTTCAGCGTTTCGCCTTTGTGCCCAATGAGAATCTTCTTTTGCGAATCGCGCTCCACGTTCATGAGCGCTTCGATGCGCAGCATTTTTGGAGTCTCTTCAAACTTCTCAACGAACACTGCCAGCGCATACGGCACTTCGTGGTACATCACCTGCATGGCCTTCTCGCGAATGATTTCTGCGGCGAGAAAGCGCTCCGGCTGGTCCGTCACCTGATCTTCGGGAAAGTACGGCTCTGCTTCAGGCAGGCGCTTCAGGATTTCCGCGGCAAGCTCGTCGCACGCCGAGCCTTTGAGCGCGGAAATCGGCACGATAGCGGCAAAGTCGAACGCTTTCGCGAACGCATCGATGAGTGGCAATAGTTTCGGTTTCGGTAGCCGGTCGACTTTGTTCAGCGCGAGGATGGTCTTTCCTGGGAACTTCCGCGCTCGTTCTACCAACAGGTCGTCGGCGCGCGGCTCCATCCTGCTGGCGTCGGCCAACAGCAACAGAACGTCAATGCCTTCCAGTGCTGCCGCCACTTCCTGCATCATCTGGCGTCCCAGTGCGGTTTCGGCCTCGTGAAGTCCGGGTGTGTCAATGAAGACGATCTGCCCTTCCGGCCGCGTCACAATTCCCTGAATGCGGTTCCGCGTGGTCTGCGGCTTGGCCGTGACGATGGCGATTTTCTGACCTACCAGCCGGTTCAGCAGCGTGGATTTCCCGGCGTTCGGGCGGCCCAAGATGGCCACGAATCCCGAGCGAAGTTTCCTTTTCGTATTTTGCCCTTTCGCACTCACGGCTTGACGACTGGCAGCTCCAGGAAGCTGGGGTGGTCCGCATCATGGATCAGCGAAATGTGCGCCGTCTTCGCGACTCGTCCAGTCTCCTCAGCCACCACTCCTCCGCTGTTGTAGTTCTTCTCCGCGCTGAGCGAATTGATGCTGCGCACGACGAGCCGCAAGCGGCTGCCTAGCGCGACTTGGCGCGAGAAGAACGTAAAATTGTCGAAGACGTATTTTTCGATTTTGCCCGGCTCCAGCGGCTTCGCTTCGCGCAGAGACTCGCGGTAACGCGCACGCATGTCCGCAGAAGTAAGCGACACCGATCCGCCGTCCGGCAGAATCTCGTACAGATCGACCTCAAGGTCCGTGTCGGGAACGTCCATGCGCAGCCATACCGTGAGTTTGGCAAACCCACTGATTTCGGTGGGTGCCGCGAATGGTTCGCTGTGATAGATCACGCCTTCGTCAAACAGGTTGAGGACCGAGCGCTGGGATATCAGGCCGTTCGGATCATCATCCGGCTCTGCAGTGCCGGGCCGCGTGTCGAGAGGATCGTAGACCCATTCATCCGCCAGACTTGTGGCACCGGGCTTCGCTTCGGATAGCGCGCCCGCGTGGAACACATCTTTTGCACTGCCACCCGACCCGAGATAAAGAGTCTTCGTCGTGTTCGCAATGCCTTCCAGGGTATCCGCGTATTTCCACTGTTCCGCGCCGACCACGTAATACGCGACGCGTTTCTTCAGAAACTCTGGCTTTGGCCCGCCCTTCATCGTCCAGTCGTACCACTCGGTGTGCAACTTGTTTAAGTCGAGCACGCTCGCAGCCCCGAATTTCAGGCCGCCCACTTCGGCTTTCGGTGTGCGCGTCCCTGCGTGGTCCCACGGCCCGATAATCAGGTAATGCTTGGCTTTCGCCTCCGGTGTGCCGTATTGCATGTGCCGCTTGTAGTAGGTGAATGCGCCAGGCTGGTCTCCGTCGTAATGGCCCGTAATGGTCAGGATCGGCATGGCAATCTTCTTGTACTGCTCCGGCGAGGGCGCCATGGCGTCGTAGTACGCATCTGGGGTCGGATGTTTGAGCCATTTCTGGAAAACGGTGGAGGGATTGCCCACTACCTTGTCGAAATCCTCAAACGCTGAGTGCGCCAGATACATTTCGCGCGACTTTGATGCCCAAAAACTGCTGTTACCAAACAGGCTTCCGTTGCTCGTCGCGCCGCTCGTGAAGGTCAGCCATTGCATGTCGTACGGCGCAAAAATGTTGTATTGGAAGGGAAAATCCACTCCGGGATGGGCGGCGGCCGCTGGCACGATGGTGACGAGGTGCTGAGGAAATTCCTTAAGCACCGTCCACTGATCGAATCCCGCATACGACCCGCCCCACATGGTCACTTTGCCGTTGCAATACACCTGCTTCGCCAGCCACTCCACGACGTCGTAGCCATCATGACCTTCATTCGCGAACGGCTCGAAGTCTCCGCCCGAATTTCCGCGCCCGCGCACGTCCACCAATGCATAAACGTATCCGTGCTTGGCAAAATACACAGCGCGGTCCGTATACGAATCTCCGATGTAAGGCGTGAAGGTGAAAATGACCGGCAAGGAATCCTTTTGCGCATGTGGCGTGAACACGGTGGCGTTCAGCTTCACTCCGTCGCGCATGGGGATTTTCACACCCCATTGCATGTCAACGGTTGGCTCATTCGCGGCTGGTTTTTCTTGCGCGCGAATCGCTTCGGGCAGAGCAAACCCAAGCAAGGCAACAGCAACCACCGCCGCAAGACTTCTCTTCGATAGCACACCCGTCATCGCTCTCCCCCTCCCGAAGCAAACACTCGTACTTTAAGCCCGAGGAATCTAGCTCTTTGTAGGAACCGCTTTCATCTGCTTGCGAATGCGCACCCGCAGCACTTTGCGCTGATTCGCTTCCACGACTTCAAAGCGATGTCCTTCGAGGTCGATCTTGTCCCCCGGCCCCGGCACTTTCCCGGAAACGTGGCTGAGCAACCCCGCCAGCGTGGTGACTGTGTCGTCCGATTCTTCGCCAAAATGCACGCCCAGAAGTTCCTCGACTGCGCCGATTGCCAGACTCCCGCGCATCACCAGCCCTCCGTCCGGTTCGCGCACCACATCCGGAGCCAGCGGTTTTCCCTGATTGCCGCTCGCTCCGACAATTTCTTCGACCAGATCCTCAATCGTCGCGATTCCCGCCACCGTGCCATGCTCGTCGATGATTACCGCCAGTGGCTGCCCCTTCTGCCGCATCTCGCGCAGCAATTCCGAGCCAATCTTCGTCTCCGGAATGAACAGAACGGGCTTCGCAAGCTCACGCACTTTGCGCTTCGGCAAGTCTTGATCAGCAATGTGGAGCAAATCCTGCGTGTACACAACTCCGAAAATATCATCCAGCGATTTCTCATAGACCGGGATCTTGCTGAATTTCGTCTCCACCACTTTCGCGTGCAGCTCTTCAAGAGTGGCGTCCCCGGGCATCGCCACAATGTCCGGGCGCGGAGTCATCACTTCGCGCACGCGCTTGTCGCTGAACTCCACTACCTGCTCGATCAAGTCAGCCTGTTCCGGCTCGATAATCCCTTCTTCTTCCGCCGCCTCCACCAGCGCCTCGATTCCTTCTTCCGTGCGCTGCTCCTCGGTTTTTTCGGCTTCCTGCTCGGAGATGCGCGCCAGAGACTCCGCTCCTTCCAGGAAGACCCGCACAGGCCAGACAAACCACATCGCCGCCCGAATCAGTGGGAGCAAGGGCAAAAGCCACCGCCCCGTAGTGCGGTACAGCAGCATGTCCGGAATGAAATGCATAGCGAAGACGACTTCGAGGACCAGAAACACGCTGAACTCGACAAACGATTCCCAAGTCCCTGAGACGAAGTACACAACGCCGCGCGTCGTCTCCAACACGAGAAACGCAAGCCAGAAGTGGCCCAGAATGCGGAACGTCCGCCCGCCGCTTCGCCGATTGATCTTCAGCTTCGGCTCGATTTCCGCCTCGAAGATGTCCAGATGTTCGTGCACGCGGCCGGTGGTCATACGGCCCAATTCGCGGTAGATCAACGTCAGGTAGGAAAAAATTGGGAGCGTCAGCGCAATCAGCACGACACTCAAGGCGTAGAGCCAGCTCAGGTTCATTAAGCGATTCCCAACCGCCTGCGGAACTTCTGTTCCACGCGATCCATTTCGCCGTGGTCGGTCTCGTGGTCGTAGCCGAGCAAATGTAAGACGCCATGCAGCATGAGGACGCGAAGCTCATTGCCAAGCTTGCGCGCGTTCTTCTTCGCGTAGTGACGTGCCGTTGCCGGAGAAATGGCGATGTCACCCAGATTCTCGACCGTCTTTGACCCGGCACTTCGTCGCGGCAAGCGCACGGGACCATTTCTCACGGCAGCGGGAAACGAAAGCACGTCGGTCGGCCCTTTTCTCCGTCGAAAGCTCTGGTTCAAACGCGCCATCACGGTGTCGCTCACCAGGCAGACGGTCACCTCGGATTTCGACAGGCCCAGTTCCCGCTTTACACGGCGCAGGAACGATTCGAGGTTGCGGCGCGCCACGCGTACCTCACGCTGCCGGTTCAGAATCATCCTTGCCGGGTTTCTTGCTCTTGTTCTTTGCCGGATTCCTTGGGCGCTGCTGTTGTTTTGCCGTTCAGGGCGCTTCCTCGCTGCGAGTGCGCGCCTTCATAGTCTTCATAAGCACGGATAATCTGCTGCACCAGGTTGTGGCGAACCACGTCCTTCTCGCCGAACTGCACCACGCCAATGCCTTCAATCTTTCCGCAAACTTCCAGTGCCTCGACCAACCCACTCTTCTTCCCCGGCGGCAAATCGATTTGCGTCACGTCGCCCGTGACCACGGCCTTTGAATTGAATCCCAGCCTTGTGAGGAACATCTTCATTTGCTCGCTGGTGGTGTTCTGCGCCTCGTCCAGAATCACAAAAGAATCGTTCAGCGTGCGCCCGCGCATGAACGCCAGCGGAGCCACTTCAATGATTCCCTTCTCCAAAAAGCGCTCCAGCTTATCCGCGTCCAGCATGTCATAGAGCGCGTCGTAGAGCGGCCGCATGTACGGATCGATCTTTTGTTGCAGCGTTCCCGGCAAGAATCCCAGCCGCTCGCCCGCTTCCACCGCCGGCCGCGCCAGGATGATGCGGTTGACCTGCTTGGTCAGCAGCGCGCTCACGGCCATGGCTACCGCGAGGTACGTTTTGCCCGTGCCGCCGGGGCCGACCGCAAACGTCATGTCGTGGTTTTCCATCTCTTCCATATAACGGCGCTGGCCCGCGGTTTTCGGCGTGACCTGCTTCTTTCCGAACGACCGCGCGCGCCCGTGCTCGAACATCCCCCGCGGCGATTCGTGCGGCTCCTCGGTCGCCACACGCACCAGCGACTTCACCTCGGCGGCGGAAAGCGTGCGGCCGTGCCTGGTCAGGTGGTTGTACTCTTCAATGATTTTCACCGCCTGGTCCACGCTCTCCTGCTCGCCTTCAATGGTCAGGCGGGTGTCGTGCAGGTGCGTGCGCACTTGCAGCGACTCCTCGAGCAAGCGCACGTTTTCGTCCAGCGTGCCAAAGAAGGGTTCGATTTGTCCGGAAATGTGAACGGTACGTCGCATCCAATTGGAAGGTCTTCCTGCTACGGAAACCGGCTGGCCGATGGGATTCCTCCTCGTCTTACCTGGCCCCAGCGAAATGGAGCCGACAGCTCGGAGAAACTCATTACACCCTAACGCATAGGTTTGCGTCGGTCAAGTTACGGGAGCTACTGGTGATGCTCTAAATGTGTGAGCCGTGGCCCGGAGACTCAGCAACACGGAATTAGACAACACCAGCTACCTGGTCAGTTTTCGATTAGCCGACTAATCGACCTGAGCCGATTTTTCGCTTCCCTATTGCCGACGCCGCGGTGGCCGGTCAGCTTAGATTCATGCGGCGAAGAAGAGACTTGAAACGGGGATGGTCGCGCAGGTTGCGGAAGAGGAACGAGCCCTTTATACCGTAAATTGCACCTGAGCGTCGCTCGAAGGCTCGTTCAAGGCAGTCGATCGCAGCATCGGCTTCGCCGAGGCCGGCGTACACATACGCGAAGTGGTAGGGAGAGATGAACTCGCGCGTCGAGCGATCGTGCATTTCATCGAGAATTTGCCTTGCCCGCTTAACGTCGCCCGCCAATGCGCAGGCCTGACCGAGCTGGGAGAGGAACAGCGTTGCGCCGGGTGAGAGTGCTACCGCCCGTTCAAGTGATGCAATGCCTGCGGCCCCTTCGCCGGAAAAAATCAGCGCCCACCCGAGGACCGAATGGCAACGTGGTGTGCCGGGCTGTTCCCGGGCCGACTTTCGAGCCTCCTCCAACGCTTCGCCGATGTGTCCGGCCCGCAGAAGATGAGTCACGACGTCGGTCGGGATCAGGAGCGGGTCGAGCGCACGCGCGCGTCGCAGTTGGCGCAGCGCATCGTCGTGTCTTCCGAGCGAAGAGCAGAGCCAACCGTAATGCTGATGCGCCTGGGCGTTGCCGGGACGGAGTTCGATGGCGCGCAGGAAGGAGCGTTCAGCGCCTGCCCAATCGAAGTCGAAGGCGAATTGGATCAGGGCCGAGACGCCGTGGGCTTCGCCAAGCTCCTCGTCGATTTCCAGTGCGCGCGTAGCCGCTTTTTTTGCCAGAACGATAGTCTCCTCGGGCGATTTGCCGACGCTGCCCCCGATGCACAGTTCCGTATAAGCCCCGGCAATGCTGGCCCAAGCCAGGGCGAAACCCGGATCGCGGTCAACGGCGGCGTGATAGTCGAGCAGGCTTCGGCGATAGCCTTCATCCGTGAATTGATTGAACCAGTTGCGGCCATGTAGGTACAGCTCGTAAGCCCCCAAGTCGTGAGTTGGGGGCCGGCCGACACGCGCTCGCTCGTCGTGCGACAGTTCGGCGCGTAGAGCGCTGGCGATCTTCAGAGCGACGTCGGTCTGAATGGCGAAGATGTCCGTCAGCTCACGATCGTAAGTTTCCGCCCAAAGGTGTTCGTCGGTAGCGCAGTCAATCAGCTGCGCGACGATGCGCACCCGGCTGCCGGCTCGCCGGACGCTGCCCTCGAGCAAGGTCGAGGCGCCGAGCCGTTCGCCGATTCCGCGCAATCCCCCGTCGCGCTTCTTAAACGTCATGACCGAGGTGCGTGAGATTACCTTTAGCGATTTTATTTTCGCCAGATGCGTGATGACGTCTTCGGTGATGCCATCCGCGAAGAACTCGTTTTCCGGGTCAGCACTAAGATTGACGAAAGGCAATACGGCAACGGAAGCGGCTGGCGTGGTTGCGTTTTTTTCTTTTGCTTTTGCGGCGTGAACCGACGCGACCTGGGTTACGGGCACGATGACGCGGTAGCCCAGTTTTGGCAGGGTCTCAATATAGCGAGGCTCGCCAGCAGAATCATTCAGCAAGCCGCGTAACTCCTTGATGGCCGTATTCAACCCGTGTTCAAAATCCACGAACGTTTCCGCTGACCAAAGGAGTGGCCGCAGTTCCTCCCGGCTCACGATATCCCCCGAGCGTGCCAACAGAGCCAGCAGGACCTGGAAGGGCTGGGGACGCACCTTCAGCCGGATGCCGTTCTTGTAGAGTTCGCGGGTTCGCGCTCGCAGCTCGAATGGGCCAAAGCGGTAGATGGCGTCCTGCGAGGGCATAGGCCAAAGTCTGCGGGGTTAGCTGGATTTTGCCTCAGACACTCGCCTCCAGCAAGAGAAAACTATTGCGAATCAGCTATTTGGGCCTTCACCTTCATTTCACCCTTTCCTTACCGCTCCTGCATTGACCAGGCACCCTCCCTCGGAGTTACAAAGGCTGCAGTTTACCGGGCTCTCCAGCCCAAGAAGGAGAATTTATGACGAGCGCCTCATTAATTAAGTTCGGTTTGGTCTCGTGCGCATTGCTGTTCGCGGGCGCAGCGGAGTTGGAGAAACCTCCGGCCGTCGCACAGGTTGTCGCTCTGGACGAATGTGATCCGGCCTCGTTCAATGCGCCAACTGCAGTCGGGCCAGGTTTCTGCAAGAACGTTGCTCTTGGAGCATCCACCAAGTTCGCCGATTTGTTTTCCAAGGCAGCGAGCGGGACTCCGGACCCGAACTGGGACTTCGAACCGGACGCAATGAGTATCCCCAAAGGAACCACTCTTAGCGTGGTGAACCAGGGCGGCGAGCCTCACACCTTCACCGAAGTGTCGAAATTCGGAGGCGGCTTCATCGGCCCGCTTAACGGAGGAGAGGACGTAGTTCCGGAATGTGCCGGCGGCTTCTCGAACGTCGCTGTGGCAAGAACCCGAATCCTCCAAGGCAGCACGTCGCAGATCACCGGTCTTTCCAAAGGGGAACACCTCTTTCAATGCTGCATTCACCCATGGATGCGCACAAAGGTCGAAGTGAAATAACCCTTCAGCGCACGAAAGCAAGCATGTCCGGACAGTGCGCCGGGAAATCTATGCAGGAAGGCAGTCACCGCGGCGATCCACGACTGGTTGTCATCCAGCGAGCCAGGCAAAGGTTGTGATGCGTCACCGGTTGTTAAGAAGCAAGTCTATCTGCTCGCTTGCCGTGGGCTAAGAGGAGGTTAGGAAATGCCGAAGTACGTCATCGAGAGGGAAATCCCAGGAGCCGGCAATCTATCCGAAGCCGAACTAAAGGAGATTTCTCAGAAATCATTGACCGTCCTTAAAGGAATGGGTCCTGAGATTCAGTGGCTGCAAAGCTACGTTACGGGCGACAAGATCTACTGTGTGTACCTCGCGCCCGATGAAGCGATGATCCAAGCACACGCGAAGCAAGGGGGTTTCCCCGCAAATCGAGTCTCTGCAGTTCGCCGAGTCATCGACCCAACGACTGCGGACTAAAGGGACTTGTCAACTCCTGGCTTACGTTCTGACGGGTTAAGCGGAAGCTGGCTACTGACGTTGGAGGTGCCGCGGGAACGGGGTTTGCGGGGGAGAGAATAGAAGGAAGCAGCGAGTTGAGGGCGGAGGTTGCCGGCGGCGAGGTCGTTGAGAGACTGGAGGCCGCGAATTAGCTCGGCGCCGACTATACGGCCCTCACGGTAGAGCAAGCGCAAAAAGTCGTTGGCCGAGCGCTCGCCCATGCGCGAGTTGCATTCCCGGCAGCAAGAGACCCGGTTGCGGTAAGAGTTGGGACCGAGATGGGCGCGGGGTATGACATGGAGAGCCTCGATATGTTGATCTGCCTAGCGCATGGAACCTCCTTCGGGTTGTCTGTTGTGGCTCCCGTGATTCAGCTGTGGACCACGGGAAACATTCTTCTCGCCGCTTCACGCAGGATTGGCTTCTTACCTGTACCTCCTGCCGCGCAAAGGACAGTGCCCTACTCATTAACTGTACTCTGGTACGCGAGCACTATGGACGCTGGTATTTCCGGACGAGAAGATGTCCTCGCAGCGGACATTAGAAATTTCAAAACTTCATTCCGTGGGGGAGTGAAATTCATGAAAGAAAAATTGACGCGTCTCAGCATCGTAGCGGGCTTGCTTCTAGTTTCTTCTTCCCAGGCATTGGCAGACTCCAACCCGCCAGCGCCTCCTTCAAGCCCCGTTTTGACCAGCCAGATTCTGTGCAAGAACGGCTTCACCAGTGTGCCCTTGACCGCGGATGCGGAGCAGTCGCTGCCGATGAAGCTGGTCGCCAACCTTCCATGCGGCCAGGAAGTCGCCGTTCTCTCCGATATGGAGAGCTACACCGTGAATGTCCGCACGGAAGACGGGAGGAACGGATATGTGGCGCGCCTGTTCCTCTCGGCGCCAACCGCAAGAGCGAGTTCCTCCGCGTTGGAGAATGCTCCTCTAACGAACGGCATTGCGCTGTGGCAGCAAGGCGCTCCAGGTAGCGTTTCGTTTCCCAGCAGCAACAAGGTCGTCGAATCGCTCACCGCGAATGGCATCACTGTGCAGGTTTCCCTGCAAGACACGGGCTGGAAACTGCGCGCGAACATCGCGGTGATGAACGCCAGCGGCCAGCAGGTCTACATCCTTCCCAAGCTTCTGGCGTTGACGGAGGTTGCACCGAGCAGGAAGCCGCTGCGCCTTCAGGATCCGGAACGCTTGTCCACGGCCCTGAACCATCAGCTACTGTGGACCGCTTCCACAGCCGGCCCCGTTAACGGCTTGCAGCCGGATCGTTCGTCTGCCGTAAATGCGGCTGCTCTTAACGTGACTTACAGAGTCTCTTCCAAGCCCTCTCCGAATTTGCTCGAGCAGCAGCAAGCCCTCGAAGAAATTGCGGCAAAGAATCAGGCTGCGCTAGTCGACATGGCTCAGGAAATCAAGACTCTTTCCCTGCGCGAATGCACTTTGAAGTCCGGGGAAAAGACCGCCGGCGCCGTGTGGTTCGACCGTGACACGAAAGCCGCGGATCTCGTCCTACGTGTTCCGGTGGGCGGCACCGTTTTCGAGTTTCCGCTTTCCTTCAACAGAGACAAATAAGCAAAGCTGCCCTCGGCCCCAGCCCCGCTCTTTCTTCCGCCAGAGCGGGGTTTTGTCTTGCGGCTGTACCTGTCTCGCGATGCGCCCAGCAATACGCCACCAGCCTCCAAGGTTCTTAGGTATAAAATGGACTCGTCACCGCCGCCGGAGGTTTCTCCATGGGTTTTGATCGGGACCAATTCGTCGCAGATTGCCTGACCGCCTCAAAAGAGGTGGCTTCGCAAGTGGCCGTCCGCCATGTTCTGAACCGCGCGGTTTCTGACCCCGCCGCAGTTCTCCAGGCGCTCGGCGAACCCCAGCGCGCCGAAATGCAAAAGTTGTTTCAGTCCAGCCAGCTCACTATCCTGAACGTCATTTGGGCGCCGCACATGGTCTTGCTGCCGCACAATCATCACATGTGGGCGCTTATCGGCATTTACACGGGCCGCGAGGACAATATCTACTGGCGTCGCGTGCCCGGCAAAGCGGGCGGGATCGTGGAAGCGGTGGGCGCTAAGGCCCTTTGCGAAAAGGAGATTCTGCCGCTCGGCCATGAAATCATTCATTCCGTCACCAATCCCATTCCCCGCCTGACCGGCGCGATTCATATCTACGGCGGCGACTTTTTTGGCGTGCCGCGCAGCGAATGGGACGCGGAAACCTTGCTCGAAGGTCCCTGTGACGGCGAAAAAATGCAGCGTCGCTTTGACGAAGCCAACGCGCGCGTCAAAGACTGAACTCCCAGATCGAAATAGATACGAGAGAGTGAAGTGTTCCTCCGCGGCTGATAGCCTATCCGACTTCCGAATCCTTCTAATCCGCAGGCACGGCGCGGGTTTTCGCCCATGTGCGAATGGACTGCACATCTTCGGCGCGGGTCACGCTAAGCGGCCGTGTACTCTGAATCTCCGCGATCAGGATTTCCGTAGTGAGCTGCTGCTTGGCGTTGAACGCAGTGTAAAGTCCGGCCACGATCGTCTGCTCGATCTCCGCTCCCGAGAAACCCTCGCTCGCTCCCGCCAGTTTCTTTACGTCAAACGCTGCTGCATCACGCCCGCGTTTCTTCAAATGCAGCGCGAACAACGCCGCGCGCACCTCCGCGTTCGGCAGATCGACAAAGAAAATCTCGTCGAACCGCCCTTTGCGCAGCATCTCCGGGGGAAGCACAGTGATGTTGTTCGAAGTCGCCGCCAGGAAGACCCCGCCCTCGCGGTCCTGCATCCATGTCAACAGCGTCGCCAGCAGCCGCTGCGACAGCCCCGCGTCCGCGTCTCCGCTGGAACCCGCCGAAGCAAAAGCCTTCTCGATTTCGTCGATCCACAACACAAGCGGCGCCAGCTTTTGAGCCAACTCCAGCGCCTTGTGCAGCCGCCGCTCACTTTCCCCTACATATTTGTCGTACACTGCGCCCGCATCCAACCGCGCCAGTTCGAATCCCCATTCCCCCGCGACGGCGCGCGCCGCCAGGCTCTTCCCGCAGCCCTGCACGCCAGTAATCAGCACGCCTTTTGGCGGCACCAGGCCAAACCGCTGGCCTTCGGGAGTCAGCGCGCTCTTCCTCTTTCCAATCCACTCGCGCAAATGCCGCAACCCCGCCACGTCCACAAAGGACGCGTCCCGCCGCACCGTCTCAATCAATCCTTCCGTCTTCAGTGCTTCTCGCTTCGTTTCGAGCACCGCTTCGAGCAGCCCCGCATCAGCCTTGCCGCGCGCCAGCGCGCTCTTGCGCAGCACCCGAAACGCTTCTTCTTCCGGCAAACCCACCAGGTTCTGCGCCAGTTGCGACATCTCCGCAATTTCCAGCGAAACTGGAATATGCTGCTCGTGGTTCAGCTCCGCGAGCACTTGCTTGACGCCGGGCAGCAACTCCTCCGCCTCGGGCAAGCCCAATTGAAAGGGCATGCCGTCCGCATCGAGATCGGACGGCAACTCCATTTTTGCCGCGGTCAATATGATTGACCGTCGCACCGTTCGAAACTTCTCTGCCAGGTCGCGCAGCCGCCGGCAAATCTTGTCGTTTTCGCAATACCGCGCAAAATCTTTCAACAGGAAAATCCCGTCGCCCTGAATCAATCCAATGTTGGCCAGCGCTTGTTCCGGGTTGTCGCTGTTGTACAGCGGTGCTCCCTTGGCCTTCGAGAGACCGGTCGTCACGCTCCACTCGTACAACGGCACGCCTAGCTCGGTGGCCACCTCGATCAGCATCGCTTCCAGCCGCTCCTCTTCAGGCGTTTCGACTGTCAGGATCGGGTGCCGCGAATTAATCAGCAGACGCAACTCGTCGTGCTTATGTGCTTGTTTCGTATGCGCTGCCGAGCCTGCGCTCCCCGCACTGGAAAACCCCGCTCGCGGCGGTTGAAGCGGCGCAGGCGCGCCCACAGGTGTTTTGGCCTCTGCTTTGGCCTCGTTTGACAAAGCCTTACGCCTCGTTTAACGTTAGAAGTTTGAGCGATACGCTAAAGGAGCACTAGATGGCTCAGGGACAGCCTACCAAAGTTAAGAAGAGGAAAAAGTCAGTTTTAAAGAGGGCGGCGCAGGCTCGTCAACGTGCCGAAGTCAACCGCGCCAACCGCACTCGGGTGCGCACCATGATGCGCCGCCTGCGTACAGCCATTACGGCCGGTGATGCCACTGCTTCCGGCAACCTCCTGGGACCCACCATGGCCGCCATCGATCAGGCCATTACCAAGGGAGTCCTTCACGAAAATACCGGCAACCGTTACAAATCGCGTCTCACCCTGGCCTATAACGCTGTCAAAGCGAAGGCGGCAAAGTGACCTGACTTCCATTTTCCATAATTAGGGTTCAGTGTAGGGGCGGGCTATAGCCCGTCCCTTTTTTCTTTCCGCCGACGCTGCGGCCAGTGCGAATTCCCGTTACAATTTGACCGCTCTCAGCTCACTGTAGAGGAACACATGGCCTACTACGCCCTCCTTTACGAATTGGTGGATGACATGGTCACGAAGCGTGTGCCCTTTCGCGAGGAGCATTTGCGCCTCGCGCGGCAATCCTACGAACGCGGCGAGCTCGCCCTGGCCGGCGCACTGACCGAACCCGTCGACCGCGCCCTGCTCGTTTTCCATGTCGATGACAAGCGCACAGTGGAAGATTTCGCCCGCGAAGATCCTTACGTCCTGAACGGCCTGGTCAAGAAATGGGAAGTGCGTCCGTGGGCGGTAGTGGTCGGAAACGAACCACCTCCCGCTACGAAGCAGACGCAACTGGCAAGCATCCTTCGCCAATGGACTGCTCGCACCACTAAAGAACAGTGGCCTCGGTACCGCGCCTATTTTTCACGAAAAGTCCTGCCCGACTTGCGCTCCGTCAACGGATTTCTGGGGGCTACGCTGTTTGCGCGTCACGCCGGGGGCGACGTCGAGATTCTCGTGGAGACTTCCTGGCGCTCCCTGGAGGCCATTCGCGGCTTCGCAGGCAAGGACCTCGAAGCAGCCGTCGTCTCCGAGGAAGCTATCGCCATGCTCACGGAATTTGACGGCCACGCCCGCCATTTCGAAGTCGCCGCGTCTTCTTGACCGAGCGAGTGCCGTCCTTCACGGCATGTCTGCGCCCAAGCCGGTTCGCCTGGGGTTCCATTTCGCCCTCACCTTCGCGTCGCAAGCGCTTCCCCGCCCGTAAGCTCGACCACCAGGAACTCCATCACTGCTCGCGTGTCTTCCCGGCCGCCTTTCAGACGGTCGTCGGCACGCTGCAAAGCCCCAAGTCCTTGCAGTAACCGTGGCTTCGAAATCTTTCGCGCACTCTGCAGCGCCAGCTCCGCTTGCTCCGGGCGCATCCCCAACACGCGCGCGGCTTGCCAGCCGTTGGTTACGCCCTTCACTTCGCTCGCCTCGATCAGCTTGCGATACATCCACGTAATCGCGCCGAGCATGGACAACGGTTCCTCGCCGTTTCTAAGCAAACGGTTCAGGAACTCGAGAGCCTTCTTGCTTTGTCGTGAAGCGAGCAGGTCCGCCAGTTCCCAAACCGTGGTGGTCTTCTCCGAAACCACCAGGGCGCTCACATCCTCGCGCCGAATCTGTTTTCGTCCAGCCACATACGTAGCCAGCTTTACGATTTCCGTCTTCAGCCGCATCAGATCCGCGGCCACAAACTCCGCCAAATCTTCCGCTGCGCCCTTCTCGAACTCCACGCCCTCTTCTTTCGCGATGGTGCGCGCCATCATCACCGCGGTGCTCAATCTCTCACCGAGCTCTTCGCCCAAGCCGCAATCCACCACGAGCGCCTTCTCCGCGAGCAGCTTTCCGAGCTTCATGCGCTGATCCAGAGCCGTCGCTTCGATTACCAATACGGTGAACGGAGCGGGGTTGGACAGATAGGAATCGAGAAGCGCCACGGTCTCGTCGCGGTTTTTCTCGCCCAATTTGTCGATGGCTGCGGCCTCTTCTAGAAAGACGACTTGGCGGGGCGACAGCATCGCCATGGTCTGCGCCTGGTCAAGCGCTGCCGCCGACTCTCCGCGGTCCGCGGAGTACCGTGAGACGGCCCACTCCCGGGCAGCCTCGGGAACAAATTTCTCAATCAAAAGCGCGCGGCAACTGTCGCGCAAATAGGCTTCGTCACCCAATAACAGAAGCGCAGGGATGGTCTTCCCCTTTTCCAGCCGCGCCGCAAACTCCTGTTGCGAAACCCGCGCCATCGTCACCTCTTGCAGGGCCACGATACATCGTGCCCTCTCCCGCGCCGCCGTCATGCGCAGGCGGCAGAATGTGTAGCGGCGGGTTTATCCCGCCGTCTTCCGTTCCAACGCGGCAGCGGCATAAAGCCGCTGCCACGCGCCGCTAAAAATTCTCCGTTACCGCCGCTACCAGCCGCGCTGCAAAATCCTGCGCCAGGCGGTCCAATGCCGGATCCTGCTCTTCGAAGAAACCGGCAACGGTGTTGCTGTTCGCTGTGGCCGTGCCGGGCACCAGGATAGTCGGAATTTCGTACTGGTTGCGAAAGACAAAATTGTCCGTGTGATAGAGAACTTTTCCCGACTCGCGCTCTTCGAACGTCACTTCGCACTTTACGGTAATCAACATCGACGTAGCTCGCCCCGTGGTTGTGTCAAACAGCAGAGGCACTGCTTCGATGCTCAGCACTTTCCCGCGCAGCACGGCGTCGGCATTCGCCGGTTCAGGCACGATGCGATAAGGCGTTTTGGACAAAAACTCATGCACGGTGGCAACGGTTAGTCTTTGTTCGATGCGGTAGACGCTGGTTTTGTTTTCAATGGCCGGCACAGAAATCACATGGATGCTCTTGGGCAGCGCGCTGTTCTTTCCTGCAACGTGATATCCGCAACCACTGGCTAACAATGTCGCAAGAAGAATCAGAAAATACGGACTTTTCTCGCCACTCGCTTGCCCAGAGCCTCGAAGGGCCACTCGCCACTCGCTACTTCTTATCACGCAAGCATCTCCGCCAGTTTCACGGCATTGGCCGCCGGCAAACGGATATTATCCGCCGCTCCCCAAAACCACCAAGTCCCAGGTTGCGAGCCATCGCGTTCCGGCTCCGCGATTTGAATGACTTTCTCGCCAGCGCAGCTGACATTGTTCGGGCCATCACCGGGCACGATCAGTTCGAAGCCGGCGGCTCGGCATGCCGTCATGAGTTTCGCGCCGTCTGCTTCCGGAGAAACCTCCGCACACGCGCAAAACGCGGTCCCATAAAAAACCGGGGCGTGAACCACTTGCAGCGCAGGAATGGGGAGCTTACTTCCCAGGCAGGCTTTGATTTCGGTACGCACGCGTGTACGCACGGATCCCAACTTCTGCCTACTGGCCTCGCCGTACTGATTCAGAAGATTGAAGGCCACCTGCGCGCCAAACACGGGCTGCCCAACGCTTTGAAACGACAGCAATTGCCCGGTCTGGCTCTCCAGCTCTTCGATCCCCGCTCGGCCCGCTTCGGAAACCGGCTGGAAGCAAATCATAGTCAGCTTTCGCAAACCAGCTGTCCCCAGCGCCAGCGCCAACGCAGAGGCCGCGGTCGCCGCCGCGGAGGGAATGGCGAACATCGAAGCACTCTTGTCAAACGCTTGCCCACCCAACTCCGCAAGCTTCGGAAACCATGCAAAGCCCGTCCTATCGGACGCAAGCATTCCGGATAGATCGACGACATTAACACCACCAGCCTTTGCCCCCGCCAGATTCGCAGTCGTGAAACTGCCAGAGCCTGTGAAGAACACGAAGCGGGCGCGTTCAAAGCTGCTTTCTTCCACCGGCTGAATCACCGCTGGCTCGCCGCCCGCTTCGGTTAGCGTTCCCGCGGCGTCCTCTTCGTCCACCAGCCGAAAATCCCAATCGGCAAACCTGCTCTCTTCGAGCAAAGACTTCAGCTCCGCCCCTAAAAGTGAAGATGCACCGGCAATCACAATACGTTTGGAGTCCCGTTCAAAGGAAGGCATGAATCACGCGGTCCGCGAAACCAGCCGGTGGCGCAGGAAGCGCACCAAGTGCAGCGTCACACCGATCACCGTATAAGCACTCGCCATCAAGAACAAGACTTGCTCCGACCAGCGCCAAATCGCTGCGCCCAGAAGAGCGAGAAACACGATCGCCAGGGACGGCTGCTTCCTAGTCCAAGGGATGTCTTTGAAACTTGAATAGCGAATGGTGCTAGTCATCAGCCCGGCCAAAGCCAAGGTGAGGATAATCCACGCAATCGCCCATCGCGGATCCTGAATTGGCGCCCCCCTGAGAAAATGGACAGTAGAGGCGATCATCCCCGCGGCGGCGGGAGTGGGCATTCCAACGAAATGCTTAGAGCCTCCGGGGGCCATCCCTTGGATGTTAAAGCGCGCCAGTCGCCAAGCGCAGCAAACGACAAATGCCAGACAAAACCACCAGCCAAAGTGCATGATTTGTTGAAGGGCCTCCGAACTTTCCAATCCGGGAAGATGGCGGACTCCCCAGGAATACGCCAACAAGCCCGGCGCAATTCCAAAACTCACGACGTCCGCCAGCGAATCAAACTGCACGCCAAAATCGGTGTTCGCGCCCAACAGGCGAGCGATGCGGCCATCCATCGAATCGAACAAAATGGCCAAGCCGATGGCCTTGGCGGCGCGATCGAAATCGTCCTGTCCGCCAGCCAGCGAAGCCGCAGCGGCAAAGTAGCCACAGACCAAATTCCCCACCGTAAAGAGGCTGGGCAAGAGGAAAATTCCGCGGCGCAATTTGGGATTGCGGAAGCGACGCCCTTCGAACGGTATTTCGTGTTGTTCGGGCTCAGGCATTGTCACAATCGCTTCCCTGACAGCGTCAGGTTTTCGTCCTTATCCGTCTTGCTCGTCCCGGCCGATTCCGTCGTCGCGCGTGTGGTTGCCCACCGCGCCAGCACGCTTGCGCCGCCCTTCACGTTGTCCCCAACCTTCACGAGGATCTCTGCGTCTTTGGGCAGCCAGACGTCCACACGCGACCCAAACCTTACCAGGCCGATGCGCTCGCCGCGCGCGACGGTTTCTCCCACTTTCTTCCAAGAGACTACCCGCCGGGCAATCAGCCCCGCAATCTGCTTGAAGACCATTTCGCCCGCTTCGGTCGAAAGCGTAAACACATTCTGCTCGTTTTCCAGTGAAGCGCGCTCGCGCATTGCCGCCAGGAACTTGCCCGGTCGGTAGTCCATCTTTGTAATCGTGCCCGCCAGAGGCGCCCGATTCACGTGCACGTTCCAGATCGCCAGGAAAATGCTGATGCGCTGCCCGGGCCTCCCAGAACTCTGCTCATCGGTGACCACCACCACGCGCCCATCCGCCGGTGACACTACCGCGCCAGGCTCCGCAGGAATCACGCGCTCCGGGTCTCGAAAGAACGAGAAAACGAACAAGGCGAGACACACCAGAATTGCCGCAGGCACCGCCCAGCCCAGTAGAAAGGCGCCGGCGCCCAAAACAAGCAGGGGCAACCCAAAGTAGTAGCCTTCTTTGACCATGCTTCCTGGAATATACCTCAACGTTTCCGCCCGCGTCCTTCACGGCGCGAGCGCGCACGGTCATTCTACGACAGTTTGGCTTGGCGGGAAGCGCCGTTATTGCGGGTAGTTGGCCCGCACGCGCTGGATACGCGCGGCAATCCGCTCCATTTCATCCTTGCAGTGGAGCTTCATTTTCTTGAGCTTGATTTCTTCCAGAAGGTCTTCCGAATTCAGGTAGGGCGACTTGGAGATTCTCTGCAGTTCTGCTTCGTACTGTTGGTGCTGCTGAGCCAGACGCTGATACTCGGCGTCTGCTTCTAGGGGTATGTCCCGAGGTGTCCGCTGCACGCTGGCCATGCGTTCCTCCTCACGACTATGTGAATGGTGTGTGAATACTACATGGGGACAAGATACTCCTCCGGCGGGCCACGTCAAGGGGCAAGGAGTAGTATTTCGGTCCTAGCCTGTGGGTTTTCCCCGGAACGCGCTGGCCCACTGCGTTTCTTGGCCCGCGGTCCTTCGCATATCAGTGTCTGGCTTCCGCCTGTGGCCCCGGCGGCAAGTGTTCTTCAAAATAGCCCAGGATATTCGTATACACATCCGCGGTGGTGCCTTTGCCTTCGGAAATTCCGTGAGTGCGGCCGGGATAGACGCGCATGTCAAACGGTTTGCCAAGGGAAATCAATTTGTTGACGAGCAATTCGAAGCCCTGGAAATGGACGTTGTCGTCTCCGGAGCCGTGGATGACCAGCAAGTCTCCGCGGAGGCCGGAGGCAAAATTAATGGCCGAGCTTTGTTCGTAGGCTTTCGGACTGTCCTGGGGCAGACCGAGGTAGCGTTCCTGGTAGATGGTGTCATAGAGGCGCTGGTCCGGCACCGAGGCCACGGATACGCCAACGCTGTAAACCTCGGGATAACGGAACATCAGATTGAGGGTCTCAGTGCCGCCACCACTCCAACCCCAGACGCCGACGCGCTTCGGGTCAATGTAGGGACGCGTCTTCTCGAGCGATTGCAGAGCCGTGGCTTGCTGCTGCGAAGAAAGAGGCCCCACGTTTCCGTAGACGATCTTGCGCCACTCGCGGCCACGAGGAGCCGGAGTGCCTTGATTATCAAAGCTGGCTACCAGGTAGCCGGCGCTTGTGAGCGCCCGGTCAAACATCGAGGGCCAGCGGTCCGCGGTGGTCTGCCCGGCGGGCTCGGAATACACATTCACAATCAGCGCGTACTTTTTCGCGGGGTCGAAATCCGGCGGCTTCATCAGCCAGGCGTCCACCATCAAGCCATTGCCCGCATCCACTTTGACAAATTCGGCGGGACCACCGGACAGCGGCTTCACGCGCTCGGCAATGGCAGAGTTGTCGGCAGTGTTGCGCATCACGCGGTGGTCGGGCAGGTGCACGACTTCAGAAGTCGGCGGCACATCGAACGAAGAGAAGGTGTGAAAGGCCCATTCGCAATTGGGCGAAATGGTATACGAATGGGTGCCGGGAACATTAGGTGTCAAGCGCTCAGGAGCGGCCGATCCGTCCAACCGCGCGCGGTAGAGATAGCGCTGCGTGGCATTCTCCGGGGAGGCAATGAAGTAGACCCACCTCTCGTCCGGGGAAACACGGTCGAGAGCGACGACGTCGAACTCGCCGCGCGTCACTAGCTGGGTTTTGCCGGTTTCGCGCGCTACGCGATACAAATGCCGCCAGCCGTCGCGCTCACTCACGACCAGGAATTCGCGTCCCTGGTTGATCCAGGAAACACCGCGGTTCACTTCCACCCAAGCGCGGTCTTCGTCGACAAAAACGGTGCGCGAGGTTCCGCTGGCAGCATCCGCGAGCAGGAACTCGTTTCTGTTCTGCAAGCGGTTCATGTGCTGCACCAACACATGACCGGCATCCGCCCAGCCCATCTCCGGGATGTACGTGTTATTTGGATCACCCGCCGTCTGCATCCAGACAACTGGCCCACCCCCGGCGTTCGCTACTCCTACGCGAACGGCGGAGTTTTTTGTCCCCGCAAGCGGATACGGATACTCGAGCGTCTGCGGGTATGGGCCGGTGTTGGGATAGGGAATTCCCGTGACGATCTCGCCCCGCGGTGCGCCGAGGTCGTAAGTCAGGGTGTACTCTTGCAGGCCGGTGGTGTCGAACTGCCAGAAGGCAAGGGCATGACTGTCGGGACTCCATTCAAAGCCGTCGCGGATATCGAACTCTTCTTCATTCACCCAGTCCGAGGTGCCGTTGATGACCGTGTCGGAACCGTCCTGCGTCAGCTGCGTGATTTTTCCGCTGGCGAGGTCTTCCACATAAATGTTGTTCCCGCGAACGTAGCCCACCTTGCTGTTGTCGGGGGAGAACTTCGCAAACATCAGGCTGGATGCAGGCGCATCGCCCCCGAGTTTGCGTAGTGAACCGCCCGCCAGGTCAAGGACCCAATAGTCTCCTCTCGTGTTCTGTCGCCAAACCGTTTTCGAGTTCGCAAAAAGAAGAACCCGGCGGCCGTCCGGCGACAGCGCGTAATGCTCGACTTCGAGCGGAGTTTTCTCGCCAGGGGGGATCAAGCGGTCTGCGGCAACGAACACTTCCCTTTTGCCGGAGGCGGTCTCGTAACGCACGATGTTGTTGCCCTTCCCGGAAACGGAAGGCTCCAGCGCCAAATACCAATCGCCGTTTCCCTGCCAAGTGCCGCCTCGGAAGAATTTCGGCCGGAATTCCGGATTGTTCATCGTACGTGCCAGGAGTTTCGCAGCTTCTTGCCTCTTATCTGCGTAGGCATTTGTAGGGAGAACTAGTGCAATCGCCAGGCCCACTGCGCCAAGCGCGACCGCCGACAGAGCGCCGTTGCCTTTGCCGGAGCAATGCGCGCCGATGAATGCTTCGTGAAACATCCTGCCCTCCATGAATCCGTTCCAGTTCGCGGTGGGAAACAGTATCAGATTCCGGGCTTATTCGGATGGGTGACCATCATGAGATTGGGGGCGACCCGCGTTTTATTTGGCGAGCCGCTTCTCCATCAGCACAGCGGCTTCTTCCGGGCCCCTATAGTACGCGAAGCGCTTTCCGGCCTCGTTAAAGCCGTGTCCTTTGTAGAATGCGATCGCTACGAAATTGGATTCGCGAACATCGAGAAATAGACGCTTTGCGCCGCGGGCGAGGAACTCGCCTTCGGCAAATTGGAGCAGCGATCTACCCTGACCTTTGCGGCGGCTAGCTTTCTCAACGGCAAGATTCAGGACTTCGGCTTCGTCCGCAACTTGGCGCGCGAGCAAGAAGCCTGTCACGGTGGCAGACGACTTGATTACCAGGCCTAGCGCATTGCGCCACGCCAAGACTTCTTTCACGGCTGACTCGGGCCAGAAGACGGCCTCCGGCGAGCTGCGGAGGATCGAACTGACCTGAGCGGCATCCTCTGGCTGCATCTTCCGAATCACGGCGCCAGCGGGAATCGGTTTCACCTCAGCGGCCATGGGTGGCGCTGCTGCCTTTCCAGAAAATCTCCGCATCCGACCGCCGCACGTAGTTGGCGTCCAAGGTAACTGCGTCAACCGCTTTGCCCTCGCGGAGCCGCCGAGCGCCAATCCGCCCGATCACCGGGGCAAGCGTGGCTGAGACGGATGATACCTTTTCTCCTCCTGCCTCCCGGTCCTTCCAGGCAGCCTCTCTTGTGACGTGTGCCGGATCAGGGGACACCCAGAAAATCTCCTCGCCCACCGCCAGTTGTGTCGCTTCTTCGACGAACTTGCCGGGAGCAATCACCGTCTCGTCGCCAATCCGCGACAGCGCATCACCCTGTCTCCTGTAGACAGCACAAAAGACCTGTCCCCGTTGCGCGTCGACGAAGGCGGCAATGAAACTTGCTGAAAACGGCGCCAGTTCGGCGATGGCTTCCAAACGAGAAACGGCGGCCACCGGCTTTCCGTAGACCTCCGACCACGCTTTCACCGTGGTCAGGCCGACCCGCACTCCCGTAAACGAGCCCGGTCCACCCGCCACGGCATAAGCGTCAATCTCGATCATCCGCGCGCCCGCCCGGATCAGGACATCGCTGACTGCCGGAAGCAGCCAGGACGAGTAGTCGGTATCTGACTCATGTTCCGAAAGGGTTAGGACCGCATCGCCTTGGAGCACCGCCACGCTCCCCCGCCTGTCACACGTATCTATCGCCAATACAAGCACATGGGCATTGTACTCTACGTGAAAAGAGAGCGTGACTGGTGGCTCGTGACTGGTGAATGGAGAAGAGCTCTTCCCGTCAGGCTGAGCAATTCGGGGGCCAAATTTGGGGTGAAATTTCGCTAACCTCTTCATTTCAATGGATATATCTTGACTCTTGCAGCACAAGGTGGTTACACTGGTTTTGCACGTCCTGGGGGGCATCCGAAATGGACTATAAGATCGGCGACAAGGTCGTTTACCCGAATCATGGTGTGGGCATTGTAGAGCAGATCAATTACGGCATCTTAAATGGAAGAACTGAACGGTATTACATGATCCGCATTGTTTCCAGCGGCTTGCGCGTCATGGTTCCTCAATCCAATGCCGCCACCGTGGGCCTGCGATCCGTCATCCGGTCCAACGAGTCCACCAAAGTGCTTGGTTTCCTCGAGAAGGGCAAACTCAATTCGCATCACGACTGGAAACACCGCTTCAAGGAGAACTCTGAGCGCATGCGCACCGGATCGCTCCTCGAAGTTGCTGTAGTCCTGAAGAGCCTCGTTTCCCTCAGCCGCAGCAAGCCTCTCTCCTTCCGCGAGAAGAAAATGCTGGAGCGCGCCAAGTACCTGCTCGTTAGCGAGATGGCCACTTCTCGCAACACCACCGCAGAAAACGCCGAGGCCACCGTGGTAAAGTCCCTGGCCAAAGCCAAGCTCACGTTCCCGGTGATGACCGAAAAGTTCGAGTAGTTTGGGCGCTTCCTGAGGCGTATTTTTTTATGGCTTTTTTCGGCGGGCAAGTACCTTTGCCCGCCTTTTTATTTCTGGCCCCGTGAAGAAGCGCTGCGGCGCTGCGCCATTCTTCCGGGGGAACTTTCTGGATGGAGGGCGCGTATCATGGGAAGGAGAATCGATGAATACACAAATTGTTCCTTCTGAAAAGGCGGGGCATTTCCTTGGGCGCGGGCACTCCCTGATGAAGCTCTCCGGGTATGTTTTGGTGTACGGGATGCTTGGCGCTTCTTGTTTGTTGGCGCAGGCAAGACCGGACAAGGATTCAGCCAGCGGCAGCCAGGGCGCGGGGATTTATTTCAATGCGGAAGCCAGCGCGAAAGATGTCGGACTGCCGATTTATCCCGGCGCTCGGCCCCATAAGGAGAAGGACGAGGACAAACCGTCAGCCAAGTTTGGGCTTTGGGGAGGTTCCTTCGCGTTCAAGCTGGCCGTAGTTAAGCTGGAGTCCGGCGATTCTCCGCAAAAAGTCGCCGCCTTTTACAAAAAGGCGTTGGCCAAGTACGGGACGGTCCTGGACTGTGGCGCCGCTTCGGCTCAGTCAACCGAGAAGGACGAGAGTAAATCCTCGAACCAGCTTACCTGCGAAGACGATAAGCCCAGTCTCAGCGAAATGACCTTCAAAGCGGGCACGAAGGAAAAACAACATGTCGTCGGAATCCAGCCGAACGGCGGCGGCAGCGTCTTTCAGCTCGTCTACGTCGAATCACCTGATTCGGACAAGAAGAAGTAGCCCGTCTGCGGCATCGACCCTTCGGGGCTTATGAGAGCGCGTGGAGCACAACCGCAGCATTCCTCAAGGCGGTAGCAACGGCGGCGGCGATTTGGACGGAGCCCGGAGTGTCGCCGTGGATGCAGATGGTTTTCGCGTCCACAGCGACCTCGCTGCCGTCGCTGGCAATCACTACGCCTCGCTCCGCAATGCCCAGAGCCTGCCACGCAGCTTCCTCCGGATTACGGATGAGCGCATCTTCGAATTTCCGCGAACGCAATGTTCCGTCAGGCTCGTAGCGGCGGTCGGCAAAGGCTTCGGCGGCCACGGCAAAGCCCGCTCCGCGAAATACATCCAGCATCGGCGAGCCGGCCAGCCCCACGAGCGCCACGTCCTTGCGCCATTTGGCAACGCCTTTGGCGATTGCTTCGGCCAGCTCGCGATTGCGCACCGCCTGGTTGTAAAGCGCGCCGTGCGGCTTCACATGCAGAACCTTCGCACCACATGCGGCCGCAATCTCCGCCAGCGCACGCACCTGCTCATACACCGACTCGGCAATCGCTTCGGCAGGCACTTTCAACTCGAGCCGCCCGAAATTCACGCGGTCCGGATACCCCGGATGCGCGCCAACAGCCACTCCAGCCCGCAGCGCCTGCTCAATTGTCGTACGCATGGTCCGTTCGTCGCCGGCATGTCCGCCGCACGCGACGTTTGCCGAAGTAACCGAGCGCAGCAACGCTTCCTGCGTGCCGTCGGCAATGGCCTCGGGCAGTTCGCCCATGTCGCAATTCAAATCGATACGCTTCATCCCGTTTCAGCTATCCAAAATCAGGTCCTTTGATGTCAGCAACTTTTCCTGCTCCACCAAAAGGCTTCGCGCAGTGGCAAACTCCACGCGTTCGAAGCGAATTTCATCGCGCGGCCGGAGTTGCCCCAGGCTGTGCATATCGGCCGAAATCACGTTCGCGATTTTCGCATAACCGCCGGTGGTCTGCTGCTCCACAAACAAAATAATCGGCAGGCCACCCGCGGCAATCTGAATCGCACCAAGCGAGACGCCTTCGCTGATCATCACACCGTGCGCGCCTTCGGGAATCGCCGCACCCTCCAGGCGCAGGCCCATGCGATTCGATTCTTCCGCAACGCGGTAGGCGCTGTTATAGAAAATACGTTGCGATGCTTCGGGAAACCAGTCGCTCTGCGGGCCCGGCGTGACGCGCACGACTTTTCGCGGCGCCAGTCGCGGCAGCGCTTTGGCGGCCACTCTTTTTTCTCGAAGTGGCCCCTTCGCCGCGCCGATGCTCAGCACGTCTCCCTTTCGCAGCGCCCTGCCTTCGTACCCACCCAGGCCGCTCAGCAAATGAGTCGAGGCACTACCCAGGAACGGCCCCACGGCAATTCCGCCGCGCACGCACAAATAGCACCGCGCGCCGGAACGCGTCGGCCCGAGGCAAAGCGTCTGCCCCGGCGTCACCGCGAACGAACTCCATAGCGGGACCGGAGTGCCATCCAGCGTCGCTCCAAAATCGGAGCCCGTGAGCGCCGCCATCGCGCCCTGTGGAAACTGAAACGTTCCGCCCAAAAGCGTCATCTCGAGTGCGGCCGCGCCTTCGTCGTTTCCCACCAGGCGGTTTCCAAGGCGCAGCGAAAGCGCATCCGCCGCACCCGATGCCGAAACGCCGAGAACTCCGTAGCCTTCCCGGCCCAAATCCTGCACGGTCGTCAACATTCCCGGCGCCAGCACATGAATCTCGCTCATACGCGTCGCAACTCCTCGAAGAGCTCGCGCAAGATGGGCACAAAGCGCACTCGATCCCCAATCGAAAGCACGCTCAGATGCTCGCGGTCCGCGCGAAACATGGCAAGCGGCGTGCGCCCCAGCAACCTCCAACCTCCAGGCGTCTCGAACGGATACACGCCAGTTTGATTTCCGGCAATCCCCACGCTTCCTGCCGGCACTTTTTTGCGCGGCGATCCCAAGCGCGGCGTGACCAGTGCTTCCGGCAATTCGCCCAGGTACGCAAAACCGGGCACGAATCCAAGAAAATAGACCAGGTAGCTCGTCGAAGTGTGCAGCTCAATGACCTGCTCCGGCGACAAGCCTCGCGACGCCGCTACCTCGCGCAGGTCAGGGCCAAAATCCCCGCCATAACAGACGGGAATCTCCACTTCGCGCGGTTCCGGCAACTTCACTTTTTCAAGCCGCCGCAAATATGTGCTGAGTTCTCGCTGCAGGGTGTCGTGCCGCCACTTTCGCGCGTCAAAATTCACCAGCACGGAGCAGTAGGCGGGATGCAAATTCCGTACTCCCGCGATCGGTTCCTGCTCAATCAGCCGCAGGAATCTTCGAATCTGCTCATTTGCCTCTCGTGAAATTTCCTGGCCGAAATAAAGGAACAGAGACTGATCACTCGCCGGCTGAAATCGCGGACCGCCATCAATGTGTTTCTTCATCTAGCCCTGGCACTGCCCTCGTGTGCATGCACCTGATTTTTACAAATATTATGGAAACCGTACCAGGATCGAGTACCTATGCGTCTTGAACTACTGCTTGCCGGTGAGACGGCGAATGAGATCTGCCTCCGCCTGGCGGTAGGGCGTGCCATCGGGACGCAGCACCTCATGAAACCATACCGGCGGTTGGTCGTGAATGTAAGGGTGCTGATACGACTCCCACGGCAAGTTTGTCTGCGTCTTGCCCACGACGAATCCCCAGTTGATGGCGCCGACTTTTTCTTCCTTGGCGATGGGCAGAATCGTGTCAAACGTGCTGCCCACGGAGCGCGCCATGAACTCCGTGCACATGATCGGGCGTTTGTACTTCTTCAGCCAGCCCACTTCGGCTTTGAAATATTCGGGCCAGCTGTAATTGTGAAAGGTGACGACGTCGGATTCGCGCAACTGAATCTGCTCGATGTTGCCGAGGTTGGCGCCGTCGGGCGACTGGTCGACGCAACAGACGCCACTGGTTAACGGTTGAGTGGGATGAGCTTCGCGTGCCCACTCGAATACCTGCGGCAATAAGGCGGCAACGCGCGCGCCTTTATCTTTCAGTTCCCCGCCCTGATAGACTCCGCCACCTTCAGAGCCAGGTTCGTTCCAAACGTCCCAAGCGAGCACGCGTTCGTCTTTCGCGAAGGCGCCAACGACGCCCTGTACATAAGCCTTCAGGCGAGGGTACTGCGTCGGATCGCCGAGCGCCACTGCGCCGGGGCTCTGCACCCAGCCGGAGTTGTGAAGTCCGGGAATCGGTGGAGGCTGCGGTCCTAATTTCGGGAAAGGATCCCAACAGGAATCGAAGAGCACAAAGATGGGACGAATGTGGTGCTTCGCGGCGATGGTCAGGAACTGGTCGATACGGTTCTGAAATCCTGCGGCGTCTTGTTGCCAAAGTAGATCGTGCAGGAAAACGCGCACGGTGTTCATGCCCAGGGATTCCGCCCAGCCCAGTTCTTGATCGATCTGCGCGGGAGTAAACGTCGCTTCCTGCCACATTTCAAGCTGGTTGATCGCCGAGCGCGGAATGTAGTTGCTGCCGACGAGCCAGGGTTGTTGCGCGTACCAGCCGTTGGCTCTTTCTTCGGTCCAACGGGCCGTCTGGGCATGCGTACTTGTCGCGCACGCCACAGCAAGAAACAGAGCAAGATTTGGCAGAATGTCCTTAGCTCTTATCATCACGCCCTCACGCGTTCTGGCATCATGCCAGCGCTAGACTGGGATCAGCGTTCATAGAAGCGTCGGCGAAAACGCCCGCGCGAAAGCGCGGGTAGGCAGCAGCAGCGATCATAGCTGCATTGTCAGTGGAGAGCGCGCGGCTGGGGAAAAACGCTTCCAGGCCGCGGGATTTGGCTCGTTCTTCAAAGGCAGCGCGCAACTGGCTGTTGGCCGCGACGCCGCCGGAGACGAGTACGCTTTCGACGTTCAGCTCTTCCGCGGCGGACATCGTACGGTCGACGAGGTCGCGCACGACTGCGTTTTGAAACTCGCGGACCAGGCCGAGCGTCAGGGGGCTGCAAAGCGGCAGCAACTGCTCGAATTTGCGTTCGCCGCGCGCCAGCGCTTCTTCACGCCGGCGAATTTCGCCCGCGTATTGCGCATTTTCGCGGACATGGTAGAGCACCGCGGTCTTCAGCCCGCTGAAACTGAAATCGAGCGGACTGCCTTTCGTTTTCGTGGGGCCGAACTTCACGGGAGCGGGCGCGCCGTCGGCCGCCGCAGCCAGGGAATCGAGAATCGGACCACCGGGATAGCCAAGGGCGAGGAGCTTGGCCACTTTGTCATACGCTTCGCCGGCCGCATCATCGCGCGTCTGGCTGATTTTGCGGTAGCGGAACAGTCCTGATGGTGCTGCATCGCCGCTGTCTTCCCCTTTCACTTCGTACAGAACGGTGTGACCACCGGAGACAATCAGGCAGACCGCAGGCAGTTTCGGCGTGCGCCCTGCTTTGTGCGCCTCAAGAAAGACCGCATGAACGTGGCCTTCCAGATGATTCACCGAAACGAGCGGCTTCTCCAGAGCTTGCGCGAGAGTTTTTCCGTACGTGATGCCGACGAGCAGCGCGCCAACGAGGCCTGGACCTTGCGTAACACCTATCGCATCCACTTCTTCGAGTTTGAGCCCCGCTTGTAAGAGCGCCTCGCGAACCACGGGAACAATCTGGCGCAAATGTTCGCGCGAGGCCAGTTCGGGCACGACGCCCCCGTATTTTCGATGCACATCGATTTGCGACGCAACAACGCTGGACAGGATCTCGCGCCCGTCGGCGACAACTGCCGCTGCGGTTTCGTCGCAAGAGGATTCGATTCCGAGGATGCGCGTGCTCATGAGCTCTTTGTTCAGGGTGCGACCCTTGCTACAGTTTTAATCCCTTCAAATAGTCGCGGAAGCTGCCGCCAAATTCGGGGTTCTGGAGAGCGATTTCCACAGTAGCTTTCAGGAATCCGAGTTTGTCGCCGGCGTCGTAGGAAATTCCTTCATAGATGTACGCCCACAGGCCATCTTCCTGGGCGAGGATGCGCAAAGCGTCGGTCAATTGAATCTCGTTTCCGGCGCCGGGCTTGGTGCGCTCCAGGCAGCCGAAGATTTGCGGGGGCAAAACGTAACGGCCGGTAATGGCAAGGTTGGAAGGAGCGTTTTCAGGCTTTGGCTTCTCCACGAGGTCGCGGATGCGCAGCAACCGCGCGCCAAATGGCGGCTGCGGCGCAGGCTCGCCGTCCACAATGCCATAGAGATTTGTCTTTTCCTTGGGGACTTCCTCGACGGCGATGGCTCCGACGCCCGTGGCGGCGTAGACATCAATGAGTTGCTTGGTTGCCGGGTTAGCACCAGGAATGAGTACATCGCCGAGCAAAACAGCAAAAGGCTCATCGCCAACGAGATCCTTTGCGACCAGGACGGCATGGCCCAAGCCGAGCGGCTCCTTCTGGCGTGTGTAGCTGACCTGCACCATGTCGCTGATGTGGCGCACCATCGCGGCTTGCTCTTTCTTGCCTTTTTCTTCCAGAAAGCGCTCGAGCGTGGGTGAATAGTCGAAGTGGTCTTCGATGGAGTTCTTGCCTTTGCCGGTGACGATGATGATGTGCTCAATGCCGGAAACGACGCATTCTTCGACGACGTACTGAATCTGGGGTTTGTCGACGACGGTGAGCATTTCTTTGGGCTGGGCTTTGGTGGCAGGAAGAAACCGCGTGCCAAGCCCCGCGGCGGGGAGCACCGCCTTGCGAACCTTGCGTGCGGTCGAGCTTTTCGACTGTGTGGTGTCGGCCATCCATGTCCTCGGGGGATGTTATTTTTTCTTTGCTGGCTTTTTGTCTTTAGATTCCTTAGCAGTCGTGTCTTTTGCGGCGGAATCTTTTTCCTTTGACGTGGAGTCCTTCGTATCGGTTGCGGGCTTTTCTTCTTTGCTTCCGCCGTCTGGAGACTTGCCGGCGTAGTCGGTAACGTACCATCCGGCGCCTTTGAACTGAATGGCGGGTGCCGTGAGGAGCCGCTCAACTTTCCCGCCGCAATGCGGACATTTCTTCAAGTGTGGTCCGGAAACACTCTCAATTTTCTCCGTGTTGCGGCCACACTTCAGGCACTTGTACTCGTACAAGGGCACAGAAACTTCCTCCTTCAGCAGTTTCAAAACTGCAAGTATAGCATTGGTTGCAGGTGCCCCGCGGAACGGCTGGGCTGCCCCGCTGGCTGCGCGGCGCGTGCTAGACTCTTCGGCATGAGCGCGAAGAAACGGTCACGGGATGCCGCCGCCGCGGGCGAAGCTCCCGCAGCAGCTGATGCACCGCGGGGCTGCCTGTACTTGGTGGGCACGCCGATCGGCAACCTGGAAGACATCACGCTGCGCGCGCTACGAATTCTGAAGGAAGCGGACCAAATCGCGTGCGAAGATACGCGGCACACGCAAAAGCTGCTGACTCGCTACGGCATTCACCGGCCGCTGGTCAGCTACCACGAACACAATGAAATGACGCGCGCGCCGGAACTGGTGCTGGCGCTGGAGCAAGGTGCCAAAATCGCGCTCGTGAGCGATGCCGGGATGCCGCTGGTGTCCGATCCCGGCCACCGTTTGGTTGCGCTTTGCCTGCGGCACCATATTCCGGTGGTGCCGGTTCCGGGCCCTTCCGCCTTGTTGGCGTCCCTGTCGGCCTCCGGACTTCCCGGCCCGGAGTTTCTCTTCGTGGGATTTTTGCCGGCGCGGAGCGGGGAGCGGCAGCGCGCGCTCGAACATTTGCGGATCGAGGAGCGCACGCTCATTTTCTACGAAGCGCCGCACCGCCTCGCGGAATGCATCGCGGACGCCCGCGAAATTCTGGGCGACCGGCAGGCATGCGTGGCGCGCGAAGTGACCAAGATCCACGAAGAATTCCTGCGCGGGCGGCTGTCCGAAATCGCGGCTGCGCTTGAAGAACGCCCAGCACGTGGCGAGATTACCCTGCTCATAGGGCCTCCCGATGCAGGAGAGGGCCGGACACAAACAGACTCGGCGCAATCGCTGGCCGCGCGTGTGGAAGAGCTGATGCGGCAGGCCAAGATGGATCGCAAAGAGGCGCTGAAACTAGCGGCCAAAGAACACGGGTTGACGCGACGCGCGGCATACGCACAGATCGTGGATGAGCAGAGAGACGAAACCCGGGGCGAAGAGGAATAACCGCCTGGGAAAATGAAGAAAGCATCGCAAACGTTCCCAGGCATGAAGGGCAATTATTGGGACGATTTGGAATTGGCGTCTTTTACGCGCGAGGGGCTTGGCGTCACATCAATATAGTCTGAGGTGGCGGGCGGGAGGGGCTTCGCGCCGGGATTGTTCAGGAATTCGCGGCGCTGGTTCTCGAGAGAGAACCGCTTGCCAACGATATGGCTAAAGACGCGCAGAGGAATCATCCAGGAACGCTCCTGGGGAGCAAAAGAACGTCGCAGGATCCTGATACCGAAATACAGGAACGGTCCGAAGAGCACCATCCAACTTAGGAGAATGACTGCAGCTCTCAGTTTGGATTGTTGTGGCCCGAGGACGGCAGTATCCGCATAACGAGGGATCTCTGCAGCAACCCAAAATCCCCAGATGGCAATTCCAAGAAGGACAGAGCCGACGATGCGGCCGAAGAGCGAGGCCGCCGGCTGAGAAGGAGGATTCCCTGCCCTATCGGAACGCGTTTGGCCTTGCTGCGCAGGTCTCGTTGGGGTTGTTCGCGGAGCCAGAGGCAAGGCCATGCTTTAATTATGCGCTTGGGGAGTGCTGGGACGTTGCGAAACCGCGCTCGCGTTGCGCGACGGTCACTCGCCGCAGGGTGGCCTCTACTTTAGGTTTGCTTCGAAGAAAGCAACCGCGAGGTCGGCGGTCTGCTTGTGAATGTCGTCGCGCAGGACGCCAGCGGCGTCAAGACAAAGACCGGGGCGGCTGCGGCGGCCAGCCTCCGCGCAAGTAGCCAGAAAGGTGTAATGGCCGACGCCAGCGAAGAGCGAGAGTTTGGCGCCGGGGATATGTGCGGCAAAGAATTTAGCGCTCGATTCCACCGGAACGGCCGTATCGGCAAGGCCCGCTGCGATGGCCACGGGGACGGTGATTTTCTCGAGCGATTCTGGGGAAAAGGCGGGGCCCAGCGCGGGGGCAATGGCAAAGACGGCGCGGACGCGGGGATCGCGGTGTGACTTGGCGTTTTCGCTGAGCGCGGACTGGAAAGCGGTGTCGGTTTTGGCCAAGTCCATAGTTTTGGCAAGAAGGCCCGGAAATTCCACCGGGTCTACGCACATGCCATCTTTGCGCGGCGAATTACAGAACTCCTGATACCGAGAGAGAGCGGCGATGCCACCCGCGACTTCCAGGACGGTCAAACCACCCAGAGAAAAGCCCGCCGCGCCGATGCGCGAGGGATCGATATGGGGGCCGAAGACAGGCTCGGCAAGAAAGTAATCGATTGCCGCCGAAAGATCGCGGGAGCGTTCGGCCCAGAGAGTGAAGCCGGGAATGGTGTAGTCCTCCAGGGCATTGTTGCCGGGATGATTGACGGCCACGGCGATGAAGCCGTGAGAAGCGAGCGACGTGCCGAGCCAGGCCATCATCAGCGCAGAACCGCCAGTGCCGTGCGACAGAACGATCAGAGGGAATTTCGCAGGAGCCAGAGCGATCTGCGCGCCGGAAGCTGCCGATCCGGCCAACGCAAACGGCGAGGCGGGGTCGCCGACGAATTGCGGCTGCTCGGCGGCGGCAGCCACGGCCGGATACCAAACGGTCGTGAGAAGTTGGTGAGCCTTAGCGCCACGCCAGTTGTAAGGCTCGGGCAGCGCGATGGCGCGATTATCGACTCCAGCTTTGAAGACGCGCGGCCCCCTGGCCAGAGCCACTGGAAGAAACCAAGTGACGCAGGTCAAGAAAACAAAAGCAAAACACGCACGGGCGCGAGTCATAAAGAAGGTACTCCTCGAAATTCCCGGAACACTTTAGACGATTGCGGTGGTGGTTGAAAATCGGAGAACGTCGGCAGTGGCAGGAAAAGACGCCAAAATGGCCGGATAAATGGCGCCATCATCAAGAATTTCGATATTGAGGATGCAATGTTCCGCAGAAAGAGACGTCCCACGAGTGTTACGCTCCATTGTTACGTGCGGGCATCGGAGGGCATCCAACCGGTGCCGAAGCATAAGCTCCAGGCCATGGGAAAACGGCCAGGAACTGGGAACAGGGCCATGAACACATCCATCCGACGCGGAAAAGTTTATCTCATGGGAGCGGGGCCGGGGAATCCGGATCTGCTGACCGTACAGGCGGTGCGCATTCTCAAGACTGCCGAGGTGGTGTTGCACGACCACCTGGTAGGGCAAGAAATTCTGGACCTGCTGCCAGCGTGGACGCAGGTGCGCAACGTAGGCAAGCGGTGCGGTCACGCCGGGATTGCGCAGGAACAAATTCATGCGCTGCTCATCGCTGCGGCACGCGAAGGCAAGCAGGTCGTGCGGTTGAAGGGCGGAGACCCGCTGCTGTTCGGGCGCGTGGGCGAAGAGATGGAAGCGCTGGCGCAGGCAGGAGTGGAGTTTGAGGTGATTCCGGGCGTCACTTCGGCGATGGGAGCAGCGGCGGCGGCAAAACTGCCCTTGACGGACCGCAGATATGCGTCGAGATTAATTTTTGTGAGCAATCATTCCGCCGGAAATGTTTCGCCGGAATGGAATGACGCGATCGTGAAGGACGCGACGTATGCGGTGTACATGCCGGGGAAAAACTACGGCGAGATTGCGGCGAAGATGATCGAGAACGGTTTGAACGCGAGGACGCCATGCGTCATTGTTGCCAATGCCACACTGGCCGGCGAGCAGGTTCACCGGACGACGCTACAGGATCTGGCGCTGGAAGAGAGGCTGCCGGCTCCTTCCCTGCTGATCGTGGGCGAGGTGGCGCGCGAGTTGCCGGGCCTTCAGGCGGATGAGGGTGCCGAAGGCTGGGGCGCGCCGAAGCAAAGAGAGGTGATCCTGGATTTGGGAGAAACACGCATCCAGGAAGAAATCGTCCAGTAGTAGTGTTCTTGCCGAAGCTTTTTACGCGGAGGCGCTGGCGTGCCGTTTGGAGCGGAGAAGCTCCGCGGAGCGCTCGGCTGCCTCTTTGACCAGAAAACCCATCTTCGGGTGCGACGGCTCAAGATCGGGCTTAATTCCCTGCCTTTGCAGTTCTTCCGAGGTCGTCGGCCCGATCGAAGCAACAACGGTGCGAGCGAGTCCAGCACGCATTGCTGACTCGAGATTCATCTCCCCTGCCACTTGAAACAGGTGCGCCACCTGAATCCCGGTGGTGAAGAAAACCACGTCGATTCGCCCAGCAGCGAGTTCGCGAATGGCGGACTGAAGAGGGGCAAGGTCGGTCGGCAAATCCCAGCGGTAGACGGGAACGCGCGTGACGGTAGCGCCGCGCTCGACGAGACCGGCGATGAGCTCGGGATTGGAGACACCATATTCCTGAAGGGCGACGCGTGCGCCACGAAGACGGAATTCTGGTGAGGCCGTTGCGGCTTGGTCGAGAGCCTGCAGGAGTTCACGCCAGGTGTTGGGCTCGGGCACGGTCAGAGCCGGAGTGACGTTGAGCTCCCGCAAAACGGCGATGGGCTTGGGACCGCGGGGAACGACTTTGACGAGGCGCAAGGCGGCGAGCAAGTCCTCGCGAGCGTATTTTGTTTCGGCGACTTCGAGCACAGCGCGCGTCCCCACGCCGGTAAGAAAGATAACCATGTCGAATTGGCCCGCAAGGAGCCGAGCAGCGAATTCGAGTGCTTCCGGGTTGGAATCGAGAGGGATTTCGCGCATAGCCGGGGCAAGAATCGGCTGACCGCCATAGGTGGAAATCAGTTTCGCCAACTCCGAGGCACGGCGGCTCTCGAGAGCCAGGACACGCAATCCGTCAAATCCGCTCATCACTGAAATTGTTCAACAGAATTGCGGGAAGCGCCAGCAGGAATTGGCCGGTACGCACCGATGGTCAGCGTAGTGGTCACCGCCTTCGTACCCGGCGTGAGCGAGGTCGAGCTGAACTGCGCGGTGGAATGCTTTGGCAGTCCAGTGACCGTGAAGTTGACGGCGTTGGCGAAGCCGTTTGCCGACGGAGTCAGCGTGATGGTGATGGGAACAGACTTTCCGTCAACCACGGAAGGCGGTTGCGCCGGGCCACTCACGGTATAACCGTCGATGGTGAAGCTAGTGTTGGCTGCCGTCGTGCCGGGGCTGGGGTTGGTGACCGTGACGCTGGCAGTGCCAGCGGTGGAGACATCGCCTGCGGGAATCGCAGCGGTGATCTGCGTGGCGCTAACGAAAGTAGTTGCTTCCGCTTTCGGGGCGCCGGTGCCGATGGCGAAGTTAATCACGGAAGTAGAGACGAAATTCGTTCCGGTGACAGTGAGCGTGAAGGCCGCGCCACCAGGAGCGCGGTTCTGACCGGCGGAGTTGACGGTGCCGACGGTCGGAACGGGATTGTTGACGGTGAAAGTTTGCGCGACGGAAGGCCCCGCGGTTGGTGCGGGGTTCGTCACAGTCACCTTAGGAGAACCAGCCGTGGCGATGTCTGCTGCGGTGATCGCCGCAGCCACCTGAGTAGCGCTGACAAACGTTGTGGTCTTCGCCGCGCCATTGAAATTCACGACAGAAGTAGCGATGAAGTTGGTTCCGTTAACCGTGAGGGTGAAGGCCGCTCCGCCTACCGCTGTGCTGGCTGGCGAGAGCGAAGTGATCGTGGGCGCCGGATTGTTGACGGCAAAATTGACCGCCGTGGAAGTGCCGCAGCCCGGGGCAGGATTGGTCCCCGCACTCCCCGGAGGCCAAGCGCGCAAACGAGCCGGTTACCTACACCATGGTAACCCCGCTCAATTCTCTGAAGCGCCGGCTCAAGAACTAAGCGCGTCTCCGCCGCTAGCGTCATTCGTTCGCATCGCACTAAGGATCCACAGCCTGAGCTCCGTCGGCGGCCAGGGAAACGAAAATCTCCGGCGCCAGTCCCGTACGCGCCCGGTATTGGCGTGCTACATTCTCTTTAAACGTGTCCACGGCTCCAGTTTCAACGAGATTGATCGTGCAGCCTCCGAAACCGCCGCCCGTCATCCGCGCACCGGCAACACCCGGCTGCGCCGAGGCGATTTCCACCATCACATCCAGTTCCTCGCAGCTCACTTTATAATCGTCCCGCAGGCTCTGGTGCGAATCGCGCATCAAGGGTCCCAGCGCCTTGATGTCGCCACGCTCGAACGCTGCAACCGCAAGCTGCACTCTTGCGTTTTCCGTGACCACGTGGCAGCAGCGGGAAAACACTTTGCTGTCGAGCAATCCGCGGTGTTTTGCCAGTTGCTCTAGCGTGACGTCCCGAAGCGCCCAAATCTCCGGCAAGACGGCGCGCAGCTTGCGCACGCCTTCCTCGCATTCCGCGCGGCGGTGATTGTATTCACCCGAAGCGATCTCGTGCTTCACCATGGTGTTGCAGATCACCAGCTGGATTCCCGGCGGGAGTTTTACAAATGTGTATTCGAGCGAGCGGCAATCGAGCAGCAGCGCGTGGAAGGCGCGCCCGTGACAGGCAACAAACTGATCCATGATTCCTACGCGCGCGCCGACAAATTCGTTTTCCGCTTTTTGACACAACCGCGCCAACTCCGTGCGATCCACATCGACTCCGCTTTGCTGCAGGAGCGCCAGGCCCACCGCCACCTCAATCGCCGCTGACGAACTCAGCCCAGACCCCAAGGGAACATCCCCGTCGATCAGCAAGTTTGCGCCGCGCAAGCGTTTCCCTGCTCCTTCAATGGCCCACGCTACACCGAACGGATAATTGGACCATTGCTTGTTCCCCTGCGGGGTAAGGGAATCCAGGCTCGCTTCGGCGTCTTGGCCGAAATTCTCGGAGTGTATGATCAGTCTTCGATCGTTTCGCGGCGCTGCCGCCACCCAGCAATAGAAATCGATGGCCGCCGGCAGGACAAAACCGCCGTTGTAATCGGTATGCTCGCCAATGAGGTTTACGCGGCCGGGCGCGCGGTAAACCTGCGCGTCCGACCCAAATCGCGCTCTGAATTGGTCCACAAGCTGTTGTGTTTTCGTCAAGACGTTTAGGTCACCGGCGGCGTGCGGCGCTGACGGAACTTCGTTTCTCTTCGTATGTAATACAGTCTCTCCCCCGGGAATGATATCTTAGTGCTCGACTCGCGCTCGCAGTTTTAACGCCGGAGCCAACCCATGTGCCGCAACATCAAGCCACTTTTCAATTTCGATCCGCCCGTCACGCCTCAAGAGGTGCGCGCGGCTTCCCTCCAGTTTGTCCGAAAAATCACCGGGTTTCACAAGCCTTCAAAACCAAACGAAGCTGCTTTTGAGGCCGCCATCGACGAGATCGCCCGAGCCTCTGCGCGCCTTCTCGGTTCCCTCGAGACCACCGCACCACACCGCAACCGTGAAGCCGAAACCGCCAAAGCCCGCCAGCGGGCAGCCGAACGCTTCGGCCCACCCTCCGCTGCCTGAATGCATCCCCTTCCCTTATGAAAGGGCTCGCAGCCACACAGGGGCCACGCCGCCCCTTGCAAGCTCTGGTCTTAATCTAAAGCCGCTTCTCTATGCAGGGACAGGAGATACCGACTCTTTGCTCGTTTTAGAAAATCTTGAGTTGACAGCACCTCTCCTCTAGATGTAAATCCCCGTTCATAGCCGGGTAAGAAATCGTCGAGGCGGCCTTTTTACGAGTGTGGCTTTTCGGCGGTGCCACAGGATGGGGTGTGGAACACCTGACTTGCTCGCATCTCCAGGTCCCTGCGCACCTAGTGCGTCGGAAGCCCTCCGCAGTGCTGTATCTACTGTGAAATCCCTTTTGAAAATGAGGTCAGCAACGTGAAAACTTATGTACATGCTTTGATCGGGTTCATTCTGGCGGTTCTCTTCTCTTCGTCAGCAGTCAACGCGCAAACCGCAACGACTGGCACGGTTGTGGGAACCGTTACAGATCGCAGCGGAGCGACGGTCGCGGAGGCCGTCGTTACCCTCCGCAATACTGGTACGAATAGTGAGGTAACGGAGACGACGACGTCCAGCGGTGAGTTTACCTTCGTCAACGTAGTCCCCGGGCTCTATCGGGTAACCGTAAAGAAGCAGGGATTCCGGACTTCCGACGTTACCTCTCTCGCCGTGGATGTGGCAAAAAGTTATACGGTGAATGTTGTCCTGGAACTCGGTGAAGTCACCGAAACCGTTACAGTTCTTACCGAGGCTCGCGCGGAATTGCAGACCACCGACGCGCAAGTGGGAGACGTCGTCGGCGGAACGACACTCGTCCGGCTTCCTACTCTGCAGCGAAATGCTTCGGAACTCCTGACCCTCCAACCAGCCACCACACCCTACGACACCCCCGCCACGGGCGGCTTTGGCAACCGCGGCGGGTCCGTAGCCGGCGCTCGCAGCGACCAGAATTCGGTGACTCTGGATGGCATCGACATCACGGACAATACTGTCGGTGGTGGCGCCACTGCCGCTAATTTCATTCCCACCGGCGTCGAAAGTCTCGAAGAGTTTAAGGTCGGCGTGACGGACGCCAATGCCGGTTTTGGCCGTTCTTCCGGCGCGCAAATCTCCCTCATTAGCAAGGGCGGCGGCAACACCTTTCATGCAGACGGCTATTGGTTCCACCAGAGCGACGGGTACAACGCCAATTCCTGGGACTTGAACCACACACCCGATAAAGCCCTCGGAACTACGTATACGCCGAAAACGCCTTTCAAAGACAATCGCGAAGGCGTCAGCGTTGGCGGCCCGATTATTCACGACAAGACGTTCTTCTTCGCCAATTACGAGGTACGCCGCTTCCCCGCCGGGCAGACCATCACGCGCATCGTTCCCACGGACACCTTGAAGCAAGGCATTCTGGAGTTCAAGGACGCTACGGGGACGGTCCGCCAATACAATCTGGCTACTTCAATGAATTGCGGCCCCAACGGAAACTCCGCTTGCGACCCTCGTGGCCTTGGTATCAGTCCCGGCATTAAGGCCTTGTTTGCTCTCGAACCGACAGGCACGGACCCGACCGTTTCCGGCGTGGACGGCGTCAACACCATTGGATTCCGCGGAACCCCCACAACTCCGCAGAAGAATGATTTTGTGACTTTCCGATTGGATCACAATTTCACTCAGAGAATGCATTTCTTCGGCAAGTATCTCTATTCCCGCAATCTTCAGACGACCTCAAACCAGGAGGACATCATTGGCGGCAAAGCGGTGGCGGAAACGGGCAGCTTTATCCGCGGCGACGGCGCGATTGGGGCTTTGAGCTACGCCTTCAGTCCTACCATGACGAATACCGTGCGCTACGGCTGGATTCGCAGCCGTAGTTTCTTCCCGGGCCTTTCCCCAAGCGCCTCTGCGACTAAGCTTGCTTTGAGCGGAACGGACACTTCCGATGGCTTCGTCGCCCTGGCACCGGGGTTGGCCCAGACCGGTTTTCTGGACGTGCCAATTGACGTGGACACCCAGCGCGCACGAACTCAGGGCAACTTCCAACGCAACAAGGAGCTGGTCGACGACTTCTCCAAGATTAAAGGGACCCACACGTTTGTCGCCGGCGGCGACGTCCATTGGCTTCCTATCATCGCTCAGCGCAACGACAAAGTCGTCGGTTCTCTCGCTTCTTTGGTTGCCGTGATGGATGAAGACGTCGGTGGCGCCCAAAGCGGCTCCGCAGCTGACAGGCCCCCCTCTTGCAGCGCGAGCATCACCACTTTTTGTTTAAACAGCGCGGCAGACGTTCAGACCTGGGACCGCTTGTACGCTGCCACTCTGGGTATCGTGGACAATGTCTCGGTTCTTGCTACCCGCGATGGGAGCTTGAATCCCCAACCCTTTGGCACGCCCCTCATTGCCCACGCGAACATGCAATCCTACGACTTCTATGGACAAGATACGTGGCGCCTAAAACCCACTCTGACACTTACCTACGGCTTAACTTATGGCTGGCAGACGCCCCCTCAAGAGGCTCACAACGAACAAACCTTTATCGTCAACGCGGCAAACAACCAGATCTTCACTGGACAGGGGTATATCAACCAGAAGCTGCAAGCAGCGCTCCAGGGGCAAGCATTCAATCCCCTGGTCGGTTATCTCCCTATTGCCAAGTCCGGACGCAGCCAGATCTACAACACCGACTACGGCGACTGGGGACCGCGGGCATCACTCGCCTGGAGCCCGTCCTATTCTAGCGGCTTGTTTGGAAGTCTTTTTGGCCAAGGAAAGACCGTCCTGCGCACGGGCTTCGGCATCTACTACGACCGCATCAACAATGTGCAAAGCGTCGAAATCCCTCAGCTGGGAGTAGGCTTTGCGCAAACGCTAGTTATCAAGACCCCGAACTGCCAAGTCTCTGGTACTGCGGGCGCGGGCTGCAACATAGCGGCAGGTGATCCCGGTAGCTCCGGGTACCGTGTCGGCGTGGATGGCAGCATCCCTGTCCCCACAACACCGGCGGTCTCATCGCCCATTGTCCCGTCCGTGCCCTTTGGCGAGTCCCTCTCGTTCTCCCTCGACCCGTCTTTCAAGGTCGGCAGAAGCTATAGCGTTGACTTTACCGTCCAACGCGAACTTCCTGGCGATATGCTGATGGAGGTAGGTTACGTCGGCCGGATGGGACGTGACCTCCCCAACAGTTACGACTTCGATTCTTCCCCCTACATGCTCAAGGACCAGGCCTCGGGTCAAACGTTTGCCCAGGCTTGGGATGCCCTAGAGGCGCAGATTGCTTCGGGAACCCCGACGGCGAGCCTCGCGGCTCAGCCGTGGTTCGAAGATCAGTTGCCGGGCTTAAACGCTCTCGCTAAGAACAAAGGAGGCTGCGCTGGTGGCTTTGCTAACTCAACTGAATGCCTGGTGAACAACAACGGCGCAGCTTTCAGGAGTCACTTGGTTTCGACGCTGTTCCAGTCCATGGGCCTCGACCGCCTCAATATGGGCTTGACGCCTTTCAACAGCCTTCAAGTGGCGTTGGCCCTGTTTGTCCGCACCAACAACGACATTTCAAACTACAATGCTTTGACCGCTACGCTGCGCAAGCGGCCCACGCATGGCCTCTCCTTCGACTTGAACTACACTTTCTCTCGCTCTCTGGACCAGTTGGGCGCCGTACAGAATAGCGCGAGCACTTACCAGACCAGCTTTAATACAAGCCTCCAATATGGGCCGTCCTTGTTTGACCGTACCCATGTGTTCAACGGGATCTTTAACTACGACTTGCCTGCGGGTAAGAGCCACAAATTCCACTTCAGCAACAACATCCTGGACCACGTCATCGCAGGCTGGTATACCTCGGGAGTCTTCCGCGCAGCTTCTGGCGTGCCCCGAGGAGTAACGGCTGGTAACTTCGGTGGCGGGTCTTTCTCCGGCAGTGAGAATTTGATTCCCACAGTCAGCCCCGGCTCCATTAGCGGCGGGGCCCACTTTGGCGTAACAGGCTCAAATGGAATAGGTACGGGAGGCAACGTCAACATCTTCGCGAGCCCGGCCACCGCCGCAGGCGATTTCCGGTACCCGCTGCTGGTTTCGGACGGGCGTGACGGCTCCGGGAATCCGGTGCGTGGTCTCGGGTTGTGGAATCTCGACGCCCGCCTTGGCAAGGTCACTTCCATCCGCGAGCGCTTGAAGCTCGAAATATCGGCAGATTTCTTCAACCTTTTCAACCACGTGAATTTCTTCGATCCTTCACTCAACCTCCTGAGTCCTGCCACCTTTGGCGTAATCAATACGGAGTACATTCCCGCCAACCGTGTGCAGGGAAGCCGCTGGATCGAATTGGGCGCACGTATCTCCTTCTGATATTCCTCTCGATGGAAAACGAAGACGGGAGGCAGCTTACTGCTGCCTCCCGTCTTTCTGTTCCCGTTGCTTTAACCCGCGCGCTCCGGCGACTTTCCCGTCAGTCCCGCTCTTTCTTAATGGGACACGCCACGAACTGCCCCCCGCTTCTACTCCTTACTTCAATCCAACGCCGGAACGGCACTGCGCTCCGCGCGACGGCGGTGCAGATAGCGCATGGCAATGTTCAGGTAAATGCTGCCGCAGGTCGTTTCAATGCAAATCACCAGAGCTTCCGTATCCACGGTGCCTGCCAGCCCCGCGTCGTTCATATGAATTTCTGGCGGAAATACCTTGAAGTGAAAGCCCTGATCGTTCAGCAGCGTCACGGAATTGCCGATCACCATGTTCGCCAGCTCGCAAACGGTTTCGCGGACTAACTGCTCGCTGGACTCAACTTCAGCTCCAGCAAGGATGCTGGCCACCTTCACGGCGACTTCCGGCGACAGATCGAGAATCACTCGACCTTCGATGTCGCCCTTGATGGCAATCAGCGCAGCCACGCCCTTGCGCCGGTAGGTCTCCTCGTCCATCTCGAGGTCCATGATTTTCGTCGGGCCTTGCAGAGATTCCGAGAACACCGCATCCGCGGCGTTGATGAACGGCTGGATCAGTTCCATTCTCATGCGCGATGCTCCCCTGCCAGCGCCACTGGTGCCCCGGCGGCGTTGGGGTCGTCGCTGAGGACGTACCGGAGAATTTCGTACAACACCTCCGGCTTCACCGGCTTCTGCACGAAGTGCTTCGCGCCCTTCTGCAGCGCCGCCAGGATGTTCTCCTGGTATCCGACCGACGACACCATCACGATGCGCGCATCGGTGTGCTGGCGCACGATGCGCTCGACCGCCTCGATGCCTTCCATCTGCGGCATGGTGATGTCCATGAGCACGATGTCGGGCTTGATGCGGTTGAATTCCGCGATGGCGGTCAGGCCGTCCCCGGCTTCGCCGGCCACTTCGCCGCCGAACATCTCAATCATTTTGATGAGGTTCTTGCGCGCGAACACCGAGTCATCTACCACGAGGTAGCGGACCGGCTGGTTGTCTTTTCTCAGTAGAGCCGCGAACTGTTTCATGGCCTTCTCCTTATCCCCGCGCCCGTTTTCACGAGCGATGGGATGGTACGGGTGTCCTTTCCTGCTTTTCGTTCTTTTCATGTTTTTCAATCTTTTCCGGTTTCTCCGCTGCACCGCGCTCCGCGCCGTAGTGATGCACGAGATACGACGCGATCCCGTCCAGCGGAACAATCTTGTTGGCGTGACCTTTCAAAATGGCGGCGCGCGGCATCCCGCTTACAACGCACGTGTCCTCGCTTTGCGCGATGGTCATGCCGCCGGCGTTCTTGATCGCCCCAAGCCCTTCGGAGCCGTCGTCACCCATCCCCGTCATAATGACGCCGACGGCGGTCAGCCCGAACTCCTGCGCAACGGAATGAAACAGCACGTCCGCGGAGGGCCGGTGGCCGTTCACAGGAGGACCATCGCTGAGAACCACAACGTCGCCCCGCGGCATCCGGCGAACCATGATGTGACGGTTTCCGGGACAGATCAGCACGCGGCCGGCAACCAATAGATCGCCCGATCGTGCTTCGTGCACTTCCAGTGCGCAGCATTCGTCGAGGCGCTTGGCGAACATCTCCGTGAAGCCTTCGGGCATGTGCTGCACGACAATGATGGTTGAAAGAAAATCGCCGGGAATCTGCGACAGCACGTACTGCAACGCGTTTGGCCCGCCCGTGGAAATGCCGATTGCAATCACGCGGCGCGGCGGCAGCGCGGGACGGTTTCCCTTTTTGGGCGCAGGGAACTCTTCTGAGATAGTTGCCGGCGGCAGCTTCTTCCCGGCGGCCCGCTTCGCCACCTTGATCTTGGCGATAAGCTGATCGGCAATCTCTTCCAAATGGCCCGCGGCGGCATCTTTCGGTTTCTGCAGGAAGTCGACTGCGCCGAGAGCAAGAGCCTTCAGTGTGGCGTAGCCGCCCTCTTTCGAATGCGTGCTGAAGAGAATTACCGGGAGCGGCGCGCGCTTCATAATCATGCGAAGCGCTTCCATACCGTCCATGCGCGGCATTTCGAGGTCGAGCGTGACTACATCCGGCTGGAGTTCTTCTATCTTTTTCAGCGCGAAGGCGCCATCCATGGCCGTTCCGACGACTTCGATGGAAGAGTCCCGGGCCAGGATCGCCGGAATCAGCTTCCTCATGAGAGCGGAATCGTCGACGACCAGAACGCGGATGCGCTCGTTTGAATGAGTTTGCGCGCTCATGCGATCGCTCCCAGCGGAGTGGCGCGCGCGAGGCGCGAGAGAATGGCCGGAACATTCAAAATCAGCACAACGGTTCCATCACCAAGGATGGACGCGCCGCTGACCAGATCGCTCGAGACGATTTCCCCCGGCAAGGCTTTGATAACAAGTTCTTCCTCGCCGACGAGGCTGTCGACAACGAGCCCAAAGCGCTTCTCGGACGCCCCGATGACGATGACGAAATTCTTCTTTTTCGCCGCCGGTGAGTCCACGCTGCGCAAACGGCTAAGATGATTCAGGCGAACGAGCGTCAGTATCTGTTCGCGGAGGCGGAGCACTTCGCGCTGGTCCACCTTGTGAATCTCGTGGTCGGTGATGCGCGTAATCTCGACGACCGCGGAAAGAGGCACAGCAAAGAGGCGGCCACCAACGCGGAACAAAAGCGTTTGAATGCTCGCCAAGGTCAACGGCGCGCGAAGTTGGAACGTTGTACCGCGCCCCTTTTGCGAAGTGACATTGACGGTGCCTTTCAGCCGGTCAATGACGGTGCGAACGACGTCCATGCCAATACCGCGACCGGACACTTCCGTGATTTCCTCCGCGGTGCTGAAACCGGACTCAAAAATAAGATTGAGGGCTTCCTGGTCGGTCAGGCGCTTGGCTTCTTCGGGCTTGAGGATTCCTTTTTCCACCGCGCGCGTGAGCAGGAACGCCGGATCAATGCCGCGTCCATCGTCGCGAATTTCAATGACCACTTGCGTGGCCTGATGGTAAGCCTTCAAATAAACGGTGCCGCGGGCCGGCTTACCGACGGTCAGTCGCTCATCGGCGGACTCGATGCCATGATCCACGGCGTTGCGCACGAGATGCATGAGAGGTTCGGCGAGCGCGTCGAGGATGCCCTTGTCGAGGTCGGTGTTCTGCCCGGAAACTTCCAAGGCCACGTCCTTGCCGCACTGCTTGGCGACATCGCGAACGACGCGCGGGAAGCGCCGGAAAAGCTGTTCGACCGGCACCATGCGAATCTTTAGGACGCATTTGTGCAACTCATCGAGAATGCGCGCCTGAAAAGCCATGGCGTCGGCCAGCTTGGCGCGAACGGGATCCTTCGCATGCTTCTGGTCGAATTCGCTGAGCGTGCGGTTGAGCATGGACTTGCCGATGATTAGCTCGCCGACCAGGTTCATGACCGCATCGATGCGATTGGCCTCGACGCGCAGAGTGCTTTCCGCGACTGTAGCCGCCGCTGAGGCCGTGCTCGTCACTTTGCTGGCTGCGCCGCGGTCCGGCTGCTCCGCACCGCCGGCGATGACCTTGGCCGCTTGCTCTTCGAGCAGGTCTCCGAGCAGTTCGTGTTCCGGCATCTGTCCAGCAGCCACTTTTTCCAAGCGCACATCGGAAACAATCGAAGGAATGCGGCACCGCTGAATGAGCTTCTCTTCTGGCTGTGACGTGGCTAGGGCGGCCTCGACAACATCGACAGTGGCCGCGGCAACGTTGTCTTCCGGCCGAAGCGCGATCACCGTGCCGCTGCCGTGCAGAACGTTGCGAATGAGCTGAAATGCCGCAGCGCGCATCAGACTGTTCGGATCGATGCGGAGTGCTACGTTGTAAACCGGCTCCCCGCGATGGACCGCCTCGGAGATCATCAGTTGCTCGTATTCGGTCCAGGCAAAGCTTGCCGGTAAGTGGGCGGCCTCAGATTCCGAATCCCCGGATGCACTAGGATCCTCGAGCAAGCGTCGGATCATGCTGTGAAGAGCATCGAGCGCCGGCGGTTCCTTGCCGCGCTGATACGCCGTAAGCATGGCACCAAAACTGTCGGCCGCTGCGAGAACAACTTCCGCAAGATCGGCGCCGCGTGCGCGAGCAACTTGTGGCGTCAGCACGTCCTCGAGTTCATGGGCCAATTCGCTCAGCTTGTTAAAGCCGCAGGCCGCAGAATCGCCTTTCAGCGTGTGCACGATGCGCCGCACGCGGCGAATGACTTCTTCGTCGGCGTTGTGCGCCTCGAGCTCGAGGCCCGCTTCGTTCAGAGATTGCAGAAGTTCGTTGGCGCTCTCAAAAAAGAGCGCGCGCAATTCCCCGCTGCGATCTTCGGGAGGACGGCTCACGTTGTAGCCTCAAAGCGCTGGTATGCGGTGCCGTTGTTTTCGTGCACCATGCGAAACTTCTGGGTGAGGCCGAACAAGCTCTCGGCATGGCCGACAAACAAGTACCCGCTGGGATTCAAACAGTGCCAGAACTTATCGATCAGGCGCTTCTGTTCGGCTTCATCGAAATAGATCATGACGTTACGGCAAAGAATAATGTCGTTGCGGCGAGGCAGGAATTCCGTCTTGAGGTTGTGAAAGTCGAAGTGCACTAGCTCTTTCAGCTGCGGCTTGACGGCGTACTTGTCGCCAGCTTTCTCGAAGTAGCGCAGCCGGCAGGTGTAGTCCACCGGCTCCATCTGCTGTTCCGTGTACAGGCCTTCCTGGGCGACGCGGAGGCTGGCGTAGCTGATGTCCGAAGCGACGATTTCAACTCTCCACGGCGGAGGAATCAGAGGCTTGGGCGAAGGCATTTCAAAGGGAAGCGGATTCCGCAAGTAGTAGTAGGCAAGAGCGTCGGAAATCAAAATTGCAACCGTATAAGGTTCCTGGCCGGAAGAACATCCCGCGCTCCAGACCCGCAGCGTGTAGTCGCGGCGCTCCTGCTTATGGCGCAGAAGCTCTTCCAGAACGGTTTTCTGGAGCAGGTCGAGTTGCGGACGGTTGCGGAAGAAACTCGTTTCGTTGACGGTCAGGTTTTCGAGAAGAAGCGCGAGTTCCGTGCGTCCTTCCCTGCTGGTCAGCAATCGGTAGTAGGCATAGAAGGAGTCAAGCTGACAGGCTTTCAGGCGGCGTTGCAGCCGATCCTTCAGGAAATGTGAGCGGCGTTCATCAAAAAACATGCCGCACTCCTGGTAGACCAGGGTCTGCAAGAGTTTCAATTCTGCTTCTGTGAGCTGAACCTGGGCAGTAATCGTCCCCATGGTGTGTGCGAGCGGCGGACCGTCAGCCGGCGATTCCTAGCCGGGGCAGCGCGAGGCCTTACCTGACGGAAGCGACGGGTTCCGCAACCTCCTCGAGCCGTTTGAATTCTGTGCGGTGCAGCAGTCGGGAAACGTCCAAGAGAATGATGAGCCGGCCTTTGAGCTTGCCGACGCCGGTGACATAACCGGATTCGCCATCTGCAAACACGGAGCCGGGAGCTTCGATCTCCGACGGCGGAATTTTCAAGACCTCGGATGCAGCGTTGACAATCAGGCCGACCAGTTTGTTCTCCAGTTCAACGACAAGAATGCGGTTCTTCTTGTCCGGCTGGATATCCGTCTGCCCAAAGCGCTTGCGGAGGTCCATCACCGGAATGATCTTCCCGCGAAGATTGATCACGCCTTCAATGAGGTCGGGCGCGCTGGGAACACTGGTGATTTCCGGGACGCGAACGATTTCCCGCACGGAGCCGATGCGGACACCGTACGTCTCGTTGCCAATCCGAAAACCAACGACTTGCAGGTCCTTTTCCATCGAAAAAGTCTCCGGTGCCTCAGGAACGCGCCAGTTCGGCGTATTCGAGTTCCTGCTCGTTCTCTTCTTCCTTGCCACGGCGCTTGCCGGTTTGTTCTCCGCGACGGGTACGCGATTGAGCCGCGCGATCGAGAACGAATCGATCCATGCTGTCGAGCAAATTGCGCGAGAGCTTGAGCATCTGCTCCGCGGCCGCTGAAAGCTCGGTGGAGCTGGATGCGGACTGCTGGACCAGTTCACGCATCTTGTCCATGGCGCGAACGACGGCCTGAGCCCCGGAAGCCTGCTCCTCGACGGCAGAGTTGATTTCTTGAGTGATCTCGGTAAGGCGGCTGGTGGCCTTGGCAATCTGTGAAGAGCCCACTGACTGCTCGTTGGTGGCAGCGCCGATCTCCTGGGAGAATTTGTAAACTTCGGTGACCACGTTGGAAATCTTGTGCAGCGCCGAGCCGAGGTCGTTGCCGAGGTTCAAGCCCTCTTCGACGATCCGCGTGCTGCGCTCCATGTTTTCGACGGCCTGGCGCGCCTCGCGCTGAATACTCTGGATGAGGTCGGCGATTTCCTTAGTGGATTGCGTGGACTTTTCCGCGAGCTTGCGGACTTCGTCGGCGACGACGGCGAAACCAAGGCCATGCTCTCCGGCGCGGGCAGCTTCGATCGCGGCGTTCAGTGCGAGCAAGTTCGTCTGCTCGGCGAGATCGTCGATGACTTCGATGATCTTGCCGATGTCGTCTGCGCGGTGCCCAAGAATATTGATGATTTCCGCCGAAGACTGAATCGCCTGGTTCGTGCGGTTCAGGCCGTCGGTAGCCTTCTCCATGGTCTGGATGCCGGTAACGACTTCCTCACGCGAGCGGTTCGCGATGTCGAGAAGAACCTTAGCTGTGTCCGCCACGCGTTGGATGGAAGTGACCATCTGATCGATGGACGCGGACGTTTCCGCGACGCTGGACGCCTGCACCTGGGTGTTCTTCACCACGTTCTGCACGTTGATGCTCATTTCGTGCATGGTGCTGGTGACTTCCTCGATGGCCGAAGAGGCTTGGACGCTGACTTTCGCGGATTCGTCGGCGGCGCCGGCAACCTGGTTCGAACCGGCGGAAACCTGACCCGCGGAATCGCGGGTGGTGCGCACGAGATCCTGCAAACCGTGGGACATGCGCAGGAACGCGTTGCCAAGCGTGTCGCGCTTGGAGCGTGGGACGACTTCTACCGTCAGATCGCCTTCGGCAACGGCCATGGAAACGCTGGCCATTTCCTTGAGGTAAGCGACCATGTTGTTGAAAGTCGTGGCGAGCGCGCCGATTTCGTCATTGCGGTGAATGTCAATATTCTGGTCAAGATCACCGGAATCACCGATTTCCCGGGTGACGGTCATGAGGTGCGTCAAAGGCTCGGTGATGGACTTGGCGGTCGAAATGGCAACCAGGAATCCTGCAATCACGGCAAACAGAGTGCCGCCGATGGTCATCCAAAGGCTGACGGTGCTGGCTGTGTCGGCTGACTTTGATGCAAGGTCGGCGACTTCCTTGATCTCCTTTTTGCATTGATCGAGGTCCGTAGAAGACTTCGCGAGCCAGGAGGCCGGATCCTTCTGGAGATAGAAAATCTGAAGGTCCGAGACCGTGGCGTCTCCAGAGTCGACCTGATGGCGCTTGGCGATTAAGGGCTTGGCAAAATTGTCCGCCCAACTGATTTCGGTGCTCTCGACCTTGGTGACGCAAGTACGGACTGTTTCGCTGGCGGTCTGTGATTCGCCGCGCTTCATAGCTTCCGAGACGTCGGAGAGTCCCTTGTTGACTTTCTCTTCGTCGCGGGGATCGCCGCTGAGCAAGAAGTTATTCATGCTCAGGCGGTTGGACATGATCTGGTAGCTGACATTTTCGAGAATGGTAAGGCTGTCGATAGCGTTGCTGGCAGTTTTGCTTGCAGATTTCTGCGAAATGCCAGTGAAGACATTCACAATCAGCAAAACGCCGAGAATGCCCAGAATCAGCCCGAACCCCATGTACAGTCGTCTTCCGATGGTCATTGCAAAATGCCTCCACTCCCCTCAACAGCGCGGCCACCTGAGTACCGCGTCTGCTCAAAAACCTTTTGCTCTTCCGCTCCCCTAGTTGCTACCCCGAAACTCAAATTCCACGATCTGCGTGGTCTCTTCCGCCGCGGGCATGAATTTCCATTCCTTCACGGCGTCCTGGCAGGCTTGCACCAGCAGCGGATGGCCGCCCACGATGCGGGTGCTTTTGACATGCCCATCTGGAGTAATGACCACTTCGATCTTTACTTTTCCGGAAACGTTCATCCGTTTAGCCAATTCCGGGTAAACGGGAGCCGTCTTGGTTTTCACTTTGCGCTTGCTTTCATCGGTCGTGCCCGTTTGGGCGAAACCCGTGGCCGTTGTCAGGATGACAAGCGCGCCTGCGCCAAGTGCTAGTTTTTTCCAGCGGTTAGTTCTCATCGACACTACCCCTCTCGAGTTAGGAGATGCCCCGGCTAAAGAAAGGCACGTCAGATGCCACCGCAGGTGGCTGGCATTGGGTTCTAACGCCACGTTTGAAGAGCACGGTAAGAGATAGAGATCGCAAGAGTTAGTTCGTGCTTCCAAATCTGAAGCCCAAGAACTGCGGAGCTCCCAATGTCTCATCGAAGCGGGAAGGACGAAGGCGGGTCTCACGCTGAGACGAGAATGACAATGAGCGTCGTCCGAACTGTAGGCAATTTCGCAACAGGCAGCTCGCGGACGATTGACTCAGAATGAGACAAGCGCGTAGGGTGGAAGTCTGCGGGTAGCTCGCAAGTTGAGACGCAGGTTGCTTCCCTCCACGGACATGAGAGAGACCAGCACAGATTCCTCTAGACCTCCGCTACGCCGAATCGTAGCGTCGAAGACTAAGCCGTCCACTTCCTCCAAGAACGCCACGGAGCTCATGGAACTGGCCGTTGAAGCGGCGCAGTCGAGAGACCTGTCGGACTTCCTGGAGCAGTTTGCGATTCGGGCCGTCCGGATGCTCGAAGCCACGTGGGGCGGGGTGGCTGTGCATTTGGGTCGCGGCACTCAATTCTATGCCATGCCCACCAACGATAAGGCTGACCTGGACAAAGCAGAAGAGTGGGTCGTAGCGCAGGCCAACGAACGGCGCGGCGAAATGGAAAGCGCGGCGGTGCCCAAAGAAATCGTATCGGCATGGAGCCGTGGCGAAGGGCCAGGAGCGGTGGTTTTCGCGCGAATCGAGGGAAGCGATAAGGAAAAACTCGGCACCCTCTGCCTGTTTCGCAAGCGCAGGACGCTCTCTCTTGAGGAAAAGCAATTGTTGCGTGCCCTCACGAGCCACGCTGCTCTTTCCTTGGAGAATTTCCGACGCTTTTCTCAACTGGAGCGCTCGAAGCGCCAGTGGGTCGAGGACATCGACGCGATCAGCGACTACATCGTAGTGCATGACCGCGCCTGGAACATCGTGCGCACAAACCGTTCTCTCTCATCCTACCTTGGCGTTCCTCCCGTCGCGCTCGTCGGCGAAGCCATGAGCACGCTTCGCCAGATCGCGGAAACAGGCAGCGAACTCCCATGCCCCTTTTGCCGTGACACGCAAAGACCCCGAGAAGAATATGTGGCCGCATCAGCGGAGCGAATCTTTCTGGTATCCACTTCGCGTACTCCGGGAGCCACGGACGACGACACGCGCACGATTCACGTTCTGAAAGACATTACCGACCGTCGCGAGGCGGAGAGACGTTACCGCGAACTGTTTGACAGCATTCAAGAAGGCTTGTTTTTTGCGACGCCGGACGGACGATTTCTCGACGTGAACGATGCAATGGTGCGCATGCTCGGCTACGCCTCGCGCGAGGAACTATTGCGTGCCGACGTCAGCCCGCACCTCTACCCGGCGCCGGGAACGCGGGAGAAATTTCTGCAGGCGCTGGCGGAGCGGGGAGTGCTGCGCAATTACGAAGAGACACTGCGCCGCAAGGACGGATCGCTTCTCCATACATTGCAGAACATCTCTGCTGTGCGCGATGCCCGTGGGCGCATCGTACAGATTCGCGGCTTGATGCTCGACGTCACGGAACAAAAGACGTTTCAATCCCAATTGCAGCGCGAGCGCGATTTCAACCAGAAAATCTTGAATACCACGCAGAGCATGATCCTCGTGCTGGACACGGCGGGACTCATCAGCTACGCGAATCGCCGCTGCTACGAGGCTGGCTACCAGGAGAGCGAACTGATCGGGCACCGGCTGGTGGATTGGGTGGACGCCTCGCACCGCACGGACTTCGAGGCGGCACTGGAAACGACGGCGCATGGCCATCAGGTGGAGAACCTCGAACTGCGTGTGCGCCGAAGCGACGGTTCGATGGGGCACTTTTCCATCAGCTTAAGCCCGATGCGGGATGAGCAGAACACAGTGAACAGCGTCGTCGTCGTGATGACGGACATCACCGACGCGGCCCTGCTGCAGGCCAAGCTGGCACACAGCGAGAAGATGGCTACGATCGGCCGGCTCGTCTCGGGTGTGGCGCACGAAGTGAACAATCCCTTGGCGGCGATTCTGGGGTTCACGGACCTGCTGCTGGAAAATCCGGACGTACCGAAGGCCGCCCGCGAAGATCTGCAGATTATTCTGCAGGAAACGCAGCGCACGAAAGATATTGTCCAGGACCTGTTGAGCTTCGCGAGGCAGCGGCCCGTACAGCGCGAGCCGGTGCTGGTAAATACGGTGTTGCGCCAAACCATCAAACTGCGCAGCTATGATTTTGCGAGCCACGGCGTGCAAGTGACCGAAGACTTCGAAGAATCCCTGCCGGCGGCGCTGGGCGATTCCCAGCAACTACAGCAGGTTTTTCTCAACATCTTGAACAACGCATACGACGCCGTACAAGAGACAGGCCGTCGCGGGCGAATCCGCATCCACACGCGCCGGCAGGGCGACATGATCGAAGTCGCGATCGGTGATAACGGAACGGGGATCGCTGATCCGGAACGCATTTTCGATCCGTTCTACACCACCAAGCAGGCGGGCAAGGGGACGGGGCTGGGACTGAGCATCTGCTACGGAATCGTGCGCGCCCACGGCGGTGAAATTCAGTGTTGGAATGAAGAAAGCGGCGAAGGCAGCATTTTTGTCGTCCGGATTCCGGTGGCGACGGAAAGCGCGCTGGCCGCGGCTGCGGCAAAAGAGGCAGGTCGATGAAGGCGCAGACCGCAACGCGCAACGACGGGCCAATTCTGTTGATCGAGGACGAGCCTTCGGTCATTGCTTTTCTACGCGCAGCGCTGGAACGCCGGGGTTATTCCGTCGTGAACGCTTCGTCCGGCGAAGAAGGGTTGGAGCGGCTCACGCAGGGTCGCTACGCGGGAGTGATTTCCGACATTCGCATGCCTGGAGCCGTGAATGGCGCGGAAGTTCACGCATGGATTCAAAAACACCGGCCGGAGCTGAAGACACGGGTGATTCTGATTAGTGGCGACACTGCAAACAGCGAGACCCAGGCATTTCTCGCGCGCAGCGGGACGCCTTGCATTGAGAAGCCGTTTCGCGTGCAACAGCTGATCTCGGCAGTGGAAAAGACATTCGGGAAACCATGAGCGAAGAGATGAAAACACGTTTATTGGTGGTGGACGACGAACAGAGCATTCGCCGGCTTTGTATGACCATTGGCAACACGCTGGGCTATGCCTGCGTGGAGGCGGAAAGCGCCGAAGCGGCGCTGGCGCGGATCGAGTCTGATGCGCCGGACCTCATTCTGACAGACCTGAAGCTGCCGGCAATGTCGGGCGTCGAGTTACTGAAGCAAACCAAGCAGCTCCTGCCACGCACCGAAGTGGCCATTATGACTGGCCACGGCTCGATCGAGTCGGCCGTCGACGCGATGAAGTTGGGAGCTTACGACTACATCGAGAAGCCGTTTCGCGTCGAAAAAATGCGCTTATTGCTCCAGCGCATGGCGGAAAAAGTCCACTTGGTCACCGAGAACGAATTTCTCCGCGAACGCGTGACTGCCGAACAAAGCCTCGATGGCATCATTGGCACTTCCGCCCATATCCAGGACGTCCTCAGGATGATTTCCCGCCTGAAAGATACGCGCACACCGGTCCTGATTTCTGGCGAGAGCGGCACCGGCAAAGAACTTGTGGCGCGCGCCATTCACTTCCGCGGCGCAATGGCAAAAACGCCATTTGTCGCCGTGGATTGCGGCTCGCTTGTTCCCACGCTGATGGAGAGCGAACTCTTCGGGTATGAAAAGGGCGCGTTTACAGGCGCTACGAAATCGAAAGCCGGTCTCTTTCAGGCGGCCAATGGCGGCACGATCTTCCTTGACGAAATCGGCGAACTTCCCCTGGAAATGCAAGCCAAGCTGCTTCGCGTTTTGCAAGAGAAGGAGGTGCGTCCAGTGGGGAGCAACGAAAAGGTCAACGTGGAGGTGCGCGTGGTTGCTGCGACGAATCGCGACTTGGAGGCGGCCTACCGCTCGGGCACGTTTCGGAAGGACTTGTATTTCCGACTTAATGTGGTGACCGTGCATCTCCCTGCCCTGCGTGACCGGCGCTCGGACATTCCCGTGCTCGTGCACCATTTTCTCGACCGCTATGCCAAGGGATCGCAAATTCAGGTCACTGCCGCGGCGATGAAGAGCCTGCTGCAATATGATTGGCCGGGAAACGTCCGGGAACTCGAGAATTGTGTCGCACGCGCAGTGACCCTCGGCGACCAGATCACCATTGACGTCAAAGACCTACCGCCGGCTATTCGCACCGAACAGCCCGAGTCCGCCCAGCCTCCCTCACAGGACGCCGTTTCCCTTTCCACCACGGCTCTCGCCGAGATGGAACGGATGACGATTCTTCGGGTGTTTGAGCAAGCTCACGGCGACAAAGCCTTGGCGGGAAAGATGCTCGGGATCAGCCGCGCGACGCTCTATCGCAAGCTGAAGCGCTACAACATCCCGTTGAAAGCCGAACCTGGGGACGATGAAATCGAGTCTGAGGCAGCCGTCCAGTAGTACCCTTCAACCGTCTCAAGCCCACGAGCAACATCAGTCGAGCGGGTCAACCCGTGAGACGCCGCACGTTTCACGGTGAGACAGTTGAGCCGCGCCAAGCTTTGAGAAAACTTTAAGTCCTTCTGTTTCTACATCTTCAACACGCCTTACCTTTGCGTTTCTTTGGCGCACAGCGTGCAACTTTGTCTGCGGCAGCTTGTGTCTGCAGCGGTGAGACGTGTATCTCCAGCCGCTGCTGTAGAGACGGAAAACCGGCAGAGCGTGAGGCGACGTGGGAAAGTCTGTCAATTCGGCACTGGCAACCCAAGACGCGGGTTGCGCCGAGCAGTTGGCGCGATTTTTTCCGCAAGCCATTCCCGTGAGGATTCCCGTCCAGGTCTCTTCTGCACGGGGTGGTAGCGCGCACCTGCGAGAGGCGACGGTGGTGGAATTCAGCAGCGCAGACCACGCCATTTTTCTTTCGACGCTGCCGTTGGAGTTCGGCGACCGGATCAAGCTGGAAGCAACCATGAAAGGGAGTTTCGCGGAGGCGACCGTGGACGCCGTGCAGTACCACGAAGGACGTAAAGCCGTGGCCGTGAAGTTTCTGAGCGGTCACAACGACTGGGTGGTGAGACAGCCGTGAACAAAACGACGACGCTGAACATTCCCGCTCCGGCCAGGGCGGAGAACCCGCGGCAGATGCAGTGGAAAGAGATGCGCGCGGTGTTTCCCATATACATCGCCCTCGCCAAGCAGCTGGAAATCCAGATTCCCATCGCTCAGGCGAAGCGCAACCTGCCCGAAAAACCGGACCTCGAACTCTTTAGCCAAGTGCAGGAGTGGCTGGATGCCATGGACCAAAAGGTCCTGGTGCACCAACTGCGCCATCTTTTGCAGATGACTACGCTGAACGCGAGTGAAACCAGCTTGCGCGCCTTGATCCAGCGGCATCTTCGCAAGCAGAAGAAAAACAACACTGACCGGGATAAGATTGATTTCCTGCTCGTCCAATATTTTGCTCTCTGCGCCCCGGCGAAGATCTATCACAAGCAAATCGAACTTTCTGACGTGGCCCAGGTCATGGAGCCTGTCCTCGGAGAAGCAGATCCCGCGCCGCTGTCCTGGTGCGCGCCACTGGAACAGATGATTGAGTCGCTTCGCGGCTACCGCAGCTTGCGCGAAATCCTGAAGACAAATTTTATCGATCAGGGCCGCAAGGTGAAGGAAACCGCAGGGGGCATGTTCTATGATCCCGCCGCGCTCGTCTCCTTCATTCGTTTCAACTTTTTGCTGCGCCGCACGCTGATTGAGCTGATGCATGCGGATCTGATCGCCATCCGCGGCGGTTTGGCGCAACTGCAATCGGCCGGCGTGCGCATCATTGATTGCCACCATGCGGGGCTATTGGCAGGCGAGCCCGTCAGCAAAATCTCCACGATTGCAAACGAGTGGAAGCAACCTTTTCAGAAGGAATACACGGAACGCTCGGTAAATCAGGCTTTTGAGAAGCTTCTCGGCCTGCGAACGGATGTCGAACAAGCATTAGAGAAAGCGGTTGGCAGTTCAGCGCTCAACGCACCGTCAGCCGCGTCCGCAAAAAAGACCGCGACGGAATCCAAGGCGGCCAACAGTTCCGCTAAAACAAAGGAACGGCCGGCGGCGCCGGCTGCTCCCGCAGCCTCGGCCGGGGAAGACCACGTTGTCGCGCTCGACTTTGAGACCTGTATGGAACAGATTTGGGAGCAGTTGATCGCCACGCCGCCGTCGCGCGGCCGCTCCATGACCACGGTAAAAATCGGAGGCGCCAGAATCCTCATGTCCTCGTGGGAAGTATCCGCGTTTGTCAGCGAGGACGGACCATCGGCAGAGGATCTGCGCCGCGCGGTTGTGGCGCGTGTTTTGGTGACCGCAGCGATGGAGTCGGCAAAGGAAACGGGCAACGCTACGTCTCTCGATCGCGCGATGAACATGGCACGCGTGGAAGTCACGCGGCTTCAGGAGCGCGTCGACGTCGCCAAACAAGCAAAGGACACGGAAGCCGCGGTGAATCTCGGTATCAGCACCAAGCGTCTGCTTTCAACGCTGGACGAGGCGGAGAAGCTGTAACCGGCCGCGCAACTTATCGGTACGCCGGAATATTCCAAGGGGCAGTTTTCATTGCGACACGCCAACGCCATCATACTCACCGATGAAACCGAGTTTGCCCGTCTGCTAACGGCTTGCTGGCAAGCCGAGCGCCAGGCCCCCGTAGTTACGGTTCTCACCAGCGACTTGTGGCGCGAGCAAGAAGCTCCTGCGCGTGATTTGGTCGTCGTCGGACCGGTGCGCGAAGGAAAGCTGGCCAGCATCCTGCGCTCCCTCGACCCAACGGTTGCCGTCATCTTGTGCGTGCCGCCCGATTCTAAGGAACTCGCGCAACTCAAATCTCGATACCCAAGGCTCGTGCACGTGCCGTTGCGCGAAGATTGGGCGCAAACCCTCCTGCTCGTGGCCGGCGAATCCCTGCGCCGCGCGGAAGCCATTCGCCTGGCTCGGCAAGCGGAGCGCACCGCTGCAAAGAACGAGAACCACGCGACCCTCGGACGCTACATGCTGGAGATGAAGCACAGCGTCAACAACGCGCTTACCTCCATGCTAGGAAACGCCGAGTTGCTTCTCTTGGAGCCCGGCCAACTCTCCTCTCAGTCGCTGGCGCAAATCAAGACCATCCACAGTATGGCCTTGCGTATCAATGAGATCATGCAGCGTTTCTCATCGCTGGCTTCGGAGATGCGGGAAGCTGAGAATGCTTCTCAAGCTGAGACGGAGGAGGCTGGATCGACGGCCCCTGCCCGCCGTTGACGCGATCCGCCACTCCTGCCAACTTGTTCATCTGTAACGATTTAACCTGAAACGACACACAACCCAGACAGGCGCTTAGGCTGGCTGCTGACGTGCACCTCTGCTCTGCGGATAAGTACGGGGAGAGTACGGCTGTGCATAAAAAGGTCCTGATCGTTGACGACTCACCAGCCGAGGTCAAGCTGATGCAAGGATTGCTGGAAAAAGAGGGCTATTGGCCCATCGGGTTGAACGACCCCAAGCTCGTGGAGGAAGCCATAGCGCACGAACGGCCCAGCGTCATTCTCCTCGATATCGTGATGCCGGATCGCAACGGCTATCAGGTTTGCCGCGACCTCAAGGGGAGTGAGGAGTTCAAGTCTATCCCCGTGATCATGGTGACTTCCAAGGGTTCCGTGAGCGACAAGTTTTGGGGCGAACAGCAAGGTGCCGACGCCTATGTGACCAAGCCCTTCACGCGCGAGGACTTGATTCGTGCGGTCCGGCGGTTCGCCTAGGCGAGTTTAGGGACTAAAGATACGCAATGAGCGAAGACTTCCATCTCGAGCCGCTGCCCGCAGACGCCGATACCGGCGAGCTGCTGGAAGCGCTGGGCGCGATCGAAGAGCGCGCGCCGGAATCGCAATACTGCGTCTTCCGCAGCGGCCGCGAACGTTTCTGCTTGCCCGTACTGGACGTCGAGGAAGTGCTCGACTGGCCGTTGCTGACCAAAGTGCCTCTCGGCCCGGCGTATCTGGTCGGAATTTTCAATTTGCGCGGCGCCATTGTGCCGCTGATTGACATCGCCATTACCGAAGGCCGCCGGCCGGGGCTGTTGCCCAAGCATGTGGTTGTGGCTTCGCTGCGCAGCGAAAGTCACCACGAAGACATCCGCATCGGCATCGCGGCGGATGAAGTGATCGGAACCTATTCGGTCAAGAACGAAGATTTTCTCGAGCAAGCGCCGGAAAACGTGCCCCACTGCATTGGCATGTTGCGGCACGACGACCGGCTCGCGCTGGTCATCGAGCTGCGCCGGTTGCTCGAAGTTTTTCCGGGGCCCAGCATTTGAGACTTGTGGGGACGGCGCCGCTTGAGGGCGCGGGCTCCGCGGAAGAGATTTGGAGGGTGGCATGAAATCGCGACTGAGTTCGACAATCTGGACGCTGGTGTTCTTCAACGCGCTGGCTTTCCTTGTTGTCCTGGGATTTGCCTTCAGCGCCGGCAAAAAGGCGGGTGAAGCGTCATTCTTCGATTTTGGCTCGCCGGGCGGAGGCAGCGTCATCATCGCTTTGGTTGCGGTGATCGGCATGTCGGTGGTACTGGCTTGGCGCCTCGGGTCACTGATTGGGCCGGTGCAGTCGCTCGCCGAATTCTCCGAGCGGCTCGCCGCCGGTGATCCGCGCGCGCGCGCCGAAGTGAACTCGAATGACGAGCTTGGCTACATCGCGGACAACTTGAACCGCGCCGTCGCCAAGGTTTCTAAGGCTACGAGCAATCAGGACGCGACCGATGCCCTGCAAAAGAGCATCACGGACCTGCTGACGGTCATCAACCAGGTGGCTCGCGGCGACTTGACTCAGCGCGGACGCGTGACCAACGACGCCCTCGGCAACGTCACCGACTCCATCAACTACATGCTCGACAACTTCACCAAAGTTCTCGAGCGCGTTCGCAAAGCGGCCATGGAAGTGACCGCTTGCTCGAACAACATCCTTGTGGCCGCCGATGAAATGCAGGCCGGCGCCACCCAGCAGGACCAGGAAATCACCAACACGTCGAGCGCCGTCGAAGAGCTCACCGTCTCGATGAAGCAGGTGTCCAACAACGCCGAAGCCAGCGCCGAAGCCGCCCGCCGCGCGCTGGACGCCGCCGAACAAGGTAACCGCGCCGTGCGCGACACCCTCGAAGGCATGCAGCGCATCCGCGCTTCCGTGCAGGCCACCGCCAAGAAGATCAAGTCCCTCGGCGACCGTTCGCTGGAAATTTCGGAAATCATCAACGTGATTAACGACATCACCGAGCAGACCAACTTGCTGGCGTTGAACGCCGCCATCGAAGCGGCGCGCGCCGGTGAGGCCGGCCGCGGTTTCGCGGTCGTCGCTGACGAAGTTCGGAAGCTGGCAGAACACAGCCGCAGCGCTACGAAAGACATCGCAGCCCTCATCAAGGCCATTCAGGCGGAAACGAACGAGGCCGTGGTGGTCATGGAAGAAGGCACCAAGGAAGTGGAAGGCGGTGCTCAACTGGCGGATCAAGCCGGACGCGCGCTGGACGCCATTTCCAACGTCGTGCGCCAGTCTGCCGAACTCGTCCAGGAAATTTCGCTGGCGTCCAAACAACAGGTGCGCGGAACGGAAGGCGTTGCGCACGCCATGCAGATCATTTCCAGCATTACGCGGCAGACCTCTCAAGGTACGCGCGGCACGGTGGCCACGGTGAGCCAGCTGGTCAAGCTGTCCGATCAGCTGAACGAGGCCCTGGCGCAATTCCGCGCAGGCTCCAAGGGTGCTGCAGCGGCACATGAAGAATCCGAACGGCCCGTCCCGGCAGGCGCAGTTCGCTAAAGCAACGACTCTTCTTTGCTCAGTGTAGGAAGTAAGAGAAAGTCCAGCCAACGGGAGAGCAATGAGCGAGCGTCACGGATCAGGCCACGGGTTGAGCGAGCACGAGTTGAGCGAGATTCGCATGTTGATCGAAGAGCGGACCGGCATTTGCTTCGATGAATCGCGCGAGCGCTTCTTCTCCACACGTGTGCGCGAACACCTGCGCGCCAGGAACATGCACCGGGGGACAGACCTCCTGCGGGCCATGCGCAAGTCCAACGTCGAATATGAAGCTCTGCTCGAACGTCTGCTGACCCAGGAAACGACCTTTTTCCGTTATCCGGCCGTTTACGAAGCCTTCGAAAAGCACGTTTTGCCCGAGTTGCACACGAAGAAGTTCTGGAAGAATCCCCGCACCCTGCGTATCTGGAGTGCCGGCTGCTCCACCGGCGAGGAACCGTATTCGATCGCCATTACCATCGCGGATTCGCTTTCGTTCGCCGACGCCTGGAACGTTGAGATCCTGGCCACCGACATCGGCCGCGAAGCCCTGAAGCACGCCGAGCGCGCCACCTATTCCGGACGCAGCATCGGCAGCGTCAGCGAAAAGCAATTGGCAAACCATTTTTCGCCGGCGGCTCACGGCCAACAGGTCAAGCTGCGCCTTCGCAAGATGGTCTCCCTCGCGCAAATCAACCTGGCTTCGGCCGTTTACGTTGGCCGCATGGACGTCATTTTCTGCATGAATGTCCTGATCTACTTCTCGGAAGAACGCCGCCGCGCCATGGTCCAGCGTTTCTACGACACTCTGGAGCCGGGCGGCTACCTGTTCCTGGGACATTCGGAATCCATTTCGAAAATGCCGGTGAAGTTTCAGGCCATCGTCCTCCATGACTGCATTCTGTATCGCAAGCCGACCGCGGACGAATTGCTGAAACCCGAACTGGTGGCGGAGGGACGAGCGTGAGCGCGCCGGAACGCGAAGCCGTCGAAGTCTTCCTCCAGGAAGCGTCCGAGCACCTGCAGTATCTGCGGGAATACGTCACCGTGCTTCAGGAAGTCGAACCGCGCCACGAAGACCTCGAACGCTTGTACATTGCGGCGCACACGCTCAGCGGAACCTCCGCTAGCTACGGCTTCCCGCGTTTTTCCGAAATTGCTGGAAAACTCGCGCACGTCTTCCAATACGCCTTAAACGCCCCCCTGGGCGAAGATTTGCACGGGCCGCTCACAGAATTCTTGTCGGACGGTATTTCCCTGCTCGAAACCGATTTGCTCGAAATCAGCGATACAGGCAAGGAATGCATCGACGATATCGCTGTTTTCAAGGAACGCTATCGCTTCGCGTTCCCCACGGAACCGCCTCCGCTCAACCTCTCGCAACCCGAGGCGCGGGAACGCCTGGTCGCGGAGGAAGTCGAAGAAGCGCCGGTTGCCGCCGCCACCGGATCGTATTTCGACACGCTGCCGCTCGACGATGAAGTGCCTGACGAAATTCTGGAATTCTTCCAGCCCGAAGCGGAAGAACATCTGCAAGTGGTCAGTGATTGCTTGATTTCGCTGGAAGGGAACAACAATCCCGAAGAGATTAACAAACTCTTCCGCGCCATCCATACGGTAAAAGGATCGGCCGCTCAGGTCGGGCTCAAGCGCCTGGGAGGCATCGCGCACCGCGTCGAGGACTTGATTGGCCGTTTGCGCGACGGAGAGCTTGAACCTTCGCCGGCCGTCGTGGATCTTTGCCTCGAGTCCGTCGACGTTCTAAAGAAGACCCTTCATCGCCAGTGGGCCGACGAAGTCGAAATGCGCACGGGCGTCGACTCCCTGCTCGGCCGCATCGCGGAATTCGCTCCGCAAGAGCCGGAGGAGGCGGAAGTACCGGCCGCAGGGGCCGTCGCAACGGAACATCCAGAAACTCTCAAGACGAGTGGCGCTCCACAAGCCCTCGCCGCCGCGAAGAAAACCGTCAAGCAAATCGCCGCCGGCGTTTCTGCCGCCAAGTCCGTCCGCATCTCGCTCGCGCGCCTCGACCGCATGATGAACACCGTCGGAGAGCTGGTCATCAACCGTACGCGCATGGTCGGCCGCGTCGCCGAACTCGAAAAGCTGGTGGATACGCTGAGCTTCTCGAAGGAACGCCTGCAAGGCAAGGTCGCCGAGTTCCAGGAAAAGTACGAGTTCAACCGCATCAGCGGCAACCGCACCACGCAACCGCCTTGGGGCCCCGAGCCTACGCCGCAGATGCTCACCAGCGCCGCCGCCGGAGACACGTCCTTCTGGTCCGAATTCAGCGAACTCGAAATGGACCGCTACGACGACGTCAACATTTTGTCCCGCTCCATGGCGGAAATCTCCGCCGACGTCAACGAAGTGCTCTCCCAGCTCGAGGCGTTCATCGGCCGCGTCGAAGGCGACATCGATGAATTCACGAAATTGGCGCACCACCTCCAGGACGAAATCACCGCGGCACGAATGGTGCCCATCGGCACTCTCTATTCGCGCTTGTCCCGCGCCGTGCGGGATGCCGCCAAATCCACCAACAAGCTCGTCGAGTTGGATCTGACCGGCAGCGAAACCGAGCTTGACAACAACATCATTCAGCAGATTTCCGACCCGCTCGTCCACCTCGTCCGCAATTCCGTGGCCCACGGCATCGAGCACGCGAACGATCGCGCGGCCTCCGGCAAATCCGAGAGCGGCCACATCATGCTGCGCGCCTATCACCGCGGCAACCACATCTACATCGAAGTGGAGGACGACGGCAAAGGCATTGACTACGAGCGCGTCAAACAGAGCGCCATCGAGCGCGGCCTTGTTTCCATGGAAACCGCCGACCGTCTCACCGAACGCGACCTCCGCGAAATGCTTTTCCACCCGGGCTTCTCGACGGCTCCCGTCAAGACCGAATTGGCCGGTCGCGGCGTGGGTCTCGACGTAGTCCGTGCCAACCTCAACGCACTCAACGGCGAAATCGACATTCAGAGCGTCAGCGGCCAGGGCACCAAGTTCACTCTCAAAGTTCCTCTGACCCTTATCATCTCACCCGCGCTCTTCGTGCGCTGCGGCACCACCAACTTCGCCCTGCCGCTTGCAGTCGTCGAAGAAATCCGCCGCCTTCGCGCCGACGAAATCGAGGACGTCGGTGGCAAATTGCTCACCAAAGTCCGCGATGTCGTCACTGAGGTGGTTCGTCTCGATACCTATCTCGGTTTGCCACCGCTCGAACCCATCAACGGCTACTTCCGCATGGTCGTCGCCAACGCCGGCAACCGCCAGATCGGCCTCGTGGTCGAAGAAGTCCTTGGCAAAGACGAAATCGTCATCAAGAACCTCGGCGAATATCTCCGCCGCGTCAAACTTTTCCCAGGCACCACCATCGCCCCCGACGGCAGCTTGATTCTCCTCATCGACCTCAACCGCATGGTCGCCACGGAACCAACCGAGCGCCGGCCGCTCCAGGCCAATGCCAGCGCCGCGCGCATCTTCGCGCCGGGTTCCGCAGCTGTCGCTCGCGGCACCATTCCTTCGGAAGCCATCGACCGCGTCGAGCAGGAACGCGTCATCGTTGTCGCGGACGATTCCATCAGCGTGCGCAAATTCGTCGGCCGCATGCTCGAGAAGAACGGCTACCGCGTGAAGCTCGCCGGCGACGGCATGGAAGCCGCCGAGCTCGTGGCCCAACACGGCTGCCACCTGGTCATCACCGACCTGGAAATGCCGCGCATGACGGGTTACGAACTCATGGTGCAACTGCGCCAGAGCCCGACGACGCGCCGCATCCCCGTCATGGTGGTTACTTCGCGCGCCGGCGCCAAGCATCGCGACCGCGCCATGAAGGAAGGCGCCTCGGCATTCCTGACCAAGCCGGTCCAGGAAGATCAACTCATTGCCGCGGTCGAACAACTCATCGGAACGGAGGCACCACGCCCGGTCGCTCCGTTGGCGTAGAGAAACAATGGCAACTCCCAGCAAAAAAATCCGCGTACTCGTTGTGGATGATTCCAACTTCATGCGCAAGGTCCTGGAAAACATCTACAACGGCGACGAGCAGATGCAGGTCGTGGGCAGCGCCAAGGACGGTCGCGAAGCCGTCGCCATGGCTGAATCGCTGAAGCCGGACGTCATCTCGATGGACATCAACATGCCCCACGTGGATGGTCTCCAGGCTACCGCGGAGATCATGACGACGAACCCCAAGCCGATTGTGATTGTCAGTTCGGAATCCAAAGAAGGCGCGGCCAGCACGCTGCGCGCTCTCGAACTCGGCGCCATTGAATTTGTCGCCAAGCCTTCGAGCGCCATCGACCTCGATATGCAAAGCGTGAAAGAGGAACTTTTGCGCAAAGTGCGTATGGCCGCCAAGGTGCGCGTCGTGCGCACCGCCTCACGCTTCGCTTCCTCCATTCAAAACCCCGGCACCGTCAAGCATGCCGCCGCTCCGGCGAGTCCGCGCGCTTCGGCCGGTTCTGGGCTGGATCAGCGCTTCCCTGTCGTCGTCCTCGCCGCGTCCACCGGCGGCCCGGCCACCGTGATGCGCATCGCTCCGAATTTCACTCCCGACTTCCCTGCCGCCGTCATTCTCGTGCAGCACATGCCCGCCACATTTACGACGCAATACGCCGCGCAGCTTGCAGAATTCACCGAAATCCGGGTCAAGGAAGCGGAAGCCAACGAATCCATCCAACCGGGCACGCTCTACATCTGCCCCGGTGGCCAGCATCTTCGCGTGACGCCGACGGGCAGAATGCAGCTGGACGGCACTTCCGGCCGCATCAACGGGTATCTTCCGAACATTGACGCCACCATGGAGTCCGTCGCCACCTACGCCGGCGCGCTCAGCATCGGCGCGATTCTCACCGGCATGGGCAACGATGGCGCCAACGGCGCCAAAGCCATCAAGTCTGCGGGCGGCCTCGTCCTCGCGCAGGACGAAGCTACCTGCGTCATTTTCGGCATGCCTGCGGAAGCCATCAAAGTTGGCGCCGTCGACCACGTGCTTGGCATCGATGACATTTACGCGGCCATTGAAAAGCGCGTTCTTGGTATCTGCAAACCCACTCCTGCGGGGGTTCGCTGATGCCTCTGTCTTTGCCGGCGAAACACGTTCCTCCGCGGACGGAACAGATCATCCTCTTCCGCATTAGCAACCAGACCTTTGCGGTCTCCTCGGCTTCCGTACAGGAAGTCCGCAGCGCAGACAGCCTTTCCGGAGGCACACGCGAACTCAACGTACCCGGGATCCTCAAGGTCCGCGACGCCTTTCAGCGCGACGGCCAGTCGCTCTTCATCGTCAACGGTGCTGCTCATTTTGGCTTGCCTTCTTCAGAAGGCTTGCTGGTTTTCCTTCTGCGCAAGACGCGCACCGCCCTGGTCATCGACGCCATCGAGAAAATGACCACCATGACCCGGCTCCAGGCTCTGCCTCTTTCCTTCTGCCACGAAGAGCGCCAGTGGTACCGCGGGCTGACGGCGCTGGATCAAACCGTCGTTCCCGTGGTGAATCCCAACGGTTTCCTCTCCGCCGAAGAACTGCAACTGCTCGACGCCGCTCTTGTGCCGCTCGAAGCTTCCGACGACGCAGCCTCCGAGGAGACGGACCTGACACAATGACCGTGGCCACCGAACTCGAGCTGAAGTCCTTCGTCCTGCTTCGCCTGGGCGAACGCCGGTTTGCCGTCGCCGCTAATGAAATTGCCGAGCTTGTAGCCCCCAGCCGCATTTACCGTTTTCCGCATCGCACCGCGAAGATCGAAGGCGTCATCCTGCGCCGCGGCCGCATCATCCCCGTCTGCGACGTGGCAGAGACGCTCACCGGAAAGCGCGTCATTGACCGTCGCCTCTACCTCATCGCCGTGCGCCGCTACGGCTCTACCACCGAATGGGTCGCCCTTCCCGTCACCGGCGAATGCGAACTGATCACCTCCGAACTGATGGAAGCTTCTCCTTCCGACGAGCCGCACGTCGGCGGCTGGCTCTCTCACGGCGGCGACGCCATTGAAGTCCTGAATCTCAATGCTCTAACGCCGGGCGCAGAGGAGTTCTGGGCAAGCTCGCAAATCCGATCCCTGCGCGAGTCACAGCCTGCCCACCCGAGCGACGCGGAGACTCTGCCATGATCCCCGCGGCTCGCCCCATCAAGATTCTGCTGATCGACAGCAACGTCTATTTCGCCAAACGTCTCGGCGACGCCCTCAAGCGCGAAGGCTTTGAAGTGATCACCAGCACCCAGGCCACCTACGCGCTCACGGCCCTGGAATACGACGCCCCCACCGCCATTCTTTGTGCCACCAATATGCGCGAAATGGGCGCGCTCGAAATTGCCCGCATCCTTCACGCCGACCAGAAAAACGCCAACCTGCCCATCATCGCTCTCGGTGATGGTAGCCAGCGCGCTCTCATGGAAGCGTTCCAGGCCGGCTGCGACGATTACATCGACCGCAACGGCCAGCCCGGTGTCATCGCGTCGCACGTCAAGCAGATCATCGTCAGCAAAGTGGAGGGCTTCCAGCCCACCCAGATGCTCACGCAGTCGGACACCAGCCTGAGCGGCAATCTGACGCATCACGACCTCACCGGCGTGATGCAGATGCTCGGCCACGCCCACCAGACCGGCGCGTTGCACGTCAACGCAGGCGAAACCGATGGCGTCCTTTTTTACGAGGGCGGCGAAATCACCCACGCCGAATGCGGCAACCTCTTCGGCGACGAAGCCGTCATCCACATCCTCAAGACCTGCGCCAACGGCAGCAAGGGTGTCTACAAGTTTGTCTACAGCACGACCTCGACGCAGCGCACCGTTCTGCGTTCGGCGACCGATCTCATGCTCGATGCCATGCGCGAATTCGATGAAGGCTCGCGCGACATGGCGGACAAGGAAGCGCTATGAGCGAAGCGATGACTATCCCTCCGCTGGCCGATGCCCCCGCCAAGCGGACCCCGACCGTCTACTTCATCGACGACAGCGCCACCATGCGCGAAGTCATCAAGATTGCGTTTCGGCGCGAGAACATCAACGTCATCACCTGCGCCGACGCCGCTTCCGCCATCGCCCAGTTCGTTGAAAACCGCCCTGACGTCGTCATCACCGACGTCATCATGCCCGATCAGGACGGCTACTCCGTCTGCAGCCAGATCAAGCAGAATCCGGAATACAGCGAAACACCCGTCGTGTTGATGTCCGGTGTCGTCAACAAGAGCGTTGCCGACAAAGCCGTTTCCGTGAAGGCCGACGAATTGATTCGCAAGCCGTTTCAGCCTCAGGAATTGATTGCCCGCGTGAAGAGTCTTCTGGAACCCAAGAGCGCTGCGCCTGCTGCGCACGCAGACCGCGCTCCCTCCGCGAACGCGCTCAGCAATCTCTTCGCGCCGCCTGCGCCGCGCGCCGTTGCGCCGCCTTCCCACGCCGCCGCGCCTGCAGCTCCCGAATCCGCATGGCCCCGCGCCCTCGCTGACGCCTTCAC
>CAZGFL010000055.1:0-62188 GCA_964524985.1 uncultured Acidobacteriaceae bacterium
GATTCATCCTGGCGAAATTGTTGTAGAGTTTTTGGAGCCCATCGACGCATCGAAATACACCTTTGAGGAGCGGGACGTCTTGAATCAAAGGGTCCACGACGCCCTGGCAGCCGCGCTCCCGCCGGACCAGCAGCCGGCCGCAGCGGGTAAGTGAACGGACGGGGGCCCCTCCCCCCTTTTTTTGTAAGTGTTGATTCTAAATGACTTACGGGAGACGTAAGTCCTTTAGAATGAGCAAATTCAGGTGCCTTTGTAAGTGTTCAAGTGTTCATTCTAAGGAGCTTAGTTGGGGCTAAAGAAGCTTAGTTGGGCCATGCCCCTAGCATCCTCGAGCTTGGTAATCGCGGGCGAGCAGCGAGCTTGGTAGGGGCTAAAGAGTTTACTTGGGGCCATACCCTCGCATCGCCGAGCCTGGTGATCGCGGACGCGAAGCGGGCTTAAGAACGCTTCAGAATTTCGACCTCGGTTTCGAGCGCATGGAGGCGGCGCTGGAGTTCGGGCATGCGGTTGAGAGCGGCGGCGTTCTTGAGCCACTGGCGGTGGTCGACGCAGGGCGAGCCGGAGTAGTGGTGGCCGCCTTCGAGGTCGTGGGGAATGCCGCTCTGGGCTGTGAGCAACGTGTGGTCGCCGATGGTAATGTGTCCGCCGGAGCCAACCTGGCCCGCGAGAATACAGTTTTTGCCGACTTTGGTTGAGCCCGCCAGACCTACCTGCCCGCAGAGAAGCGTATCCGTCCCAAGGTTTGAGCCGTGACCGATGAGAACCAGGTCGTCGAGTTTCGTGCCGCGGCCGATGCGCGTTTCGCCGATCGTGGAACGGTCCACGCAGGAGTTGGCCTGGATCTCCACGTCGTCCTCGATCACAACGGGGCCGGACTGGACGATTTTGTACCAGGTGCCGTCGTGCTGCTTGGCGAAGCCGAATCCGTCGCCGCCAATGACAACACCGTTTTGCAGGATGACGCGATTGCCGATGCGACAGAATTCGCGAATGACGGCGTGGGAGTGGGCGAAGAAGTCGTTGCCGATCTTGGCGCCACGATAGATGTTCACGAAACTGTGGAGGACGGCATTGCGGCCAATCTCCACGTCCTCCTCGACGTAACAATAGGGACCGACGTGGGCGCCTTCGCCGATCGCGGCGGATTTGGCGATAACGGCGGTGGGATGAATCCCCGGTGCGTAGCGGGGAGTTTGATAGAAAAGTTCGATAGCGTGGGCGAAGGCGAGATAAGGATTCGGCGAGCGCAGGGCCGCCAACGGCGCCGCTTGCGGATCGCGCTCGATGACGACGCCCTCCTGGACGAGCACCGCACCGGCGCGAGTGCTCTTGAGCAGCGGAAAGTACTTGCGATTGGCCAGGAACGTAAGCTGGTCGGGTCCGGCCTGCTCCATGCCGGCGACGCCGCGAATCTTGAGGTTGGGAGGGCCTTCCAGGCGGCAGCTGAGCTTTTGCGCGAGTTCGGAAAGTTTCATGGAAGGCGCTCCTTAAGCACACAAAGAAATTCACAAGTCTAAGGTTCAAAAGTCAAAGGAAGAGAAGAACAAAGATAACGCAGAGGTCGTGGAGTGCGCAAAGGACCGGTGCTCGGGCTATTCGTTGAAAAGGCGTGGCTGCGCGGCGGCAGCTGCGGCAGCGGCGGGCTTCCTGCGGGCGATGCCGACTACACCGAGAACGGTAACTTCCGAAAGCGCGGATCGCGGGACGAAGATACGGTCGGTGGACGAGTTCAGGTCTGGCGGAGTGATCTGCAGACCGTTGTCGAGCAAGGAAAGCAGGTCGTTGGGGACAACACCTTCGAGCGTGTCGCCGTCCAGGAAACGGAGTTTGACCCACAGGCCGTCCAGCTTGGGGCGGCTTAAGAAGGCTCTACGCTCGGGCTCAAAGTCGTCCGTAAATTCCCGGACGAAATAGATGGACCGGATCCGAGCCATCGGCACTTCGAGATGCTCGCCATCGGGCGTGAGCACATCGACGGGATCAATCTGGCCGAGACGCGAGGGATTCAAGTAGCCGCGCAGGGGCCGCTTGTCGGCGAGCATAAGAATGACTTTCTTATGCGTCGAGGCTGGGGTCTTGGTTTTCAAATTCCGAAAATCCGGACGTGGAAAGTGTCAAATTTGCGAATCGGCAAAATGTATGTTATGTTAAGCGCGTTTTTCCTGTCAACTCATTGTTTTTATTAGGGTTAGGGGCCCCCGGAGTGCCGCCCGTTGACCGATAAAAAGCATATCCTCAAATCGGCCTCGATCATCTCCATGGTTACTGTCGTCAGCCGCGTTTTGGGCTACGTGCGGGACCAGCGCATCACCCTCCTTCTGGGAACCACGCTCTCCGCCGACGCGTACGTGTTGGCCTACCGCATTCCCAACCTTTTCCGGCGCTTGGTAGCCGAAGGGTCGATGACCGCCTCGTTCATCCCCGTATTCACAGGCTATATGAAGGAGAAGTCCCAGGAAGAAGTGTGGGACTTTGCCAACCGGCTGTTCTGGACGCTGGCCCTCGTGGCGGCGGTCATAACCATCCTGGGAATGGTTTTCTCGCCCGCGGTCGTCCAATTATTCTCCGGCGCCAACGTGGCGCGGGCCCAAGCCGTAGATTTGAACCGCATCATTTTTCCGTACTTGTTTTTCATCGCCCTTGCAGCGCTGGCCATGGGCATCCTCAACTGCTTCCACATCTTCGGTTTACCGGCAGCGACGCCGGTCCTCTTGAACGTCTCTACGATTCTCTTCTCGATTGGCGTCGTTTGGCACTATGTCGGAGATCCCGCTAAGTCGCTTGCGATTGGCGTGCTGGTTGGGGGCGTCCTCCAGTTCCTCATTCAAGTCCCCACGCTCGTGCAAAAGGGGATGAAGTTCAACTTTGGCATATCCTTTTCCCACCCGGCGATCCGGGATGTGGCGCGACTGATGATCCCGCGGCTTTTCGGGATCGGCATTGGCCAGATCAATCTGCTCATTGATACGAAGTTTGCGACAGCTGCGGCGATGCCCGCCGGAAGCCTGGCGGCGCTGTACGTGGCGGACCGCGTGATGGAGCTGGTGCTCGGCGGCTACGCGATTGCCGTGGCCACGGCGATTCTGCCGATGATGTCCCATCAGGCCGCCTCGAAGGACTATGAATCGCTGAAGAAGACACTCTCATTTTCGGTGCGCATCGTGGCGTTTATCACGATTCCGGCGGCGCTCGGGCTAATGGTGTTGCGAGAGCCGATCATCCGCGTGCTGTTTCAGCACGGGCAGTTCGTGGCGGAATCGACAAAATTGACAGCGCGCGCGCTGTTGTATTACGCCATCGGGCTGCCGGCACTAGCCACGGTGAAACTGGTGGTGCCAGCGTTTTACTCCACGCGCGATACGAAGACGCCGGTCATCGTGGCTTCGATTTCGCTGGTGATCAACGTCATTTTGAACGTCGTGTTCCTTGAATTCTTCTTCAATAAAGTAAAGAACGGCGGTCCGGCCCTGGCCACGGCGCTGGCCACGTTCTTCGATTTCTTCGCGCTGCTAATTATTTTCCGGCTGCGGTACGGGTCGATGGGAACGCTGGAGATTTTCCGGTCGTTTGCGAAGGTTTCGTTGTGCGCGGGAATTATGGGCGCCGCGTGCTGGGTTGCAAATTACTACACGGCCTTTACGGTGCACTCGCGGTTTGCTGTGCAACTGCTGGTCTTTTCGGCAATGATCTTCGGCGCCACGGTCTTGTACCTCGCGCTCGCGTGGATATTCCGTTGTCACGAGATTGAAGAAGTTTACGGAATCGCCGTGCGGCGCCGCACGGCCGGGGCCGGAAACGGATTCGCGGAGCCTTAATGGAAATCGCGGCCGCCATCTCGTCGTTTTTGACCCACGTGAAGGTGGAGAAGGGTTTGTCTCCGAACACGATTTCGGCTTACCAGCGCGACCTGACGAAGTTCAGCGCGTTTGCGCAGAAGCGAAAGCTGACGCTGGAGAGTGCGAGCCGCGATGACCTGGTGGACTTCCTGGCGGGGCTGTACCGGCAAAAGCTGGAGAGCAAGAGCGTGGCACGGCACCTCGTGTCGCTGCGCAATTTCTTCCGTTTCGCGCAAATGCAGGAGATGATTTCGAGCGATCCGACGCAAAACCTCGAATCGCCGAAGATTCGGCGTTCGCTGCCCGGTTACCTTCGCCTGGAAGAAGTGGAGCACCTGCTCGTGCAACCAGATGCGAAGACGCCATACGGGTTGAGAGACCGGGCCATGCTGGAAGTCCTCTATTCGGCGGGATTGCGCGTCTCGGAGCTGGTGGGGCTGCGGGTCAGCGACCTGGACAACAAGGTCGGATCCGTTCGGTGCATCGGAAAAGGCGATAAAGAACGGATTGTCCCCGTGGGCAAGAAGGCGTTAAGCATGGTCGAAAAATATTTGCGTGATGCCCGCCCACAGCTCATTGGGAAGGCTACCGGAAGCCCAATGCTTTTTGTGAATCGCCGGGGCAGGGCATTGAGCCGCGTGGGCGTATGGAAGATTTTGTCCGCCTACGGGCGGCGCGCCGGCCTGCGTGTGGCCCTGACGCCGCACATGCTGCGTCACAGTTTTGCGACGCACTTGCTTGAGCGCGGAGCGGATTTGCGGTCGGTGCAGCTCATGCTGGGCCACGCAGATATTTCCACGACGCAGATCTACACGCACGTCGTGGAAGAGCGGTTGAAGCAGATTTATAAAGCGCATCACCCGCGTGCATAACGCGGCGGGTCCTGGGGAGCCCATCGCGGGTGCATCCGTGGCGGTCAGCGCGGACACCCTGAAGCTGAAGGAGAGCAATGCCTGATTACATGTTCTTGCTGGAGAGCCGCCTCTCGCCTGAGCAGCGCGCGGCCATGATGCGTGTGCAGGAGCTTTCCGCCGCGCTCGGGTTTAACGTGTACCTGACGGGTGGAACGGTCCGCGACTTGATTACCGGCGCGTCGTTGCGCGATCTGGATTTCACAGTCGAAGGCAATCCGTCGCGGATTGCGCGCGAATTGGAGAAGGGCGGCGCGAAAATCCTGGTCGAAGACGAAAAATACCGTCACGTCGAGGTTCTGTTTGCCGGTGACTGCGAAGGGAGCATTTCCGGGGCCCGCGACGACCATTACGTGCGTCCCGGAACGCGGCCGGAAATTCGCTGGTCCACCATCATGGAAGACCTGCGGCGGCGCGACTTCTCGCTGAACGCCATCGCTATTTCGCTGAACCCGGCCTCGCGCGGTTTGCTTCTCGATCCCACAAACGGACTCTCTGACATCGAACGCGCGGAAGTGCGCGCGCTGACCATTCATAGCTTCACGAACCAGCCGGTGCGCCTGCTGCGCGTCCTGCGCTTCTCGGCGCGCATGGGCTTCAAGGTCGAGCAGCGCACGCAGGAGTGGTTTGACCTGGCCATCGAGCGCGAACTCCAGCACACCATTGAGCCTGAGGATGGAGGAGCGGAACTTCGTGCCGTGGCTCGGGAAGAGCGGCCAACCGTGGTTCTGAAGGCCTGGGAAGAGCATGACTTGCTCGAAGCCGTGAATCCAGTCTTGGCGAAGAAACATCCGGACTACGAAGCCATCAACCGACTGATGAAAGTGCGAGAAGATTTGTTCACTTCCGGTTTTCGGCCTCGCCTGGCCACCCCGATGCTGCTCGCTATTCTCGGCCGGCTGAAAGATCGGGAGCAGAGCAGCGTTCTGGCGAAGGCGGGATTCCGAGCAGCAGAAATGGAAACGCTGCTGTCGTTTGAAGGAAAAGTGCTGGAGACCCAGAAGGAACTTACCGGAAAGAAGATGAAGGCTCCGATCGATGCGTATCGTTTTCTGGAGAAGCTCCCGTTGGAACAGATGGCTTCTTTGCTCGCGGAATCCAACAACAGCGGGGCGCTTTCCAAGATTCGCGCGTACCTGAACAAATGGCGGCCATTGCGCTTAGGGATTACCGCGGTGGGCAACGAACTCGAAGCGTTGGGGATGCCCCGCGGGCCGAAGTTCGATCAGATTGTCGAACAAGTGTTTGCGATGCAGCTCATGGGCAAGGGGAAAACTCCCGAGGAGCGCGAGAAGATCTTGCGCAAGCTGAGCGGGATCAAGGAACCTCCCAAGAAGAAAGAGAAGGAGAAGAAGCCCGCGAAAGGCACCGACCGGGCACATGCCGCGGCAGGTATCGGAGAGGCCGCGCATAAAAAGCACGTGGCAGCAAAAGCGGCGGCAAAGCCCGCGCCCAAAGGAAAAGCCGCACCTACATCCCCGGCCAAGAAAGCCACGCCAGCCAAGGGCGCTGCGAGGCACGCCGCTAGCCCGAAGAAAGGCAAGAAGCACTAGCCGATTCGATGATTTGTGGGGATTCGGCCGGGCTGTGGGAAACCACAGAATCCGTAATGCAAATCTTTGGATAGCGTTCTAAAATCGAAGTCCATGGGTCAACCCCAGTTTGTACACCTTCACGTTCACACGGATTTCAGCCTGCTTGACGGGGCTTGCGAAACTTCGGAGCTTCTAGACGAAGCCTCGCGACAGAAAATGCCGGCGGTGGCCATCACCGACCACGGCAACCTCTTCGCCGCTGCCAATTTTTTCTATGAAGCCAGCAAGCGCGACGTGAAGCCCATCATTGGCTGCGAAGTGTACGTAGCCAAGGGCAGCCGGCATGACCGCGGCGACAAGACCAATGGCAGCAGCGCACCAGAGCGCGGCGATCTGGAAACGGGGATGCGCGGGTCGAACCATCTCGTGATCCTTTGCGAATCTCTCGAGGGCTACCACAATTTAATCAAGCTGGTTTCCGCGGGTTTTCTCGAAGGCTTTTACTACAAGCCGCGGATTGACTACGACCTCCTTGCAAAACACAGTAAGGGCTTGATCGCCCTCTCTGCCTGCCTGCGTGGCGCCGTGACGGAAGCGGTCGTGGACCAGAAATACGACCAGGCACGAGAAAATGCCTATCGGTTACGCGACGTTTTCGGAAAAGGGAATTTCTTTATCGAGATTCAGGACCAGGGACTGGAGATCGAGAAGAGCGTGAACCGCGAACTGGTGCGGCTCTCGAAGGAAACGGGCATCCCACTGGTGGCCACGAACGATTGCCACTACCTGCACCACGAGGATGCTCACGCTCAGGAAGTCCTGCTGTGCATCCAGACGGGCAAGACGATGAGCGATGCGAACCGCATGAAGTTCGCGACCGACCAGTTTTATTTCAAGAGTGCGGCGGAAATGGCGCAGGTTTTCGGGGAAGTGCCCGAGGCGCTGAGCCGCACAGTGGACATCGCCTCACGCTGCAACGTGAAGATCGAGCGCATCTCGAATCCGTTCCCGGAATTCCAGGTTCCGGCGGGTTTCGATTCGGCGAGCTACTTCGAAAAAGTAGTGCGCGAAGGCTTCGCGGCGCGCGTGCCGCATCTCGAGCGCTTGGCCAAGGATGGTTTCCTGCGCAACCCGCTGCCGGAATACGAGCGCCGGCTGAGCGCGGAAATCGAAATGATCAAGAAGATGCGCTACGAAGGCTACTTCCTGATCGTTTGGGATTTCATCCATTACGCGCGGGCGCAGGAGGTTCCCGTGGGGCCGGGGCGCGGCTCAGCGGCCGGCAGTCTGGTGAGTTATGCGCTGCGCATCACCGACGTCGATCCATTGCAATACAACCTGCTGTTCGAGCGCTTCCTGAATCCGGAGCGCGTGTCGATGCCGGATATCGATATAGATTTTTGCATGCGGCGGCGCGGCGAATTGATTGAGTATGTCACGCAGAAGTACGGGCGAGAGAACGTGGCGCAGATCATTACGTTTGGGACGATGGCGGCAAAAGCGGCCGTTAAGGACGTCGGCCGTGCGATGGACATTCCCTACGGAGAAGTGGACCGGCTGGCGAAACTGATTCCGTCAACTCTGGGCATCGAACTGCAGACCGCGCTGGAGGAGGCGCCACAGCTCAAGTCGGCTGTCAACGCTGATGAACGTTTGAAGGACCTGATGGCCGTGGCGCTGCGGCTGGAAGGGTTGTCACGGCACGCTTCGACTCACGCGGCGGGTGTGGTGATTTCGCCGAGGCCGCTGACCGATGTTGTGCCTGTTTACAAGACGAACCGCGATGAAATCACGACGCAATACGACATGAATGCGCTGGAGCGCGTCGGCCTGCTCAAGATGGACTTTCTTGGGCTGACGACGCTAACCGTTCTGCACGACACCGTGCGCATGGTCGATCAGAATCGTGGGGTCAAGCTGGACATCGACAACCTGGCCCTCGATGACGCTGAGACCTACAAACTTTTTGCGCGTGCGGAAACCACCGCCATCTTCCAGTTTGAGTCGCACGGGATGCGCGACATTCTGCGCCGTTACCAGCCCAGCCGCGTCGAAGACTTGACCGCGCTCAACGCTCTGTATCGCCCCGGTCCCATTCAGGGCGGCATGATCGATGATTTCATCAACCGCAAGCAAGGCAAGACCAAAGTCACGTACGAGCTGCCGCAACTGAAAGACATCCTGGAAGAAACCTACGGCGTCATCCTGTATCAGGAACAGGTGATGCAAATCGCCAACCGGCTGGCGAGCTTCTCGCTTGGGGAAGCGGATATTTTGCGCCGTGCCATGGGGAAGAAGAAGAAAGAGGAGATGGCCGCGCAGCGCGCCAAGTTTATGGCCGGTTGCGCCGCCAACAAAATCCCTGAGAAAAAAGCCGAACGTATTTTCAATTTGATGGAAGAGTTTGCCGGTTACGGCTTTAACAAGTCGCATTCCTGCGCTTATGCGCTCCTCGCGTATCAGACCGCTTATTTGAAAACGCACTATCCGGTCGAATTCATGGCTGCGCTGCTCACCTCCGAAGCGGGCAATACCGAAAAAGTCGTCAAGTACATCAATGAAGCGCGCGGCATGGGAATTTCCATTCTCCCGCCGGATGTGAATGAAAGCGACCTGTACTTCACTCCGGTCGGGGAATCGATTCGTTTTGGGCTGGCGGCCATCAAGAACGTTGGCGAGAACACCGCTAAGGCGATTCGCGACTCGCGGCTGAATCAGGGTGAGTTCAAGTCGCTCTACGATTTTTGTGAACGCATCGATTCGCGGTTTCTCAACAAACGCGTTTTCGAGAGCTTGATTAAGTCGGGGGCGATGGACTCGCTGGGGCCGCGGGAATCTATGCTCGTTTCCGTGGACGATGCTTTGGCGGCGCTGCAACGGGCATCGCGCTGCCGCGAAGCGGGGCAGCACGGCTTGTTTGGGACGGCGGCTGCGCCGGCTCCGATTGCGTTTGAGTTGCTCGAAGCGCCACCCTGGGGCGAAGAGGAACGGCTGGCGAGCGAGTATGCGATGCTGGGGTTCTATGTCTCGGGGCATCCGCTGGCGAAATACGCGTCGCGGCTGGCGGAACTAAAAGCGGTTTCGCTGGATCAAGTCGAAGAGCAGCGCAACGGAAAAGAAATCACCGTGGCGGCGCTGATCGTGGGGACCCGGCCGATGCGTTCCAAGAAGGGCGCGCGCTGGGCCATCTACACGATTCAGGACATGACCGGAGTGCAGGAAATGCTGGCGTTTCCGGAAAGCTTCGCGCGACTAGAACAAACGTTGAAAGCGGGCGCGCCGCTGCTGATGAAAGTCCGCGTGCAAGTGGAGGAAGCCGGCACGCGGCTATCGTTGCAGGAAGCGCGGAGGCTTCAGGATCTGGCGGAACGCGCTGGTCCGAATGAATTTCGATTACGGCTGGACGTGCAGGCGACCAGTGAGGAGGCGCTCGACCGGCTGGAGGATTTGTTCGCTTCCACTCCTGGCCCGAGCCAGGTAGTGTTTGAGTTGTGTCAGGAGGACGGCTCCGTGGCGATTCTGCAGGCCCAGCAGCGGGTGAGAGTGACGCCGGAGTTGACGGAGGCGGTGCGGGAAATCTGCGGCGAGCATGCCGTGCTGGTGGTGGCGGCATGACCACGCGGGAAAAGCACAAGACCGGCAGGCCGGAAATCGAGCGCCAAAAGCAGATTGAGCGCCTGGAGAAAGACGTCGAGGAATTGCGGCACCTGGCGGGAGACGCCGATGCCGACATGGAATTGGAACGCCTGCGGCAACAGGTGGCGGAGCTGCGGCGCGAGTTTTACACGCACCTGGGGCCGTGGCAGCGCGCGCAGATTGCGCGGCACCAGCAGCGGCCCTACACGCTGGACTTTATCAATCTCCTGTTCACTGATTTCATGGAGCTGCACGGCGACCGCGGATATGCCGACGACAAAGCCATCGTCGCGGGACTGGCGAAATTCCACGGACGGCCTATTGCGATCATCGGCCACCAAAAGGGGCGGGACACCAAACAGCGGCTGCTGCGTAATTTCGGTCAGCCCAAGCCGGAGGGCTACCGCAAGGCGCTGCGCGTGATGCAACTGGCCGCGAAGTTTGGACGGCCGATTCTGAGCTTCGTCGACACGCAGGGCGCATACCCAGGCATCGATGCGGAGGAGCGCGGGCAGGGTGAAGCGATCGCACGAAATCTGCGCGAAATGGCGAGGCTGCCCGTGCCGGTGATCGTCACGGTGACCGGCGAAGGCGGGTCCGGCGGAGCGCTGGCGATTGCGGTGGGCGACCGCGTGAATATTCTGGAAAATAGTTTTTACTCCGTGATTTCACCGGAGGGCTGCGCGTCAATTATCTGGCGCGACGCGGCCAAAGCCGAGACGGCCGCGGAAGCCATGAAAATCACCGCGAAGGATTTGCGCGAGCAGGGAATCATCGACGAAATTGTGCCGGAGCCAGAAGGCGGGGCGCACATGGACCACGAAGCCGCCGCGCGACACCTCGACCACGTTCTCGACCGTCAACTGGTGACGCTGACGAACCATCCGATCCGCGAGCTGCTGGCGGCGCGCTACGAAAAATTCCGCAAGATGGGGCAGTTCTTCGACCTCGGAAACTAACTCCCGCACGCTGTACCAAGACCCCGTAGCAGATTGGGAACGCGCGAAGCAGGCGCGGTTGTGCCCGCCAGTTCCGGAGTCTACTCTGGGGAGGCTATCTACCAGGCCCCAGTGCAAGTGGACCACAATGTCGTCGCAAGCCAGTGATTGGAGAACAGGACCCGTCATGTCGGAACCCTTTCGTCCGTATGAAAAGCTGGTGGAGATCACCATCTTTGGGAAAAAGTTTCAGGTGCCGGAGCGCAATTCGCTGCTGCGTTGCTTCCAGTTCATCAGTCCGGAGACGATTCCGTACGGACGCTTCTGCTGGAACCAGGATTGCCAATACTGCCGGGTGAGCTGCCAGTTGCCGGACGATGACGAGGCGCGCGAGATGCTGAGCTGCAAGTTTATCGTGATGCCTGGAATGGAAATCGTGGAAATGAGCCAGGAACTCAAGTGGTGCCTGCGCGCGAAGCTGCCCTCGGACACGCCGGTTTCTTTTTGACCCAGCGATAGCCCCTTCAAAGATTAAAGGCATTCCTTCCTGGCGAGCCCCCAGTCAGTGTTCGTGTCCCTCGGCAGGTTGGTCAAAGACGCTGGGACGAGGGGGAGTAAGCAGACTTGCGACTACAACGATTACGAAATTGATGCATAACCCCAGGAAGCCGGCATTCAACCCCATGAAGGGATCGCGCTTGGTGAGCACCAGGAACGTGACGACGGCGATGCCCGCCGCCATCGCCGCGAAGATGCCGCCAGCGGTCACGCGCCGGGAGTACAACCCGAAGGCGACGCCGGGAAAGAGCTGCGCAATCCCCGCATAACCCAAAAGGAGAAGGGCAACGAGGGTGGTATCGGTGTAAATGGCGAAGCCAACAGCGAGAGCGGCGACCGCGAGAACGGTGCCTTTCGCCGCACGGGCAACCTGAACATCGGTCATCGAGGGGGCGATCAGGGGGCGGCAGAAGTTTTTTATGAAGAGGGTCGAAGCCGTAAGGAGTTGAACCGAGGCGGGAACCATGGCGGTAAGGGCGCCTGCGCCGCCGATAAGGCCGAGGAACCAGGCGGGAAAGGTTTTGCGGACGATGGTGAGCATCGCGAGATTGGAGTCGGCGAGGCCGGGCACGACTAGGACCGCGGTGAAACCGACGACGAACATCAGCGGCATGGTGATGCTGTAGAGCGGCATGATGACGGCGTTCCGGCGGATGGTGTCGGCGGTCTTGGCAGTGAAGCAGGCGCTGATGTATTGCGGCCACATGAAGAAGGCAAAGGCCGTCATGACGACCGTAGAGACGAACCAGGCGTGCCCGAGGTTGTTGGTGGCGCCCGGCATAATCAAGTGCTGGGGCTTGGCCTGGATGAGCGCGGTGAACATAGAGCCGATGCTGCCGTAGTAGTGCCAGGGAATGGCGAAGCCGACAAAAAGGGCGGCGAACAAGAGCAGGAAGTCCTTGAGGACGCTGACCCAGGCGGCGCCGCGCACGCCGCTGGTAGATACAAACGCAGCGACGATAGCGAAGGAAATGATCATCGCCGGAGCGCGATGGATGGCGCCGAAGCTGGCCACTTCCACGATCAGGCCCAGGCCGGTGAGCTGAAGCTGCAAATAGGGGATGAGGAAGACGACTCCGATGAGGGCCACGAGCGCTTCGAGAGACTTGCTTCCGTAACGCACGCGAAAGAAATCGGCTTGTGTCTGGAGGCGAAAACGTTTTCCCGCTTCCCACATTTGCGGCAGAACATAGAACGAAACCACGTACATCAAAGGCTGGTACGCGAGGATATAAAGGACCGGGCCGCCGCGGGAGTAGGCCCAGCCGCTGGCGCCGAGAAACGTGAAGGTGGTGTAGACCTCGCCGGCCATGAGCAGCCAGACGAAAACGACGCCAAGACCGCGACCGGCGACGGTCCATTGCTCGAGGTCCATTTTGTAGCGGGAGCCGGCATAGAGACCCACGAACCCGCCGATTCCGACGATGACGGAAATCACGATAAGGGTAGTGAGGCTTTCGCTCACGGCACCAGCCCTTTGTTGTCCTGGTGCGAGTTAGCGGCGCGTCGTGTTTCCGCGCGGTAGGCGCCCCACATGCAGGCGGGCGTCAGCACCAACCAGGAGATTAGCCAGAAGAAGTTGAAGGGCAGGCCGAAGATTCGCGGATTGACGCGGTCCCAGAGCGACACAGGAAGACAAATGGCGGCGAAGGGAATCAGACCATAGAGAATGGACGCGAGCGATGGTCGCTTCAAACGGCGGTCTCCTTATTGGGCCAGCATGGTCGAGTAGTCCCTGGAAGTTGGGAGGCATTGTACAGGCATTCCGGAAAACATTGTTCTGTTGAATTGCGGTCGCCCTGGCATTGCGGTAGCTTGAGGAATGGCCATGACGGGCACTTCTGCATTGCGTTGTGACGGGTGCGGGCAGGCGGCGTCGCCGGAGCATGTCGCTCGCCGACTGAGGCGGCTGGAATGGACGACGCGCTACCGGCCAGTGCACATCAGCAATTTGTTTCTGGGAGCTTTCTCGCCGCGCGAGGATGGGTATTTCCTTTATTCGCCGGGCGGGGAGTTCGGCGGGGAAGCAGGGCAACTGCTGAGAGCGGTCGGAATTGCGACCGAAGGGAAAACCGCTGATGCGGTGCTGAGTGAATCTCAGCGGGCAGGTTTTTTCCTGACGCATGTGCTGGAGTGCCCGCCCGAAGACAGCGCGACCATGGATGGCCACCTGGCGACACTGCTGACTGAACGTCTCCCGAGCCTGGCGTCACGGATACGGCGGTCCTTAAAACCAAAGCGTGTGATTCTCGTCACAAGGGCTTTGCAGCCTATTGTGCAGAATATTGTCATGCTGAATCTGGGCTGTCCGGTGCTCGTAAACGACGGAAAGCCCTTTGGATTTAGCGAACTGGCGAGCGAGCGTGATTTTTTGCAGTTGCGCGAGAAACTTGCGGGAACAGCCGGTGGCTGAACGGCAGTACAGGCAGAACTGGCTGAATGATACGGTACTCTGTGACCATCGAACCAACTAGAGCGCACTTGTGCGTGTGGTAGAATCGGACGCAGGATAAAATAAGAGCTGGCGGGAAGATGATCATGAAGAAACAAGCGAAATTCGGGATTGGAATCAGCGTCATCGTGGTGGCCCTGGGCTTCCTGGCCTGGCTCGGTTATGGCGAGAGCAAGACCTATTACCACACAATTGCGGAACTGCAGACACTCAACGGCTCGGCGCGAGCGCAGCGCATGAGAATTGGGGGGACGGTCGGCGTTGGAAGCATCCGGCGGCTAGCCGGGCGCGTGGATTTTGTGCTGGAGGGCGAGGGGAAGACGCTTCCCGTCACCTACATCGGCAGCGACCCGCTGCCGGATACTTTCGTGGACAAGTCGCAGGCCCTGGTAGAAGGCAGGCCTGGCTCCGATGGAAGGTTTGTGGCCGAGCACGTTCAGGCGAAATGTGCTTCAAAATATGAAGCCGCGCCGGGCGGGGATACGCCGAGTTCAGCCCAGAAAAGCAGCATGTAAGAGACCCGGGCAATCCGGGGGAGAGGCGGGAGCGCTGTGGATGTATTTGGATCATTTGCACTCCTCCTAGCACTTGTGTGTGCCGCGTATGCGTTTGTCGGGGGCATCGCGGCGATCGTCACGCGCCATCCGCTGCTGGTAAAGAGCACGCGGCAAGCCGGGATGGCCACCTGCGTTCTGATCTTCCTGGCCACGTTCAGCCTCGAATACCTGTTCTTCACGGACAATTTTTCGATTGCGTACGTGGTGTCGCACAGCAACCGGGACCTTTCTTCGTTCTTTAAAATTGCGGCGCTGTGGTCGGGCATGGAAGGCTCGCTGCTGTTCTGGAGCTTCCTGCTGGCGATTTACGTTTTGTCAGTGCTGATCGCGTATCGCAACAAGAACGGCGAGTTGATGCCGTACGTCGGGATGGTGATGGCCGGCGTGCAATTGTTCTTTTTAACGCTGAACAATTTCGTCGAGAGCCCGTTCCGAGTGCTGGCGACACCGGGCGCAAACGGCCTGATGACGTACTTTACGCGGCAGGATGGCAACGGGTTGAACCCGCTCCTGCAGTACCCGGAGATGGTGATTCATCCGCCGAACCTGTATTCGGGGTACACGGGATTTACGATTCCGTTTGCGTTTGCTTTGGGCGCGCTGCTGGCGCGGTACCCGGGCGAAAAGTGGATCCACTTGACACGCAAGTGGACTATGATCGCGTGGATGTTCCAGTCGCTGGGAATTTTGCTGGGCGCGCACTGGGCGTATGCGGTGCTGGGCTGGGGCGGCTACTGGGGCTGGGACCCGGTAGAGAACGCTTCACTGCTGCCTTGGTTGACGGGCACGGCGTTCCTGCATTCGGTGATGATGCAGGAGAAGCGCGGAATGATGAAGGTGTGGAACGTGTGGCTGGTGTTCTGCACGTTCCTGCTGTGCATTTTGGGAACGTTCCTGACGCGCAGCGGCGTGGTCAGCTCGGTACACGCGTTCGCGCAGTCGAATATCGGCAGCTGGTTTGTCGGATTCATCGGGGTTGTACTGATTGTTTGCCTGGGCGCGTACCTGAAGAACCGGGATTACCTGAAGAGCGAGAACCAACTGGACTCGGTGATTTCGCGCGAATCGAGCTTTTTGTTTAACAACCTGCTTTTCCTGGTGGCGTGCGTCGCGGTGCTATCCGGTACGCTTTTCCCGGTGTTCTCGGAGTGGTTCACCGGTGACCGGATTAGCGTGGGAGCACCGTTCTTCAACAAGGTTAACATTCCCATCGGGCTTCTGATCCTGTTCCTGACGGGAGTGGGCCCGTTGCTCGCGTGGAGAAAGACCTCCACGGAAAGCCTGAAACGGAATTTCGGCGGGCCGCTGGTGGCCGGCTTGGTGGCGGGCGTGATCGCCTTCGCCTTGGACTTCCGGGACATTTTCTCACTGATTTGCCTGATTCTGTGCATGTTCGTGGCGGCCACGATTGTGCTGGAGTTCTACCGCGGCGCAAGAGTGATTCGCGCGCGGTCAGGAGCGTCGTTCGCAGCGTGCGCCATCGACCTGACGATGCGGAACACACGGCGCTATGGCGGGTACATCATTCACATGGGGATGGTGTTTGTGTTTATCGGGCTGGCGGGTGCGGCATTCAATCGCGATATTCAAAAGGGCATGCAGATTGGCCAGAGCATGCAGATCGGGCCCTACACGCTGGTCCTCCAAGGCGCGGACACGAAGGCGGAGAAAAACTACACAGCGCAGCGCATGCTCATCGAAGTGCTGCGCAACAACAAGCCGCTGATGATGATGTTTCCAGAGAAGCGGCGGTTTGTGACGAGCAAGGAAGAAACCGGCACGATGGTGGCGATTTACTCGACGCCGAAGGAAGACTTGTACGTGGTGTTTGCTGGAGAAGATCCGGAGACGAACCTGCCGGTGATTCATGCGTTCCTGAATCCGCTGGTGAAATGGATCTGGTTTGGCGGCGTGATGGTGGTGTTCGGGACTATCGTAGCGTTGTTGCCGAACCGCCGCGCCGTGCTGGTTCTCGCGGGCGCCTTACAACCTGCGGCTCACCCCGCCTCCCAGCCATTGCCGTCGTCGGTGGCGTTGCGAGAAAGCCATGACTAATCGGTCTCGACTCGCGGTCATTGCGGCGTTGTTGGCGGTGGCGACCGTGCCGACGTGGGTCTCGCCGGTGGGAGCACAGCAGACTGACCGCGCCAAGCAACTCGGCGGGAAACTGGTCTGCGGCGTGGGAACGACCATGTGCAACTGCCGACAGATTCTCACGCAGTGCAACCACGTGGGCTGCATGAATTCTGCGGCGATGCTGAAGACCCTGGACCAGAAGGTTGCGAAAGGCGACTCGGACGAATCCATTTTCCAGGGCTTCATCCAGGAGTTTGGGCGGGAAGTGCTGGCGGAGCCGCCAAAATCGGGATTCAGCCTGGTGGCCTGGTTGATGCCGAGTTTTTATCTCCTGGTTGGGACGGTGCTCGTGATTTTTGTGATATCGCGGTGGCGAAAGCGCCCGGCGACCGAACCGGCGGCGATGAGCAAGGCTGCCCGTAAGCTTTCGCCGGAACTGCTGGAACGCGCGCGCGCTGAAGCCGCGCGTGAAACTGAGGACTGAACCGTGGCACTGATGACTTTGCTTGCAGCGATGGCGATCGATTCCGGAGACGGAGCGGTGCTGGGCGCGTGTTTTGCGCTGGCGGTGGCGACCTTGCTCTTTGTGTTCTACATTCACCCGGACGCGTCGGACCTGGCGCCGCAGCGGACGAAGTTGGACCAGTTGCTGGAGCGGCGAGACACGATTTACGACAACCTGCGCGACCTGCGGTTTGAGTACCGCTCGGGAAAATATTCGGAAGGCGACTTTGAGGCGATGAAAGCCGCGCTGGAAGAGGAAGCTGCACTGGTGCTGGCGGAAATCGATCAGGTGACAGAGTCCCAAGTCCGCCGACCAAGACCGGCACACGGGACGGAGCGGAGCCAGTCATGAGCCGCTGGGTCCTGCGGCTCGCTGCACTTTCGACGGCAATAGGGTTTGGCGCTTCCGGTGCACAGGCGGGAACCGTGCGCGGCACGGTGAAGAACGGCACCACGGGCCAGCCCGGCGCGGGCGTTGAGCTAACCTTGATCCAACTGCAAGGGGGCATGCAGGAAGTAGGGCATGCGAAGAGCGGCGCGCAAGGGGAGTTTACTTTTGACAATCCTGCGTTGGGCGCGCAGCCGATGCTGGTGCGCGCGACGTATCAGGGAATCAACTTCAACTCGGCAGTGCCTCCGGGAAGCAACAGCGTGCAGGTGGACATTTTCGAGCCTTCCAAGGAAGCCAAGACCATCAGCGTGCCCTCGCACGTGGTGATTTTCCAGCCGAATGGAGCGACGCTCATCGTAGGCGAGGAATATCAGATCGAAAACAAGTCGCAACCCCCAAAGGCCTATTACCGGTCGGATGGGAGTTTCGACTTTGCGCTGCCGGAAAAAGGCCAGTTGCAACAGGTGGCAGCGGCAGGACCCGCGGGAATGCCGGTGGTGCAGTTGCCGATTGACAAAAAGAAGAACCGCTATTCGATTGCGTTCGCGTTCCGTCCGGGCGGTAGCTCGGTGCGCTACTCGTACGAATTGCCGTACGAGGGAAACGCCGCGACGATCAAGATTCCGACCGTGTATCCCGGCGGGAAGCTGCTGGTGGTGGCGCCGCCGACGATGCAGGTGACCGGAGATGGGCTCGCGCCGGGGGGGCAAGAGCAGGGAATGAGTCTGTACGGGCGCGAGGATGTTCCTGCCGGGACGCTCGTGTCCGTAAGCCTCTCGGGTTCGGCGCCGCCGTCCAATGCGAGCGCGGGTGCGGATCAGGGGCAACAAGGACGCGACGCCCAAAGTGGAAGCGAGGCGGGAGCCAGCATTCAGGCGGTGCCGGGAAGGCTGGATTCGTTGAAATGGTATTTGATCGTGGGCCTCGCGGTGATGTTTGGATTCTTCGCATACTTGCTGAACCAGAAGAAGGTGGTGGTTGCCGAAGGGCCTGAGCATGACGGGGAGGAAGCCGCCGCGCCGAAAGCCAAGAAGCAGGTTGCGCCGGTCGCGAAGGCAGTTCCGCCGGCGGTTGCGCCGCCAAGTGCCTCAGCGGAGGCTCCGACCAACGGGCCATCCACGATGAAAGAAGTGGACGCGGCGATCGGGACGAGCCTGGATGCATTGAAAGAAAGCCTGTTCCGGCTGGAGCTGCGGCGGCAGGCGGGGACGATTTCCGAAGAAGAATATGCCCGGGAACGAGCGCGAGCGGAAAAGGTGCTGCGCGACCTGGTGCGAGGCTGAGATTTGCGATTGACCAGTGATTTAGCCACCCGCGAGGTTGCCCGGTGACGGCGGCAGCCTTTTCTCCTACCGGGATTCGCTTCCAAAACATCGATAAGCGCTATGGCGGGCTTTACGCGTTGCGCAGGGTGTCGCTGGACGTTGCGCCGGGCGAGTGCGCGGTGTTCGCGGGGCGCAACGGCTCGGGTAAGACGACGTTGCTTCGCATCGCGGCTAGGCTGGTGCGTGCCTCGGCGGGCGAAGTGACTTATCACGACCCGCGCGGAGAGAAGTACGCGGGCGCGGCAACGGGCTTCGTGGCGCACGCGACGATGGTGTATGACGAACTGACGGCAGAAGAGAATCTCCTTCTATTCGCGAAATTGCAGGGAATCGCGGCGCCGGAAGCTCGAGCCGAAAAGCTGTTGGGAGAAGTCGGGCTGCTGGAGCGGCGCGGTTCGCTGGTGCGCACGTTTTCGCGGGGGATGCGGCAGCGCGTGGCGATCGCGAGGGCGTTGCTGAATGAACCCGCGGTGCTGTTTCTGGACGAGCCGGCGACGGGACTCGATCCGCAGGGAATTACGTGGCTGGCGGAGTCGCTGCGGCGGATGCGGGACGCCGGGCGGACGATCCTGATGAGCCTGCATGGCGAGTCGGAGATTTCAGCGCTGGCCACGCGGGCGGTGCGGCTGGACGCGGGCGCGGTGGTGGCGGACACAAAAACGGGAGCGAGCCTGCGCTCGATCCTGACGTTTGGAGGAGCGTGAATGGCGCTGCTCTCCAACACAGCTGTGCTGCTGGGGAAAGAGCTGCGGACGGAGTTTCGTTCGCGGGAATTATTGACGACCACCGTCGTTTTCATTCTGGTCGTGGTCGTGCTGTTCAGCTTTACATTCGACCCGACGTCGAGCGAGTCGCGGCGGTTCGGGCCGGGGTTGCTGTGGCTATCGTTCCTGTTTGCGGCTTCTTTGATGCTCCAGCCGTGCTTCCTGCGGGAGCAGAACAACGACACGCTCAGCGCGCTGCGGCTGTCGGTGAGCGATCCGTTTGCTATTTTTTTGGCGAAGCTGACAGCAAATGCGATTTTCCTGCTGCTGACGGAAGTGTTGCTGCTGCCGGTCTTCGCGGTTTTGTATAACGTGCACATCGCCGGGGTGCTGGGGCGGCTCGTGCTGGTGTTTTTGCTCGGGAGCCTGGGTGTAGCGATTCCCGGGACGGCGTTTTCGGCCATTTCGGCGCAAGCGCGGATGCGCGAGCTGATGCTGCCGCTTCTCCTGCTGCCGCTGCTCACGCCGGTGCTGATTGCGAGCACGGAAGCGACGGCGGCGCTGCTGGATGCGACTCCGGAATTACGCAAGGACTGGCTGGGATTTCTTGCCGGATTCGATGTGGTATTTTTGACGGCGTTGTGCCTTTTCGGCGAATATTTGTTGGAGGAGTGATGAAACGGATGCGATGCGAGGAAACAACGCTCCAGCAAGGAGGTCCAGCTTGCTAAAAACTGTGCTCAAAGCAACAGGTCTTTTTCTCTTGATCGCCATCACCGCGGCGTTGGCCTTCTACTATGCGCCAAACGAGAAGTCCATGGGCCCCATCCAAAAGATTTTTTACATTCACATCGCCTGTGCCTTCAGCGCGTTTGTGGCGTTCGGGATCTGCTTTTATGCCAACCTGCGATACGTGTTTACCCGGCAAGCGAAGGCGGACTGGCTGGGCGTTTCGGCAGCGGAAGTGGGGCTTACGTTCATCTCGGTGGTGCTGATCAGCGGGCCGATCTGGGCGCACCCGGTGTGGGGCATCTGGTGGACGTGGGACGCACGGCTGACGCTGACCTTTGTGCTGGGGCTGCTTTACCTGTCGTATCTATTGTTGCGGTCGATGATCGAAGAGCCGGACAAGCGGGCGCTGTTCAGTGCGCTGTTCGGGATTTTTGCGTTCCTCGATGTGCCGTTGGTTTATTTTTCGATTCGTTGGTGGCGGACGCAGCATCCGCAACCGGTGATTCTGGGCGGGTCCGGGTCGGGGCTGGAGCCACGGATGCGCGTTTCGTACTTGCTGATGTGGGCGGCGTTGACAGGGTTGCTGGTCCTGCTTGTGAGCGCGCGGTACAGGCTGGAAGCGCTGCGCGACAGCGTGGAAGAATTGCGAAGGGAGGCGGAAGTGCAATGAAAAACTACGACAGCATTCTCGCAGCGTATCTGGCGGGCTGGGCGATTTTCTTTGTGTATTACGTCTCGGTGTCCCGGCGCATGAGTGCGCTGAGCGAAGAGATCGAGCGGCTGAAATCTCTTTTGAACAAGGGAAAGTAGTCGGGGAGCAACGATGGGTGCCCCCGTTGACGGGGACGCGCTGAAGCGCGCCCCTACAAAAAAGAAGCGAGTCGGAATCGTGTTGTTTCAGCTCGGCGGGCCCGATTCGCTGGAAGCGGTAGAGCCCTTCCTGCTGAACCTGTTTCTCGATCCGGACATTATTCCGCTGGGGCCGTTTGGGCTGCTGCGACGGCCGATCGCGAAGCTGATTTCGTCGAGGCGGTGCGTTCCTGTGGCGGAGAAGTATGCTGAGATTGGGAGGCGATCGCCGATTGGGGCGCTGACGGAGCGGCAACGCCTGCGGCTAGTGGACGCCTTGTCGCCGTACATCGAACCGGTTGCGGTGACGGCAATGCGGTATTGGAAGCCGTTCACGGCGGATGCCGTGGCTGCGCTGCGAGAGGCCGGACCGCTGGATGAGGTCGTTTTGCTGCCGCTGTATCCGCACTTTTCGTACGCGACGACGCTGAGCAGCTTGAAAGAGTGGCGGCGAGTTTACGGGAATCCGGGCGGCGGACCGAAAGAACGTACGGTTGGCCAGTTTTACAATCATCCCCTGTACATCGAAGCCCTGGTGCAGCGGATAGGGTCGATGCTGCGGCAGTTCCCGGACAGCTCGCGGATTCACCTGGTGTTCAGCGCGCACGGGCTGCCGATGAGCCTGGTGGAAAAGGGAGACCCGTATCCGAAACAGATTGAAGAGACCGTGCGGATGGCATGCGAATTGGGCGCGAAGCAATATCCCGGCTGGCCGCGAACGCATTTGCTCTGCTACCAGAGCCGCGTGGGGCCGGCAAAGTGGCTGGAGCCGCCGCTGACGGAGACGATCGAGCGGCTCGGGCGCGAAGGCGTGAAAGAGATGCTGGTGGTGCCGATTTCGTTTGTGACCGAGCACATCGAGACGCTACACGAAATCAACATCGAGGCACGAGAGGATGCCGAGAAGTTTGGCATCGAGAGATTCCGCATGATGCCGGCGGTGGGGGACTCGCCGCTGTTCATCGGCGCGCTGAAGGATCTTGTCCTGCGCGCGGTGGGAATTGAAGCGCAATCGTTGCCCGTGCCGCTAGCATCGGCGCAAATGGGCGGCGCGACAGTTTGAGCGCCCGAATTTCTTTTGGTTGGTTAGGCTTTGGCTTCCTGTGGCGGCTGAGGCGGATTAAGCACCTCGCGGGCCGGTGCGGCATCGTTCTCGGTCACCAGGACCCGAAACAAGGGCTCCAAGGACAAGGGCGAGTTCTTATCGCCGTCGGGGGCAGCTTCGATCGCCGCTGCAATGCCTGCTGACTCGAGCGCACCCTGTGCCACCTCTGCCTCGGCTTGTGTTCGGCACCACTGAGCCACTACCAACTTACCTTCCGGCGACTTGTGAGGCGGGTGCAAGACCTCTTGCGCGGCGGCCGCGTCTTCGTCGCGAACGAGCACTTTAAAACCGAATCCGCTCCATGCCAAATGATCGCGCATGCCGCCGGCGCGGTCGGCTTGAATCATCGAGTCAATCCCAGCAGATTCGAGCAGGCTTTTCGCCAAGTCCGCGTCCATTTGCGTGGCGAAAGCTTCTACCGCGACCAAAGTGCTGTGGTCCATACCGCGAGTATAACTCCGAATTCGCACTCTCGCATGAGAGGCGAAGACCGGGCACGGTTCTATTACCCGCATTTCGCAAGATGGCCGCGAATCGCGGTATAATCCGGCGCTGTGACCAGGGCGATGGCTTCCACTTACAACGCGGGCGTGCACCGATTTTCGGTTTTTGTCGTGTGCTGGACGATTCTTCTCTTTGTTGCCGGGGCCCTGGTGACCTCCAAGGACGCGGCGCTTTCCGTGAACGACTGGCCAAAATCGCACGGGCAATGGGTGCCGCCGCTGAGCTCGTTGCAAGGCGGGGATTTCTTTGAGTTTTCGCACCGGTTTGTGGCGGGCGGATTGGGTATTTTCACGCTGCTGCTAGCGGTCGTGTTGCTGATCAAGGAACGCCGGGTGTGGTTGCGCTGGCTGGGCGTGATCGCGGTTCTTGGAGTCGTTGTGCAAGCGGTTCTAGGCGGCCAGGTGGTGATTCGCCTGCTGCACTACTGGCTGCCGGTGATTCATGCGTGCTTCGCGCAGATTGTTTTTGCGGCGGTGCTGGGGATCGCGGTGTTCACAAGCCAATGGTGGGTTACGGAGCGACCGCAATTGGAAGACACGGGGTCGCCCTCGATGCGTGCGATCGCGGTGCTGAACGCGGTCGCGATTTATCTGCAGGTGATTCTTGGCGCGGGTTTCCGTCACAAAGAGATTCCGATTTGGCCGCATGCGGCCGGGGCGCTGGTCGTGCTCGGCGTGGTGACGTGGACGGCGGTGGCGTTGCGCAAGCGGTTTGGGGCGTCGATAGAATTGGGGAGAGCGAGAACCTTGTTGCATGCGATTTTTGGTCTGCAGTTCCTGCTGGGACTGTTGGCGTACTGGTCGCGGCTGACGACGGCGGAAGCGCCGCAGCCAATGCCGGTGATGGTGACGCTCACCGTGGTTCACACGGTGGTGGGAGCGATCCTGTTTGCGTTTTCGGTGCTGGTGGTTCTGCTGTGCTATCGGCTGATTCCACAGGGCGGGGAAGCGGCGACGGTGGCCAGCGAGGTGACGGCCGGATGAGCACGGTGCGCACCGCGGAGCTGACGCTGGCGAGCCGCGCCAATGCATATGTGGCGTTGACCAAGCCCGACGTCTCGTTTCTTGTGCTGATGACCACAGGCGCGGGTTACTACATGGGATTGCGCGGGCCGGTGGATTGGGCGCACATGGCGCACGTGGTGTTTGCAACCATGCTGATCGCCGGAGGCACGGCGGCGCTGAACCACTACATCGAGCGCGAGTCCGACCGGTACATGCGGCGGACGGCGTCGCGGCCGTTGCCGAGCGGAATGCTGCAACCAGAGCGAGCGCTGGCGTTTGGCGTGGCCTTGTCGATTGCAGGCGCAGTGGATCTGTATCTCACGGCAGGCGCGTTGGCCGCCGGGCTGGGGATTCTAACGTGCTTAAGCTATCTGCTGGCGTATACGCCTTTGAAGAAGCGCACGGTCTGGGCGACGTTTGTGGGCGCGTTTCCTGGAGCGATTCCGCCGATGATTGGCTGGGTGGCGGCGACGGGAACGCTGGACCGCGGGGCGTGGCTGTTGTTTGCAATTCTGTTTCTCTGGCAGTTTCCGCACTTCCACGCCATTTCGTGGATGTACCGAGAGGATTACGCGCGTGCGGGGATCCTGATGCTGCCGGTAGTGGACCGGGAAGGCAAACGGACGTTCCGTCAGATCGTCCTGTATGCCGCGGCGTTGGTCGGAGTCGGCCTGCTTCCCGCCGTAGTAGGTTTGGCGGGAGTAGTGTACTTCTTCGGGGCGCTGGTGGTCTGCACGGGGCTGGTGCAGGTGTGCCTGTGGGCCGCGAGCAACAAGACGAATGCACGGGCGAAGTGGCTGATGCACGCCACCGTGATTCACATCCCACTGCTGCTGGGATTGATGGTTTACGACAAACTGCCGCGCTGAGCTCGAGTGAATAGTGACTCGTGGAAAACTTCTAGAATTATGTGTGTACCTAGATCATGATTTCACACGCGGCGCTGAACGCCTGCCTCAACGGAATAAGCGGGATCTTCCTTCTGGGAGGCTATGCTGCGATTCGCGCGGGGAAGCGTGATGTTCATAAGGCGTTCATGATTTCGGCAGTTTCGGCGTCCACACTGTTTTTGATTTCCTATGTGACGTATCACCTGCGAGCAGGAAAAGTGGTGATGTTCCAGGGGCAGGGCTGGATACGGCCGGTTTACTTCACGATTCTGATTTCACATACGCTGCTGGCGGTCATCATCGTGCCGCTGATTATTATCACGTTGCGGCGGGCGTGGATCGGGAGGTTCGATAAGCACCGGCTCATCGCCAGATGGACGTTTCCGCTGTGGCTGTATGTGAGCGTGACGGGCGTCATTGTCTATGTGATGGTGTATCAGATCTACGCGCCGCGCGGCGGGTAGAGCGCTCAAGTCCCCTAGTATTTCCTTGGGCAATGAGTCCCCAAGGTGAAGTAAAAAAGAGCGCAGCATGCTGCGCCCCTACAAAGACTTACAGCGACACTAGAACTGGCGGGTGTCGTCCTGGCGGAAGCCCGGCGGGACGAGGGCGCCGGTCTGCGGAGAGCGGATGGCCTGGCGCGTGCCAGCCTTGGGGAAAACGATGTGCCAGAAAACCTGGTCGGGCTCAGAAAAGGTAATGCCCACGAAGCGCCGGTCGTGCTTCTCTCGTAAGGAAGTGACGTGGCAATCGACGGACTCGGCGGTCATCTCATTAAAAACATGAATGTGCTGGCCGGGGAGCAGGGGTGTATCCATGAGGAGAAGCGCGCCGTGGGCGCTGACGACATAGGTGGTCGCCTTCAGGTCAATGGTCTCGCCCTCGGGCAGGCGGCAGCGGACGGTTAGTGGGACTTGTAGGGGGAGTCGGACGGTACGGCGGCGTTCCGGGTAGCGAGTTCTTTGCATAGGGGACCCTTATTATCGTGGGGCTTCGGGGACGACTGCAGATGCTGCCACGAAAACGGCTGGAAATGCAAGAAAAATAAAGATTTGGGACTCTTAGTACTTTTTGGCCTACACGGAAAGAGCCCTGGACTCAAGCTGGGCGATAACGGCATCCGCAAACTCCGCGGTGCCAGCCTTACCCCCGACGTCTTTGGTGGTGTGCTTGGCGTCCAGATAGACCTGCTTGAGGGCGGCGTCAATGCGGGCGGCGGCGCTGCGCTCTCCCAGATGGTCCAGCATGAGGATGCTGCTCATAAGCAGGGCAGTGGGGTTTGCCAGACCTTTCCCGGCGATATCGGGGGCCGTGCCGTGCACAGCCTCGAACATGGCGCATTCGTCGCCGATATTGGCGCTGGGGACGACGCCGAGGCCGCCTACGAGGCCTGCGGCGAGGTCGCTCATGACGTCGCCGTAGAGGTTGGGCAGCAGGAGTACGTCAAACTGCAAAGGATCCATGACAATCTGCATGCAGGCGTTGTCAACAATCAGTTCCTTGTATTGAATTTCGGGGAATTGGGCCGCCACGGTTCGGACCGAGCGCAGGAACAGGCCGTCGGACATCTTCATGATGTTGGCCTTGTGGATGGCGTGGACTTTTTTGCGGCCATTGCGGCGAGCGTATTCAAAGGCAAAGCGGGCGATGCGGGTGGAGGCCTTTTCGGTGATGATTTTGAGGCTCTCGACGACGCCGGGAACGACTTCGTGCTCGAGGCCGGAATACAAATCTTCCGTGTTTTCACGTACGAGGATGAGGTCGACATGATCAAAATGGGACTTCACTCCAGGCAGGTTTTTGACGGGCCGCAGATTGGCATAGAGATCGAGAGATTTGCGCAGGGCGACGTTGACGCTCGGGGCGCCGCCGGCAATGGCCGTGGCCATGGGGCCCTTCAGGGCTACGCGGTTTTTCTTGACCGACTGGATGGCGGCCTGGTTCACGTGCTTGGATTGATCGGTCGAATCGTCGCTGCGGCCGGCAATCTCTTCCCATTCGATCTGGACGTTGGCGGCTTCCAGGATGCGGCGGGTGGCTGCGGCCACTTCGCAGCCAATGCCTTCGCCGGGGATGAGGGTAACGGGATGTTTCATAGACGCATCTTATTGTACGGGAAGCAGCTGAGGTTGTGGAAATGGCCATTGGGGGCGGGTTTCCTGAAAGGAACAGCAGCGCTATTCGGAGGTTGCACAGTTTTGTTATACTAGAGATGTAGTCAGCGTGGCGGAGTTGCCGCGCGGAGGCTAAAAGAAGCTATGCTTAACCTAACGCAGGTTGCGAGTTCCAAAGTAAAGGAAATCATGAACATGCAAAGCCCTGTGCCGGTCGCACTGCGTGTGGCGGTCGTGGGCGGAGGCTGCTCGGGTTTCCAATACCACATGGCGTTCGAGAACAATACGACCGAGGCAGATCAGATTTTCGAGTTTGATGGGCTGAAGGTGGCCGTGGACCAAATGAGCTCGATGTATCTGGATGGCGTCGAGATTGATTACATTGAGACGCTCGAGGGCGCGGGCTTCAAGTTCAATAACCCGAACGTGAAGAGCACCTGCGGCTGCGGCAGTTCGTTCAGCGTTTGATCGAAGGATCGCGGGTGCAAACCTGCGCCTAGATGAGTTTTCAGGCTCCTGGACTGTACGTCCAGGAGCTTTTTTTATGCCTTCCAGCCAAGCGGAATGGGACGAAAAGCACCGGCTCGCCGGGGAAGATGCCACGGCTGAGCCGGCGGGCATCCTACGCGAACTTCTGCCGCTGCTGCCGATGGGGCGAGCGCTGGATCTGGCCTGCGGCACCGGAAGGAATGCGCTGTTTCTAGCGAAGAAGGGAAGGCACGTCACGGCCGTGGATTGGTCGGGGACGGCGCTGGACATCCTGGAAGCTAGCGCGCGCGCCGAAGGAACTCCGGTGCGGCGCATTGGGCAGCTTGGGGATTCGCGAGGCGCGCATCGCGCGGGGTTGGAGTTGCTGCGGACTGACCTGGAAAAGACGCAATTGCCTGAGTCGGCGTTTGATCTAGTTCTCTGCGTTCGCTACTTGCAGAGAACGCTATTTCCACAGATGGTGCGTGCACTGCGCCCTGGCGGCTTCGTGCTGTACGAGACGTATACGCAGGCGCAACTGGAGTTTGCAGGCGGTCCGAGGAGTCCGGAACATCTGCTTAGGCAGGGAGAACTGCGCGATGCGTTTGAGGGTCTCCGCGTTTTGTTCTACCGCGAGCTGAGGGCCGGGCAAGGAATTGCTAGCTTGGCGGCGCAGAAACCCAGGAGGAGTCACCGCCAAAATGGCGATTAAGCAGGCACATGCGAGCGGGACGTGGTTTGCAATCTTGGGAAAGCCTTCGTATTCTAAAAGCTGAGCATGAGAATCGCTCTCGCGCAGTTCAATCCCACCGTCGGCGACTTTGCAGGAAACGCGGCGCGCATTTTGAGCCTTGCGGCACAGGCCAAACAGCGCGGAGCCGACATAGCGGTCTTTTCCGAGCTTTGTCTTTGCGGTTATTTCCCCCAGGACCTGCTGGAGCGGCCGGCGTTCATCGACCGTAACCAGAGCGAACTCAAAGAATTGGCGGCGAAAATCCCGATCGCGTCCATTGTGGGATATGCGGGGCGAGTTAAGAACGGAACAGGGAAGTCCATCGCCAATAAAGCGGCGCTGATCTGCGGCGGGCGGGTTGTCTTCGAGCAGTGCAAGATGCTGCTTCCCACCTACGATGTATTCGACGAGTCGCGCTACTTTCAGCCTGCCGAGAAGCAATGCGTCTTCGGATTCAACGGCGAGCAACTGGGCATCACCATTTGCGAAGACGCGTGGAACGACAAGAACTTCTGGGCCAAGCAGCGGTATGAGCGCGATCCGATTACGGAAATCATTGGGCAGGGAACTACGGTTTTGCTGAATATTTCGGGGTCGCCGTACTCGCTGGACAAACGCGCGCTGCGGTTTGAGATGCTGCGCTCGATTGCGCTGAATCATCACCGGCCGGTGATTTACGTCAACCAAGTGGGCGGGAACGACAGCCTGATCTTCGATGGAGCGAGCATGGCGCTGACCGCGGATGGAAACGTGGCGGCGCAGGCGCTGGCGTTCGAGGAAGACATCGTCCTGTTTGATACCGCGACCGGAAAAGGGGAGATCCACAAGCAACCGCATGAGGAAATCGCGTATGCGCACCGCGCTCTGATTACCGGAACGCGCGATTACGTGCGGAAGTGCGGATTCAAGAAGGTGCTTGTTGGGTTGAGTGGCGGAGTGGACTCCGCAGTGGTTGCGGCCATTGCAGTCGAAGCGCTGGGAGCGGAGAACGTGTTGGGCGTATCCATGCCGGGACCGTTCTCGTCGCAAGGTAGCAAAACCGATGCGGGTACGCTGGCGAAGAATCTGGGCATCCAGTTCCTTACCTTGCCGATCACGGACGTATTTGAAGCGTACAAGAAGGCCCTGGAACCGGCGTTTGGCGACCGTCCAGTGGGCGTGACCGAGGAAAATATTCAGGCGCGCATCCGCGGAAATTATCTGATGGCGATTTCCAACAAGTTTGGTTCGATGGTGCTGAGCACAGGAAACAAGTCGGAACTGGCGGTGGGCTATTGCACGCTGTATGGCGATATGGCGGGCGGACTGGCGGTGATTTCCGATGTACCCAAGCTGATGGTCTACGAACTGGCGCGTTGGATTAACCGCGAAAGGGAACTGATTCCCGGCTCGACCATCGAAAAAGCGCCCTCCGCGGAATTGCGCCCCAATCAAAAGGATGAGGACAGCCTGCCGCCCTACGAAGTGCTGGACCGCATCCTGAAGTACTACATCGAGGAGGTGAAGACGCCCCAGGAAATTTCGGAGCACTATGGATTTGATATCAAACTGGTGCGCGATATTACGCTGCTGGTAGACCGCAACGAATATAAGAGGAAGCAGGCGGCACCGGGACTCAAGATAACGTCGCGCGCTTTCGGATTTGGACGGCCGTTCCCGATTGCGCAGAAATTCATCCCCTAACTCCATGAGGTCAATTGTGAAAACATCCTTGAGAGTGCTGACGCTGCTGGCACTTGGAATCCTGGCGCAGGATGGAAGAGCGCAACAGGCGAAGCCCGCGGCGAATGCGAGCGCTGGAAGTGGCGCCGCCACTACGCAGACGCAAAAGACCATTGAAGCCTACCTAAGGAACCTTTACGCGTTTGGTTCGGACGTTAAGGTGGTGGTAGGGCCACTTAAGGAGACACCGATTGAAGGGCTGCTGGAGACGAACATCGACGTTACCATCGGAGAGAGTAAGGAAGCGGCAACCTTTTATGTCAGCAAGGACGGGCAATTTCTGTTTCGAGGGGAACTGTCGAACCTGACCAAAGACCCCCTGGCAGAGAACCGGGCGCGCATCCAAATGAACGATGCACCCACGCTGGGAGACCCAAAGGCTCCCGTGACGTTGGTGGAATACTCGGACTTCGAGTGCCCGGTCTGCCGGAACCTCCATGACTTGCTGCGCGGGATGCTGCCCAACTACGCCGGGAAAGTGCGCGTGGTGTTCAAGGACTTTCCTATCGAGCAGCTGCATCCCTGGGCTCGCACCGCGGCGCTAGCTGGACGCTGCGCGTACCGGCAAAACCCGGCGGCGTTCTGGAAGATGTACGACTTCATTTACGATAACCAAGACCTGATCTCTGCCTCGAATGCCTGGAGCAAGCTGAGCGATTACGCGGGACAATCCGGCCTGGACCCGGAGGCGCTCAAGTCCTGCATGGCCAGCCAGGAGGCCGCTGCGGCCGTTAATGCCAGCCACGCAAACGGCGAACTGCTGGAAGTCAACAGCACGCCGACAGTTTTCGTGAACGGACGACGGATCGTCGGAGCTGATCAACATCTGCTCGATCAATACATCAGCTACGAACTCGCCAAGCAAAACTCGGGACAATCCACGACGAAAAACTGAGCTGAATTCCCTAACGCGGCTTGTCGCGCACAACGCGGCTACCTAAGCTGAGCAGGACGCGGCGGACTGCCTCAACGGGGGAGTGGTGTGACTGGACGAGGCGGCAGCGGGCATTGCCATCTAGGAGGAGGGTCAGCCTGATTTGCTAATTAACATAATATAACTTATAGGACGCAGCGTCAGGTGAAATCTCAGGGCTTCTTGAGGATTTCTGTGGAAATGGTGGGCAGTTCCCCGGGCCTAAGCCAGCGGTTGAGGCATCGCTTTCCGAGGGTTGGCTTCGCGAGTTTCTAGTTGGTAAGTCTCTTCGCTGCAACATGGGTCGGACTTTCTCGCCTCTTCCCTGCGGTTTTTTTCGCATCCTTTGGTCTGACTGTTTGTTTCTGCCTTTCTAAACGCGACTGGTACCCACCCTTTTGAACCCTCGGATATGGGGCGACAAGAGGCGACATTATCCCCGGCCGACGGACTGACGCCCCTTGTCGCTTGAAGAACGTCTCGGGGCGACCGATGCTGCGGGTGTGTCGCGGGATTGCGAGGCCGCACGAGGCACCTTCCGGTGTTTGACAAGGGCGGCCAGTAGGGGACCATTTGGCGGCGTCAGGGCCAAGCCACACAGTCCTAAGAATCTAGCTCGGAGAAAGGAGTACGTTGATGGAATTTACAGCAAGAGTGAATTCCTGTGTTAACCAAGTTCGATGGCCGCAGGCAAGAAAATGGATCGCGGAGTCCATTCTGATAAGTCTGATCACGTGGTTTGGCGGACCGACGCCCACGGCGGCACAGCAGGACAGGGATCGCACGCGGAGCACGGCGGAGGATTTCCTGCGGCTCAAGGTGCGTCCGATTGCCATTGGACACCATGGCGTCGGCCCTTACACGACTGCGGGCCCCGGCATGCCGTTGCAGAATACCGTCGAGTCGGTACGGGACGCGTACCGGCTGGGGGCGCGGGTAGTCGAGGTGGACGTCCAGCTGACGCAGGACGGAAAGCTTGCGGTCTACCACGATGACTTTCTGAGCGACTTCACCTGCATTCATTCGCTGACGCTGGAGCAGCTTCAAACGCGCATGCCCTTCGTGCCAGAACTGCGCCAGATCATTAATGTGGCGCGGGAGTTCAACGAGCGGGCCGGCGATGATTTGGGCGGAATCCTGATCGTGGAGCTGAAGGCGTTTTCTCCGCTGTGCGATCCGGGAGACGAGTTCGAACAGCCAGTGGTATCGACAGCAATCGCGGAGGTCCGGAAGGCCCGGTACGCGGATCGGACCATCTTCGATTCGTTCTCACCCGCGTTGCTATATCTGGCGTCGCAGGCGGCGCCGGAGATTCCGCGCGAACTGGATCTCGACGGGATTCAGTTGTTGACGCCCTCGCAGGTCGAGGCCGTCACGGGGCTGCCAGTGACTATCATCAACAAGAAGATCTCGCTCGGACTGACCTGGGCGGACATTGGGCGGGTGTACCGTTTGCCGGGCTACGCATCACCGCAGCAGTTTCTGGTGACGGGAATCATCACGGGTGTGCGCGTGGTCGGTGGCGAGATGGACTTCTTCGGCGCAGCGGAGCAGCAAAAGCCCGGGAGCGGCGCAGCATTTGTTGCCGGTGCGCAGTCGCTGGGATTGAAAGTGTTTGCCGATCCGGCGAATACGCCGGCCGATTGGGAATTCTTCGCATCACTGGGCGTGGACGCGATTTACAGCACGATCCCGATGGGCGTGAAATTGCAGCCGGCGATTCCGGACCGATGAATCTTGCTGTTTCCGAGGGGAAGTACTTCCCTGCTCCTTTCTGCGAACGGTTTGAAACGCAGATGGCGAGGTAAACTCGCCGCTACAAAGAGTGCATCGCTTACTGGATGCCGATTTTATGGAGCAGTTGGGTGAAGCGAGGCTCGGAGCGCAGCGGATCGGCGATGGGGTCCACGCCGAAATATACGAGGCGGTCGTTGCGCTCGCTATACGCTCGTTCCAGCCAGTCGAGCGCGGTGCTCTTTTCGCCCAAACCCAGGTAGATTGCGGCGAAGTAGATCGAGGAAACGTATCTCGACTGCGCCGCGTGCTGAAGATCCGCGAGGGCTTTGCGAGCGCCTACCGGATCTCCCGAGATGGCGAGCGCGTGTCCGTACAAAGCGATCAGCGCGGGACGTTCGCCGGAGAGTTGGCGCCCTTTGGAGAACTCCTCCAACGCCTCGGAATACATCTTTTTTTCGCGATAGGCTGACCCGAGCCAAATATAAGCCAAGGGGTAGGTCGGGTATTGCTCGATCGTCCGGCGTGCCTGTTCAATTGCCGCGTCGTAGTTGCGCGCGTGGTAATGAATCTCAGAGCGGATGGTGTTAAACAGCGGCGAAACCGGATCGAGTTCCAGCGCATGAGAGTTTTCTTCAAGCGCCTGCGATAAGCGGTTGCGCACGATGCAGAAGTGCCCGTACCAAATATGCGGGATGGGATTATTCGGACCGAGCTTTATGGCCAGCTGAAACTCTCGCTCGGCTTTGTCAAAGTCCCAGTCGTAACTGAAGGCCACATTGGCGAGAACCGCGTGCGCTTCGGTGAGCTGAGGATCGAGCTGTAGAGCACGGGCCGCGGCATCGCGCGCCTTGGGCTTGGCCTCACTAGGAGGCAGGTCGTCGTAGGGCACTTGTCCAAGCAGGGCGTACACGCTAGCGACGCCCGCATACGCGAGGGCGTACTGGGGATCTTTTTCGATGGCCTGTTGATAGGCTTCGAGGCTCTTGTGCAGGTCGCCGCGGTTGGTCCAATAGAAGCGGCCGCGGAGATAGTCGTCGTAAGCCTCCGGGTTTACTGTGCGTTTTGAGACGGGGCCCGCGCCGGTTCCACTGGAGGTATTCAACGCAAGACGAATCTGACTGGCAACCGCCGAGCCCACATCGTCCTGAACGCCGAGAATATCGTCGAGTTCGCGGTCATAGGATTGGGCCCAAAGATGCGTTTGGTCGCTCACTTGAATGAGCTGTACGTCGATGCGCACGTGGTTGGCGTCGCGGCGAACACTGCCTTCCAGGGCATACTGCACGTCAAGAGTGCGGCCAAGCTCGGCGATGGGCTTTCCAGCAAGCGCGTTCGAGGAAGCGGCGGCAATGACCCCGAGATGCGTGGGGTCGAGGCTGCCGAGTTTGGTGATCATCTCGTCGGTGAGTCCGGCGCTGAAGTAGTCCCGCTTAGAGTCGCCGCTGAGATTGGCGAAAGGCAGGACCACGAGGCGAACCTTGCCGTGAAGGAACTGGCGAGCCTGCAGCCAGCGATAAACGCCGAACGAGGCAGCCCAGACAATTGCCAGCGCAAACAGTGCGATGATGACGCGCTTGCCAGCCCCGGAGGAAGGTTCGTCGGGGTCAGGGGCGGGACTGGTCTCAGGAGCCGGAAGTTCCACAACCGGGTCGACCATCTCCACGGGAGAGTCGGAGCCGCTCAGCGTTTGCTGGCGTTCAAAGTCTTCGTCGGCTGCCGGATCGTCCTTAGGTTGGCGCTGTTTGATCCAGGCGTCAAGTTCGCCGGTGTACGCGTATACAGTGGATTTTTTCTGATGTTCATGACGGTGGATGGGAAGGCCTTCGTTTTTTTCCCAACGCTGGACGGTGCGCACTTCGCGGCGGAGGTAGGCGGCAATCTCACCCCAAGAATCCAGCCTCTTTCCTAAGGGGTTTGCCCCATCTGATGTGGCTCCGCTTTCCGGGATGTCGGGTTGGGGCATTGAGATGATTTGGCGCGCGGATTATACCTCACAGAGACAGTGAAATCGCGGGGAGGCCGTTCAGTGGGCTGTTTTGGCGGCGAGGGCGCCGGCGGCAGCGCCGAGGGCGAACCACTTGGCGGCGCGGGCGACGCGGCGCCAGGGGCTGCCGCCTTTGGCGATGCGCAGGGCGTCGTCGCGCTCCTTGGTGAGCGCGACGGTTTTGGTGCGTTCGTCGACGAGGTCGTTTTGGGCGGCGGAGAGTTTGGCTTGACACGCTTTGCAATCGATGGAGAAGTCGTAGAGGGGCTTGAGGTCTTGCGCGGGGATAACGGCTTGTGTTGGCGTGACTGTCGGGGCTTTGTTTGTCGCTGGCGGAGCGGGAAGCAGGGTGATGGGCGCGGGGAGCGGCAGTGTGTTGGGAAGGTCCTTGACGATTTGGGCCGGAGTGATGCTGTTGCGCTTTTGGGCTGCGAGCGCGGCGAGCGTTTGCGCGAGTTGCGCGTCGCGATCATGTTGACGCGCGTCGGCGGCAACAAGGAGCTGGCGGGTGGAGGCAAGTTCGGCGGCAAGCTGAGCGCGGTCGCGGACGTCGGCACGCCAGGCGAAGAACAGGGCGACACAAAGAGCCACCGCGACCACAACTGCCACGTCGCGAAAGTAGTAGTGAATCGGCAAAGATGACTCCGTGTTGTTGCTCGTAGTAGGCTCAGCGAGAGGCAACCGCGGCATGAACCTGCGCGAATTCTTGTTAGAGAATTTTGCTGGTGACTTGGAGTACCACCCTCGACGAGCGTTGCTTTACTTGTCCCTGAGTGTGGCAGCAGGCGCCTATTGGGTGTTCTCCCCGGCAAGCGCCAAGTTCACTGCGACGCCGCTAGTGTTTATCCTGGGCAGCCTCACCGTACTTTTTAATGGAATTTTCCTTCTGCGCCCTTCGTCCGAAGGGATCGGTCTATCACAGGAGGAACTGGAAGAAGCTCGCAGTTCGGCGCGCCACAAAGGCCTTCCGTCGATTCCCGCTCAAGCGGCTCAAATCGCCCAGGATTTCGGGACGGGCGGCTTTTTGGGTCTCAGTTGTCTGCGCGATCCGGAAGTGCTGACTCGCTGCTTGCAATTTCGTGGGATGGCTGCGGACTAAAGACGTCTGCGTGGTGCTCACTGAGGCTTAGCGTGCTACGTCCCTACGAGGAATATAGGGACTGAGCAGGGCGTCCCGGATACTACCTTCGTGAGGGATGCCGCTGATAGGCCTTGTACGCGTTGATGGCGAAGACCAGCGCGCTCAGGAAGAAGAGCAAGTACAGCCAGCCAAACCGCGGCCTGAAAAAGAGCGCCCACGTCTTGGAAGTCATGGCTTGCTGCCAGTCCGAGAAGAAGCGCACCAGAACCAAAACGACGACGATATTCAGCCAGAAGTGGATGCGGGTCATCGATTCTTCGAAGACCAGGCCGTAGGAGTCGCCAAAGAACTGGTACAGCATGGCAAAAATCACAAACGGCACGGCGCAACTCAGCCACAGAAGGCCAAACGGCAGAAAATGCATTTCCCCGGACCCCGGCACGGGAAATTTGAACGACGGAAAATTCGTAACCAAAGAAAGAAGGCCGCCGGCGGCAAAAAAAGCGGCGCCGATGCCGAACAGTTTAACCGGCGACTTCGGCCAGCCGAGATCTTTGGCGCTTTCATCGCGGAGTCCCTGCGTGGGTCTCGGTTTTGCGCCGACAACCGGGAGAACCGGCACGGATTCGCCGGCGTGCGTATAGGACCAGACGGCATTAACGATAAACACGCCTTCCCCGAGGAGCACGGTCGCAAAGAAGACGAAGTCGGGCACGTCGACGGTGGTTTGCGGCAGTACGATGTGCAGCGCCCCAACGACGATAAGCCCCGCGCCGCCGAGCGCTTGGGCGTAGCCAAAGCGGCTGTCCAGAGGGACGCGGGTGAAGCGTGGCAGCCAGCGGTACTGCAAATAAAAGAAGACAAAAACGCAGAACGCGCCGAAGAAGTAAGAGGTCAGACTTTTGATCTGGGAAAAATTCTCCGGCAATGGGCCCAGCCGGCCCGCATGGCTGGCGACGTAAATCATCGCTAGGCCGGTGACCACCAGGCACGCAAGGATGATGATCCGGAAGACTTTTTCCGGAGAGAGCCGCTTCTCGAAGAGATCGGACGCCACGGTGAGTTCCCTACTCTTACGCTAACACCTCCGTTGCGAGCATCGTGCGGCGATTCTTCCGTGCTGCCGCGAATTTACCAACGCCAGCGGCAAGGGAGGGGCTTTGGATGAAAGAACTTTTGCCCTTCGGGCTCGAGACGCTGCGAATGAATGGCGCGCGAAGTCGGGTCCGTGACGCTGATTTGCCGCGCGATCTGCTCCTCGAGGGGCATGCCGTGAACGAAGTGCGGCGTGCCCGGAGGCGAATCAAAGGGCGGGGCCTGCCCCGCCCTGGACGGCAACATGCTCGTCCCAAAACCGGAGCGCTTGACTCAAGCCCAACACTATGCTGCTCTAGGCATAGAGCGTACTACACTGAGGCAAGGAGAAAAGTGGTCCTCATGAAAACACCTGAACAGCGAGACCTCTTCCCCGGCGCGTTGGAGATGATGATTCTCCGCACCCTCAAACGACAGCCACTTCACGGCTATGCCCTCGCCCAACACATTAAAAGAACCTCGAACGATTTGCTCCAAATTGAAGAAGGGTCACTGTACCCAGCCCTACAGCGACTTCTCAAGGCAGAGTTGGTCAATGCTGAGTGGGGTATCTCTTCGACTAACCGCCGCGTCCGGATTTACAAGGTGACGGCCGCGGGTGCGAAGCTCTTGAGCGCCAGGTTTCGGACTTTCAGCGGATGCTCAGAGGAGTTACGCGTGTTCTAGCACTGGGTGAATCATGAACTGGCTGAAACAACTCTTCTTACGACAGCGACTGTACAACGATCTCGACCAAGAGATTGCTCTTCACCTCGAAGAGAGGATTGAGGAGCTGGTTGCCAGTGGAATGTCCGTGAAGGAAGCCTCGACAACTGCCCGCCGCGAGTTTGGGAACGTGGGGTTAGTTAAGGAAACTGCCCGCGAAGCGTGGGGATGGCGATGGTTGGAAGAGGGGCTTGAAGACGTTCGTTACGGCATTCGCGTACTGAGCAAGAATCCTGGATTTTCAGCGATCGCCATTTTGACGCTGGCCATCGGCATCGGTGCAAACTCCGCGATATTCACGCTACTTGATGCCGCGATCCTGAAGCCTTTGCCTGTGAAAGACCCAGACTCCTTGCGAATTGTCGAGTGGACCAACAAAGAATTCCCAGAGGGCGTAAGCAACGTCAACGGCGACTACGACCAAATCTCCGAAGGCCAAGTGCAAGCGTCCTCGATCGGCGCGAACCTCTACCGCAAATTAGCGCGCGAACAAACGGCCCTTGCGGCACTGATCGGAGTTGCGGACCCGGATACCGAGGCAATTGCTATTGATGGGCAAGCAGCGGAGCAGGTGAGCCTGCAGTACGTCAGCGGCAACTTCTTCCAAGGATTAGGCATTCTGCCTGTGCTGGGTAGGCCGTTCCGCGATGACGAGGATCGCGTAGGCCAAGAACCTGTCGTGATCGTGAGCCATCGTTTGTGGATGGAGCGGTTCGGCGGAGCGCGAGAAGCGCTGAACAGCATGATCCGCATCAACAACGTGTCAGCTCAGGTTGTGGGCGTCGCACCGCCCGGTTTCTTTGGCCTACGAGCGGGCCAGTGGACCGACGTGTACGCGCCGCTAGGAATGAGAGTGGCGTTTGAACCGGGCAGAAGCGAAGGCAAGGCGCGGGGAGAGGACGACCGCGACTGGTGGGTGCGTCAGGTGGGCCGGTTGAAGCCAGGAGTGCCCGAAGGCGCCGCCAAAGCCCAGATCGCGAGCCAGTTCCGTCAGCTCGCAGCTGCGGACATGAACATCGAACCGGCAAAGGTTCCTGAGCTGGTGACGTTGCCCGGGCGTCGCGGTTTCAATGCGCTCAATGCAAGAGACTCCAATGCGCTTTGGATTTTGACGCTGCTGGTAGGCGTGTTGCTTCTGATCGTATGCGCCAACGTGGCGAATCTGATGTTGTCCCGCTCCGTGGCGCGGCAACGCGAATCGGCGGTGCGCTTGGCATTGGGAGCGACGCGAGCGCGCGTGTTTCGGCAACATTTGATTGAGAGCGGCGTATTGGGGCTCGTCGGAGGCGGTGCAGGTTTGGCGTTGGGATATGTTCTGGCCGGAGGAATACAACTGCTGCTGCAACAAGGTCTCGATGCCAGCAGGATGTTTGACCTTCATCTGGACCTGCGAGTTCTGGCGTGGACGGGTGCGCTTTCGATCTTCACTGCTCTCCTCTTCGGGTCGTCACCTGCATTGCAGGCTGCGCGCGCGGAAATCAGCGACACTCTTAAATCGCAGACGAGATCGGTGATAGGCGGCCAACTACGAGTGCCGCGAATACTAGTTTCTGCCCAGATCGCGTTGTGCATGGCCGCCTTGGTAGCAGCCGGGCTTCTCGGCCGTTCACTGGAAAATCTGAAATGGACGGAAGTCGGATTCGACCGCCAAAACCTTGCATACGTTACCGTGAATCCCGGGCAGGCGGGATACTCCCAGGAGCGCGCCGTTCCGTATGTGGGTCGATTGCGCGAAGAATTGTCCAGATTGCCCGGAGTCCTGCGAGTATCCAACGTCCATATCCGCTTGCTATCCGGGAATGGAGACTTGTCGCGCGTGAGTATTCCCGGAAGATCCACTCCGATAGAAAAAGGCTTCGTAGCCAGGGAGGAGGCAGCGAACGTAAATTGGGTCGGAGACGGTTTCTTCGATACCGTCGGAATTCCTCTTTTGTTGGGGAGGAAGATTGAACAACGCGACATTCGTCCCAATGCGGACGCTGTCGTCGTCGATGAGCTTTTCGCGCGGCAGTATTTCCCCAACCAGAATCCGCTGGGGCGCCGGTTTGGATTCGACCCGAAGGAGAGCAACCGATTCGAGATCGTGGGACTTGTCAGCAACGCCCGGTACAATAATCTTCGTGACGCTCCTCTTCCCACAGTTTATGAGCCGTTGCTTCCTGATGTCCGCGATCCAATTCATTTCGCTATCCGCTCGACCGCAGATCCAAAGCGCTTAGCTAGCAGCGTTAGAGCTGCTGTCGCTGCCGTTGATCCAGCAGTCCCTGTGGCCGAGTTTCATACACAAACTGGCCTGATTGACCGTTTGCTTAGAACGGAGCGGCTCCTGGCAACCATGTCGGGAGCTTTCGGCCTCATCGCGCTGATACTTGCCGCGATTGGAATTGGCGGCGTGCTGGCTTATGCAGTGGCTCGGCGAACGAATGAAATTGGAGTTCGCATGGCGCTGGGAGCTTCTACCGGCGATGTGATTCGAATGGTGTTGCGCGATTCAGTGTGGATGGCGGCGGCCGGAATTGTCGTCGGACTTCCCGGTGCATATGCCATCGGGCGAATTTTGAAGGCTGCGCTTTTTCAGCTCCAACCGCTGGATCCCGGGACGGCAACTGGGGCGTTGGTCATTTTGCTGGGGGTCGCACTGCTGGCCGCTTGGCTCCCAGCGCGGAGGGCGATGCGGGTGGATCCCGTGGTGGCGCTGCGGTACGAGTGACGGTTGGGTTTTCCACGGCCAGTGAGGTAACACTCTAGGACATCCAATAGTTTCGCAGAGATGGTTGTTTGCCAATCACCAACACGAAGTTATGTTGTAGTCTCCCCAATCGCTTAAGCAATTTTGGCCCCAGGCGAACCTGGGCGCCACATAACTACAGACGTGACATAAACGATGCGCTGGCAAGCGCATGGAGAGGAAAAACGCGCTCGTAAAAAGCAAAAGCCCCGACAGTGCCCCTATCACGAGGGAGGCATCGCAGTGCAATGTGGTTCCCTGCTGCGAGGGCCTTCCGGGGATGCTCTCTAAGAGGCTACCCATCATGGCGACCGCCACCCTGCTTGGCATCGGGTTCTTCTTTGTGATTATGATGTACGTAACGTTCGTGTGCCGCGTCCACAGCCTGCTGCGCCGGAAATCGCGTGCCGGTATTCGCTGAACCGGGTCCCCTGCGGCTTGACTTGCGACTGACGGCGGCGCATAGTCGCGCGCATCCTCGGTAATTTCCCCCGAAAGGAGACCTACCATGCCGTTTTTCCTAGTGAAAGCGAGTTATACGACTGAAGCGCTGGCTCGGCTGGTCGCGAACCCGCAAGATCGGACCGACGCTGTGCGCACACCCATCGAGAAACTGGGAGGTAAGATCAAAGACATGTACTTTGCCTTCGGTGACGATGACGCGGTGCTGATCACTGAAATGCCGGACAATGTTTCGGCGGCGGCGATTGCGATGGCGTTCAACGCCGGCGGAGCCGTCAGGAAATGCCAGACTACTGTACTGATGACTGTTGCGGAGGCTCTGGACGCCATGCGCAAAGCGGGAACGTGCGGGTACAAGCCGGTCCAGGCGGCGGCCAGCGCGGCGGCGGTGCCACGAAAGTGATGCGATGAAGGGCATTGCCCGTTAAACCGCTGAGCGGTTTACGAGCTGCGGGACGATCCATTCCATTCAGTCAGAGCAAGGGAGATGTGTGCGAGGATGCAGCTCCGGTCGTCGCCCGGGTGCTAGACTGTGCGAACGGGAGGCTCATATGAACTTAAACGGCCGATTGGGTGTGACGTTCTGGCGGAATGCGGTGGGCGCTTCCCTGCTGCTTTCCTTGGCGGTGGCCGGTGGTGCGCGAGCGCAATCCTCGCAACAGGCCGAGCCGCAGCGCCAGCCCACCGCCGCGGAGATGAGCAAGAAGGAAACGGTGGCGTCAGCGTTCCTGCGCGGCTTGCAATACCAGGAATATGAAGTGCGCTCGGCCGCTGAGGCCATGCCGGAAGAGAAATACGGGTACCGCCCCGCCGAGGGAAAATTCAAGAACGAAAAGCCGGAGTTTGGGCCTGCGGAAGTTCGCACGTTCGCGCAACAGGTGAAGCACGTCGCCTGCTCAAACTTCGGCTTCGCGGCGGAGCTTGATGGCCAGACGCCACCTCCCGGATGTGACAAAGACGGCCCGAGTCCCGCCAAAACCAAGAAAGAGCTGCTGATCTACCTGCGCGATTCGTTTGACGCGATTCGCAAATCCGTGGGCGCGATCGATGCGAAAAACATGTTCGGGCCCATCGAAGGACCCTACGCCGGACCGAACACGCGGCTTGGCCTGGCCACTGTGATTGTGTGGCACAACGCTGACCACTACGGCCAAATGACGCTTTACCTGCGCGAAAACAATATCGTGCCGCCCGCCAGCCGACCGAATCCGCCGGAAGTGAAAAACAGCTACTGAAATGAATTTTCTGAGCACGATCTTCGAGAACTTCAAGCGCGAAGGGGATCTTCTCTTGGCCCCTATTCTGGTCGCAATTGCCCTCTACTTTGGCTCCAATGTCTTCTCGCCGGTCCGCTTTGACCGGGAAAAGATCGAAGTATGGGCGGCTACCGGACAGATTCAGGTTCGCGGCCTGTATCACTACCGCAATCGTTTTCCGCTACCGCTCTCTTTATCGCTAGGGCTTCCCTTTCCAGTGGATGAGGAGCATCCGACTCCTTCGATCTTCTCGATCTCGGAAGTCTCGGCGGACGGGTCGGCCTCCAAGGAGATCACTCCGCGCAGCTACCACGGCGACGTCATATTTCGGCTTTGGTTTGCTCCCAAGCAGGAAAAATGGATTCGCGTCGAATACATACAAAGGGCTTTCAGATCAAATGGCAGGTACATTCTGATGACGACACGGAAATGGAATCGGCCGCTCGCCCTTGGTGAGTACATCCTGAATCTTCGCAGTGGTTCCGAACTTGTTGCATCGAATTACACCTTGCAGCCGCACCCAGAAGGCCAACAGACGCGGTATTCTTTCGTGCAGTCAGATTTCTATCCTAGCGCGGACTGGGAGTTTTCGTGGGGAACGAAGACGCCGCTGATCGTCTCCGGGCGTACCTCGCAATGAGCCGCACTCGGCGATTCCGCTTGCTTTTGTTCCTGCTTTTGGCGTTCGCACTACCAGCTTATGCCAACAACCCGCCGCAACCCGACGGCCTCTTCTCCGTTCTCCTAATCTTCCCCATCGTAATACTCGCTGGCCGTCTTGCGGGTCTAGCTCCTGTGCCGAAAAGCGCATCCGCGCGAATCATTGGCGGAATCGCGGTAGGAATCCTCTGCGCTCTACTCCTCATGGTGGGGACTATCCTCGGCGCGGCTGTAGCTCTTGGAGTTCTTGTCTATGCCATCGTCCGTGGAAGCCAAATCATACGGCGAGGCCGAAGTGTAAACCTTGCAGTGATCGGTGCCATCGTGATGGCTTTTGCTGTTTTCGCATTCGCTGACTACTGGGCTTCAATTGTGAGCTTTTACTCCCCTGAAGCCGCTGCCGAGTCAAGCGCGGTTTCGGGAATGCGTTCTCTCAATATGGCAGAATCTGAGTTTGCGAAACGAAGTCAGAGTGGGCACGCGCCATCGAGCGCCGTCGGCTCTCTCAATGACCTGGAGAACGCCAAGCTGATCGACGAATCATTTTCCAACGGCCAGCTCCGACAAGGTTATCGTTACGGCGAGGTCGTGGATTCCACAAAAGGACAGTTTCTCTTCTATGCAATTCCTGCGCCGGAGCTCAAGCCGGGGTCCTTCCACGGGTACTTTGTGCCTGGCACCTCGCTAATCAAGTCCATCCGTGGCGTCACCCATGAGGAAGGCACGGGGTACAGAAGCTTTGCGGTTGATGAGACGGGCGTGATTCGCTCTACCGTTCGTACTCAAACAGGGCCCGTCACCCGCGAGGAAGCCGAGCACTGGTCCCCGCTGTAGTGAGTCGTGACGCGCGAGGGCCGCGATTCTGACGCGAGTGTTGCTAGAATGAACCCATGACAAACGGGGCAGTCCAACCGAAGCTCGCCAACATCCGGCTGCACCCTATCAAGGCGCTTGATCCCGTGCACTTGAAAGAAGCGCGCATCGGTCCGGGCGGCGGGCTGGAATTCGACCGCGCCTGGGCGCTCTATTCCGCCGACGGCCAGTGGGTGAACGGAAAGCGCACGGCCGCGATCCACGTGATTCGCGCGTCGTACGCGCCGGACCTCAGCAGCGTGACGCTTTCCGTTCCGGGCGACCGGCGCAAGATTCCCACGAAGTCGTTTGCCTTCCCTGCTGACACGGCGGGCGCGGCGAAATGGTTCAGCACATTCTTCGAGCAGCCCATCACCGTGCGCCATTCTCCCGAGGGCTTTCCGGACGACACGGTGGCCTATGGCCCAACGATTGTTTCGACGGCAAGCTTAGAAGCGGTGTGCGGACTCTTCCCCGGCATGACGCTCGACAGCGCGCGGCAGCGGTTTCGCACCACACTCGAAATCGACGGCGTCCCCGCGTTTTGGGAGGACCAGCTTTTCGGCGAAGAGGTGCGCAGCGCGGTATGCTTCCGCATCGGCGAAGTGAACTTCGAGGGCAGCAACCCGTGCGCGCGCTGTCCGGTTCCGCCGCGCGACCCGCAGACCGGCGAGATCATCCCCGGCTTCCAGAAAACGTTTTCCGACTACCGCCGCTCGCATATCCCGGCGTGGTGCCCTGAAGCGCGCTTCGATCACTACTACCGCATGGCGACGAACACGCGCACAGCTCCCGCGGAACGCGGCAAGCTGTTGCGCGTGAACGACCCTGTTGTGCTTTTATGAAGCTTGCCGATCGCGGTCTGGCTGCTGCGCAAAGGCTCCGCCGCTGGTGGAACCGCCGCATTCGCCGGCAGCCGTGGATGGTCGAACAGTTTGGCAGCCCGCTCTTGCAAGAGACCATGCTGCTGGACAAGGCGCGCTGCGAGGCCTATCGCGACGCCATTTTCCGCACCGTGAAGCCTGGAGACGTGGTCGTCGATCTCGGCGCTGGCACGGGACTGCTTTCGTTCTTTGCGGCGCAAGCCGGCGCAAAGCGCGTCTATGCGATTGAGATGTCGCGCGCGGCCGACACCGCCGCGGAGCTGATTGCCGCGAATGGCTTCGGCGACCGCATCACGCTGATACCTAAAGTTTCAAAGAAAGTGCAGTTGCCGGAGCGTTGCGATGTTCTGGTGACGGAAACGCTCAGCGCCTTCTGCTTCGACACGGAGAACACCATCGAGTACGTCACCGACGCCCGCGCGCGCTTCCTGAAGTCCGGCGGGCGCGTCCTTCCGGAGTATGCAGACACGTTCCTGGTGCCGTTTTCCTCGGAAGCGTTTGGCGCGGGACGCCTGCCGTCGCCGTTCTACGGATTGGACTTCCGCCCGTTTCGCAAGAAACTCTTCGAAGAGTTTCGCATGGTGCGCGCTTCCGGCAAGCCCTTTGTCGCGCTCAGCGCGCCGGCGACGTGCTATCACATCGACTTTCGCAAAGATACGACGAATCCCACGAAGACCTTTGTTCCCTTCCGCATCACCGCCGATGGGCGTCTCGATGGCTTTCTCGGCTGGTTTGAGGCGCGCTTGTGTGAAGGCGTGACGCTCAGCAATTCGCCGTACTTGCCGCTGACCAGTTGGTGGCAGCTCTATTTGCCGGTCGCCGAGCAGCCTGTCTACCGCGCCGGGCAGACGCTGCTGCTCTGCCTCGATCCCAACGTCATGGCGGGCGAGGCGCAGTGGAAATATTCAGTGCAGGCCGCAAAAGCTGCTGAGCCCGCCAAGCAGCCATGAGGCGTAGAATGCTAAGTACCGATCAGGAGCGCCGCAGTTTTGCAAAGGACAGGCCGACTTCGGCTATACCCACGCCTACAAGCCAAACCTGGATTGGCGCCTGGAAGCCAATCAGGAGCAACTCGCCGATCATCCAGCCGGTGAGGATGACGCCGGCCAGCACGCAGACGGCTTTAGCCCACGCACGCCGTCCTAGTATCGAAAAAGCCGCAGTTAAATGGCTCCCGCCCACAATCACGCACAGAATTAAGCCGGGGATCAGGTAGGTGTGAAACGGCGTGCCCTGGAGCCATACGCGGGGGAACGGGAGAATTTCCTTCATCACAAGTACGCCACCCACGACTCCGCCAAACCCGTTGAGCAGAAAGAAGAACAGCAGAAGGCGGCCTGGGATGGTCAGCGACGCGCTTGAAGAAGCTACTACTTCGTTTTCGCTCATGGAATTTCCCAAGTTGCAGGACACGGCGGCTACTTGAAAGGCCATGTTCATTCTACACCGCGGCTGCATTCACGGAAGTACTTTCGCGGAGGAAACATTCCGCGCCACAGCAGCTCCTTGCCGCAGCGGTGGCGAATCACTTCCGTCCACTGCACCCAACTGTGCTCGCTCCAGCCAAGGAAATGTCGCGTGCGCTCATACGGCGCAAGCCCGAGGTAATACAGCCGGAACAACACCATGCGCGAAGCCCACTCCGGCCCGTCGAGCGCCGCCTCCCGTGCCAGCGTGAAGTCGGCGATCCACTCGCTCAGCCTCGGCCGGATGTCCGGCCGCCACAAGAACTTCTCCGAGTCCCTCCAGTCGTGTGCCGAAGGACCGCGCTTCGTATCCAGCACTTCCCGCGCGGTGCGGTAAATGTCCCAGCAGACGTCAAACGCCAGCCTTGGCCTCACCGTCACCGCGCACCTCCCGCCACGATGCTCCCGATTCCCGCTGTCGATCCCGTGCGTTAAGAGCTGGTCCGTGCTGCTGACCGCGACCAGCGCGGAAGGGCTCGCGGCTCCGCTACGACGCGTCGCACTTCCCGCTTCAGCCGGCACTCCCAGACCGTGCCGAAATCCTCGCCGTGCAGGATTCGGCCGACCAGCCGCGGACGCTTCTCGACTGAATACCCGCCGAACTGCGGTTTGCGCAGGTGGCGCAGCTGCGCCGAGATGCTCGCCGGCGGGTAATGGGTCAGCTTGGCCAGTTCGTCGAGCGTCAGCCAGGTCTCGCACTCGCTGGCGCTGAGCATCACGGCACAAAGCACGTCACGCTGCCTGCGACGGCCGCCTGTTCGACCCGTAAGCCCGGCGATCCGCAGCGTCCTTCGTCGAATCCGGTGCATCGTTTCCTCCTCCTCCCGCGCGCTACTCTTCGGGAATAAATTCTTCTGCGGACGTTCCGCAGACGTTTCCTGCGTCAGCATCCTCAAGGTCGTCCGGCTGCCAGGCCGTGCGGTCCGGATCTTCGTAATCTCCCGTGCAGGCGCTGCACGCCTCCACCGGACGCGAAGCCGCTTCTTCGCTCAAGGCGGGTGCACGGAACCCGGCTCGCTTCCTTCGCGGACTCGAAACACGCCATCGTGAATTTCCACAGCCGTCCACAGTGTTACTCCAAGTTCTATATTGACTGTTATTACTGTAGAGTGACTATAGTGTTGCAGCGTCCCAGGAGGCCCACGTGTCCAGTCCCCAGACCCAACCGCCTTGGGAGTTTCTTCTCTCTTGTCATCGCGCCGCCCCATGAAGTCTTACGTCTTACCCGCCTTATAAGAATTAGAGGACACGGCAGCCAACACGTGTGGCGATTGCAGACGTCAACACAGGTGCGGCGACGAAATTTCTAACAACGCTCAGCTGTGGTGAGGATTACTGTGCAGAAGCAGTGGGAACAGCTGGCCCTTTTTCGAGCAGCTGTTCTTTGCGATAGACCAGAGAATTGATGTCGTACGTGGCGAGTTCAAATCCGTGACCATGCGTGATGGCGTCGGTCGGGCAGGCTTCCACGCAATAGCCGCAGAAAATGCACCGCGAATAATCGATGTTGTAAACCTTCGCGTAGCGCTCCCCGGCCGAAATACGGTTAGCGTCCTTGTTTTCGGCGGCTTCGATGTAAATGCAATTCGCCGGGCACGCCGCGGCACAAAGGAAGCACCCGACGCACTTTTCGAGACCGCTCTCATCGCGGTGCAGCACGTGAATCCCGCGGTAGCGCGGCTGGAAGTGCACGGGCTCGTAAGGATAATTTTCCGTAACGGTCTTCCGAAAGATATTGCGGAAGGTCACGCCAAAACCCTTTACCAGCGCGCCGAACGTTTCGCCCACTTCCCGAATAATCGATGGCATAAGCTTAAAGTCTAGCAAACGCGCCGAGGTCGGGCAAATGCCTACAACCGGGTCATTTCTTCAGCGCAGCAATGATCTGCTTGCCGTGAAACCGCCCGTTCTCAATGAAGATCTCGCCGGTGTGCCGCCCGCCGATCACCACTCCCGCCAGATGAATTCCCCGAACATTGCTTTCCAGCGTATCTGGATTTAGCTGCGGTCGCTTCGTCTCGGAATCCAGCTCCACGCCTAGGCGCTCAATGAATGAATAGTCGGGATGATACCCGGTCAAGGCAAACACTTGTTTTGCGGGAATTCTTTTCGTCTGGCCGTGCTGCTCCACAATCACTTCCTCTTTGGTGATTTCCTCAACCCGCGCCTGGAGCAGCGCTTGAATCTGTCCTGCTTTAATCCGATTCTCAATGTCTGGCCGAACCCAGTACTTGATCGTGGCGCCCAGCTCTTTGCCCCGATGAATGAGCGTCACTCGCGCCCCGTTTCGATACAGATCAAGCGCCGCCTCCGCCGCCGAATTCTTTCCGCCAATCACAACGACATCTTGATTCCAGAAGGCGTGCGGTTCCGTGTAGTAGTGCGACACGTGCGGCAAATCCTCTCCCGGCACGCCCAGCCGGTTCGGCAAATCGTAGTAGCCCGTCGCAACAACGATCTTTTTCGCTGCGTAACACCCTCGTGTTCCATCATCCGCGTTTGTGGTCACCGTAAAGTCGCCGTCTTTGCCGTCTACCCCCAGAACACGCTCGTATAGGCGCAGCTCCAGCCCGTAGTGCTCCGCCGCTTTTCTGTAATATTTCAGCGCCTCGATGCGCGTGGGCTTCTCCGCCGCACATACCAGAGGCAAATCGCCGATTTCCAGTAGCTCCGGCGTCGTGAAAAACACCATATTTACCGGATAGTGGTACAGCGAATTGCAGAGGCAGCCTTTGTCGATGACGATGGGGCGCAAACCTGCGCGTTTCGCTTCAATTGCCGTCGCCAATCCTGTGGGCCCTGCGCCAATACAGACGATATCGTATGTATTCATAAACTGTTCAGTGTGCCGCTGGTGGTTTCGAATTGCAAATTGGGTGGGCTATTGCGTCGTCGGCGTAGCCAGGATTTCGGTGATCTCTGTACGGAACTTCTCCAGTTCCTTCAATCGCTCCGGAGTCGCCGCAATTTCATTCTTCTTCCAAACGAACACTTCCCGCTGTCCTCGCTTCAATCTCACGCTGAAGTTCCCTGCCACCAGGTACGACGGCGGGGCAAGCAGCTTCAATCCTCCATCTGCCACCGGCGCGAGCACCGCCGCGCATTCGTCTTTACGCACGCACACTGCGCTTTCATAAGGGGCAATCGCAATCGGGTGAAATCCAGCCTCGATGAGCCGTTCCATAATCCTCATTTGCTGTGGAGAAAGTTCGACCATTCCGAGGGAACGCTGGAAAAAGAATTGCGCCGCTGCAAATCGTTGTGGCTAAGCTGCAGTCGAATCCGCCTCAGAGGAAGCTCCTTCGAGCTGCGCCAGGATTTCGCGAAGCGTGCTGATCAGCTCGTCGCGCGAAACATGGCTCTTTTTGAACTGAATGCGGAACTTGAACGTCTCGCTGGGCGGCTCGAATTGGAAAATGAATGGCTGCGGCCGCTGCGGACCCGCCTGTTCCTCGCGGCGCTCGCGCCTGGCCTCGTCGCGCGTCAGCCCGCCCTGCATGATGCGGTGAAACATCTCGATCATCTTCTTTTCGGTCGGCTGGCGAGCGATCTGCAACAACAGCGACTTCGACACGATTCCGTGTTCGAGGCATTTCCGTCGCAGCGTATCCGGAATATTCCTCAGCGACAGCGTCTCGGTTACGGAAGACCGCGCGCGTCCAATCTTCTTCGCAATATCCTCGTGCGTGTATTCGAACTGGGTGCTCAGCCGGTGCAGTCCATCCGCTTCTTCAAAGGGCGTCAGGTCTTTTCGCTGGATGTTTTCGATCAACCCGATTTCCAGCGTTTCCGCGTCATCGGCCATCTTCTCGATGCACGGAACTTCGCGCAGCCCGGCCGCTCGTGAAGCGTGATACCGCCGCTCGCCGGAAATGATGTAGTAGCAGTCCTCGCGCGGAACGTAGCGCACCAGCAGCGGTTCCAGCACGCCCTTCTCGCGGATCGATTCCGTAAGCTCGCGCAAGTCACCAAGCGCTTTGCGCGGCTGGTCCGGGTTGGGACGAATCTGGTCCACGCGGATCATCCGTCCCACCGCCGCCCCGCTGTAGCTTGTCAGTGATTCTACGTAATGCGCGTCATGCCGCATCTTCAGCGTGACGGGTAAGCCGATCCTCTTCGACACGTTGGATAACCTCCCCAGCCAGTTTCTTGTACTCCGTCGCGCCGGGTGACTTCGGCGCGTACGAGAAAATCGTTTCCTTGTACGCCGGGCTTTCTTCCAATCGCACGTTCTTGGCGATCTTCGTTTTGAACAGCACTTCCCCGAACACGCTGCGAATTTGTCCGTGCGTGTCTTTGGAAATATTCGTGCGCTTGTCGAACAGTGTAATTACCACCCCAAGGACTTTCAGCCCCGGATTGGGCCGCGCGCGAATTCGCTCGTAGGTTTCGAGCAAGTCATCAGTGCCTTCAATCGCGAAGTACGCCGCTTGAATCGGCACCAGCAGATGCGTCGAGGCCACCAGCGCGTTGACCGTAAGGATTCCCAGCGATGGCGGCGTGTCCAGAATCACGTAATCGTAATCCTTCACTACCGGCGCCAGCGCGTCCTTCAACCGAAATGGCGCATCAAACTGTCCTGCCAGCACTTGCTCCAGCTTTGCCAACGCCAGCCGTCCTGGTCCTACAAATAGCATCGGATCTTTGGTGGGTTTGATGGCGGCCGACATTCCCAGCCGAACGTCGCTGAGAATCTCGAACATCGAAGTGGAGATTTCGCCCGGTTCGAAAAACGCAATCGTGGAGTTGGCTTGCGGATCGAGGTCAATCAGCAGTGTGCGCTTCCCTCGAAGCGCTAGCGCCGCGGCTAAGTTGATGGCCGTTGTTGTTTTTCCTACGCCGCCTTTTTGATTTGCAACCGTGATGATGGCCGTCATCTATATATGCCTCCGCCCGCTGGCCCTTTTGCAGTGTCAAAGGTGCGCGCACAAGCATGCCGCCTTCCGGCAACTGGGTTCCTATATATGGGTGTTGCCTCCCAAAAACCCCCAAGGCATAGGCTAACTTTACGGTTTCAGGACCTGCATTGGCAAGGGAAATGTGCGGCGCAGCCAGAATGCGGTGGAAAACTCGTCGTTAGGAGGGGTAGCTAAAGGCGGTACTGACGTGGAGTTTCTAGAAGTCTAAGCCCCAGAACTCTTCCGAAGGTTGCTGTAGCTCCAGCCCCAACTCCCAGCCCCCCGGCCCTTCGTGCCCCCGCCAGACGAGCACGGCTTCTGCAGCCTTTCGGTTCGTGAGATTGACCAGGCAAAGCCTCTGCCCAACCACGAAGCCTTGCGGCACGATAGCGAGGCAGCCCTTCGAGCTGACGTCTTTGGTATATCCCTCCGCGCGCTGCGCTTGCCCGCCTTCAGCCCATTCCACGGCGATGGGAACGCGCGAATTCAAGCGTCCGCTTTCGCGAATGTGCTTCCCGCGCTCTTCAAACTTGAGGTGCTCGACAAGCGGCACGTGATTTTCCCCCGAGCTGGACGAAAGCGATCTCAATCGCAACGTTAACAGGCTACGAGGGCTTCGATTGCAGGGTCAATGGGACTTCGCGCCCAGTACGCTTCAGGAGTTAACCTGTCCCTCCAATTTCGGAACACGCACGCAATAATTTGCGCCATCCCCCCTGCGCCCTTACACTCAATCCTCAACGCTCGCGATCATGATCCGTCTTCAGACACTTCGTTCCGAATTCCGCCCCACCTTGCGCCTCTCTATCCCGCTGGTGCTGGCCGAATTGGGTTGGATGAGCATGGCCCTCGTCGACACCATGATGGTAGGGCGCTTGCCCAATAGCGCTCTCGCCATTTCCGCGGTCAGCCTCGGCGGCATTCTCGTGCACACGTTGGCCTTCTTCGGCGGCGGACTCCTGATCGGCCTCGATACGCTCGTATCCCAGGCGTTCGGCGCAGGCCAGCGCGAAGACTGTCATCGCTCGTTGGTTCACGGCATCTATCTCAGTCTCGTTCTTACGCCGCTCCTCATGGTGCCCGTCTGGCACTTTGATTCCCTGCTGCGCTCGCTTGGCATTCCGCCAGACATCATTTCCTTGGCTGTGCCCTATTCTAAGGCGCTGGCCTGGGGCACGTTGCCGTTGCTTCTCTATTTCGCAGTGCGACGCACCATGCAGGGCATGAACTTGGTGCGCCCCATTGCGTTCGCGCTCGTGACCGCCAATCTCATCAACGCCTTCGGGAACTGGCTCCTGATTTATGGGAAGCTCGGTGCTCCGGCGATGGGCCCCGTCGGCTCGGGTTGGTCCACGGCTTGGGCGCGCATCTACCTTGCGGCCGTGCTCGTGACCTATCTGCTCTGGTACGACCACAAACACCGCACGGACCTGCTGCGCACGCCGATCCAGCCGGAACTCTCGCGGATTCGTCGTCTCGTGGCCCTCGGTTTGCCTACCGCCCTGCAAATTACCCTTGAGATTGGCGTTTTCGCGTTCGTCACTGCCCTTATCGGCCGTCTGGGAGCCACTGCACTCGCGAGCCACCAGATCGCTATGAACACCGTCTCCTTAACGTACATGGTCCCTTTGGGGATTTCCTCTGCGGCTGCGGTTCGCGTAGGCCAGGCCATTGGACGAAAAGATCCGCTAGGCGCGGCCGACGCTGGGGGCAGCGCCATCTTTTTCGGAGCAACGTTCATGACGCTTGCCGGTATTGCGTTATTGCTTTTTCCTAAGTCCATCGCGCGGATCTACACACCGGACCCGGCCATCATTCAAAGCACGGTGCTGCTGCTTGCCGCCGGAGCGGCCTTCCAGCTTTTCGATGGCATTCAGACCGTAGCCACAGGCGCCCTGCGCGGCGCCGGTGACACGCGCACGCCAATGTTTTGCCATTTCACGGCTTATTGGATCATCGGGTTACCGCTCGGAGCGTGGCTGTGCTTCCGGCGCGGATGGGGAGCCTTCGGGCTTTGGGCGGGATTGAGTCTGGCGCTAATTTTGATTGGAATCGTGCTGCTCTTAGTTTGGCGGCGTACCGTGAGGCATTTGCAGGCTGCCGAAAAGCGATGACCGCATTTAGCGGCCTACATCTTGTAAGGGCCGAGATCCTCGTCCGAGATATCTTCCAGCCGGCTGCGAATCTCTTCGTTGACGGCGTTCTCGGAGAAGGCGTTCGAAACTTTCGAGTTCTTGAGCACTTGCTCTTCCACAAAAATCGGGCAATCCATGCGCAGCGCCAGCGCCAGCGCGTCGCTCGGGCGTGAATCGATGGTCATCATCTGCCCTTCGCGCTCCACCCAGATCAGCGCGTAGAACGTATCATCCTTCAAATCGTTCACAACAATCTTTTGGACTCGAACCTCCAGGCCAAGCAGAAAATTCTTAAGCAGATCGTGGGTCATCGGCCTTGGCGTTTGCACTTTTTCAATTTCGAGCGCAATTGCGTTGGCTTCATAGACCCCGACCCAGATGGGCAGGATGGCCTGGCCCTGGACATCCTTTAGCACCACGATGGGCATGTTCGTCACCGGGTCCATCATCAGGCCGCGGATTTTCATTTCGACTTCCATCGGGGCCTCCCTTGGGCTATACGGCGTGTTCGCCCACCAGGCTGTTGGGTGTCACGCTCGTTACGCGCACCTGAATGTAGCTTCCCAGAAGTTCCTTGGCCGGAGAAGCAAAATTCATCACGCGATGCGAACTGGTATATCCCGACCACTGATTTTCGCGCCGCGACTTCCCGCTGACCAGCACTTCAAGCGTCTCTCCCATCAGCTTCCTATTTCGCTCCGCTTGAATCTCGCGCTGCCTGTCCTGCAAAACGGCCAGCCGCCGGCTCTTTTCTTCTTCCGGAATCGCATCCTCCATCGATTGTGCTGGCGTGTTGGGCCGCGGCGAATACTTGAACGAAAACAGGCTGTCGTACTTCACTTCCTCCAGCAGGCTCATCGTTTCCTGGAAATCGCTATCCGTCTCGCCCGGAAAGCCCACGATGATGTCCGTGGTGATGGCGATCGGCCGTTTCGCCCCGCGGATCATCGAAATCTTTTCCAGATATTCGTTGCGCGTATACGTGCGTTGCATCTCGCGCAGCACCCGCGTCGAGCCCGACTGCACAGGCAAGTGGACGTGATCGCAAATCTTTGGCTGTGCCTCGATCGCTTCCACGATGTCTGGGGTGAAATCGCTCGGGTGAGAGGTCGTAAATCGCACGCGACGGATTCCCGGCACATCCGCTACCGCCAGCAGCAACTCCGCGAAGCGCATCTTTCTCGGTGTTGGGTCTTTGTAAGAATTCACCGTCTGCCCGAGAAGCTGAACCTCCGAGTAGCCCAATTCCGTGAGCTGCCGCACCTCGCGCAAAATCGCGTCGCTGGCTCGGCTCCGCTCAGGTCCCCTGGTGTAAGGCACGACGCAATACGAGCACGCCTTGTCGCATCCCTCGATAATCGTCAGATAAGCGCGAAATGGGTTGTCGCGCCGGGTCATCTCCGTCTCGAACGTTTCGTCGGTATCGGTCTCCAGCCCGGTCACGCGATGATTCCCTGTCTCCAATTGCGCCAGCATTTCGGGCAGCTTTCGATAGCTTGCTGACCCGCAAACCAGGCTGACCCACGGTGCGCGCTCGAAGATTCCTTCGCCTTCCTGTTGCGCTACGCATCCCAGCACGCCAATGATTTTTCCCTCGTTCTGCTTGACGCGGTACTCGCCAAGGCGCGAGAAAACCTTCTGAGCCGCTTTCTCCCGGATACTGCACGTGTTGTAGAGAATCAGTCCCGCTGCGTCGGGCGTTTCCACTTGCCGGTAGCCTCGAGACAACAATACCCCCGCGACCTTCTCTGAATCATGGTCGTTCATCTGGCAACCGAACGTCTCCAGAAAGAACGTCCCGCGTTGTTCCGAATCCGCAAACGGGCCTGGCATCGCCTCCAGGCGGGGCGTTTCTCCCGTCAACCTCCCCAACTCGATGTCGAACGGTTTGCTCATGCTGAATTTGCAGTTTATCACAGCTGGGCGAGTCACCCGGGGTTCGATGCACCAGCCACCAGGCCGCGAGTCGCCGTCTCCGTCAGGCAGCATCTCACGAAACTTTGCGCATCCTATTCCTTGCACCCTCTGGATGCGTGTGCTACGTTTTTTACGCCCAGAAAAATTTGCGTTTCCACTGAGGGGTACATCATTTTTCTGTATACAGCGATTCTCGCAACCGATGTTTTTGAGATTGTTAGCCAAACCGGATGGGTCGCCCGCGGCGTCCTTTTGCTTCTTCTGCTTTTTTCTTTGATCTCTTGGGCCATGATTTTTCAGAAGCTCGGCCTTTTCGGCCGCATCCGCCGCGAGAGTGACCAGTTTCTCCGCATCTTCCGTGCCACGCGCGGGGTCGCCAACCCGCAGGCGCTGGCCACTGCCGGCTCCCCGTTTTCTTCCGTGTACGCGGCAGGCTACCGGGAATTGCAATCCCAGGTGGGAGGTGTGGCGCCGAACCCGCATGCGCCTAAGCTCAAAAGTTTGCAAGCCGTCACCGTTAGCATGCAGCTCGCTTCCGCCGATGAAATCCGCCGCGTCGAAAAGGGCATGTCCTGGCTTGCCACCACCGGTTCCGTCACGCCGTTCATCGGCCTTTTCGGCACGGTCTGGGGAATCATTGACGCTTTCTCCGGTCTGGGCAGCGCGGGTGCCGCAAGCCTACGCGCCGTCGCACCCGGTATCGCCGAAGCGCTGGTCACCACCGCTGCGGGTCTGGCCACCGCCATCCCTGCGGTCATTTTTTACAACCAGTTCTTGCAAAATATTCGTGACCTTGGTCAGCGCTTGGACAATTTTTCTCTGGAAGTGACCGCCCAGGTCGAGAAAGCATTTAACCAGTAGACATCCGACGCAGCGGAACGCATTCTAAGATTGACGCGCCATGGTGCAAATCTCCAAATCGACGCATAGTTCCCTCTCCGAGATCAACATGGTCCCGTTCGTGGACGTGGTTCTCGTGCTGCTCATCATTTTCATGATCACCGCTCCTATCCTGCAATCCGGCATCGACGTCAACGTCCCCAAAACACGGACCGTGCGAGACACCAGCCAGGATCGCCTCGTCGTCACTGTCGATAAATCCCAGCGCGTCTACCTGGGCAACGACCCTGTCAATATTCATCAGCTCGGCGCGAAAATTCACGCACAACTGAAGAATACGCAGCAAGCCGTGTTTTTGCGGTGTGATGAGGCCGTTCCCTTTCGCGTTTTTGCCTCCGTCGTCGACGAGTTGCGCGTCTCCGGCATCAACAACATCAGCATTGTGACTGAGCCTCTGACGGAGCGTGCCCGAACCCAGTAAGACTGCAAATGACTACCGCCGTCGCCAACCCGCAAAGTCTCAACCTTCGAAGTTACCTGGGGTACTCCGTCCTGTTTCACGTTCTTCTTGCGACAACCGCCGTAGTCGCCACGCTTGTCGGACGTACCGGCAAAGACTGGGGCGGCCCCGGGAGCAACCTGGGGGCAGGAACAGTCGTTACCTTGGTGAAAAGTGCTGGCATTCCCATGCCGAAAGAGGAAGTGGTCACCGAGAGTAAGGTCGTCGATCCAACCAAGACCCTGCACCAAGAAGACCTCAAGCCTAAGCCACCTGAGCCGAAAACGAATGCGACGGATATCCAAAAATTTGCGAAGGAAAAACCGCTTCCCCCTTCGCGCAAATCGAGGATTCTCGAGGACAAGACGCCCACTCAGGACAACGACGTTCCCGGCCGTGGCGGCCCTCCAAACATGCCAACCGGCGTCGGGACAACGCCAGGTCCTCCTTCTGCAGGCGCCACGGTCCTGGGCCCGGGTGGCAGCGATTTCGGGGCCCGGTATCCTTGGTATGTGGATGCCGTGCGCAACCGCGTTCAACAATCCTGGGATCAGAGCACCATCCAGCCGGCGGTTCGCGCCGCTCGCCGCGCGCACACCGTGATGACTTTCCGGATCAACGCGAATGGATCGATTTCCAACATCCGCGTGTCCCAGACGAGTGGCGACTGGTCCATGGACAATTCGGCGCAGCGCGCGTTGCAAAGCATCGACACTTTCCGGCCTCTTCCAAACGATTACATGGGTTCATATGTGGACGTCACGTTTGACTTCGATCTCTCGATGGCGCAGTAGCTGCTCGTTTTAGAAAGCTAACGTTCTGGATTCTCTGGGGGAAACGTCGTGAAATTCGCGAGATGCTTGGGAGGGTTGTTTTTTAGCGCTGCTATTTTGCTGAGCAGCAGCTCGGTCTCGGCTCAAGACCGCATCAAGATCGCTACCGGCCTCGGCATGGCCAAACCCCGCGTGGCCATCGCCGACTTCGCTCCCCGCTCGGACGCCGCCAAGTCTCACGCGACTCTCTTCACGCAAGTCGTCCGCGACGATCTCCAGTTCTGCGGCATTCTCGAACTCGCCAGCCCCAGTTTCTATCCCACGCAGCAGCCCACCGTTCCTGCCGAGCTCAAATACACCGCCTGGACCGACCAGCCGACCAACGCCAACTACGTCGGTTTTGGCAACTTGACCGAATCCACTTCCGAAGCCGCCATTCAGGCCTGGCTCTACGATGTCCGGAATCCCTCGTCACAACCGGTCGTCGGTAAGGTCTACCGTGGAGCGCCCACGGACCTTCAGGTTCGCAAGTTCGCCCACGAATTTGCCGACGAAATCATCGGAAAACTCTCCGGCGGCCTGCCCAGCGTCGCGCAGACTCAAATCGCCTTTGTGAGCTCCCGCACCGGCGCCAAGGAAATCTGGCTGATGGACTATGACGGTTCCAACCAGCACCCTGTAACCAACCTCCGCTCCATATCCCTCACGCCGCGCTGGTCCCCCGACGGCTCGCGCATCGCCTTCACCTGTTTCGCGCCCTACAATGGCCTGAACAGCGCGCAAATCTGCATGTATTCCATGGACACCGGCAAAGTCATCGCGTTTCCGCGCTTTCGCGGCACCAACATCACTCCCGCCTGGTCTCCCGACGGCACGCAAATCATCTTTTCATCCTCCATGCAGGGTAATTCCGAACTCTACGTCTCCGACATCAACGGTGGCCGCCCCAAGCGCCTCACCTTCTCCAACGGCGCCAGTATGTCGCCCTCCTGGAATCCCAAAACCGGCGCGACCATCGCCTTCGTCAGCGATCGCGGCGGCACGCCCCAGCTCTATATGATGAACTCCGACGGCACCAGCGCAACCAAGATTGACCTCCCGGATAAGGGCTACGTCATCGACCCTGCCTGGTCTCCCAACGGCCAGCTTCTTGCCTTTAGCTGGCGCCGCCCCAACGACAACTACGACCTGTACATCATGGACGCCGCGTCCCAGCAACTCCTCGAGTTGACCCGAGACGAGGGCCGCAACGAGCGCCCCAGTTGGGCGCCCGACGGCCGCCATCTTGTGTTTGAATCCACCCGTAACGGCGAGCGCCAGATCTGGACGATGCTAGCGGATGGCTCCCAAGCGCACCAGCTCACATTCACCGGTCACAACGAATCTCCCAATTGGTCCACGCATTGATGGGAGATGGAACCGGAGCACTCGCTTTTGCATCTCATAAGCGAAGTCCATGAGCCCGTCTCGGCCAGGTGTTCATCTTTTGGAAACAATTTGCACTTGTCCCAATACGATGCATATTGTATCGTGATACGATATATTTATCGAATCCAGCCCACTGGTGTTAGGATAGGGGCCTGGTCGGTCGAACACGGGATCTTCTACACTGAGGAGAAAACGCATGAACTCGGTTTCACGCACGCTCTACCGCACCGGCTTGCTAACTACTCTTGCCGCTGCCGTCTTCGCCTTTGGGTGCGCCAAAAAGGCGACGCCGCCTCCGCCTCCACCTGCGCCCGCTCCGGCGCCCGCGCGTCCTACGGTGACGTTGCAGGCCAGCCCGTCCTCTGTTAATAAGGGCGACTCCGCCACTCTGAGTTGGAATTCCACCGACGCCACCCAGCTCTCTATCGATCAGGGAGTTGGCGCCGTGACCGCTCAAGGTTCCACCAAGGTCACGCCTTCCGATTCCACCACCTACACGATCACTGCTTCAGGTCCGGGCGGCTCCACCAGCGCTTCGGCCAGCGTATCGGTGAATGCCCCGGCTCCGCCACCTCCGCCGCCCGCAGAGCCAACTCTCGACGAACTCTGGCTCAAGGAAGTCCGCGACGCCTATTTCGATTACGACAAAGCGGATATCCGCGCCGATGCCCGCGAGGCTCTCTCCAGGACCGCCGACTTCTTGAAAGCTCATCCCGGCCTCAAGGTGACCATCGAAGGCCACTGCGACGAGCGCGGATCCACCGAATACAACCTCGGCCTTGGCGATCGCCGCGCCAACGCCGTCAAGCAATACCTCACGTCGCTTGGCGTCGCTGCGAATACGCTCGAAACTGTCAGCTTCGGCAAAGAGAAGCCCTTCTGCATGGACCACAACGAAGCCTGCTGGCAGCAGAACCGCCGCGGCCATTTCGTTAAGAGATAGGCTGCATCGCGGCGCGCCTCGCCGCGCTGACTGATTAGTGACGAAAAGAGCCGCAAGCCCCGGCAAACCCTTGCCCGCTCGCGGCTCTCTTAATTAGAGTGAAGGCTGCTTCCCTGGCCTGTACAATTTTGATGGGAGCCCTACGGAGCCTTTGAGGAGGATTGTCCATGCGTATCCGCTATATCGCGATTTTTGCCGCCGCCATGCTGGCCGGCACTCTGGGGGGAAGCCTCATCGGCCCGCGCCCCGCGGAAGCCGTCGCCCGTGAAATCATAGAGCTGCAGCGCGACGTCACTTCGATTCTTCAAGGTCAAAAAGATCTGTCCACGCAGATGACTCAGGACCATGCTGTCCAGAAAACGCTCGTCGAGCAGTCCAACGACAACGTCACCAAGCTGGCCGCCACCATGGGCTCGCTCCAGAAATCCGTCCAGGACGTTCAAGCCAATTCCGGCGCGCGCCTCGACACCATGTCCACTCAGGTGCAGGGGCTCTCGGACAATCTCGAAGAAATCAAGTCGCGCCTCGGCAAGCTCAACCAGCAGCTTGTCGATCTCCAGAACGCTGTACAGAGCATCGACGCGAAGTTGGCCAGTGGCGCGCCCGCCACTGCCCCGGCCACTGGAGCTACCACTCCCACGGCGGGCGGCGTTCAGCCGGTCACATCGCCGTCGTCGGCGCTTCCACCCGCGGGTGCTCCTTCCGCGGACACGCTCTACTCCAACGGCCTGCGCGACATCACCAGCGGCAAATATGACCTCGCCAGCTCTGAATTTCAGGATTACCTCAAGTTCTACGGCACAACCGACCTGGCCTCCAACGCGCAGTTCTATCTCGGCGAGATCGCCTACTCCCAGAAAAAGTTTGACGCAGCTGTCAGTGAATACGACAAGGTTCTGAACAACTATCCGAAGAGCTTCAAGCTCGCTCCCGCGCAGCTCAAGAAAGGCATGGCCCTCATCGAACTCGGTCAGAAAGCCAGCGGCGTTCGCGAGCTTCGCGAAGTCGTCCGCCGCTACCCCGGCACCGAAGAAGACCGCCGCGCCCGCGCTAGACTCAAGGAACTCGGCGTCGCAGTCTCCGCTGCCCGTTAATCACAACTCCCTCCCGGTCCCCACGTCGCCTTTTGCTCAGTCCCCCAGGCTTGCACCCTCAACGGGCCCAATCAGGCGTTTCAGACAGTGCGATGTATTCAGGGCGAAACCGTAGACGAACACCTTTGTACTTGTTGCGTGCTTCTTTCCTCAACTCGACCCTAATTTTATGCCGTTGGCCGTCAATCGCCGGCGGAATGAACCCCAACTCATAGCGAAAGTGGAGTTGCAGCAGGATGGCCTCAAGGGCCGCAGCGTATTGCTCTGGAGAGGCGGAGAAGAACTGCCCTCCCGTGTGGTGAGCGATGTAGTGCTCGATTTGCGCCACTTCACCGATAAGAAATAACGGCCCACGCGGAGCGCGGCTGTCCTTGATTCCGAACACCACTCCCGACGTCTCCAGAAAATCATCCACGACTTGATCCAGCTCTCTGTGGGGCTGACCAGTGTCATCGCCATCGAGAAACACAATCACTGGCAGCGGCTGCGGGTTTCTCCGATTGGCGTCCTGGATGGTGAGCCGAATCAGTTTTCGGAAGGCTACTTCCCCAACGGCGTCACTGTCTCCCCCGGTATGAAAAGGAATCGGCTTGATCGTTTCGGCCAACACCCGGAGCGGCCGGTCGCGGTTTTCGGTCGGTGGCAAATCGAGCTGCGTCTCGCCGTTGTCGCACCAATGAGCGACTCCCACCAAGTCGCGCTTATCCATCCGATCGAACGCGGGGCGAAACATCGCCTCATTTCCGACGAACTCCCCGGAACCCCCGTGTTTCCCGCCTTCATTGCAAATCACCACCAGCCAAACGATGACAGGTCGCGTATCGTTGCGCGCTCCCGCGTCAAATGCAGTAATCGGCACTTCTTTCCCATCGTTGAGCACTCGGAAGTCTTCTTTCCTGAGATCTCGAACAGGCAGTCCATTCTTGGGATTCTGACTGATGACATCCACAAGAACCAGGGAGGTTTGCACGCGGATAGTCGTCTGCCCGGGACTCGGTAGTTGTGGGCGTTCTACAATTCTGACCGGCGACAGGAACAATAGCAGAACGACACACCTTCCGCCTCGAACAAGGAGCTTCATTCTCGTCACCCCCAAATCTTCTTCTGCGCTCAGGGTGAACTTTAACGAGGTTTGAAATCAACACTTACAAGAACCCTAAGGGGGAAGTCCGCGCCACGTACGATGAGTTACTTGCCGCCACTCTCATTCGCCACTAACTGATAACTTACAAACGCCAACCGGCTACCATCGGGCGACCACGATGGCACGTTGATTGTTCCCTGCCCTCCGAACAACTTCGCCAGCACCGTAATCTTCTTGTCTTTCAATGACATCAACCGCAGCATCACATCCTTACTCTCTGGATGGCCGCTCACGCTCTTGTCGTAAGAAAGAAACACCATCCATTCCCCATTTGGTGAAATGTGCGGAAACCAGTCGTTTTCTTCGCCAAACGTCACCTGCTCCTGTTCGCTTCCGTCCGGCCGCATTCTCCAAATCTGCATGTGACCCGTGCGTTCTGAATTGAAGTAGATATACTTTCCGTCTAGGGCGTACTCCGGCCCGTCGTCCAGGCCTTTCGCTGTAGTCAAGCGTGTCTCTTCCCCGCCCTCCACGGGGATCGTGTAAATATCAAAGTCGCCATTCCTTTCTCCGACGAATGCCAACGTCTTCCCATCCGGCGACCAGCCGTGCAGGTACGAAGGGGACTTTTGCGTGATGCGGTGTGGGGTCCCGCCGCCAATCGGCAATGTGTAGACCAGCGACTGGTGGTTCTCCTGCGAATTGTCGCTGATGCCCAGCAGCGTCCCGTCCGGCGAGATCAGGTGGTCGTTGTTGCACCGCGTGGCAGATCCCGTGTCCAGCACTTGCGGCGCGCCGCCGCTCGCGGAAATCTTTTCTAGGTGCCCGTTGCGGTTAAAGAGCAGCGTCTTTCCGTCCGGCATCCAGTTTGGCGCTTCGAAACGCTCGGGAGCCACGTAAATCGCAGTCCGGTCCGTAGACGCCACGGTCACGATTTCCATCAGGCTGTGCAGCGTCGTCGCGGCTGCCGGGGCCGGCGCACTTGTCTTCAGGTCCACGTTCGAGAACACCGCCTTCTCCACCACGTTGTCGTCATGGCTGGAGAGTCCGATTCCTACATAAAACGGCTCTTTCAGTGGGAGTCTTGCCGATCCCGCCTCCAACTGAAACTTTCCGCTGTTATCCGCAAACCACATGGTGTAATAGTCGCCGTGCTTTTCCAGGCGCACGCGCCGCGGCGACCATTGAAGCGCCTGGACTTCGTGCGTCA
>CAZGFL010000056.1:0-60376 GCA_964524985.1 uncultured Acidobacteriaceae bacterium
CGGGGCCGGATTGGGCGCCGGTACCGGTCACCAGGAACGTATCGAGGAAAGCCACTGACAACATTAGGCAAGCGCGAAATCGATTCATGTCCGCTCCAGCAGCAGCGTGCGATATTGATGGAGATGCGTGGGCCTCCGAAAGACATTCGGCTTCGAAATCACCAAGCACTGGGTGCAGCGCAAGACCCGTCATGGTCAACGCCGAACGCTGGCGTTCCTTAATTGTTCGAAGCCCTGTCCGGCTTGATGTTCGGGTTGAGTCGCAGCACATTCGTGGGGTCGTATTTCTTCTTGATCTGCACGAGGCGAGCATAGTTTGCCCCGTAAGCTGCCCTCACAAGCTCGCCGCTCGTGTCGCTCAATTTGTTAGCGTTCAACCCGTGCGAAAAGGGCTGCAAATTGTCGCGAAGAGCGTTTACCCAATGCACCACGCTCGCTTTCTCCCCCGGAGCGCTCCAATAACTCGACACCTCCACCTCATAACCCCGCTCCCTCAAGGGAAATGCCATGTCGCTAGGACGCACGCGCGTCATAGCCCCGTGGTACTGCCCAATCATCACCCTGAACCTTTGCGGAGCATCCTGGGTTGCGGTTGTAATCGCCGCGACAGAGGCCTCGTTGAGTTCGGGAAGGAACAGGTTGGTCACGAAATACGCAGAGGGCTTCGGGGATACCGGGAATGCTTTTGCCTGAGCCTCCAGATAGGACATGACCTTGAGGGTGTCCTCCTGCGGTTTAAGCGGCGCTCGCAATGGTTTGAGCAGGTCATCCCCGAGGGTTGCTTGGCCGCAATAGCCGACGAGCATTCGAATTCTCGGTCCTTGTTCCGAAGGCAATATCATGGCCGTGGCCGCCATTTCATCGGGCGCTTCTCGAGTGAACTTGACGTAGGCCTGCAGCAACTCTGGAATTCGCCCGGGCGGATACACCAGTGCTCCTACTAAAATCTCGCTGACCTGATGGAGTTGGTACTCGAGCGCCGTCGCCACCCCGAAGTTTCCGCCTCCACCGCGAATCGCCCAGAAAAGGTCTGGGTTGGAGTTCTGGCTAGCCTCCAGCTGTCTGCCGTCCACCGTCACCACGCGTGCCGACAGCAGGTTGTCGCACGCGGCGCCATACTTCGACATTAAGAACCCCAGCCCCCCCGCCGAGTGTTAGGCCGGCAATTCCTACGGTCGGGCAGGTACCCAATGTCGTGGCTAAGCCGAAGTGCTGAGTGGCTTCATCCACATCGCGCACCAGAGAACCAGCTTCGGCACGGGCTACGCGTTTGTCGGGGTCAACCTCGACTCGCTTCATTCCCGAGAGATCGATCACCAAGCCGCCATCGCATACTCCGAATCCGGCGGCGCTATGGCCTCCGGCACGCACTGCCAGAGGCAGACTCTGGCTCTGGGCAAAATCAAGAGCCCGCGTAACGTCTGAAGCGCTTGCGCAGCGCACAATCAGCGCCGGATGCCGATCATATGCGCGATTGCCGACCAAGCGCGAAGCTTCATAATCGGACGCTTCTGGCGTAATCACGTGGCCGGTAGTCTGGGAAGCCAGCTTCCGGATTGCTGCCGCATCGACAGGAGGCGCGTTCTGTTCGCTTTCCCCGAAGATCCGCCGCCCTTCACCAAGCAACTTGAGGGGGCGGCCGTAAAGCGCCGCTGCGGCGAATGCTGTCCGCTGGACGAATCGTCTTCGAGTGACTGGCGCCATATTCACCTCGATCAGTTTCCGGCGACAAGCTCACTTGTGAGGCTTGCAGGCAACATTCTGCCGACCATTTCAGGTTTTAATGTGTTCGACGTCCTTGACCCTGGACAATGGCTTGACATCGTTTCCTGAGCGCAAAACCTACGCCGTGCCATTGTTGCTGTCAATTTCGTCTCACATGCGCCATCTCGCTGTGGTCGCGAAGAGAAATGCCTGCTGTTCCCTCCCGAGTCACGGGCTAAGCGGAAACGGAGCGACTACAGTCTGAAAGTTTTGTGGCGCTGATAGTGGCGGCGGCCGTGTGGACCACCGCCGTTGCCACCGGACCTTTGATTGGCTAGTATTTTGTCTGCTTTCTTGGTCGGAAGGTGAAGTGTGGCGACTTTTCGGCAATCACCGGCCAACATCCTTCGGAACAGTGACGCGGTGCTTGCCGGGTGGGTGCGCGTCGCTCGGCAACGGACGCTGGAAGTGGTGGCGGATCTGTCCGACGAGCAGCTCCTTGGGCCGCAACTGCGCATCGTGAATCCTTTGTTGTGGGAAATCGGACATGTCACGTGGTTCCAGGAAAAATGGGCGCTGCGGCACGCAGGCGGTCAGGCGCCGATCCGTTCAGACGGAGACTCGCTCTATGATTCCGCTGCTGTCGCACACGATACACGTTGGACCCTTCCATTGCCTTCTCGCGCAGATACGCTTGCCTACATGACGGCGGTGCGCGACCGGGTGCTGGAGCGTATCGAGCAGGGAAAACTCACCGAGCAGGAACGCTACTTCATTACGCTGGGCGTCTTGCACGAGGACATGCACACGGAAGCGTTCACGTATACGCGGCAGACGCACGGATGGCGTGCGCCGGTTTTTCCCGGACTGGAACAAGCGACTTCCGGCGCGACAGGACCGCTAAGCGGTGATGTGGAAGTGCCTGGCGGACGTTTTCTGCTGGGCGGGCTTCGCGAAGAGCCATTTGTTTTTGACAACGAAAAGTGGGCGCACCCGGTCGACGTCCGCCCGTTCGCCATCGCACGCGCGGCCGTGACGCAGTCGGAATTCGCCGAGTTTGTGGAAGCAAAAGGCTACAGCCGCCGAGAATTCTGGAGCGAGCCAGGATTGGCTTGGCGCGAGAGCGCGAGGGCAGAGCATCCCGTGTACTGGAAGCGAGAGGCAGCGGGACGCTGGTTGCGGCGTAATTTTGATCATTGGGCGCCGCTGGAGCCGCATCGGCCTGTGCTGCACGTCAATTGGTGGGAGGCGGAAGCGTACTGTAACTGGGCAGGACGTCGATTGCCGACCGAGGCCGAGTGGGAAGCAGCCGCCTCAGCTGAACCCGGGGAATCCGGCAAGCAACTCTCGGATAGGAAACGCCGCTTTCCTTGGGGCGACGACGCGCCCGGACCGGAGCGCGCCAACTTGGGCTGGCGCGCCATGGGCGCTGTGGACGTCAGCGCACTACCGTCGGGCGACAGCGCCTTCGGTTGCCGCCAGATGATCGGTAACGTCTGGGAATGGACGGCCAGCGACTTCGGCCCGTACCCCGGATTCGAGGTCGATCCTTACCGGGAGTATTCGCAGCCCTGGTTTGGCACTCACAAAGTACTGCGTGGTGGCGCCTGGCCGACCCAGCCGCGCCTGCTCCGCAATACCTGGCGGAACTTCTACACTCCAGATCGCCGCGACGTATGGGCAGGATTCCGCACCTGCCGACGCAACATCACCGAGTGAAGATCGCCCTAGTTACGCCTGCCCCGGCGCGGGTCCATACCGGGAACCGGACCACCGCCGATCGTTGGGCCCGGCTCCTTTGCGAACTGGGGAACGATGTTAACGTCCAGAAAGCCTGGAATGGAGAAGAATGCGACCTGCTGATCGCATTACACGCGCGGCGCAGCTTTCATTCCATTCAACGATTCCACCAGGAGCGTCCGCACGCCCCGATCATTGTCGCGCTGACGGGCACCGATCTTTATCGCGACTTGCAGAACAGCGCGGAAGCGATTGGTTCGCTGGAGATGGCATCCAGAATCGTGGTCCTGCAACCGCTCGGCGTCGAAGCCATCCCCGAAAGCGCGCAGCAAAAAGTGCGCGTGATCTACCAATCTGCGGAGCGGCCTGCCCCGCCCCCACGGCACGAGGAGAGTTGTTTCCAGATTTGCGTACTGGCGCACTTGCGAGCGGTCAAGGACCCTCTGCGACCGGCCTATGCTGTACGTGAGTTGCCGGCTTCTTCTAGAATCCAGGTGAAACACGCGGGGGCCATGCTGGACCCGGATTTTGCCCGGCAAGTGGAAGCCGAGCAGCGCACGAATCCGCGTTACCACTGGCTGGGACCTCTGGTGCATGACGATGCTTTGGATTTGTTGGGTCGCTCCCACATACTTGTGCTCACATCGCAGCTCGAGGGCGGGGCCAACGTCATCAGTGAAGCGATTGTAGTCGGCACACCGGTCATTTCGTCGCTCATACCGGGCTCGGTGGGTATCTTGGGAACCGACTATCCAGGATTCTTTCCCGTCGGCGACACCGCGGCCCTTCGCGAGCAGTTGCAGCGCGCGGAATCCGACGAAGGGTTCTATCAAGACCTCGAGCACCGGATCGCAAGCTTGCACCCCCTAGTGAGTGCAGCCCGCGAGCGCGAGACCTGGGCGGGCTTATTGGCCGAGCTCATTTGAACAACTGTGGTGCTTTCCACGTCCCGGCACGAGAATAACGGTTTTGCCCTGGTAGTCTATCTGGACCTACGGCCACTGTCTGATGGTCCCGCACGCGACAAATGAAAACCGTGGCTCTATACTCTGTCTCCATGAAAAGCGCACGCGAACTGCGAATCCTTGCCCTGTTCCTAGCGGCATTGCTTCTGGCACCGCCCCCCATCAGCGCTCACGAACCCATGTACGCGCGCAAGGGGATGGTTGTCGCCCAAGAGCCTCTTGCCGCGGACGTGGGCGTGGCGGTTCTGAAGGCCGGCGGCAATGCGGTCGATGCGGCGGTGGCCGTGGGATTTGCTCTAGCGGTGACACATCCCTTTGCCGGCAATATCGGAGGCGGCGGCTTCATGCTGATTCGCCTCGCCGATGGCCGCACCAGCTTCATCGACTTCCGCGAGAAAGCTCCGGGCAAGTCCACGCACAATATGTATCTGGATGCCAGCGGGAACCTGACCAAAGACAGCCTGCTGGGATGGCGGGCGGCAGGAGTTCCCGGGACGGTCCGCGGCCTGGAGCTCGCGCAGAAAAAATATGGCAGCGGCCACAAATCCTGGACCGAGTTGCTCCAGCCCGCGATTCAACTCGCCACCGAGGGATTTCCCATTTCGCGCTCGCAGATGCTTTCGTTTCGCGTCTACACCGACTCCTTTTCCCAGTTTCCTGAAAGCAAGCGCATTTTCCTGAAAGGCGGCAGCGGCTACGACTGGAACGAGAACTTTCAGCAGCCCGAACTGGCGCGCACGCTCACACGCATCGCGCGCGACGGCGCCAAAGACTTCTACGAGGGGGAGACTGCCCACATCCTCGCGCGTGAAATGGAAAAGAACGGAGGACTGATTACCCTTCAGGACCTTCACGATTACCAGGCTGTCGAACGTAAACCGCTGGAAGGCGACTATCACGGCGCCCACATCATCACTTCCCCGCCGCCCAGTTCGGGCGGTGTGGGCATCCTCCAGATGGTGGCCATGCTGGACGGCACGAATTACGAGAAGAACGGGGCGGGCTCGGCAGCGTCCTACCACTACCTGGCGGAAGTGATGCGGCGCTTCTACGCCGATCGCAACGAATACCTGGGCGATCCCGATTTCGTGAAGAATCCGCTCACCGCGATGCTCGACCCTGCCTACATCCGCAGCCGCCGCGCTTCCATTGATCCCGTTCTGGCCACCGCGAGCGACCAGATTCAGCCCGGCCTCCCTGCCGGCGCGGAGAGCTCGGATACGACGCACTACAGCATTGCGGATGAGCAAGGCAACGTGGTGGCCGTCACTTACACACTCAACGCGGGTTATGGCAGCAGCGTTACGGTGCCGGAGGCGGGTTTTCTTCTCAATGACGAAATGGATGACTTTGCCGCCAAGCCGGGCTCGCCGAACTTGTTCGGCTTGGTCCAGGGAGAGGCCAACGCCATTGGTCCGGGCCGCCGCCCTCTTTCCTCGATGGTTCCCACGATTGTTCTGAAAGACGGCAAGCCGTTTCTGGTCCTAGGGGCGCCTGGGGGCTCGCGCATCATCACCGCGGTCATGCAAGTGATGCTCAACGTCATCGACTATGGCATGAACATTCAGGACGCCATTGATTTTCCCCGCGTGCACCATCAGTGGAAGCCGGATCGTCTGGACATCGAGCGCGGCATCTCGCCCGATACCATTGCCCTGCTGAAGAAGGCCGGGTACAACATCGAGGAAACCAACCCAACGGTCATAGCCCGCGTCGAAGGCATTCTGCTCAAGGACGGCTGGCTGCAAGGCGGACACGACGAACGCGGCTCCGGCAAAGCCGCCGGCTACTAAAATAAGTCGGATACCGGCGACAGATTCCCGCCGTCAAGCGGCTGCCCATTCTCCGGCTACCGGCATCCATTCGCCGGTAAAAGGGCCTTCCCTGCCGAATCCCAGGTGCGCGTTCCAACCAAGGTCTCTACTCTCGCGTTGGGGCCAGGGAACCGGCCCTCGGAGGTTGGCATGACCCGGCAGACATCATCTCGAACCATAAAGGCCATCATGGGGGTTGCTTTCGCGGCCATCGGACTCTTGCTGCTCTTCATCAACCTGGACAGTGTGACTGCCAGTCTCGACCGTCCCCTGGGTGCGCCAGCGGAATCGGTGAATGCCACCGTCCAGCTCGGCCTCGCCGGATTGCATGCCGCCCAGGCCTATTTCTTCGATCATGCGAGCTTTCGGTCAGGGCTCCAGCAGATCTTGGTATCATGCTGGCCGTTGATCCTAGTGATTCTTGGAACAGCCTTGTTGTGGAATGCCGTCAGCCACCGGCTTTCTAGCGCAGCTTTGCGCTCCCAAGCCAACGGAGATCGCAAATGAGAATCGCTCGACCGAACGCCAAGCCGAGAAACTGCAGGAGCACACTGTGAGCGACCAAGACCAATTCGATTCGCGAAAATTCAGCGACGACATCCGCAACTCCGCAAAGAAGTTCAGCGACGAGTTGCACGACCAGATTCACCGTGACATTCACGTCAAAATCAACGGCGCCCGCAAACCCGTGGTGGTCGGCATCCACCTGGGACGGGGCTGCAACAGCGCCCAATGGGGCATCTTCACCGGGGTTCTCATCGCCCTCGTGGGGCTGGTCATTCTGCTCGACAACCTAAACATCGTTGCCGCCAGCCGTCTCTACCATTTCTGGCCCCTGATCCTGATTGCATTTGGCCTCATGTACTTTTTCGGCCGCGGCTCACGGGTCTGGGGCGCCATCCTGATGATTTTTGGGGTCCTGCTCCAGCTGGACCAACTCGGCAAAATCCACCTTACCTGGGGAATGCTCTGGGGATTGGCCTGGATTGCAGTGGGAGTATTGGTGATGTGGGGTTCGGTGGTCGCGAGAAAGATTGCCCCTTTCCGATCCAACGTCTCCGACGACCCTTCAACCACGCTTTCCGAAAATGTCGTCTTCGGCGGGATCGAGCGGCGCATGACCACAAAGGATTTCCGCGGTGGCGTGGTGACCGCGATCTTCGGCGGCATCGAACTCGACCTGAGCGAAGCCGACATGCAACAAGAACAGGCACAATTGGAGGTCAACGCCATTTTTGGCGGCGTCGAGCTGCGCGTGCCCTACAACTGGCAGGTTGCCTCGCGGGGAACGCCAATCTTCGGGGGCTTTGTGGACAAGACGCGCTTGCGCAATGCAAGCGACTCCGACCCTAAGCGCAAAATCCTGCTTCTTACTGGCTCGGCGATCTTCGGCGGTGTGGACGTTAAAAACTGAGCTCGCCCGATGCACCCTTTTCTCACGCGCGCCCGGTTCGGGCTTTATCTGTTGGGCTGGATCCCCCTGTCAGCGATTCTGGTGTACGTGCTTGGCGCTGGCGGCCCCATGACCTGGATCGAGTCCGCAGCGCTGGTGCTGCCATTGTGCGGTGTCTATCTCTTCATTTGCCTCGGCGCCTGGTATCCCGTCAGGAGCGCACCCCTTGGCACGACTCCGGTGTCCCGCCTGGCTTTGACGCACATTCTGGCCGCCGCGGTGCTCAGCCTGCTCTGGATTCAGCTAGCAAAGGGGTTGGCATTGGCTCTTTCGCGCTCGCCGAATTTCGCGAACACGCCTGCGCACCTCGCTTCCCGGCTCCCGATTCTGTTTGGCGCTGGATTTCTCCTCTACTTGCTTTCGGTGGCCTATAACTACGTGCTTCTGTCCATGGAGGCGTCACGCGAGGCCGAGGCGCGCGCGATGGAGACGAGCATCCTGGCTCGCGACGCAGAGTTGAAAGCTCTCAAGGCGCAGGTCAATCCGCATTTCCTCTTCAACAGCCTGAATTCCATCAGCGCCTTGACCAGCGTGGACCCGAAGAAAGCCCGTGAGATGTGCATTTTGCTGGCGGAATTCCTGCGCATGACGCTGGGACTGGGAGAAAAGAGCGTCATTCCCCTCGGCGAAGAGCTTGGCCTGTTGGACCGTTTCCTGGCCATTGAAAAGGTACGCTTCGGTTCGAGACTAAAGGTGGAAGAGACCATTCAGGAGGAGTCGCGGGCGCTACTCGTCCCTCCGCTGGTTTTGCAGCCGTTGGTGGAGAATGCTGTCATTCATGGCATTGCCAATCTTCCCGAGGGAGGGGCCATTCGGCTGGCTTCGCAGGCGCAGAACGGCCGGCTGCATCTCACGGTGGAAAATACGTTTGATCCCGATTCCACTTCCATGCGCCGGAGCGGCATGGGCCTCGCCAATGTGCGGCGGCGCCTCGAAGGACGCTACGGCAACGACGCGAGCATGCAGGTCAATGCGGAAGCGGGCCAGTTCCGAGTGGAGTTGTCGCTTCCGGCTGAAGCAGGAGACGCCGCCAAGTGAGCACTGGCAAGAAGATGTTCGGCGTCCTAATTGTGGATGATGAGGATCTCGCGCGGCTCGTTATCCGCGAACTGCTCTCCGAGCATCCGGAAATCGAGATTCTCGCTGACTGCGCGAATGGTTTTGAAGCCGTCAAGGCGTTTGCCGAGCACAAGCCGAATCTGATTTTCCTCGATGTGCAGATGCCCAAACTGACCGGGTTTGACGTGCTCGAACTGATTGGCACGGATGTGCCCGTGATTTTCATTACGGCGTACGATCAATATGCGATGCGCGCCTTCGACGTGCACGCGGTCGACTACCTGCTGAAGCCCGTCGGGAAGGAGCGCTTTGAAGCGGCGCTGGAGCGGGCGAAAGGCCGCATCGGCGAGAAGATGCCTGCAGCTTCCGAACTTGCTGCGGCTGCGCGTCCGCCCCAGCAATTCCTCGAACGCCTAGTGGTGAAAGACGGGACAAAAGTCACGTTGATTCCGGTGGCGAAATTGGATTACGCGGAAGCGCAGGACGATTACGTCGCTTTGGCCAGCCAGGGGAAGAAACATCTGAAACAGCAAACCATTGCGAGCCTGGAGGCTTGTCTCGACCCGAATTCCTTTGTGCGCGTGCACCGTTCCTACATCGTGAACCTCGAACGCGTGGCGCGCATCGAGCCTTACGGAAAGGACAGCCGGCTGGCGATTCTCGCCGACGGCACGCGCCTACCCATCAGCCGCGCCGGCTACGCCCGCCTGAAATCCCTGCTGGATGAGCGAAAGTGATGCCGGCCCGTCCGAGCTTCGCGCGCTACTCGTGGTAGCTCGGCACGGGCTTGCCCTCGATTTGCAAGATGGCTTCGTGCGCGGGGTAAGTGAGCCGCGGCCGCTTCGCAATCTCTTCTAGCGCGGGGAGCGCGTCCTTGGCAGCCGGACCGATGTTTCCCAACGCATAGATCGCGCTATCAAAGACATAATTCGGGCCTGGATCAATCTTGAGCCGTTCAATCAGCGCGGAAACGGCGGCGCGGCTCTCCGGACCGATGGCGCCTAAAGCGTCCGCAGCGCCGGCCCGGACGTATGGGACAGAATCGCTGAGCGCTTGCGTCAATTCCGGAACGGCCGCGGAAGATTTTGTGCCCATGGCTTTCAGAGCGAGCGTGGCTTGGCAGCGCACACGCGGCGCAGGGTCAGCGAGAAGCTTGCGCAATTCAGAAACGGACTTGGCCGCAGCGGGACCCATCTGGGCCAGTGCATTGGCCCCCGCGCCGCGGACTTGGGCGTCGGCATCCGCGAGCAGGTCTACGACGGGATCGAGAGCTGCAGCGGCATCCGGGCCAAAGCTGCCGATAGCGCGTAGGAGCCCTGCGCGTTCGCTTGACGAGCCGGACTTCAGACGCGCGACGTAGAAGGCAAGCGGCTGACCTCGATAGACAGGAATGTTGACTGCTATAGCGGGCTTGGATGCTTGCGCTTCCTCGACTGGTTCCGGAGCTTGCGGAACGCGCTCCAGAACCACCTCCTGGATCCCGAAGTTGTATCCGGCAGAGCGCTGATCCTTGCCCGTGCAGACAAAGCTGAGGACGTGGCGGCCTTTGGTCAATTGAAACATGCCGAGCGCGCGGTCTTTCGCGACGTAAACCTCCGGCAGGTAATTGTGAAAAATCTCCGGGCCGGGAAACGGGATTTCTGAGGTGGCCGCCTGGCGCGTGTCCAGATTCGTGGGCAGGCCATCGAGGAGGGCGAGATAGTCGCCATAGTCCGGCGCTTGCGCGAGCATGGCAATCATTTCGTACTTCCCTGCTTCGGGGACATCGATGGGAATGTTGATTTTCGCGCCGGCACTCTTGGCTTCGAGAAAGAGCAAGTCCTTCGCCCAGTCGACTTCACGCTGCACCGACGCTGTTCCGTTTTCGGTTGTAACGTCGGCAAGCGAGTCCTCGACGGCAATCTGCGTGGCGTTTCCGAACGGCAATCGCGCGGCGGCGTAGGGCAGCTCCGGCAAATTTTCCTGCACGCCCTTTTGGTACCAGAAGGCCACACTCGAGAAATAGTCGGGGCGCTCTTCAAAGGCAGAACGCACCGAGCCATCTTCGTTGGCGGTCCAGCCGGCGTGTTCGATTCCTGCCCACAGAGAAGTCTTGAAGGCAATCGGGTCCGGGATATGCCAGCGATAGGCGCTCAAGCGCGAGCCGAGGCGCTCGCCTTCGGCCATCGGAGTGCCGGTCCACGGGCCGTCGGAATCACGCAGGCCCCACGCATCGTTGAAGTAGTCTTCGGATCCCGTACCGTAGATTTGCGGTTGTTTTGCGCCGTCGATATAAAAAAGATCGTCGCCCTCGCCGAACCAGGAAAGCTGCGTCTGCACAACGCCCATGACGGTGCCAACGTAGTGGCCGGTACCGTGAATGTTCAGGAACTCGTAGTTGTGCCCGGCGCGCGCCGGACGTTCCTGGCGGTAGTAGGCGTGAAAATAGGCGATATCCGGCGGCAGGGCCGCGTACTTGCGGTAGTCCACGTGGTAGTAAAACATCGGGACAATGCGGTCGCCCTCGTTGGTGACGGTGATGTGGCAAGACTTGCGGTAAGGCATCGGCCAGTAGCTGTTGCGCGCGCGACCCAACGAACTGTCGTGGATCATGATGGAGTTGAGGTCGCGCTCGGAGCCGTGGGCAACGCCGAAGAAATCGCCGAGAGGGGCGTCCACGCTGGGCGTTTTGTGTCCATCGTAGTAAACGCGGAGACGAAGGAGGCGCGGCCAGCCAAACTCGTTGTTCGCAATGGTCACCCAGATGTGGGTAATCATACCTGCACCCGAAAGGTCAGCCATCACGAGCGTTTCGCCGGGAAGAATCCGCTTGCTATCGTCGTTGCTCGCGATGTAGCGATTGCCGCTGGAGACGCGGTGGCTGGAATAGGTCTTCAGACGCGCCAATCCCAGGCTGTCGAGAAAATCGTCCGGCGCACTTTGCGCGAAAGAAGGTGCCGATGCAAGAAACAGAATCGCGGCACTGCCAAACAACTTCAGGGAAGTTCTCATGGCTTGTTCACGTCCTTTCGGGACGGTTAGTGTATTGAACCAGGAGCACAACGAAAAGCAGCGAATAGTAGATCCGCAGCCTGCTAGGCGACTTTTTTGACCCAGATGCGACTGGTGGCAGGCTTGCCGAGATGCATGGTTTTGCCGCCGGCGCGGAGCGTCATGGTCTCGTCGTATTCGCGATTGAGGACATCCACGCGGGTCGAGGGCCGCAGGTGCAGACCCTCCAGGAATTCGAGGAACTGCCCGTCCTTTTCGTAGACGCAGACGATTTCACCACTCTCGTTGGCGCGAAGGTCGGAGAGCAGCACGGCTCCCTGCTTGCGCAGCGTAGCGATGCCCCCGCGCATGGGCACGCCGTGGGGGCAGCTTTTCTTGTTGCCGAATCTTTTGATGAGCAAGGCTTCGACTCCGGGAGAGATGGCGTGCTCCAGGCGCTCGGCTTCATCGTGAGCCTTTGACCAGGACAGACCGATCACATCGGTAAGCAACATTTCGGCCAGCTGATGGCGCATGGCCAGATGCTGAGCGAACTTCCGGCCTTTCTGCGTGAGAGCGATGCGGCCGTCGCGCGCGACGCGCACGTGCCCGTCGCGCGTCATGCGCTTGAGGGCCGCGGTAACGGCAGGCGGGGTCACCTCCAACTCTTCCGCGAGCCGCGCGCTGATGGGCGTCTGGTCTTCTTCGAGCATCTCCCAGATCGCCTTCAAGTAATCTTCCTGGGATACGCTGGTTTTTTCTCGCCGCAAGGTTGCCCCTATCTGCGCGTCTTGGCGTTGCGCTGCCGCTCGCGCAACTCTCCGGCCAGTGATTTCACGCGCCGCTGGATGCCCTCAAAAACGCGTTGGTACTTTTCCGGAGTTCCGCCGAAAGGATCTTCCACCATCCAGTCTTCCACTTTCTCCGGCTTGTCAAAGGTATCCTCACGGGGCGTGCCGGTCATGTTGATGATCAGATCGGCCGCTTGCACGGCCTCCGGTGTCAAGGCTTCCGAAGTCAATCCAGTGGCCGCGTAACCGTTTCGCTCAATCGTTTGCCGCGTCAGATCCGCGATCTTTCCCATGGGACGCAGCCCCGCGCTCGACGGTTCGATGACGTCTACCGCGTCGTAGCGCGCGATCGCCTCCGCCATGGGGCTGCGGCAGGCGTTCCCGACACACACGAACAACACCTTCGTACGACTGGAGCGCCGGTGACCTGGTTCCGGGCTCTTCACCTCAATTGCCTCTGCTTAGGATTTTATGCCAGTTGCCGCCGCATTCACACCGGAAGCGGCCAGGCGAAGAAAATATTCATGCACGGTGGTGTCTTCTGTCAATTCGGGATGGAAGGTGGCGGCCATGATCTTGTCGTGCTGGACGAGAGCCGGCTTTCCCGCGTATTCGGCGAGAACCTTGAGGCCAGGACCGGCGCGCTCGATCACGGGGCCGCGAATGAAGACCATTTCGAGCGGATCGCTCTTTAGGGAGGTTGGACCACTGACGACGTCGCTGGCGACTTGCCGGCCGTACGCGTTGCGCGTCACGGTCATGTCCAAGAGGCGCAGGGAGTCCTGCTTAGGATGCTGGACGTCGGTAGCCAGGAGGATGGCGCCCGCGCAAGTGCCGAAAATGGCGCCGCCCTTCTCTGCAAATTTCTTGATGCCTTCGGCTAGGCCCTCTTCCTGCAAGAATTGAAGCTGCGTGGTGCTTTCGCCACCGGGGAGGATGATTCCGTCGCAGCCGTTGAGGTCGGCGGGCACGCGGACTTCGACGGCTTCCGCACCGAGCTGCTTGACCATCGCCTCGTGGGCTTCAAAGTCGCCTTGAACTGCCAGAACGCCGATTTTCAATTCAACTGCTCCCTGGTGACACCTTTGCGCGTCTCGAATGGGGCGCAGCACGCTACGCCCCTACAAAGAAACACCTCCACCTGCGAAATCCTTACCAGCCGCGCGTGGAAAGTAGATCTTTTTCTTCGAGCTGGCGTACATCCAGGCCGCGCATGGCTTCGCCCAGCTCTTCATGCGCTTCGAGAACCGCCTTGGGATCCTCGAAGTGCGTGGTCGCCTTCACAACCGCTTTCGCGCGTGTCTCCGGGTCGCTGGACTTGAAAATTCCGGACCCAACGAACACCGCTTCCGCGCCAAGCCGACGCACCAGCGCGGCGTCTGCGGGAGTGGCGATGCCGCCGGCCGAGAAATTCGGTACCGGCAATTTCCCGGTCTTGGCAATCTGGCGAATCAGTTCGAGCGGCGCGCCGAGTTCCTTGGCTTCGTGCATCAATTCGTCGTCCCGCATGGTGGTGAGCTTTTTCATCTGGCTCATGATGGTGCGCATGTGGCGGACGGCTTCGACGACGTTGCCGGAGCCGGCTTCGCCCTTGGTGCGGATCATAGCCGCGCCTTCCGCGATGCGGCGGAGGGCCTCACCCAGGTTTCGCGCTCCGCAGACAAACGGCACGCGGTAATCATGCTTCCAGATGTGGTTCTCTTCGTCGGCGGGCGTGAGCACTTCACTCTCGTCGATGAAATCGACTTCAAGCGCTTGCAGTACCTCAGCTTCGGCAAAATGACCGATGCGGACCTTGGCCATCACCGGAATCGTCACGGTGGCCATGATTTCGCGAATCACTTTGATGGAGGCCATGCGCGCCACGCCGCCTTCTTTGCGGATATCCGATGGCACGCGCTCGAGGGCCATCACTGCGCAGGCACCGGCTTTTTCGGCGATCTTCGCCTGGTCGGCGTTGGTGACGTCCATGATCACGCCGCCTTTGAGCATCTCGGCGAGCCCGACTTTGACGCGCCATTCGTTCGAGCCTTTGGTTCCATTCCCGCTGCCGTTCGGCTTTTTCACTTCCATGTTGCTTCTCCTCTCCAAACTGAAAGTTCCAAATTTCTCACCGTCAAACTCTTTCACCGCGGCCTGAGGATCACGAACCGGCCCTTGCCTCGAGCCAGGACGTCACCGGTATCGGTCCGAATCTCTCCAGCCAGAAACAAATTCCTTCCTTGCAATTCGACCTCGCGCCCTTCGACGACAATCTCTTCTTCGACGCTCACAGGCTTCAAATATTCGACGTTCAATTCCGCCGTCACCGCGCGTACGTCACGGAAGCGGCAAACTTTACCCATGGCTTCATCCAAGAGCAGTGCGATGATTCCACCATGAGCCATTCCGCCGCCGCCCTCGTAACGCTCACCCAGCACAAAGCGCCCCACGATCCGCCGGTTCACGTTGTCCTGCTCGAACGTCAACTTCATTCCGGCGGCGTTGCTTCCGCCGCACCCAAAGCACTTGTTCGTAGGATTGGGTTCCAGCCGGATCGTGTCGCTCAACTCATTTCCTCGCTCTAGCTCCGCGCTTCCCTGCTTCAGACGAGCGCGACGCGGCTGCGCTCGGCGCGGCGAACACCGCGCTGCCGCTTGCGCATCTCGACCTTCAGCATCTCCGCCAAGGTCATCACGCCGCGCACAAGCTGTTTTTCGTCGAGACTGGCGAAACCCAAGCGCAGCGTGTTCGGCAAAGGATTCTGCACGTAAAAGTAGCGACCGGGAGCATATAGCACACCGCGCTCTTTCACGTGAATCAGCAGCTCGCTGGCGTCAAAGCCCGGCGGCAGCTCGAGCCACAGGCACATCCCGCCTTCGGGCCGCGTCCAACGCGTGCCTTCGGGCATGTATTTGCGCAGCGCTTCATCCAAGACAGCCAGCCGCGTGGCGTAAACCTTGCGCATTTTGGCCAGATGCCTGGCAAAGAGGCCGCGGCGGAGAAACTCCGCCAGTGTGGCCTGCGCCAATTGATCCGTATGCAGGTCAGTGGTCTGCTTCACCACGCGTAACCGTTCGATGGCGACAGCCGGTGCGACGATCCACCCCACGCGCAGGCCGGGGAAGGCCACTTTCGCAAAACTGTCGATGTGGATGACGAGATTGGAGCGGTCAAGCTGTTTGAGCGAAGGCGTGCGCTCTTCGCGCGAATGCAACCGCGCGTAGATGTGATCTTCCACAATGGGAACCTGGTAGCGGGCGGCAAGCTCCAGCACTCGACGGCGCGACGCCAAAGGCATCGAAGTTCCGGTCGGATTCTGAAAATCAGGCGTCAGCAGAATCAGTTTCACGCGGTTGGCTGCAAGAGTTGCTTCCAGCGCTTCGAGGTCCAAGCCGAGTGGTGTTCCCGGCTCAGCCTGCGTACGCATGGGCACGCCCAAGCAACGCGCCCGCGCGCCGGTAAAAATCGCGACGGCGCCGGGATACGTGGGATTCTCCATGATGACGGAATCGCCCGGCCGCACAAAGGCCTTGCTGATGAGGTCGAAGGATTGCTGGCAGCCGTCGGTGACGAGCAGATTCTCGTCCTTCGCGGCAATGCCATCGCGATGCAGCATATCGAGCAACGCTTCTTTCAACGGCGGATAGCCGTCCGATGGCCCGAGGTTCAATACAGCAGTGCCTTCCCGGCGCAAAACCGCATGGACACAGGTCTGCAATTCATCGATGGGAAAGAACTCGTCGGGCGGGCAAGCCATTACGAAGGACAAGACATCGTTGGGCACGCCGGCAGTCAATCGGCTGAGGACTTCCCCTCCGCGCTCGTCGGCAAAAAGCAGCTCCCAGCGCACGCCTTCGCCTCCGCTCAAAACCGGCGGAGGGGGAGGCGTCAGCTTGAGGCCATTGCCATTACCTTTGATAAACGTGCCGCGACCCACGTGGCCCTGGATGAGACCTTCGGATTCAAGTTCCGCGTAGGCATTGGCCACCGTGGTTCGGTGAACGCCCAGCATGGTCGCCAGTTCGCGGCTGGCGGGGATGCGGTCGCCGGGACGCAAGTCACCGGCATGCACGAGGGCCCGCAACTGGTCGCGCAATTGGACATACAAGGGAACATGGCTTTGCGGCTGGAGATGAAGTGGCAGCATTGTCTCTCACCTTGAGCCAATTCTATCAGATATTGGACTGCTGCAAGAGCCAATTTGTCCGTCGCCATTTTGGCCGCCAGCTGCGGACAGCAACGTTGCTGCGATCTCGGGCATTTGAATTTGGGCAGCGACGTTCGTATGCTCTCCGGCATGACGGGCAAGCTCCCTGCCTCCCAGGCTTTGCTTTTATTCGGCGCGTCCATTGCGTTCGTGGCGCAATCGCCACAACTCGAAAAGGCCCCGCGCATCGATCAAGTTGTTTCGCGCTACCAGAGGTACGGGTACTTCAATGGGGCGATGCTGGTGGCCGACCGCGGCAAGGTCATCTACTCCAAAGGCGTCGGCGAAGCCAATATGACTTCGCACGCGCCCAACGCCCCTGGAACAAAATTCGACATCGCCTCGATCACAAAACAGTTCACTGCCCTGCTCGTGCTTCAGCAGGCTGCCGAGGGAAAAGTCTCTCTTGCAGCGCATGTCTCCGATTATCTGACTTGGTATCGGAAGGACACCGGGACCCGTATGACCGTGGAGCAATTGCTGCGGCACACCTCCGGGCTTCCCGGCGATTTTGACTCCCCGGAGTTCTCCGCGACGGAGGCGGCCGCGCGGCACTACGCGCCTCAGGAATTCGCTGAGAAGTTCTGCCAGCCGCCCCTCGTGTCGGACCCCGGCGCGAAATGGGATTACAGCAATTGCGGGTACAACTTGCTTGGGCTCATCCTGGAGCGTGTTGCTGGAATTCCCTTTGAAACGCTGCTTCACCAACGCATCCTGGAGCCGCTTGGCATGAAAGACTCCGGGATTGACCACAACGACCTCGCGCTGCGAGGCGGCGCCTCCGGCTACCTCCGCCACGCGGGGCCAAGATACTCACTCGGCCCTTACTTGGATCGCGCGCACGGCTCTTCGTCGGGGTCGATGTATTCCACGGTGGAAGATCTCTATAAGTGGAACCAGGCGCTCTCGTCGGACCGTTTTCTCTCGAAAGAGTTGCGCGATCAGGTGTTCACTCCCGGCATGCACGACTGGGGCTACGGCTGGTTCGTGACAAAAATCCCCGCTGGCCAGCCCGGCGCCGGCAGCACCATGGCCGAGATGCGCGGCGACATGCCGGAGAATTACTTTGCCTGGATTCTTCGCTATCCCGAACGCGACTCTGTAATCATCACGCTGCGCAATGTGTATGGTTCGACAGAAGGCCTGGAGCAGAATATCCAGGCGATTCTCTTTGACGCGGAACCACGCTGGCCGTCCAGGAATTTGAAGGACCTTGCCGCACAGGTGTATCTGGTTCCTTGGCGATGGATGTCGGCGCATCCGGTGTGGGATCTAATAATCCTTCTTTTCGTGGTTGTCGTTGCTTTCTTGGTTGGACATGAAAGGAGGAAGCACAAGGAACCGATTCGTTCGTAGTGGCTACGACTCGCTTTTGGCGACAACCTCCTAGCGATTCGCGTTTACTCAATACTTGCCCACTCTGCGGAACCTCGTTATTCTCGACGTCCCATGAACCTCATGAAACGGCTACTGCTTCCCTTTTCGGCGTGTGCACTAGTCTCGTTTGTGGGCCCCCATACGTCCGCACAACAAGCGACGCCTTCGGCTGGCGCTGCAACCTCATCTGCCACCAGTCAGCCGCAGCTGAATTGGACCGCCGAACAGGACCATCAGAACATGATGGAGCAGCTCGGGATCAAGGCGCTGCGCCCGGGCCCCAGCGGCAATGAAAGCGCGCCCAACCACGCCAACACGGACGAGTCCCTGGCCAATCCCTTCCCCAATCTCCCCGAGGTCTTGGTGTTGAAGAGCGGCAAGAAAGTGGCCACACCTCAAACGTGGTGGAACGAACGGCGTCCGGAAATTGTCGAGGACTTCGAGCGCGAGGTGATTGGCCGGGTTCCCAAAGACGTACCGAAGGTGACGTGGACGATCACGAAAAGCGAGAGCGCCGTGATTGCCTCGCATCCGGTGGTGAAAGAATTCCTCACGGGCCATGTTGACAATTCCGCGTACCCCGCGATTAGCGTCGATATCTTGATGGAGCTGGTACGGCCGACCGACGCGGCCGGCCCTGTTCCCGTGATGATGATGTTTGGCCGAGGGGACATTCCGATGCCGGGTCCTCCGATGCCGCCGTTCGTGATCCCCGGCGCTCCTGGGTCGCCTGGCGCAGATCCTCCCGCCACGCAGCAGCTCGTTACCGACGGGTGGGGATATGCCCACATCGTTCCCTCCAGCGTTCAGGCCGATAACGGTGCGGGGCTCACCAAAGGCATCATCGGCTTGGTCAACAAGGGACAGCCTCGCAAGCCGGACGATTGGGGAGCTCTGCGCGCCTGGGCATGGGGTGCGTCGCGCGGATTGGATTATCTCGAGACAGAGCAAACCGTGAACGCTAAACAGGTCGGCATCGAAGGGGTCTCTCGCTACGGTAAAGCAGCCCTGATCACCATGGCGTTCGACACGCGCTTCGCGCTGGTGCTGGTTGGCTCTTCTGGCGAAGGTGGCGCCAAGCTGCACCGCCGCAATTTTGGCGAAGCCGTAGAGAACCTGACCGGCTCCGGCGAATACCATTGGATGGCGGGCAACTTCCTGAAGTACGGCGCTTCGGAAGCAACGTTCGGAAGCAAAAACGCCGGCGACTTGCCCGTCGATGCGCACGAACTGATTGCGCTGTGCGCGCCTCGGTTGACGTTCATCAGCTACGGCGTACCCGAAAAAGGCGACGCCAAGTGGCTGGATCAGCAAGGCAGCTACATGGCGACCGTAGCCGCTGAGCCAGTTTTCAAGTTGCTTGGGGCAAAAGACCTGGGGGTTTCGAACGACTATCGCAACCCAGAAATGCCGCCGGTCAACACCGGATTGCTCGATGGCGAACTCGCCTGGCGTCAGCATGACGGCGGGCATACCGACGGCCCGAACTGGAAGTATTTCATCGTCTGGGCTGACAAGCATGTCCCGCACAAGGCCGCGTTCACAGCCACGGCTTCTGCGGCCGAGATTGCGCCTTTGCCGGCGGATCAGCCTGCGCCGCGAACCGACCCAAACTCGTTGATTGCGCATGCGCAGTTGCTCGAGAAGACGAAGAAGGGCCGCACCGACATCTATTTTGAAGGCGATTCGATTACCCGACGCTGGGGCGCGACCGATTATCCGGATTTGCTCGCTAACTGGCGGGAGAATTTCTTTGGCTGGAATGCCGCCGATTTTGGCTGGGGTGCGGATAAGACCGAGAACATTCTCTGGCGGCTGAACAACGGCGAGCTGGACGGTGTGAATCCCAAAGTCTTTGTGTTGCTTGCCGGAACGAACAATGTCGGCAATCGTGTAGCTCCCGAAGGAGAGGACGCACGAGCCGCCGCCGTCACCAGCGGCATTCAGGCGATTCTGCAAGTTCTACGAGCCAAAGCACCGGATGCAACGATCATCCTGACCGCGATCTTCCCCCGCAACGATAATCCTGCAGTGATCCCCACGATCAACAAGATCAACACCACTTTAGCCAAGCTGGCCGACGGCAAGAACGTTCGCTTTCTGAACATTAACGACAAGCTCGCGGACCGCAACGGCAAGCTTGTTGATGGCATGATGGGAGACGGGCTGCATCCCACGGTCAAGGGATACCAGATTTGGGCCAATGCATTGAAGCCTGTTTTCAGAGAGATTCTAGGCCTGCCTGCAAAAGAAGATCACGCCCCGCCGCCTACGGGTGATCCGCGCGCGCAACAGTAAGCAATCGTCTCCTAGCAAACCGCAACGTTTTCTCCTCAGGGCTGCGCAGGCTTAATGCTGAGCCGGCCGTTGGTCTCCCCGGCAACGAGGTCGCGGAGGCAGAGTTTTCGAAGGTCGTTCGGGTCGCACTGGTAAATCTGCTTGAGCGGAAGGTCGGAATCGTCCACGTCGTAGTTTCCCGACGCCATGTCCTCTGCATCGTCGCTCGACGCAGTCACCACGGGACTTCCGGGACGAACACGCACGCGGAATTGCGCGGACGACGGCTCGTAATTCGCATAGCTGAAACAGTGGCCGATGCAGGCGCGCTCGGCGGCGTGGCCAATGAACTCGATGCGCCATTCCGGCGGAGCTGCAACCGTCACAATCACGCGGGTCCGAGGTGGCAGATCACGGACGAGGCTTTCTGCATTCGCTTCGAACTGGTTCAACCAGCCGGTATCCTGATAGAGAAACGCAAAGAAGATCAGGCTGCACAAGCCGAAGCCGACCAAATGCAAGCGCCGTGTCCTCAGCAGGCCCAAAATTCCCAGCCCGAGTATCGCGGAAATCGTGGTCAGTCGCGAACCAAGCAGGCCAATCCATCCTCCATAAAACGAAGGGTGAAAATTCTCCGGCAGCAACGCGACGGCACAAAAGGTCACGGCGTACAGTTCGAGCGGCAGCCCCCATTGTTTCCATTCCAGACCGTCGCGGCGAGCCGCAAAGAGTTCGCACGCGACGCAGACAATTCCGAAGCAGAACGCGGCCACCGAAAGAACGACGTAGCGATTTCCGTACAGCGCCAACTGATCCGCGCCGTTATACAAATAGAACGGCCCGCGATCCCAATTCGCTTGGAGCTCAGCGTGGTGTGCGAAATACCTGGACGCGGCGTGCAAAGCCGCGGCAGCCGAAAGAGGACAAGCCAGCTTCCACCAATGAAGCAGTCTTTCGCGCAGGCAAATGTACGCCACAGTTCCGACCAGCCACAGAAAACCGATCGGGTGGGCCAAAAGAGCGAGAACTGCCAAGATGGCTCCGCCAAACCATGACAATCCCCTGCCCCGCCACAGGAGCGCTAATCCAAAGCACGCGAATCCCAATGAGACGTAATAGTTCATGAAGCCCATGTTGAACGAATAACCGTAAGCTAACATTGCGATACACGGGGTCAGCAGCCAGGGTGGGCGCTCCGCCACGGCGGTGATGAAAGCGAAAACTCCCCAGAAAAAAATCAAAACGCTCGCCGAGACCACTAGTTTTTCCGCTGCCGAAAAACCCATTAGACTTGCCATGCGCAACAGGCTGACATCAAAAAGCATGTTGTTCCATTGGTGCGCGAAGTACAGCCCCGGCGCCTGGCCCTTCTCGATTAGTCGTGCCAGCCAAGCGTTGTACACGTGACTCGGCAGGTCACCGGCCTCAATTCTTCGATGCCAGAAGCATGGAATGAGCACGACCAACGAAACCGCAAGAATGAGAAACCGTCGCGTTCGCAAGAAGACCCACGCCGCGTTGTTTTCGTTCATGAACCGCGCCCACGTCTCGCGGATGTCCTGAAGTGGCCCCATTTCGGTCCTCGTGCAGTGTCTCCCGACGTTAAAGCGAGCGCGCCATTCTCACATGAGATTCGGTGATATTATCCGTTTTCTTCTCGTGGAGGAGGTTTTATGCAACCTGCGGTCGCGCACACGGGCAAACCAGCGCGCGCGCTGTACCGCTGTGTCTGTTTTTTTGCGATGGCTTTTCTGTTTGCCGCCACGGCCCATCCGCAAATTCCCCCTGCACCGGCACAATGCCCTCCGGCCACGCGCGTCGACAATGTCAAAGACACCTACGGCTCCACAGTGGTGACCGATCCTTACCGCTGGCTCGAAGACCAGAACAGCCCGGAAACGCGCGCGTGGATTGACGCGGAGCAAAAGTGCACCGAGGCCGCGCTCTCCCATCTTCCCGGGCGCGAGCAACTCACGAAGCACCTCGGCGAACTGCTGCACACCGATTCGTTTGGCATGCCCGTCGAGCGCGGAGGCCGCTATTTCTTTCACAAGCGCCTTGGCAATCAGGATCTGGGGATGCTGTATCTGCGCCGTGGCGTTAACGCCGCCGACGAAGTGCTGATCGATCCGCTTCCCTGGAGCGCCGACCATTCCGCCAGTGTGACGCTCGAAAATGTCAGCCGCGACGGCAAGTACATTTTCTACGGCCGGCGCGAAGGCGGCCAGGACGAAATCACGCCGCGGGTCCTCGAAGTCGACACGAAGAAAACTCTGCCCGATGCGTTCCCCTCCGGCGTCTATTTTTCCATCGAACCGACGCCTGACAATAAAGCAGTCTACTACGTGCGCGTGACGCCCGACGGTCCCCGCGCCTTCTTTCACCGTATGGGCGACGATGCGGCGAAGGATCCAATCATCTATGGCAAGGAGCTCGGCAAAGACAAGATCCTGGCCATCCAACTTTCCGAGGATGGCACCTACCTTGTCTACACCGTAGTCTTTGGTTCAGGTTCCGAGCAGAACGAACTGTACGTGCAGAACGTCAAAGAGAACGGCCCGATCCTGACCGCCGTCAAGGACGAGAAGTCCCTCTTCTTTCCCATTTTCGCGGGCAACCAGCTCTATATCCTGACCAACTGGAAAGCTCCGCAGTGGCGCGTGCTCTCCACGGCCATGGCCACGCCGCAGCGCGAGCACTGGCGCGAAGTGCTACCGGAAAGCAGCGTTCACCTGGAAACTGCCACTGCATCTGGCGGCAAGATCATCGGCCAGTACACCCACAACGCTTCCTCGGAACTAAAAGTCTTCGACGCCAATGGCAAGCTTGAGTCTTCCATCGCGCTTCCCTCTCTTGGCAGCGTTGGCGCCATGTCCGGCCGTTGGGAAAGCCCGGAACTGTTTTTCGCCTTCGATTCCTACAACTACGCTCCCGCCGTTTTCCGCTACGAGGTGACCCACGCTACCGCGGAAGTGTGGGCGCGCAACAAAGTGCCTCTGGACTCCGCAGCCTTCGAGATCGAGCAGGTCTGGTACGCCTCCAAGGACACAACGCGCGTTCCCATGTTTCTCTTCCACAAGAAAGGTCTGAAGTTGGACGGCTCAAATCCCGTCCTGCTAACGGGCTACGGCGGTTTCGATTCCAGCGAAACCCCCTACTTCTCGCCAATCGCGGTCGTGTGGGCCGAACATGGCGGCGTCTATGCCGTTGCCAATCTGCGCGGCGGGGGCGAGTTCGGTGAAGAGTGGCATCGCGCGGGGATGTTCGAGAAGAAACAAAACGTCTTCGACGACTTTATCGCCGCCGCCGAATTCCTGGTCTCCGCCAAATACACTTCCTCTTCGCGGCTGGCCATATTTGGCGGTAGCAATGGCGGCCTCTTGGTCGGCGCCGCCCTGACGCAACGCCCGGACCTTTATCAAGCCGTGGTTTGCGTGTATCCGCTTCTCGACATGCTGCGGTATCACAAATTCATGGACGGGCCTTACTGGGTGTCGGAGTACGGCAGCTCGGAAAACCTCGACCAATTTAAGTATCTTTACAAATACTCGCCCTATCACCAGGTCAAAAACGGAGCAAAGTATCCGGCAACGCTCTTTGTCACCGGCGACGGAGATACTCGCGTTGCGCCGCTGCACGCGCGCAAGATGTCCGCGCTGCTTCAAGCCTCCAACGCTTCTGACCACCCCATCCTGCTTCTCTACGACACCAAGTCCGGCCATTCCGGGGGTCGGCCGGTCAACAAAACCATTGAAGAGAACACCGACATCCTCAGTTTTCTGTCCTGGCAACTGCACGTGCCGATGTAAAGCAATCCCCGCGTCGGGAGACTCACGAAGCAGGCGCTTCCTGCAAGAAATCCTCGCCTTTCCGTTCTAACCGAGAACGTACCGGCAGTCGCATAACCTGAAGAGATTCTTCGGGGAAACCGGCGTAGGGAACAACCATCTTTGCCACGCGCGTCATCTCAACAGCCAACAAGACACTCCAGTCCCCGGGTTGCCAGGAAAACTTGTGGGCTCGCTACTTCCAAAAAGAAGGGGGCTACTTGTATGTCTATTCGATCCTCAGAAAGACTCGTACCTGCTCCGAAGCTCGCAACCCTGCTCCTCTCCACTTGTCTAGTGGCGGGATTCGCGACCTTCACGGCGAATTCTTTTGCCCAGGACGCCAGCCGCTCTCCTGGTTGGGTCGTCTTGCCCGTTGACGAGTATCGCTCGCTTCACGAGCGCGCGTATCCCATCGACCGCGAGCCGGAGCCTCCTCCCGTGGACGCCACCCTCACGCGCGTCGACTACGATCTACGTGTCAACAGCGACCTCGCATCCGGCCGGGCCACGCTCACCATCGACGTCCTGAAAGACGGCTGGGTGCGCGTTCCAATGCCGCCGGGGCTGCTCGTTCGCGAAGCGCGCCTCGATGGCAAGCTGGTCTCGTTAGTTCCGGGTGCCGCAGGCAAGTCCGGCAGTCAACTCGCGGCGCTGCTTTCGCATCCCGGCCGTTCGGTTCTTCTGCTGGACATCGCGATTCCGGTGAATTCCACCGCCGGCGAAGAGAACATCTCCCTGCCCGCGACCTCTTCCGGGATTACGCGCGCAACGATTCAACTCTTACGGCAGGATCTCAACCTGCGGCTTTCCGGCGGACTCCTATCCGACAAATCCGAATCCTCTTCCGAAAGCAAATGGGTGGCCTACGGGCGCGGCAACGAGCCGCTCACATTCACTTGGCGCAGGAAAACCGAGGATCATCACGCGGAATTGCCCCTGCGGCTTCGCGGCTCGCTCACGCAGCTTCTTGGCCTCGGCGAAGATTCCACTTCCATCAATGCCGAAGTCCGTCTCGAAGTCACCCAGGGCGAAGCTCGCGCCGCCAAGATCCTTGTCCCCCCCAACATCACCATCAATCAGGTTCTTGGCGCCATGGTGGCCGACTGGGAAGTAAAGAACGGTGAACTTGCCGTCACCTTCCTCGAGCCCGTCGAGCAGACCGCGCGCTTCGTCATCAACGGCGAAACCCGCACCCCACGCGATGGCGCCATCGACATTCCCCTGCTCCGTCTGATCAACACCGAGCGCGAAACGGGCGGCGTTGCCGTCGAAGTGCTTGGCGCCGGCGAAGTTAAGGATATGAAAACCGAAGGCCTCGAAAGCGCCGACGCCACGGACCTCGGCGAACTTGTTGCCAACCATCAGTCACCCTCGCTCGTGGCCTTTCGTTTCCGCTCCGGCGAAACCAAGACGGCCCGCGCTCTCAACGTCACCATTGCCCGCTATACGCCGCAAGCAGTGCTGATGGCCAACGTCGATGAGGCCCGCTACCAGGTCCTCGTCTCCAGCGAGGGAAAGACGTTCGTCCAGGCGCGCTACGCCGTGCGCAACAACCAGCGCAACTTCCTAAAAATCACGCTGCCTTCCGGCGCTACGCTCTGGAGCGCTGCGTTGTCCGGTGGAACGATTCGCCCCGGCCAAGCCGCCGATGGCAGCATCTTGCTTCCGCTTGACAAAGCCCGCGCCGGCGAAGATGCACCTGCCTTTGCTGTGGAAGTCGTGTACCTCGTTCACGGGAACGCCTGGAACGACAAGGGCCAGTTTCAGTTGACTCTGCCCGGGCTCGACCTCCCCGTCTCCCGCACCGGGCTGGTTGTTTATCACCCTCCGCTGTTCAAAGTGACGCCGGAGCCCGGCACATTCCGTTCTGCCCCCTATGAAAGCCCCACTTCCGCGGCGCTGGTTGCGCCAGGCGTCGGGGTTGGAATTGGCTCGGGCTCAGGTGGGGGAATCGGATCCGGCGTGGCTGCAGGCATTGCGTCCATGACGGCGCCGAACGCGCCAGTGCCGCCGCCGAGTCTCGAAGACAAAGACGAGTCCAGGTCGAAGGCTCCTCAGTCCGAGACGCTCGCCCTCTTGGACAAATTCCGCACCGACTCTCTCGCCGGCAAGCGCGCCGGGATTCTTCCGATTCACGTTTCTTTCCCCGCGTTTGGACCATCCGTTTATCTAGTCTCCGAACTGACGGGCGAGAATCAAGTACCGTCCGCGGTGCTCAGCTATCAGCATGAGAAAAAGGCAGGTGGCAAATGAGAACGCAAAAGATTACCTCGATCTTACTGTCTGGATTGCTGATTGGACCTGAATTCGCCGTCGCCGGAGAGAAATCAACTCCGCCTGTACCCTCGAGCGGCAACGTCACGCTCTCGCTGGACGAATACAACCGCCTGCTCGAATTGGCCAGCAAGCCTGCTCGAAAAATCGATACTCCTCCTGTTCCATACACCCTGAAGCGCGCCGACTTGAAGTTCCACGTTTCCAGCGAATGCGTACAAGGCACGGTTCAACTACAAGGAGAAACGCTTCATAAAGGAGTCACCAAAGTTCCGCTGACAAATGGCATGGCCGTTTTCGACGCGCACCAGGAAGGCAAGAGCCTGCCGCTCCAGCTCGAAGGCGGAACGCACACCGCTTTGCTTTCCGGTCCTGCGGAGTTTGCCGTCACCCTGGACGCCGGCCTGCCCCTTACCATCGACGCCGGCCGTGCTTCGTTTACTCTTCCCGTGCCAGTTGCCGGCAGCGTCCGTCTCAATCTCAGCCTTCCCGGTGACCGCACCAACGTACGCATCAGTCCCGGCCTCATCACTTCCCGCTCCTCCGAAAATGGCATGACCACGGTCGAGGCCACGCTCGTGCCCGGACAAAATGCCAACATCTGGTGGACGACGCGCGAAATTGCCTCGCCCGCGGTACCCAAGGAAGTTCGCTTTTTGTCCGATGTAAAGACGCTCGTTACCGTCAACGAGGCCGACCTGCGCGTTGCCATCCTCGCCGATGTCATTGTCGTCCAAGGCGAGCCCGCGCAATTTGAACTGGCCGTCCCTTCCGGTTACGAAGTCACGGGAGCCACGGGCGCTTCTTTGGAATCCGCCGAAGTGCAATCCGGCGTGCTGAACCTAAAGGTCCGCACTCCCGCGCAGAAGAGCCACGAATTCCTCATCTCCATGGAGAGGTCCCTTACCGAAAGCAAGGCGGACACGCCGTTCCTCAGTTTCCAAAACGCGCAGCGCGAAAGCGGCGAAGTCCTCGTCGAAGGCGCCGGCACAATCGAGCTGACGCCTACCGAGGGCGGCGGCCTCAAGCGCATGGACTTCCGGGAGACCAATCCCTATCTGCGTTCGCTCGCGCGATTTCCGATGCAGGCGGCGTTTCGCTATCACCGACAGCCCAACGAACAACCTTCCCTGGCGCTCTCCTGGACGCGCTATCCGGACAGCAGCGTCCTGGCCGCGGTCGTCGAAAACGCCATCGTCACCACGCTCGTGACCAACGAAGGCCACTCCCTCACCGAAGTGAAGCTCACCGTAAAGAACCAGGCTCAGCCTTTCTTGAAAGTGGCGCTGCCCGCAGGCGCCAGCATTCTTTCGGCCGAAGTCGCCGGTGAAAAAGTGAAACCCGTCGAAGGTTCGGACGGCAACCGCGTTCCGCTCCTTCGCGTTGGTTTGCGCCCCACAGACTCCTATACCGTCTCATTTGTATTCATGCATTCGGGCACGCCCTTCGCCAAGAAAGGCGGCTCGGAAATCTCGCTTCCAAAGATGGACGTGCCCATTAACCTTCTGCAGTGGGAAGTTTTTCTTCCGGAGCGCTACAAGGTGAAAGACTTTGGCGGTGACGCTATCGCCGCCAGCCTGCTCCCTCCGGCTTCGCAGGACGTGTCCGGCGCGGAATCGGGGACCGACATCAATGGCATGCTCATGGCAGATCACGTGAGCAATTTCGAGGCGATGTCACTTCTTCCCGGACAGCTCGGCGGCATTGTCGTCGACCAGACTGGTGCGGTGGTTCCCAACGCGCAAGTGACCGTGACCCAGGCCGACACCGGCGCCGTTCGCAACGTCATGACCGATTCCACCGGCCGCTGGATCGTCTCCAATTTGCCGTCCGGAACCATAAAGGTCACCATCAATGGCCGTGGATTCAGGCAGATGGTCAGCCAGATCAATTACGACGGCAGCCGTCCCGTGCCGTTTGCTAGCACCCTGAGCGTCGGCGCGATGACAGAAGCAATCACCGTTACGAGTGGTGCTACGAATCTCTATGAGTATCAGCGCACCGAACGAGACGCCAAGAAGCAAATCGCCCAGCAACAGTTGGCAGCCTCTGTCAACGTCGCGAACCTCAAGGAGCGCGTCTCAGGGATTCTTCCGGTCCATGTCGACGTTCCCCGTGCCGGCAACTCGTATCATTTCGTCCGTCCCTTGGTCCTCGACGAAGAGACCAAGGTGACGTTCACGTACAAGTCAAAATGACCATGTCGGAATAAAAAGCGAACACAGAATCAGGAAGGTCGCAGCTTTACCTGGAAGCCTGGTTTTCGCCCAGGCGCTTCAAGCGGTCGCGCAAGCGCCGCTGCAGCGGCGTCGGCGTATTCGGATTGAACGCCACCAGGTACCAGAGCGGCTGGCTCCGGTCACGGCTCAACCAAGTCAGCGTCGGCGCATCGGCGTTCGGGTGACGCGCTACATTTTCCCGGATCGCACCATAAGGGTGCTTCGCGAGCTTGTTCAATGTCTTTGCATTGGCGCGCGGATGTTCGCTGATCAGACGCAGCAGGTAGTAGTCTTCGGCGGGAGCTTGCTTCACGAGCTTCTCCAGCATTTCCGGCTTAGCGTCCGAGCTCAGAACCAATCCAATTTTCTCGTCCCAGGCCACATTGATCTGGTTCAATTCGCGCGTGCGCGCGTGAATCAGTTCTTCCAGGATGCGCCGCTCCTGCTGCATGCGGGCGATGGGAAGGTCCGTACCTTCAAGCGAGTCGAGCACGCGAAGCAGGTGCTGCCGCTCGCCGAATACGATTTGCGAAGTGCGGGAGCTCACGCCCTTTTCCCTTTCTTTGTGCTGAACGAGGTCGGAACGTCGCATGATTTGGTTGCTCCACCCGGCTCCACGCCCGTGGCGAAGAACCGGTACTGTCCGCAAAATTAAAACGGCCACACACGCATTGCCAGAGAGTCTCTTTGTGGCTCAGCGAAATTATGGTCCGCGGGTCGCGTGGGGTAAAGTTGCGTCCGCGCGTGGTGTGCCCGAAGTGCAACTCCGGTTCTAGGACCCTCGTGGCGGCTCGGAAATCAGAACCAAGAAGCTACCGCTACCAGAGAAGAAAGACTCTTTTTGGTCTCCATTTCCGTTTTCTATCATCCATCTTCAATTCTCTTTGCTCCCGTTTCCGGCTTGCTGGCGAGCCTTGCGCAGTTCTTCCATCACCGATTGCACCAATTCCTTGGCATGAACCAGCTCCTGGTTAATGATGCGCAGATCCATTGCGGGAACGGTGGGGTTGTGCTGGCTGGTGCAGTAGACCCCATGCTGGCCCACGAGAACGAGCGCATTCGTCAAACGATCGAGTGAGACTGCCAGACGTCCACGTTCGCGGCCAAACATCTGTTCGTAGTGCTCGAGCTCGTCCTTGTGTTCCTGAAATGCCGACATGGTTCTTCCTGACTGCGGGATCCCGCTGTAGATTATTCCGCCTCGCATTTTGTTGCAGGCTGGGCCGGCGGAATTGGCCGGCTCACTCCGGCTTCAAAAAGGGATTCAATTCGCGTTCGTGGCCGATGGAGGTAACCGGGCCATGGCCGGGGTGCACGATGGTCTCGTCCGGCAGGTGCATCAATTTGCCGCGCAGCGAATCCATGATTGCTTCCATCGAACCGCCCCAGAGGTCGGTTCGTCCAATGCTTCCAGCAAAAAGCGTATCGCCGGAAAAGAGCTGCGGCGGACGCTTCTCTTCTTCCTGTTCGGCAGGCTTCTCGGCTTCGTCTTCCGGAGCCTGCAACTTTTTCAGAAGATCCGCAACGGAGATGCGGTTTCCCGATTCATCGACAACGATGGGCATCTTCGGTTCCGGCGGAGCTACCTTTCCAGCATCGTGCGGCAGGTACAAGGAAACGCTTCCGGGCGTGTGGCCGGGCGTGTGAATCACCTGGGCTTCAAACGAACCCCAGCGGAGCACGTCGCCGTCCTTGAGCAATTGATCGACATCGGTCAGGTCCGGCGGCATGACGCCGAGGAAGGATGCTTGCACATCCATTGCCTGGTACAGAGGAAGGTCGTCGCGGTGCATCAGCACGGGAGCGCCGGTGTACTGATGGAGCTTACTCAGGCCGCCGACATGGTCGATGTGTGCGTGGGTGCTTACGATGGCTTTGACGATCAGCCGGTGACGCCCGATGAGATCGAGAATGCGGGTGACCTCGTCGCCGGGGTCGACGACCAGGGCCTCGCGCGTCACTGGATCACCGATGATCGAGCAGTTGCATTGCAGCATGCCCACCGGAACGGTGATGTGGATCAGTCCGTCGTGCGTGGCGTTGGGCGTGCCGGGGCGGTCAAACATAGCGTGGATTATAGCATTGCAGAGCAGCAGGCTCGCGTAACGGCGTCACGGACCTCAGTTTGCTAGACTGGGTGCTGCAGAAACTTAAGCGCAAATGGAACCGGCACCGACACCCCGTGCATTGGAGACGCCGCTGGCAGAGGCACACGCCTCGGCGGGCGCTAAGATGGGTGTGTGGTTCGGCTGCGCGCTGCCGGACGACTTTGGGGATCCCGAACGAGAGTTTCGGTTGGCCAACCAAAGCGTCGCGCTGATTGACAAAAACTACCGGGCGTATCTCTCGTTCACCGGGCCCGACCGGGTCCGCTATTTGAACGCCATCCTGACAAACGACATCAAGAATTTGCCGGCGGGACACGGAAACATGTCGCTGCTGCTGAATCCGCAAGGGCACATTCTCGCGGAAATTGAGACTTACGCGCTTGCGGAGCGGCATTTTTGTGTGTCGTACTCGATGATTCGCCAGCAACTCATCGAGTGGATGGACAAATACATCATCATGGACGACGTAACGCTGACGGACGAGAGCGGGCGGTACGGGACTCTGGCAGTTGAAGGACCGAAGGCCGGAGCGGTGGTTAAGGAGGTTTCCGGCGTGGATCTCGGGCTGCTCGAAGACCTTTCCTCGACCGAGGGAACAGTGGGAGCAATTCCCTGCCGGGTGGTGAAACGATCGCCGGGAGGGGTGGCGGGGGCGGAGCTTGTGGTGGAGCGCGAGAGGCTCGGCGAGCTGTGGCCGATACTGCTGGAGGCGGTCCGGCGACATGGCGGCGGGGCGATGGGATACGCGGCGCTAAGTGCGCAGCGGCTGGCACAGGGCGTGCCATGGTTCGGGTACGACTTCGGCGACAAGCAGATTCCGCATGAGGCAGGGCTGGAGAGCAGCCATATCAGCTATACCAAGGGGTGCTACACGGGCCAGGAAATCGTGGAGCGAGTGCGCTCGCGGGGCCAAGTACATCGCCGAAGAGTGCAGCTGAACTTTACGGGCGAGGTTGTGCCGGAACCTACTGCGGCTTTGACGGTGGACGGAAAAGAGGCCGGCACAGTGACGCGTGCCGCGCGGGCATGGGACCCGCCGCGAGTGATTGGGATGGGGTACGTAAAGAGCCCGGCGAATGCGGCGGGAACGCGATTGCAGTGGGCTGGGGGGACAGCTGAGGTGATGAAGTAAGGTGCAGTGGGGAGGGGGATCGGTACCTCCATTGTTGGATCGTTATCAAAACAAACGGCTTGTGAAATTTAACTGTTGTCAGTGATTGAAAACAGAGAGTGTCGGCCCGCCGCAGAAAAGCGCTGGCTGCTCCAAAAGATCGAGCCCGGTACCCCATTATCAAGATCAAGGGGCAGCGAGGGAAAAAAAGCCAAGGGGGAGCCAACCAAAGGGGCTCGCGGAATCATCCAAAAGGAGGAGATTAGACGGAACCGAAAGTAACTTCGACGCGTCAGTACCATTGCAGGAAGTAAAACGGCGTGCCTAAAATCTTATGTAGGGTCGATCATGAACTCAGCAAGAATGCGTTCATGTGGGGATTTCTTAGGCCTGAACCTCAGGATGGCAAGCTTTAACAAGCGGCGGTGCCTGTGGTTGAGCCCCAGTGCCCTACTGCTTTGTGGCCTTCCCACTCTCGCGCAGTCTCCGCAATCCCCGAACGCACAAGTTGCAGCCGCTTCCGAACAGCCTGCGCCAGTACGCATATCGGCAACGATTAGCGGAACCGTGGTGGATCGAACGGGATCAGTCATCCCGGGGGCACGGATAAAGCTGACGCGCGAAGATCCTTCGTTACATCAGGAAGCGATTTCCGACAGCGACGGGCAATTCTACTTTGGCTCGCTCTCGCCCGGGCATTTCCAGCTTACGATCAGTTCGACCGGTTTCGAGGCGCAGAGTGCGGCGGGCATGCTGCATGAGGGCGAAGATTACGTGGTCGCGCCGGTCACGCTGGCCGTGGCAGCGTCTGCGAGCACGGTGCGGGTGACGATGACGCCCACGGAGATAGCGGAAGCGGAGATCAAGGACGAGGAAAAGCAGCGCGTCCTGGGAGTGATTCCGAATTTTTATGTCACGTATAACCCCGCCGCCGTTCCTCTTCACGCGAGCCAAAAGTTCGAGCTCGCGTGGAAAGCGACGGTCGACCCCGTGAACTTCGGGCTGAACGGGGCCATTGCAGGGATTCAGCAAGCGACCAACTCGTTCCGCGGGTATGGGCAAGGGTCGCAGGGGTATGCCAAACGGTACGGGGCGAGCTTCGCGGATTCGGTTACAGGCACGTTCATTGGCAGCGCCATTCTTCCTTCCCTGCTGAAACAGGATCCACGTTATTTCTATAAGGGGACGGGCAGCCGACGGTCCCGGTTTTTCTATGCGATCGCCAACGCCGTCATCTGCAAGGGGGACAATGCCCACTGGCAGCCCAACTACTCCGGCCTGCTGGGGAGCTTGGCGGCGGGAGGGATTTCCAATCTGTACTATCCCGAACAGGACCGCGACGTAACCATTACGTTTGAGAATGCACTCATCGGAATTGGCGCGACCGCGGCCAATAACGTCTTGCAAGAATTTGTCATCCGGAAATTTACGCGGAACGCGCCGACGTACAAGCCCGCCAGCCCTCCAGACTCCCTGGATACAAACGAGCCCGGGCAACACAAGAACTAGCGCTGGCCCTGCCTCGGGGACGGTCCGCTACTGTCTCATTTGATCCGACCTGCGTTGAAAACGAAGCCAGGGTCCCTCCCTCTACGAAGGCGCTCTCCGCTCGCGATGACAAGAAGGAATGACAGCTGGCGTGAGCCCGCGAGAGTCGCGGCGAAATAACTCAGACATGCCAGGTTGTGCATCGCTGTCAGACGGGTGTGTTGGCGGAAGGCTCCTCGGAGGTCCCATCGGAAGTGAGCATGCGGGCCTTGCGAGTGTCCAGCAAGGATTTCCGAAACGATGCGGTTGCGCAGTTGTGGGTCCTTGAGCGTTTCGGGAAGTCCAGACGCATCGCACCCGTGTTACAGGAAATGAATCCCCCCATTTGCGGCATGGCTGGCGTAGTACTCCCGTACTACCAGATTCTCCCCGAAGACGCGCAACTCCCGGATACAAGCTGGGTTGAATACCGCAAGCGGGCGGGTGGCTCGTCCACACCCCCGAAGTGGGAAAAGTATTCCAGCCGAATACCAAAAACTAGCGGGAGAGCTATGGGGGCACTCCCCGGGAGAAAACCAATGAAGTCGAGGATTGCACGCATTCTTACTGGGCTGTCTCTCCTAAGCCTCGCCGGGTTCTGGGCGGGGTGCGCCAATTCGAGCAACAACAATCAGCCTCCGACGCCGCAAAATGGCACTGTAACCATGATGATCAGCGACCAGTCCACCGAAGACTGGTCGGTTATTGGCGTCCGTGTTTTGTCGGTTTCGCTGACGCCGCAAGGCGGAGGCAGCGACGTGACCGTTTATACGGCCCCGTCCCCTGCTCCGTACATCAATTTACTGCAATTGGACCAGCTTGGGGAAATTCTTGGCAACGCCTCGATTCCGGCCGATACGTACACCGCCGCGACCATTACGGTGAGCGGTAATTCCAGCGACGTTCTGTTGACTGCTTCCTCGGATCCCGAGACGGGGTTTGCTGGAACGCCGGGCGCGACAATTCCCTCCAGCCAGATTCAGGTGCTTGGCACGCAGGGGTCGGCAGGTAATCTCACTGTCCCCGTGAAGGTGAAGCTGGAAGCCCCGCTGGTGGTTACCGCTAACCGGTCGAATGCGCTAGACCTGGAATTCGATCTGTCTCATCCCGCATTTATTATCGGGCATACGCCGCCGGTCAATTCCGGAACAACGCTCTGGGCGGTGAACTTTAACGGTCCCATCCGGCATCATCGGATTTTTGATCTGCGCCGCTTCATCCTGCGTGAACACTATGCAACGGTTACCGGCGTCAACTCGGGCAACACTGCACTAATGGTCACCAAGGACTACCCTGTGTATCCGCCGACCAATCCAGAGACGGCGATCAACACGTCGCAGCAGCTCACGCTGAACGTGGACTCGGCCAACGGCACGCTCTTTTATGACGTAGACGCCAAGACGCGCGCTACGCTTACAGATTTCAGCTCCATCGCATCGACCATCGGCGGGAAGTTCATCCGCTTCACGGGACGCTTCCAAGTGGATGGTTCGCTCACGGCGGTTCGCATCTGGGCCAGCACCGACTTCAACAAGGTGTGGATCAGCCCCGAAGGCCACGTTCTGCACTCCAACGCGGGAGCCGGGACGCTGACGGTCGAGAACGAACTGGGCAAGGCCGTCACTCTTACGGTCGATGCCAACACACAGTTCTTCTTCCAGACGCCGGCGAGCATACAGTCCAGCACGACCCCAATCGGAACCGGCCCGGCGTTCCTCTCCAACATTGTGCGCGGTTTCAAAGTACACGTATCGTGTGTGGATCCGCTGGCCGCCCCGCTCGTGGCGCAGACGGTGGACATCGAAATTGCGCGCTATGATGGGGCGATTTCGAACGCGAGCCTGACCGATTTCACGTACAACCGCGTCTTCCACACGGCTAGCGACGACTACACGGTTACGCTACCGTACATTTTAAGCAGCACCGCCAATGGCAACGATCCGGCCACCGGCGCGGCAATCACGGGCTATAAGTGGTGGAACTTCACATTCCCCACGATCGTGGATAGCGGCGCCAACGCCATTTCCGACTTCATGAACGCCACCAATGGCGGCGTGAACTTCGGCGGCAGTGTCGGCCAACTCACGGCGGCTGGGGTTACGTATGCCACGTGGAACGATCCCACTGCCGCCAATACCTGGGCCGCGCCGTGGACCGTGTTGCTCCCGACCGATGTGCCCTTCGGCTTGGCCGCCACTTCGTATTCCAACTCCACCGGCAGCTTTACCATGACGGTCACCGGCGGCACGAGCGCCGTACCCGTGGATCTGAATACGACGACAGGGTCGGCCACGTTGGTTTACCAGGTGGACCGCACAAACGGCATCGTTACCGTAAGCCCGGTCGACATCTCGACAACCGCGGGCCAAGACACACTGACGACGAACCTAGTGACGGGCACGCCGGTCAAAGTGTTTGGCATTCCGCAACCCAGCGGCTCGATCAAGACCTACGTCCTGGTGTACTTCACCGGAGTGTTGCCGACTGCGGTGAGTTGAGTCTATTTCGGCACTAGCCCATCCCGCCGGTGGCCTCATGGCTGCCGGCGGATTGTTTTATCCCGCCTTCTTTCTGCGGATGAGCTGCGCGGCCAGGTGCAAAAGGAGGCCGATCAAGCGGCCTCTATAGGGGGACGCCGACGGGACCGAAGAAGCAAAACTGGGGTGACGCCCATAGCGACGATGGGAGGCGACCGGCAACAGCCATCGTCACAAGCGGCTGTGACTAAAGAAACTATTCAAATTCGCGGCGCGGCGCGGACTGATCCATCCCGACTCGTCCGACGCCCACGTCAGCTTTAAAGTAGTTCTCTCCTTTTACAGGCGAGCCCGCGAGACGACGCAACATGGCGATTTGGCCAACGTGTGTGAGGGCATCGGCGACGGGGCCCTGGAAAAGGTTTGCAGGAAGGGCATCAACGGCGTCGCTCGACGCCAGGCAATCGTCAAATTTCTTTACCGCTATGAAGAAACGCGCAACTTCGGCGTCCCAGGGCAAGGGCGTCGAATCGTGCCACGTCTGCTGCCCCTGAGCAATCGAAAGAGCCCAATCAAAGAGATCACCCATGTGGGCGACGATTTGTGCGGGCGTGCGAGTCTTATCGCCAATATGAAAGCTGGAAAAATGGTCAGGCGCACCGCGCAGTGCTTTGCTTGCGCGATAAGCCACGGTAGCGACGGTGTGACGGAGAAAGTGGCGCGCGGGATCGGAAGAAGCAGGCATAGGTGTTGCGGTCATACGCGGTTCCCTTCTCTGCTCAAAAGCAGAAGGAAGAGTTTTAACACAGAGAGCATTGAGGAGCACAGAGAACAGATTCAAGAATGAACTTGAATCAAGAACCTACTGTTTCGTGTAGACGCGGACGTAGTCGACGAGCATCTGCTGCGGGAACTGCGTCGTGTTGTCGGGGGAGCCTGGCCAACTGCCGCCTACGGCAACATTCAAGATGATAAAGAAGGGGTGATCAAAGACCCAGGTTCCGCCTGCCGGCCACTGGGCCTGAGTGAACGTGGCGTAGAGGTTCGAGTCGACGGTGAAGCGGATGGTGCCGGGTTCCCATTCAACCGCGTAGAGATGGAAGGCGTCAGCAAAATTCTGACCTGCAGGGAGGCTAAAAGGAGCGGATGCGTCGCTTGTCGAGCCGTTGGTGCTTGGCCCGTGAAGAGAGCCGTGGACTGTGCCCGGCTCCTTCCCGATGTTCTCCATGATGTCGATTTCGCCGCAGGTGGGCCATCCAACAGAACTGATGTTGTTGCCTAGCATCCAGAACGCCGGCCACATTCCCTGCCCTGCCGGGATCTTGATGCGCGCTTCAAAGCGGCCATAGGCCTGGCTGAAAAGTCCCTGCGTTTTCAGGCGGGCAGAGGTGTAGTTGCTCGCGGTTCCGTCTGAACACGTGACATTTTCCTTCACCGCGGTGATGACTAGATTGCCGCCCTGGATTTGCGCGTTCTTGGTGCTGTTCGTGTAACACTCGAGTTCCTGGTTGCCCCAGCCTTTGCCGCCCAGGTCGTAGGTCCACTTGGAGGAATCCGGAGCGGATCCATCCGCACCGTTGAATTCATCGCTCCAAACAAGCGTCCAGCCGGAAGACGGGGGAGGAGGGGGAGGCTGAAGCGCGGCGCCACCACCGCAACTGAGGAGCGTGGCCAAGACAAGAATTGCAGGAATGAGGGCAAACGGGCTGAGGGCGCAACGGCTTTTTCGGAGTGGTCGCATTTTGCGAGGCACAGAAGGAACTCTGTACGGCTAAGCAAGATTCAGGGCGCGCTTGAACGAACCCTTTTCGCTATCAATCTTCTTTTGGAGCTGAAGGATGGCATAGAGCAGCGCTTCGGGACGCGGCGGGCAACCTGGAACGTACACGTCGATGGGCAGCACCTGGTTGCAACCCTGCACGATGGCATAGTTATTGAACACGCCTCCGGAAGTCGCGCAAGCGCCCATGGAAATCACCCACTTAGGCTCCGGCATCTGATCGTAGAGCTGGCGGACGATAGGCGCCATCTTCTGGGAGAGGCGGCCGGCCACGATCATGAGGTCGGCTTGTCGCGGAGAGGGGCGAAAAACCTCGGCCCCGAATCGCGCGACGTCAAAGCGCGCGGCGGCCATGGACATCATCTCGATGGCACAGCAGGCGAGACCAAAGCCGAGCGGCCAGATGGAACTCTTACGCGCCCAGTTCACGGCCTTATCGAGGGTCGTGAAGATAATGCCTTCGTCCTGGAGCAGGCTGCCGAAGTCGTCCGGCTTGGTTAGCGTGACGTGTTTGCCGAGTGTGGTGCTCATGCCTTCCCTGTGCAGTCTTCCACTTACTATTTTCGCACAGCCAGCGGCTCGAAACAAATGGCTTGGTGGTGACTCAGGCGTGCTGAGTCAATTTCTCGTCCGCCGAATTCGCGGCCGCTGCTCACGCGCACAAGAAAGCGGCGGCTTCGCGCATCGATTGACGCGCTTCGGGGATTTGCGTGGGAGCGAGCTGCCAAACATGGGGAACGACGGGCCACACCTTCAATTCTACGTGAACGCCAGCGGCGCGAGCCTTCTCGGCAAGGCGGGTGGAATCGTCGCGGAGGACTTCATCGTCCCCCACGTGAATAAGAAGCGGGGGCAAGCCCGCAAGATCAGCGTAAAGCGGAGAAGCCAGCGGATTCTTCGGGTCTGCGTCACCGAGATACCAGCGGGCAGTGGGTGCAATAGCTTCGCCATGAAACAACGCGCAGCGGTGCGTGTTGGTACGGACGGAATCGCCCGTGGCTGCCAGGTCCGTCCACGGGGAAAACAGTGCGGCTGCCGCAGGCAGCGGAGTTCTGGAAGCGCGAAGAGTAAGCAGGAGCGAAAGAGCGAGCCCGCCACCGGCCGAATCGCCCGCAACAACAAGCCGGTCCGGGGGGATGCCCGAATCCAGCAGAGCGCGATACACCGCGGCAACGTCCTCGACGGCGGCGGGAAAGGGATGCTCGGGCGCGAGGCGATAGTCGGGGGCGTAGACGCAGAAGCCCTGCAAAGCGAATCCTGCGGTGATGGCGCGGTGGGTTTCCGCCGAGCAACCAAAATAACCGCCGCCGTGCAAATACAACATCGTCAGGCCGTTCTGCTTGCCGGTTTCGACCCATTCCCCCGGCACACGACCGAGATTCGCGGCAATGATGCGAACAGAAGAGGGGAGCTTGTAGGGTTCTGGTCTGAGGATTTTCCGGGCGAGGCGATAGTCGCGGCAACCTTTAAGGCGCCGCTTGACGCGCCACTTGATAATCCAAACTGCGATATGTGCTTGGAGGCTCGCCATTGCTCTCTGCTTTCCGATTTTGGGACAAAGGACGAGGAGAGGATAGCACTCCGGTGAATTACGGGCGATGATGAAAGACGGCAGCTTTCAGTCTCTGCGGAGCGCTCCCGATGACGGTGCGGGATGCAATCGATGGCGGTCAAAGAGGGGCAAAAAGAGATGGTTCATCATTCGATAGCCGCGTTTGCAGCTGGTAATGTCACCGAGCGCGGCGCGCGGCCGAACATGATGCCGGTTTCGACTTCCACAGGCTTTCCGTCACGCAGATAGGGCCTGAAGCGCCATTGAAACAGGGCATCCGTAATGGCCTTTTCCTGATCGGGAAAGGCGCTGAGAAAATGAATGTGCTTTACCTTGCCTTCTTTGTCGATGATGATGCGGACCGGAACAGGATTGAACCTGCGTTCAGCAAAGACCGGATCTACTCTTTCCAACATGTTTTCGCCGCTCGCGTAATCCTTAATGCAGAGAGGGACATCGCCACCACCTTTCCCTGAAATGGGACCAGCCTCGAGCGGCAAGGTTATCTTGTTCATTTCCTGGATAAGACTTTCCGTTAGCTGGGTGTCTTTGCTGGTGAAGACGAATTGGACCATGTGACAGCGGATTTGAGTGGCAACGACGTGCCAATGCAATTCGGCGGCGGGCGAGCCGTAATCAAAGCGGACAAAGGAATGGTCGGCAATCCTAACAAGCGTCGGCGGTTGTTCCACCTTGAAGTCCGCGCTCAAATTCTCCTTGCTGTAGTTGATCATCTCCAACGCGTTCCCCGCGGGCGAAAGGGTGAAGAAGAGATCCTGAGCGGTAATCAAAATACTGCCTCGACTCGTCCCCTTGAAAGTGTCCGCGGGCCGGATTTGCGCGAGCACGTAGTAACCACTGTCCGAAGGGGGAGGGCCGCTATACTTTTCTATCCAATCCGGGGAGAGCGCATAGGTCAGGCCAAAGTAAGGGTTGCTATAGACGTGGTTGGCAATTCTCCCCCCCTCCGGGAGGGTAGTAGCCAAATCGCTGGCACTCGACCACGCGCCCTTAACAAGGATGACTCCTGTTGGCAGCTTCTTCGCCTGCGGATTGCTGGCAAAGTCTCCCCCGCTCTGCGGCGCGTCTTGCGTCCGCGCAAGCGGCGCCATAGATAAAACAAGAAGAACCAGGGATCGCCAGAAGTTAGCAGGCATCTTCAAAGGGCCCTTTTTCAAAACGTGGAGAACCGGGCAAGACACCGTTCGCGTCTCACCCGGTGCACTGAGTTATAGAGAACGCAGGAAGTTCAGCAGATCCTGCTTTTGGCTTGGTGAAAGTACATCGAAGTTCTCTTCCACCTGTGTTGCCTCGGAGCCGTTGCTCTGGTGAGCTTGAATTGCTGCCAATAGATTGGTGGTGCGGCCATCATGCAGCAGGAAGATGCGCTGTCCCAGACCCCACAGGGGAGCCGTGCGAAACTGATCGCCACCTGCGCTGCCTTGGGAGACGTTGTCCGCCAAGCCAACGCCCATGTGATGGATCTCGATATCCGAAAACGCGTTCACCGGTGCATTTCCCAAGGAGGAAGTGAAGCTTGAAGGCTGTGTGGAGTTGATGGTGGCAGTGTGGCAACTTGCGCAGCCGATAGCGCTAAACAGCCGCGCACCGTTGGTGATCGAGACCGCGCCACCCGGAGTTGTCGTCGACGGCACCGGCGCGGCAAGTAGCCGCATAAACATGGCAAACGCCACGACATCGCTAGGTATGGATGCGTTCGTTGCGTACTGGTCCGAGCCGGTCTTAGCTGCGAAATTGGTCGTGTCCTCCGGGTAACCAGTGCCCGAAAGGTTTAGGCACTGCGATGGCAGGCCGGTCCCCAATTGATCTTCGCCCGGCAGTGGCCGGTCCTGTCCAAAGATCTCATTGGATATACCCATTTCCACGTTGTAGGCCTCGCCAGCAAACAGTTCCAGCGACTTGTTCTGCGCCTTCCATCCGAAGCGGGAGATGGTGCCGTCGTTGCCATTGTGGTTGAAGGTGCCGCTGATCCCAAGATTGTTGCGGGCCTGTGCCGCGCGGTTGGCAATCAGGGTTGAATCGTCAAGGTTTTCGATGAGGCCCGCGCCAAAAACAGGCGTGGGAATGCGGAAGATGATGTTGTTGGTCGATTGAGCCGCGGCGAAGCTCGGTTGTGGAAGGCTGCAATTGCCGGCATCCGGACGGCCAGAAACGGTGAACAAGTCTTCCACACCGCCGTTCGGGGCATTGGTGTTGGGAGAACCGTTCGAGTTGAAGAAAAACGGGAATCGGACTTCCCGCGTTGGCCCGTTGGCGGTGATGAACGACGGGATGGTGTTTGTGGAGCCGTTGACAATGCCGTTGGCAATCACTTGGAATTGGGGATTATTGGCTGGGCCGGTGCCACCGACCGCGGGCTGCGAATGGCACCCTGAACACTGGTTAAAATTAAAGCGTGGCCCAAGACCATTGTTGTTTGTGGGACTGTTCGATACAGATTCTACATCTTGAAAGCGGGCCAAACCGTTCAGAAAAAACTGCATGCTGCCGTCGCCTGTGTTTACAGAACTCAGGGGGAGCGGGTTTGTTGCCGTAGCCGTGGGCTGCCCGTTTATGGCCCCGGACCGAACGCCCGGGTCGGCTTGAGCAAACGCCATACCCGGAAAGGATAACACCGCCAAAAAAGCGAGAATCGCAGCGAGCTTCATTGTCCTCATTCCTGGTCTCCTTCAACTGTGAAGTGCACGGTCCGACCGACTTAGCGCACTTCCGGACGCGCATCGTTCCAGCAAGGGCAATCTCTCGCTGGGTGTGAGCCATTGCTAGACGCTGAGGTGGGCAGAGTGGGTGTTCTTTTACTATCGCCTCGTTCCGGTCATCAAGAGGAACTGATTAGCATTACTGGTCATTCGTTAGCATTTCGTGTGGTAGCAATGTTTCCGGTATCGCGCCGGAGCTTCCATAAAGCGCCGTTCAAATGCCCGGATGAAGCTGGACGCATGCTCATATCCGACGCTGTGGGCGATTTCCTTCACGCTCATGTAGCTGTTCGCTAGAAGCTGCGCTGCCCTCTGAAGCCGTTGTTCGTTCAACCACTCCCCCATGCAAACTCCAGTCTCGTGCTTGAACAGCCGCTGGAGGTACGAAGGGCTCAGGTGAAATTCGAGGGCCAAGTCACGGATGGTGAGCGGCGCTCCGGATTCAGCCCTCCGCAGGATCTTTTGTACGCGCCCTTCCAACACACATCCTCCGATCGAGAATCGACCTGGAATCGAACCTGGGCACCGGGAGGAATTAGGGTTGGGGGCCGTTGCTACCGGAGTGGATTAGCGCGAGAAACTATCAACGGGGTGTATCGCTGTAAATGGTACGCAGGGACAGTCTTAGGACATGAATTTGTACAGGACCGTCGTCAGACCTTGAGAACGACTTTACCGAATTGCGCGCTGGATTCGAGATAGGCGTGAGCAGCCGCCGCTTCGGCGAGCGGGAAGACGCGGTCGACGACAGGCTTCAGTTTTCCCGCGGCCACGAGCTTCATCACGGTGTGCAGTTCGGACTTCGTGCCCATGTACGAGCCGAGAAGAGAAAGCTGGCGGCTAAAGAGGAAACGCAAATCGACTTTAGCGTCATAGCCGGTAGTTGCGCCGCACGTTACAAGCCTTCCGCAAAAAGCGAGGCTAGCGAGACTGTCCTCCCAAGTTGCGGTGCCCACATGCTCGAAAACCACGTCCGCACCGCGCTTGTTGGTGATGCGGCGAACTTCATCCGGGATTTTCTGAGTTTTGTGATTGATGAGATGGTCCGCGCCAAGTTCCTTGGCTTTGGCAAGTTTTTCGTCGGAGCCGGCGGTGGCAAGCACGCGTGCACCGAAGAATTTTGCTACTTGAATTGCAGCGCTCCCGACCCCACTGCCTGCGCCCAGCACCAGGACGTCTTCACCCGGTTGCAATTCGGCACGTGCGACGAGCATGTGCCAGGCTGTCTGAAAAACAAGGGGAATCGAGGCGGCTTCTTCCCAAGTGAGATTCTCGGGATACGGGAGGCAATTGACTTCGGGGGCGCGCACGAATTCCGCACAGCCACCGTCCAGCATGTAGCCGAGATTTGTGGCCTGGCGGCAGCGGTTGTCAAGACCTGCCAGGCAGGCGGGGCATTTGCCACAGCTCACCAGCGGAGCCAAGACGACTTTTTGGCCGACCTGTACCGTGCGCACATCGGGTCCGATTTTGGCTATTTCGCCGGCGATGTCGCTTCCGGGGATGTGCGGGAGCGGAATCGGCACGTTGGGCAGCCCGCGGCGCACCCATAGATCGAGGTGGTTTAGCGCGCACGCCTTGACGCGCACGAGAACATCGTTCGCACGCAGCGTTGGTTCGAGAGCCTCGGTGTATTTCAGAACCTCCGGACCGCCATGCTGCTCGAAAACGATTGCCTTCATCGCCCCTCCCGGTCGATACGGAAATTCCGAACGGTACCACCCTGTGTGCAGAGTGTCTAGATTGCTATGTCCATTTGACACTAGGAATTGTGCGCCGTAGGCTGGCAAGGGAGGAAACACGTGGATCTGTTTGAAGAAATTGTGCAGATGCGGCGCGCGGGACGGCGCGGGGCGCTGGCCACCATTGTGCACACAAACGGCTCCATTCCGAGCTATGAGAGTTCGCGGATGCTGGTGCGCGAAGATGGCTCCATCGCCGGGACCATCGGCGGCGGGTGTGTGGAAGCGGAAGTGTGGGCGGCGGCCAAGGAAGTGATGCAGAAGGAAGCGCCGCGCAAGATGGTCTTCAACCTGAACAATGAAGCGAGTTACGACAACGGCTTGATTTGCGGGGGCACGCTGGAAGTTTTTGTCGAGCCCATTCTTCCACAACCGGTGGCTTACCTGTTTGGCGGCGGCCACGTGGCCATGGCGGTGGCGAAGGCAGCGAATACCGCGGGCTTTGGCATCGTCGTTGTGGACGACCGCGAATCCTTTGCCAACAAAGAGCGGTTCCCGATGGCTCAGGAGGTTTACACGAGTTATGAGGAAGCCTTTCAGAAAGTTCGGCCAAATGCGTCAAGCTATCTGGTGATCGTCACGCGCGGGCACAAGGAAGACATGCGCGTGCTGGCGTGGGCGGTACGAACCGAAGCTCGCTACGTTGGCATGATCGGGAGCAAGCGCAAAGTTTTGTCCGTTTATAAGGCGCTGGAAAATGACGGCTACAAGCCGGAGGAATTCGAGCGAGTCTACGCCCCCATGGGCCTGGAGATCGGCGCACTTTCGCCTGAGGAAATTGCGGTCAGCATCGCGGCGGAACTTGTCGCGGTGCGCCGCAACGATGCCAACGCTGCGCACAAGAAACTCGTGCACCAATTTCATCCTGCGCCCGTGGCGGACGAGCGCTGAAAGGGACACATGCTGGCCGCCGTTATCCTCTCCGGCGGGGCCTCGAGCCGCATGGGCTCGCCAAAGGCGCTACTTCCCTACCAAGGCCGGCCTTTTCTGGAACATCTGCTGGAGGTCGTCGCGCAGCCGCAGATTGGCGTGCGCCGCGTCGTTCTGGGGGCGGACGCCGAACCAATTGCCAAAGCCATTCCTCTCAAACCGGACGAGATCGTCATCAACCGCGAATGGGAGAAGGGCCAACTCAGCTCGATTCAGGTCGCGCTGCGCAGTCTCCCTCCGGGAACGGATGGCCTGCTGCTTTGCCTGGTGGATCATCCACTGATCAGTGCCCCGCTCGTGCAGGAATTGATCGAGCACTTTTACAAGTCGGGGAGAGCGATTATCTTGCCCGTTTATGAAGGACGCCGGGGGCACCCCGTGATTTTCTCGGCGAAACTTTACGAAGAACTGCTTCGCGCCCCGCTCGATACGGGCGCGCGCGCAGTGGTTTGGACGCATGCAAACGATGTCGAAGAAGTACCTACAAACGAAGAGGGCTGCGTGCTGAACTTGAATGATCCGCAAACGATGAACCAAGGCCTGCCGAAGAGAAGTTAGCTCTTCTTGGAAGATAGCCTTTGCACTAGCGCCACAGCTGCGTCCGCGGCGAGCTGCGCGCCGTGGAATGTGGCCGCAGGGAGCCCGCCCAGCGACTTGGAAAGAGTTTCCGGAGTAATCGTGCGGACCTCGCTTCGCGTTCGTCCCCGAAGCTGTTCCGTCAAGAGTGACGCGCAGGCAATTGCTGTCGTGCATCCGCGGCAGAGGAACCGCGCCTCCTCGATGCGGTCCTCGGCCATACGCGCGAACAACTTCAAAACGTCCCCGCAGACGGGATTGGTGACCTCGACTACCGCTGTGGCATCCGCAAGCTCGCCCGCATTGCGCGGATTGCGGAAGTGATCGAGGACAGCTTCGCTGAACATTTTTGGACGGAGTCCTATTGTTTTTTCGCTGGCAAGTATTTCTTCTCGATGGAAGCAACGACCACGTAGTTCGGGTCGACCATTTCCGTGAGATGAATCTTTGCCACTTTGGAGAGCAGCTCGTAGGCATCAAGGTCCGACAAACCGTAATCCGCGTGGATCCAGTGGACGAGTTCGGTCACCGCAATGCGTACGGCGTCATCCACGGGACGGTAGATACCCGTCGTCATAATTTCCTTCTCATTTTCGAAGCGCGGCCAGCCAGTGTGCTTCCCCTTTATCAATTCGAATTGAAAGTGCGCACGCATCGGGACTTCCACGGCGCTACCCGCAACTTCGCCGTCGCCCATCGCGGCATGGCCGTCGCCAAAATAGAAAAGTGCGCCTGGCACGTTCACGGGCAGATACAGCGTGTTGCCAGCGGACACTTCCGGCGCGTCCATGTTCCCGCCAAATTCCGCGGGTACAATTGAACTGCGCGCTTCCCCGTTCGCGGGAGCCACGCCAATGCAACCCAGGAAGGGGTGCAGGGGAAAGCTCGTCTTAAAATTCGAGTCCAACGCCTGGAACGTCGCCGTATTCTTCTCTTTGTCGATGGGATAGAACCAGATGCGCTCGGGGAGGGGCTTTGTTTCCAGCATCGGCGTGTAATGTGTGGAATTGATGGCGCCAAAGCCTGGAGAGAACGTGCCGACGCCCTGCTTGCCGTCTACCTGCAGGTCGAGGATGTGAACGACAAGCGTATCGCCCGGCTCAGCGCCTTCGATGTGGAATGGCCCAGTCAGTGGATTGTCACCTTTAACGAGGTCCATGCCGTCGCCGGGCTTCTGCAGTGCGTTGCCGAAGCAGTCGAGCGAATTCGCCTCCAAAACATTCCCCGGCTTCAGCCGGGCCACCGGGGAAGCTACGCCGAACACGTACTTCACGTTCTCGATCGTGCCACGAAACTGCACCACGTCTGGCTTCGCTGGAGGCGTTTGTGCCGCGAGCGGCAAAGCCATCCACAACAACAAGATGGACCGGCGAAGAAATTGCACGAGAACCTCCTCTTAAGAGAGAACGAAGTCAAACACAGCGGGGGAAGAGTGTCAATTCGACTACCGAATTGTGAAAGCATGTCCAACGTGATTCGCGGCCACGTCTGGTAAACTCTTGCTGTGCCGGGTAGACAGAATACCGAGCGGAGGTTGCGTATTGTTTCGCTGGCACCCAGCGCGACTTCCATCTTGTGCGGGATTGGCGCCAAGAAACATCTCGTGGGCGTCACCAAGTGGTGCGCGGATGTCGCGCCGGTTGGACGCCTGCCGAAACTCGGCGATTGCTGGCACCTCGAGTCCGTGCAAGAAATCCTTCGCCTCAAGCCCACGCTGGTCATTGGTTCCGTCCCATATAAGGAAGAGACGGTTGCGAAGCTCCTGGAGCACCCACTCAACTTTCTGGCCATGAATCCGCGGACGCTCCCCGATATCTATGCCGACATTCGCTTGCTCGGCGGGATCGCCGGTCAGACAAAGGCAGCTGAGGCACTCATCAGCAAAATGCAGAGGGATCTCGCGGGCGTTGAGCGGATTTCCAAACAACAGAAACGCCGGTTGCGGTTCTACTGCGAAGCCTGGCCGAACCCCCGAATCAGTTCTCCACCTTGGGTGGCGGAACTGGTACGCATCGCCGGAGGCGAGATGATTGTGCCTCCTGGTGAAAAAGTGAGCGAGGCGCGTATTGCCGCGGCGATGCCCGAGGTCATCGTGCTGGCTTGGACCGCCACGGGTGAAACGGCCGACGGCGCGAAAGCATACGAGGTCCCGGAATGGAAGGACATCCCTGCCATTCGCAACAAGCACGTCTACGTCATTCGTGATGAATGGCTGAACACTCCCGGTCCGCCGCTGGTCGATGGCGCTAAAGCCCTGCGCAAAATCGTCGTGGCTGCGGCCGACCCACGTCCATGAAAACGGTGGTCGCAGCCGTGATCGAGCGCGCGGACCGCCGTCTCCTGATTGGCCAGCGCCGTCGCAACGATAGTTCGCCATTGAAATGGGAATTTCCCGGTGGAAAGGTCGAAGATGGAGAGACACCGCTGACCGCGCTAGCCCGGGAATTGCAGGAGGAGTTGGGAGCGGAACTGCGCAAAGCCGTGCCCATCGGCCGCGTAACTCACAAATACGCTCAGACTCCCGAAGAATTGGAAATCCTTTTTTTCGCCGTAAGAATCGCGGAAGGCGATATGACCCCCCGCTCGTTTGAGAAAATCGCGTGGGTCCTACCTAAGGAACTTGGCGAATATGATTTTCTCGCCGCCAACGCGGGGCTCGTCGCCAATCTCGCCACAGGCAAGATCAAACCAGCTGAAATCCTAGAAGCTTCCGAAACCGGCTAGGAAGTTACCGGATTCGGCTTTTCGGTGTTGATGCCCAGATCTTTTGCGGCCTTGTCGACCACCGACCGCTCTAGTTTGCCGTCCGCAAAGAGTTCGTGGAGCGTCGCGAAGGCAATGAAGCGTGAATCGACCTCAAAGAAATCACGCAACGACGTGCGACCTTCGCTGCGTCCAAAACCATCAGTGCCGAGCGAAGCCAGCCGCCTGGGCATCCACTTGCTGATCATGTTGGGAAGGGTCTTTAAGTAGTCGGAAGCCGCCACCAATACGCCCGGCGCATCGGCGAGGCATTTCGTGACATACGGCACCCGCGACTTTTCGCCCGGATGCAGCCTGTTCCAGCGCTCCGTTTCGTTACCGTCGTTGTATAGCTCTTTGTAGCTGGTCACGCTCCAGACGTCGGCGGCCACTCCGTATTTCGTTTCGAGAATCTCCTGCGCGCGCAGGGCTTCGTTGAGAATCGCACCGCTCCCGAACAATTGTGCCCGCAGTTTGGCCTTTCCATTGGTGGCTTTCCGGAAGCGGTACATTCCTTTCAGAATGCCGTCCTTCACATCGCCCTCCATGGCCGGCATGGCATACGGCTCGTTCATCACTGTCAGGTAGTAAAAGATACTCTCACCGTCTTTGTACATGCGGCGAATGCCGTCCTGAAGGATCACGGCAATCTCGTAGGCGAAGGCCGGGTCGTATGCCTTCAGGTTAGGTACGGGCAGCGCCAGCACGTGGCTGTTGCCGTCCTGGTGCTGCAAGCCCTCGCCGGAGAGCGTCGTACGCCCGGAGGTCCCGCCAAGCAAGAATCCTCGGGTGCGCATGTCCGCAGCTGCCCAGATGAAATCCGCGATGCGCTGAAACCCAAACATCGAGTAGTAGATGAAAAATGGAATCGTGTTGATACCATGCGTGGCATATGCGGAGCCCGCCGCGATAAACGACGCCATCGAGCCGGCTTCGGTGATGCCTTCCTCGAGGATCTGTCCGTCCTTCGCTTCCTTGTAATACAGCAGCGTATTCACGTCGACCGGTTCATACCGCTGCCCGACGCTCGAATAGATGCCTACGGTGCGGAAGAGCGATTCCATCCCAAAGGTGCGCGCCTCGTCGGGAACGATCGGCACGATCAGCTTGCCGATTTCCGGGTCTTTGAGCATTTTGCGGAGCATGGCCACGAATGCCATGGTTGTAGAAACTTCTCTCTCGCTGCCTTCCAGGAATTCCTTGAAGAGTTCGTCGTGCTCCGCTACCAGCGCCTGAGATCGCTGGCCCCTCTTCGGAACGTAGCCACCCAGCGCGTCCCGCCGCGCACGGAGATACTGAATTTCTTCACTGTCGTCCGGTGGCCTATAGAACGGAACTTCAATGCAGTCCTCGTCGTTCAGCGGAATGCCGAACCGCGAACGGAACTCGCGCAGCTCATCTTCGTTCAGTTTCTTCTGCTGGTGCGTGACGTTCTTTCCTTCGCCCGCCTCGCCCAGTCCGTAACCCTTGATCGTCCGCGCCAGAATCACCGTAGGCGATCCCTTGTGTTCAACTGCCGCCTTATACGCCGCGTACACTTTGCGCGGATCGTGCCCGCCCAGTCGCAGCCGCCTCAGGCTCTCGTCCGACATCGGCTCGACGAGCTGCAGCAGCCGCGGGTCGCTTCCGAAGAAATGCTCGCGGACGTACGCGCCGGAGGAAACCACCAGCTTCTGGTATTCGCCGTCGACTGTTTGACCCATGCGCTTGACGAGCAAGCCTTCAGTGTCGCGCTCCAGAATGGGATCCCACTCGCTACCCCACAGCACCTTGATGACATTCCAGCCCGCGCCGCGAAACGCCGACTCCAATTCTTGGATGATTTGCCCGTTCCCGCGCACCGGACCGTCGAGCCGCTGCAAATTGCAGTTCACGACAAAAATCAGATTGTCGAGCTTCTCGCGCGAGGCCAGCGTGATCGCGCCGAGCGATTCGGGCTCATCCGTTTCGCCATCGCCGAGGAACGCCCAGACCTTGGCGTCCGTTACTGGCTTCAACCCGCGGTTCTCGAGATAGCGATTGAAGCGCGCCTGATAAATCGCCATTAGCGGACTGAGCCCCATCGACACCGTTGGGAACTCCCAGAAATCCGGCATCAGCCATGGGTGCGGATAGGAGGAGAGGCCGCCGCCGGGTTTCAATTCGCGCCGGAAATTCTCCAACTGTTGTGCGCTAATCCGCCCTTCCAGAAATGCGCGCGCGTAAATTCCAGGTGCAGCGTGCCCCTGGAAGTAAACCGTGTCGCCCTCGAATTCGTCAGTCCGCGCCCGGAAGAAATGGTTGAAGCCCACTTCGTATAGCGTGGCGGCCGAGGCATATGTCGAAATGTGGCCGCCGATGTTGTGTTCGACGCGGTTCGCGCGCACGACCATGGCCAGCGCGTTCCAACGAATTAAGCTCTTAATACGCCGCTCGAGTTCCTGGTCCCCGGGAAACAGCGGCTGCAAACGCACCGGGACCGTGTTCGCGTATGGCGTATTCGCGCTAAATGGCAGGTCAATGCCGTTTACCGTGGCATGTGCACGTAGGCGCTCCAGAATTTCGGCAGCCACTTCCGGGCCGCTGGACTCTAGCACGGAGTCCAGCGACTCCAGCCATTCCTGAATCTCAACGTCGTCAATCGTATGTTGCGGCGGTACCGCCGTTTCACTATTCATCTCGTGTTCGGGTCCCTCGAATTGTCGATGCGTGGATGCCACGCTTGCCTCCCGCAGTTTCTCCACGTTATTAAGCTATTAGAATACACCGCGCCGCACTTCTCTGCACGGCTGGAAAAATGGGTTGTTGCGGCGCAAAGACGTTATTTCTCTTCCTTAGAGGGTTCGCCCGCCATCGACCACCAAGGTTTGTCCGGTGATAAATTTCGACCGCAGCAGGAACAGTAATGTGTCCGTGATGTCGCTCGTCGTTCCCGTGCGCTTCAGCGGCGCCAGCTTGACGAACTCTGATTCCCACTCCGGCGGATCCCCCGCCATCGTGATCGTCCCCGGTGCGATCGCGTTCACGCGCACTTCGGGCGCCAGCGCCTTTGCCAGCACTCGCGTCAGCATCACGACTCCTGCCTTCGAAACCGAGTGCGGGATGTATCCCGGCCACGCCAGCATGCCCCCCGTGTCCGCAAAATTGATGATTGCGCCGCGCGCCCTTCGCAGTAACGGCGCCGCCGCCTGCGCGCAAAAGAACGGCGCGCGCAAATTCGCATTGAGAGCGGCGTCCCAGACCTCTTCTGTGGTCGAAATCACGCTTGCCGGCAGGAAGTTCGCCGCGCTATTCACGAGGATGTCGAGTCGCCCCAGTTGCTTCGCCGCCTCATCCACGAGCCTCTGACACTCCCCCACATTACGCAGGTCCGCAGCAATCGCCACCGCCCGCCGCGCGTTCTTTTCTATCTGTCGAACAGTCTCTCCCGCCTCGGCCTGCGAGTTGCGGTAGTGAACAACCACATCCGCGCCCTCTTCCGCCAATCGCAGCGCCACGGCCCGCCCGAGCCGTTTCGCCGCCCCGGTCACCAGGGCTACTTGCCCTTGCAAAGACATTTTGCCCAGCGCGTCGGCCGTCACCATGACGCAAGACAATAGCACAGCCCGTCCGGCTGCCACGCGTTCCGCCATTTGAACTGGTAGAATCGTCCACCGTTGGAGGTGGCATGAATCTCGACCTACTGGCAATCGCCGCACATCCCGACGATGTCGAGCTCACCTGTGGCGGCACCCTGTTGAAGATGGCCCAGCGAGGCTACAAAACCGGGATTCTTGACCTTACCGCAGGAGAAATGGGCACCCGAGGTTCTCCAGAAATTCGCGCGAAGGAAGCCGCCAAAGCCGCGAAGCTCCTCAAAGCCTCGTGGCGCGAGACCCTCGGTGTGCCTGACTCCGATGTCCAGCCCACTCGCCAGCACAAGCTCCGCCTCGCCGCCGTTATTCGCCTGCTCCGCCCCAAAACGGTCATTCTTCCCTATTGGGAAGCCCGTCACCCCGACCACTACCACGCGTCCAGCCTGGGCTACGAGGGGTGCTTCTTGGCTGGCCTCAAGCAGCTACCCCTCGAAGGTGAGCCCTACCGGCCCTTCAAGATCCTCTATTCCATTTCCTACGCCGATGTCCGCCCCACCTTCGTCGTGGACATTTCCGCCCAATACGAGCAGCGCCGCAAGGCCATCCTGGCCTTCGGCTCGCAGTTTCGTCCCAAACCCTCGGAGCCCAGGAGCAAGGTCCACTTGGCAATCGACCGCTTGGAAGAGGAAATGAGCCAGTTAGCCCGCCATTATGGCCAGCTTATTGGCGTGCAGTACGGCGAGCCATTCCTCCAAAAGGAGTTAATAAAGGTGGATGATGTTGTGAAAATGGAAGTTAGGTCAATCTGAGGCGTCAACCGCCCCCCCAGCACGGGGGCAGGCCCGCTTCAGAACGACTCGTCTTCCTGCGCTGGAGAGAACCCTGGTATCTTCTGGCCGTTCCCCGACCTCTCGACCTTTACGCGGATCTGCGCTTCGCCCTCAGCCCCGGACTTCCGCAGCACCACCACGGTGTTCAAGGCTTCCGAATACAACCGGGTGACCAGGTAAATGTCCTTGGTGCCGTCCTTCTTCCAAAGCTGCCCAACCTGAATCTTCGTCACGCTCATAGTTAGACTTTGACTGTAGAGTGCGGCCCGGGGTGTGTCAACTGCCGTGCGGGCCCTGACCCCAACGATGCACTTTTCGCTCTTTCCTCATGCGCCAAACGCTTATGGAGGAGCGGGAAACCTTCTTCCGCCCTCTAACATCGTAGTAGTTGGATAGTCAAACTGCTATCTCCCGTCACGCCTCACGGGTGTATACTAGAGGCAGTCGGGGAGGTAAACATGCAATCCATTCTTCGGCAAGCTTTGAAACTGGCCTTGGCAGGCGCCGTTCTGGCAGCCCCAGCCTTCGCCATGCCACAAAGTCAGGATCCACCTCCACCACAGCAGGATCCGTCTAAGACCCAGGCTCCTCCGCCGGCGCAGCAACAACCGCAAGCCCAGCAGCAAACTGCGAGCCAACCCGTCCAGCAGCAGGATACGGTCCACCCGAAGAATTCCAAGGAAGACGTCGATGCCATTGGCAACCGCGACGTTGGCAAGGGCGTGAACTTCTTCTCCATCGAACGGGAAATCGCTCTCGGCAAGCAACTCGCTCAGGAAGTCGAGCGTTCTTCCAAGTTGATCGATGACCCGATCGTCACCGAATACGTCAATCGCGTCGGCCAGAACCTGGTTCGGAACTCTGACGCCCGCGTGCCCTTCACCATCAAGGTGATCGACTCGGACGAAGTAAACGCTTTCGCTCTGCCCGGCGGCTTCTTCTACGTGAATAGTGGCCTGATCCTCCACGCTCAGGAAGAGGCCGAGCTGGCTGGCGTCATGGCTCATGAGATTTCGCACGTGACCGCACGCCACGGAACCAAGAACGCCACGAAGGGCGAGTTGATGCAATTGGCCGCGATTCCCGCGATGATTTTCATCCCTTATAGCGCCGCGGGCTACGCCATGTACGAGGGCCTGAACTTTGCGATCCCCCTGACCTTCTTGAAGTTCTCCCGCGACGCGGAACGTGAAGCTGATTTCCTCGGCATTCAGTACATGTATAAGACCGGCTACGACCCCAACGCCTACGTGACCTTTTTCGAGCGCATTCAGGCAGACGAGAAGCGCCGCCCCGGCACGATTCCGAAGGCGTTTTCAACCCACCCACCGACGCCTGAGCGCATCGAGAATACACAAAAGGAAATTGCTCGCATTCTCCCCGCGCGTGACGAATACATCGTCACGACTTCCGAGTTCGATACCGTCAAGGCGCGGCTGCGCAACATCATGTTCGCCCGCAAGGTCACCGACGCCAAGGACAAGCCCACGCTGCGTTCCAAGACCGAGCAGTCCAAGAAGCAGCCCACGGGCAACGACCCCAACAGCACCGACGACGACCGGCCAACGCTCAAGCGCCGCCCCGACTCGCAGCCCTAATTTGGAGTCTTCTGCTAACCACAACGGGCGGCCTCAACGGCCGCCCGTTTGCATTTCGTTCTAATGCTTCAGTGTAAAGCGATGGACCCATTGAAGTCGTCATCCTGACGGGCGACGAGCGGGGTTTGCGAGTTCCGGCTCCTTCCGGAAAGGATCTCTCCGAAAGTTGCAGCACAAGCGATCGGCTGCACGCAACGCTTGCATTTCGGGCCGGTTGGTGGGAGCTTACTGGCATGCGCTCCGAGTGGAACCGCCGCGATTTTCTCTTCGGCTCACAAGCCATCCTTCTCGCCGCTTTTCTAAACCGCGCCTATGCCGGTATCCCCGCCGAGAAGGTCGCTGCTGACGAGGAGTTCTGGGCCAAGATTAGCAGCGCCTATGTCCGCGACCCAAAGCTGATCAACTTCAACAATGGTGGCGTCGCGCCCTGCCCCAATTCCGTGATGGAAGCGCAGATCGAAGCCATCCGGTACAGCAACCAGCTTCCCGTCTACCGCATGTGGCACGACCTCGAGCCCAAAATCGAAGACGTGCGCAAAAAACTGGCTGCCATGTGGAACGCCGACCCGGAATGCATCGCCATCACCCGCAACGCCAGCGAATCCCTGCAAATCGCACAATTCGGCATCGACCTCCAGCCCGGCGACGAAGTCCTGCTCACCAGCCAGGACTATCCCCGCATGATCACCACCTGGCAGCAGCGTGAACGCCGCGAGAAAATCGTCCTCAAGCAGCTCGACTTTTCCGTGCCCGTGACCAGCTCCTTTGACCTCGTGCGCCTCTACGAGCAAGCCATTACTCCGCGCACCCACGTCATCCATGTCTCCCACACAGTTTTCATGACCGGCCAAATCTTCCCGGTCAAGGAAATCTGCGCGCTGGCGCGCTCCCGCGGAATCACCAGCATCGTGGATGGCGCGCACGCTTTCGCGCAGGTGCCCTTCCAGTTCTCCGATTTGGACTGCGACTTCTACGGCGCCAGTCTGCACAAGTGGCTCTCGGCTCCCATCGGTACAGGCATGCTTTATGTCCGAAAGGACCGCATCGAGAAGCATTGGGCATTGATGGCCGCGCCGAAATCAATGGACACCAACATCCGCAAGTTTGAGGAAATCGGTACGCACCCCGCCGCCATGCACAACGCTACACTGCAGGCTCTCGAGTTTCACGAGCAAATGGGCGCCGACCGAAAGTTCGCGCGCCTTCGCTATTTGAAGAACCGCTGGGCGGAGCGCCTGAGCAAAATCCCAGGTGCCAGGATGCTCGTCGGACTCGATGCACAGCAATCAGGTGCCTTTGGCACCATCCACTTTGACACCATTGAGCCTGCCAAGCTCACCGACGCGCTTCTCACCAAATACAACATCGTCGTCGTGCCCATCACGGGTCCAGGCCTGAGCGGCATTCGCGTCAGCTCCAACGTTTACACCACAACGGCCGACGTGGACCGCTTCTGCGACGCCGTCGAAGCCGTCGTCCCTCGCGCTTAGGCGCTTTTCCGCGCTCGACGAGGCCCATCCCCAGGTCAAGGCCTGCCCCTGAAACGTTTCTTCCCTTCCCGTCACTACCGAATCGAGGCCATTGCCTTCGCCGGGCGGAGCATCCTGTCCCATTTTCTCAGTGAGCCACCACGGTTCGGAGTGAGCCGGCATCATGGACGTTTTTAAGCTGGCGTTTGAAACCACTGTGGTCGGCCTCCTGACGGTAGGCTGGCTGGCTGTCGTCACTTGTCTGTTGTTTCCCAATTTTCGCCTCGACTCTCTGGTCCAGTCGCTCCCAAACCTTCTGCAACAGAACCTGACGGCCGTGGGCATCGGTGCGCTGATCCTCGCCTACTGTCTTGGCTCGGCCGTCCTTCCGATTTCCAGCCAGTTAGTCAACGACGAGCATTGGCCCCTCAACGAAAGTGCCATCCGCTGTCAGGTTTTTACCCGGCAACAACTCAACTTCCAATACGCCGGCTTGAACGCCATCCCCCCGGACAAGCCTGCGAGCCAGGACAAACCTTTTGCCCTGAACGAACTCGAGCCCTTTCACTGTTCCTATTGGGCCCCCATCTTTACCCCGGAGAAGATTGGACTCCTCGCGCGCGTGAGCCGCTTTGGCCGCCGCTGGATTGCCCGGCCAATTAGTCCCGAGGAGGAAGAAGCACGAAAGGAAGCCAAAGACCCCGAGAAGATCTGCCAGACCCGCCCCAAAAGCACCGTCTGCGACGAGTTCAAAGCGGACCGAATCTTAACCATTTTCCAGCAGCAGGAAACCGCCGTGCTCAACCAATCCGCTGACCGCACCGATGGCCTCCGTCAACTGCACGAACGCATCGTGGTCCTCCGCGGCACCATCTTCAGCGGATTCGTTCTCCTGCTGATATGCATCTTTGCCTTCTTCGCCCGCGTGAACGGAGAGTCTTCTCATTGGATTAGGCCGGCTTTTGGCGGAGTTCTGGCCCTCGCCTTTACCGCCTTCGCCGCATGCAATGGATATCAAGACCTGGTCAATCGCAACATCTTCGACATCCCCGTTTTCGAGAGCCTCGTGGTGGTCATCACCATTTTCGGCGTTGCCCTGGCGCTACGCAGAGCCAAGAACGAAAGTTTTCACTCCAAACGCTATATCCTGATCACCCTCTTTTTCACCGGCCTGGCCTACGGCGGCTGGATGTGGTCCGAAATCATTTACGATCAGCAGGTGATGAGTTCGTACGTAGTTTTGCAGCAGAATCCGCCCCCTAACGAGTAACTTTTTAGCAGGCTCAAACATCCATCGGTAAGGGAACACCCCCAGGTGTTCACTCAAAACACTGCCCTGACTTGTTGGAACCACTTACAAAGAGGCGGGGGGAACAAGGGTGGTTGGGAAATCCTTCTTCGTTAGAAATTCTTCTTCGTCAATCCTCTAGTTCGTCTTACGATCTTTGCCGGTCGTCTGGCGCCGCGCCGATGCCCATCCGCCGGAGTTCTTCCTGGTAGTACTTCTTATGAAGAACGTCCCACTCTTCGCTGCCTTCCAGGATCTCCTTCTTCTTCTGAGAGCTGATGCGCTTGCGCACTTCCAATTCGACTTTCTCTTCGTCCCGCAGCAACGCGGTGAAAATCAGCACGATCTGCTGCCGGATGGTGTCCCGGTCGTCGATGAAGTCCACGTCGTCGCTGCTCACCAGCACGTCCGTCACCTGGTGCGACAGTCTCACAATCTTTTCCCGGCTCAGTCGCAGCATTTTCCTTCCCCGACTTTATTGCGAAATACGAAATTTGAAACACGCAACGCGAGAACCAATCCTCTCCAGCTTGGCACACTGCCGTGCCCACTTTTCCGAATTTCTAATTTCGATTTTCGAGTTTCCCATCTCACCGCAGCACCAGCTTGCGGTCCCGAGCCAAGTGCTGCTTCACCTTCTTGTACATCTCCTGGTACGACACGCCCGTGCTCCGCATCTCGTCCTGTCGCTCCACCAGGATCTGCCGCACTTCTTCATTCAGCCGGTCCTCGACGGCCAGTTCCTCGAGCATCCGCAGCCGCACGCGGTTGGCTACCGCCGCCGTTGCTTTGACTTCGATTTGACCGCCTTCCACGAGCCTTTTGATCACCTCGTTGGCCATGTGCGCTACAAAATCGCGTACGAGAAGCATCTCTGTGCGTTTCTCCGAGTGACGTGCAAGCAAACGAGTGTACTGGCTGCGCCGCCAAAGTGCAAGAAACCACCTCAGGAAACGAAAAATCTGAAAAAAAACCGCTCATTCCTGCGCCCATTGGTGATCGGCAACTCTTACGAGGCATACGGAGTTCGCGCAAAATGCGTGCTGCATGTTTCCGATCACGTTGACGCTTCGCTTCGCTTCCTGTACGATGAATTGACGTGAGCAGGAAGGGCGGTTAGCTCAGTTGGTTAGAGCGCCTGCCTTACAAGCAGGAGGTCGCAGGTTCGAGCCCTGCACTGCCCACCATCTGCAACGTTTTTTCGTAGTCCGGCGCTCACCCGCGAGCAGTGTTTGCACAATGCAACTGCTGAAACGGTTGCGCCGCACGGATGTTCTTCGGTGAAGTTGACGGCTTGGGGACGTAGTTCAGTTGGTTAGAACGCTGCCCTGTCACGGCAGAGGTCGCGGGTTCGAGTCCCGTCGTCCCCGCCATTTCTTTTCAAGCAGTTACGAGAAAAGAATGGTTCCCGCGGTCAGTTTCCAGCCCGAACTCCAACCCGAGATCCATTCTAAGCTGCTTCCTTTCCATCATTTCCGAGCTTGATCGCTTCCAAATACTTGCCCTGGGCCTCCACCTGCTTGCTATTCACGGAATGAATGTAGCGCGCAGTTGTATGCGGTTTCGTATGGCGGAGCATCGTTTGAATTACCGAGGGATGAACCTCGTTAGACCCAAAGAATGTCGCCAAGCTATGCCGGAGATTGTGCCAGCCGAATCGTGAATGATCATCTTTGGCGATGACGCCGGCTGCCTCTGCAGCGGGGCGTAGGTAGTGTTTTCCGCAAGTAGATGCGGCTCGCGGGACTCTTCCCTTCTCACGACTCGATGCGAACACCCAATCCTCGTCCAGGTTGTAGCAAGACTCTTTCCGCCACTCATTCAAAAATTCGTAGAGGGCTGGATGCATGGCGACGGGCTTCATCGATCCTTTGGTCTTGCCCTCCGTCGCTCTGCCTTTGCTCCAGGCTCGCTGCACGAGAATTTGATTGTTCGTCGGATCGATGTCCCGCCACTGCAAGGCGAAACACTCTTCCGGCCGGAGCGCCGTCGCTGAGTGAACCAATGCCAGGGTCCACTCCAATTTGGTCTCCGGCCTGTCGAGCAGCTTTAGGATCGTTATCATCTGCTCCGGTGCAACCACCTTGGCCTCGTAGTCCGACTGAGTCTTGCATCTTGCCCCACCGAATTTCGGGTGCCGAAACGGATTGACGTTCATCTCGGCAGGAATCAAACCATTGCGTTGTGCGTGGCCATAGATCTGACTCATCACCGAGTTGATTTTTTCAATCGTGGGCCACTTGAGCGGCTTTCGCTTGCGGCCCTGCGGAGTCGAGGCAAGGATCTCAAACCAGCTTTCTACCTGCGTTGGCTTGATGTTGCCGGCCGGGCATTCTCCCCAGCGCGGAAGAATGAATCGGTCCAAGTTGTGTTCGTCCCGATCAGCAGTCTCGTCCGCCTTGCGGCCGATGATGCCCTCCCTTCTGAGTTCGTGCCGGCGCCAATGCTCTGCGATTCGCTTGAACGTCGGGGCCGCACTGATCGAGCTATCCATATACTTCTCGAGACCTAACTTTCCTATCTCCATCCACGCCGCTTTTTCCGTCGGAAAGTCGGCTACGAGGCCGACGCGCTTTGAATTCTCAACGCGCTTACCGTCAGATTGACGCGTAGTTTGGAAGCAGAAGAGCCAAGTCAGACCGTCTGCGTACTTCTTCTTTCGTAACCATCCCTGTTGTGTCGCCATTAGCGTTTTCTCCGCGCTTTCTGGCCACCAGGGACTGCCGTCTGGGAGCTTACTCCACCTGTGACGCTTGCCGCCAGCTCGGACAATCGGAATCGCCACACGCGCCGCTGCCCTTGACCGATTGGGTACCCGGGTAGGACACTTGCCCGAGCGAGCTCCAAAAGTCGTCGCGGACGGATGGATAAGAACTCCGCTGCTCTTGCGGCGTCAACGAATCGTTCCGGCTCAACGGACCAATTGTCGGTTGCCAAATTTGGTGCTGAATCGTGACGGGACAACTATTTCCTCTCCTCGGCGTCAAAGCCTCGTGCACGTTTGTAAATAGTTGTACCCGGATTCTGCCATTACGTCGCAGACAGGCGAGTGAGGTCGAATTGCACAAATGTCTTTATGAAATGAATACCCACCGACGCTTAAATCTGTATAGGTCCACTCCGTTTTCGCTAGACTGGCACCGTGAAGCACACCGAGCTTACCAAACCCCAACGCCAGGAACTCGAGAGCTGGCTTCAGAAGGGTTTCCACGACTATAGCGACCTGTGCGGGAAGCGAGCGGACGTGTTGTCAGCAGATGCCGAAAGAGATGCCCACTCACGAGAAGCACGACACACATCAAAAAGCACTTTCCCTCAACCTTGACGTGACCATCTTTGGTTCATTCGCGGAAATCGGTGCGGGTCAAGAGGTGGCTCGCTGGTTTCTGCGTGTGGGCGGCGCCTCCGGCACGGTAGCGAAACGATCTCGGCCTATGACAAGGAAGTGAGCGACCACCTTTACGGAATGGGGACCCGCTATGTCTCCAAACCCCGTCTCCTAGCCATGCTCAACAGCGAGTGGGAGCAACTGCTGGGACAATTGCAGGCCAGCCGTGGAGCCGATACGAAGTTTTTCTCGTTCGTTGATACGATTTCTGCCCGCAATTACGCGGGAACTAACGATTGTCATGGATGGGTGGGGCTGCGTTTCCGGACCCAACCGAACGCAGCGCCCAATGACGTGATTCTGCACGTGAATCTGCGGGATT
>CAZGFL010000057.1:0-32069 GCA_964524985.1 uncultured Acidobacteriaceae bacterium
AACGTGGCTGGACGACATCTTGTGCTCCGCCGTCTCTCAGGCAGCGGTGAAACCAGCGGGAGAGGAAGCCGCTGCCGTCCTTCGCGATCGCCATCGTCTGCGCCCCGAGCAAGATGATGATTTCAACATCCGCAACCCCGAGGACATCATTCAGGCCCAGCTCGATGCCAGCCGCACACTGACGATCCTGCTCATTGCCATCGCCTCCATTTCCTTAATCGTCGGGGGCATCGGCATCATGAACGTCATGCTCGTATCCGTGACCGAGCGCACGCGCGAGATCGGCGTTCGCGTGGCGGTAGGAGCGACGGAAGAAGCCATCCAACTGCAATTCCTTGGTGAATCGGTCATGCTCAGCCTGGTGGGCGGGGCCGCGGGAGTGCTGTTTGGGGTCTTCGGTTCGTACCTGGTGGGGCAGACGCTGCGTTGGCAGATGCAAGTGTCACTCGAAGCCGTGGTCATCGCGGCATTGTTCTCCGTCGCGGTCGGCGTGTTCTTTGGCTACTACCCCGCGCGTAAGGCCTCTCTCCTCGACCCCATTGAGGCGCTGCGATACGAATGAAGCATAACTCCTAGACCGGGCCGGAACAGAGATGAAGATCAAGGCTAAATGGCTCGTGCTTGCTGCTGCGGTTGTCCTGATTGGACTTTATGTTGCATTCGCGTTGAATCGCAGCAGCCAGCCGCAGCACTTCACCGCCAAAGTAGAGCGCGGCGACGTTCACGATGTGGTTGAAGCGACGGGCACGATCAACGCGGTCATTACCGTGCAAGTCGGTTCTCAGGTCAGCGGAACGATTTCCAAGCTTTATGTGGACTTCAATTCCCGGGTCCACAAAGGCGAGATCATCGCTCTGATCGACCCATCCCTGCTGCAAGGAGCGCTGTTGCAGGCTGCGGCTGATTTGCAAAACGCCAAAGCCAATCTTGTAGCCGCCCAGGCAAATCTCGAGAAAGCCAGAGCCGGCTTGGTGCAGACCAAGGCGGACTACGACCGCACCTTTGGCCTGAGGAAAGACGGCATCTTGAGCCAGCAGCAGCTGGACCTCGCCAAGGCAACCTACGATTCCGCCAGCGCCACCGTGGACGGCGCGGCTGCGAGCGTTACGCAGGCGGAAGCGCAAGTCTCCCAAAAATCGGCGGCGGTTTCGGTAGCGCAAACCAACCTCAATTACACGGTAATCCGTTCCCCGATTGACGGAACGGTAGTCGCCCGCAACGTGGACGTCGGCCAGACGGTAGCCGCTTCCTTGCAAGCGCCCACAATTTTTACCATCGCGCAGGACCTCACCAAGATGCAGGTCTACGCCAGTACGGATGAATCGGACGTGGGCAACATCAAGCTCGGGCGCGAGGTCAGCTTCAAGGTGGATGCGTTCCCCAGGGACAGCTTTCACGGCGTGGTAAGCCAGGTGCGCATGAACGCGACCTCCATCCAAAACGTGGTGACCTACAACACCATCATCGATTTCGATAATCCCGATTTGAAGCTGTTTCCGGGCATGACCGCCTACGTGACCATCCCGGTGGCCACGGTGCAAAATGTATTGAAACTGCCGAACACCGCTCTCCGCTATCGACCGCCTCTCCCGCCGGAAGAGGTCCTCGCGCTGTACAAGCAATATGCCGTCGAAGGCGGCGAGAAAGGGCCGCCTGGCGCCGGAGATACGGCTCAAGCCGCGGAGCCCAGCGCTCAGGCCGGCGGCAGCCCACGGAAGCCGGGGCACACTCCCCGCGCGGAAAGCGCGATCATTTGGAAACTTCATCCTGACAACACCGTGGAGCCGGTCAAAGTCTCCATTGGCATCACCGACCATTCCTATACGGAAGTCACCGCGCTGCTCAAAGGCCAGCTCAAGGAAGGGGACGAATTGATCATTCGCACGGTGATGCCGAAATCGCAGGCTCCAGGAGGTCCGGGAACCGCGCGCTAGCCCGTTGCATCCTTCATGGCGCGGCCCAAAGTCACCTCGCATTGATGACCACCAACATCCAAACAAAAGCCGTGCCAACGTCCGCTGTCGGGAACGCGGTCATTCGCGTCGAAGACGTGCACAAGTACTACGAGATGGGAGAAACCAGGGTGCACGCGCTACGAGGGGTGAGCATAGCAATCCGGCGCGGCGAGTTTGCGGCCATCATGGGAGCGAGCGGCAGCGGCAAATCGACGTTCATGAACATTCTCGGGTGCCTCGACCGCCCCAGTTCAGGACGTTACCTGCTCGAAGAAATCGATGTCTCCCAGCACGACAAGAAAGCCCTTGCAATGATCCGCAACCAGAAAATCGGGTTTGTCTTCCAAGGGTTCAATTTGCTAGCTCGAACCACAGCGCTTGAAAATACGGAATTGCCGACGCTTTACACGAAAATCGACGAAGCAGAGCGCGAAAAACGCGCTTCGGAAGCCCTGGCCATGGTCGGACTTGCCGATCGCGCGGGCCATTTTCCGTCTCAGATGTCGGGGGGACAGCAGCAGCGGGTGGCCATCGCAAGGGCACTGGTGAACCGGCCGTCGATCCTACTAGCCGATGAACCCACCGGAAATCTCGATAGCCGGACGTCGGTCGAGATCATGGAGATCTTCCAGAAGCTGAACGACAAGGGACTGACGATTGTCATTGTTACCCATGAACACGACATTGCGCAGTTCGCCAAACGCGTGCTGATATTTCGCGATGGCAAGATCCGCAAGGATGATCCGGTTCTCCAGCGGCCAACCGCAAGCGAAGTGCTCAAAACACTTCCGACACTGGAAGACTGAACTGCTTCCGCCGTGCACGCAGCATCGTTGCTATTACCATGACGCAATGGAGAGCGGGCAGGCCTCGCACTCTAGGTTTCGCTCCGCAGAATCGCTGCTTCATCCTCAGGGGCGGAGTCACTCGGACTTGAGCAGGCGCATGAATTCGCTGGCGGCGTGAGGCAGGCGGGCGCCGCGGCGGGAAATGATGTAGAGGTGACGCGGGATATTGAGCTGCCTAATTTTGATTTCCTTCAGCCAGCCGTGCTCGACCTCCCAGTTAACGCACATGCGGGGCACGATGGCGACGCCCATGCCCATTTGGACGAAGCGCTTGATGCTTTCGATGGTGGGCATTTCGAGGGGCATGTTCAGGGCGGTGCGGTGCTTCGCAAATAGTTCAATGACGCGGCGGCGGAACGGCGATTCCACGATGTGGGCGATGAAGTTCTCCTTGCCGAGTTCTTCGACATCCACTTCGCGGCGCTTGGCGAAGGGATGCTTGGGAGGAACGACAAAGGTGAGTTCGTCTTTCAGGATTTCCGTGGCCTGAAGTTGCGCGTCGCGCGGAACGAAGGAAACCGCGCCAAGATCAAGGCGGTAGTTCACCACCTCGTGGGGAATGTCGCGGGAAAACATGCGGTGAAGACGCACCTGCACGCCGGGATGGGCTTCGCGGTACTTGGCCAGCGCAGGGAGCAGGGCGTGAATGGAGCTCTCGTTGACGCCTAAGGAGAGCTCGCCGCGTTTGAGGCCTTCGAGCTCCAACAGGCCCTTTTTTACCTCGTCCCGGAGGTTCAGGAGACGTTCGGCGTATTCGCGCAGGAGCGTACCGGCATCGGTGAGGCGAACCGGGCGGGCGCCGCGGACAAATAAGGGTTGGCCCAGTCCATCTTCGAGCTTTCGGATGGCCAGGCTGACGGCGGGCTGCGTGCGGTAGAGCCGCTCAGCGGCTCGCGAGAAGCTGCCCTCCTTGGCGACGGTAAGAAAAACCTGCAATTCCGCGAGATCCATAAGAACGATCCTCAATTCGGAGGCTGGAGGGGGCAGAGCCTGCCGGGGCCGTACATACCGGGGGGAGGCCTCCGGGCGGGGGCATCCAGGTATCCCGAACCCCCGGGGCTAGTATAAGGCATAATTATCAAATACAGAATGAAGATAAATTGGACTAGGTGGGTCCGGCTATGCGTAACTGGATGAAGAAGTTGGAGGTACAGGCATGAGCCACGTACGCATCTTTGACACGACGCTCCGGGACGGCGAACAGTCACCCGGATTCTCGATGAACACCGAGGAAAAGATCCGCATGGCGCGACAGCTTGCGGCGCTGGGTGTGGACATCATCGAGGCAGGATTTCCAATTGCGTCGAAGGGCGACCTGGAGGCAGTGGTCGCGGTGGGGAAAGAAGTTCGCAACGTGCCCATCGCGGCGTTGGCGCGGGCGAGGAAAGACGACATTCTGGCGGCGGCGGAAGCGTTGAAGCCGGCGAAGACCCCGCGCATGCACGTCTTCCTGGCCACCTCTGACCTGCACCTGCAGGTGAAGCTGCACATGACTCGCGAACAGGCGCTTGAAGCGATTGAATCGATGGTAAAGCTGGCGCGAAATTTTGTCGGGGAAGTGGAGTTCTCCGCAGAAGACGCGGGCCGCACGGAGATCGACTTTCTGTGCCAGGCGTGCGCGGCAGCGGTTAGGGGCGGGGCGACGGTGCTGAACCTGCCGGACACGGTGGGCTACGCGGTGCCGGAAGAGTATGGAGAAATGTTCCGGAAAGTACGGGAGCACCTGGGGGACCCGGAGCACATCGTTTTGAGCGCGCATTGCCACGATGACCTAGGGCTGGCAGTGGCGAATTCGTTGGCGGCCGTGAAGGCGGGCGTGCGGCAGATCGAGTGCACGGTGAACGGGATCGGAGAGCGCGCGGGGAATGCGGCGCTCGAAGAAGTTGCGGTGGCCCTGGCAGTGCGCAAGGAAAGTTTTGGAGTGGCGACGAAGCTGAAGTTGGACGAGCTGTACAAGTCCAGCAAGCTGCTGACGGAAATTACCGGTGCGGTGGTGGCGCCGAACAAGGCCGTGGTGGGAGCAAATGCGTTTGCCCACGAAGCGGGAATTCACCAGGACGGAATCATCAAGAATCCGCTGACATACGAGATTATTTCTCCAGAAACCGTAGGTGTGCCGTCGCGGTCACTGGTGCTCGGGAAACACTCCGGGCGGCATGCGCTGCGGGAGTCGCTGAAGGAACTTGGCTATGAGCCGAGCGATGAGCAATTGGCGGAATGCTACCGGCGAGTGACTACGTTTGCGGATACTTCCAAACATGTGCGCGCAAGAGACTTGATGGCCATCGCGCACGAAGTGATTCGACGCAAAGTAGTAGCCACAAGCGCCTCGTCAGTTGCCTGAACGGCGAAAGGAATTCGAGGGAGCGGCGGATGAAATTGCAAAAGAAGATTGTGCTCCTGCCGGGCGACGGAATCGGCCCGGAAGTGGTGCGTGCTGCAGCGAACGTGCTGCAAGAGTGCGCGCGGGAGTTTGGGCACCAGTTTGATACCGTGGAGTTGCCGATCGGCGGACTGGCCATTGACAAAACTGGCAATCCACTGCCGAATGAAACGCTGGATGCCTGCCGCAAGGCGGACGCGGTATTTCTCGGCGCGGTGGGCGGGCCGAAGTGGGATGCATTGCCGGTGGGCAAGCGGCCGGAGACTGGACTCCTGGGGCTTCGCAAGGGCCTGGGCTTGTACGTAAACTTGCGGCCGGTCAGGTTGCTCGAACCATTGCGAGGAATTTCGCCGCTGCGGCCGGAACGGCTGGGCGATCTGGACATCGAAATTGTGCGGGAACTTGCCGGCGGAATGTACTTTGGCGAGCGGGGCAATGTGGTGGAGGGCGGCACCGAGCGCGCGTTCGACACGGAGTCCTATTCGACGCCGGAAATAGAGCGAATTGCGACCTTTGCGTTTCACCGGGCAGAAAGCCGCTCGAGGCGGCTGTGCTCGGTGGACAAGGCCAATGTGCTGACAAGTTCGCAATTGTGGCGGCGGACGGTGACAACCGTGGGATCGGTGTTTCCCGCGGTCAAGCTCGAGCACATGCTTGTGGATAACGCGGCCATGCAACTGACGCTGCGGCCCACACAGTTCGACGTGATGCTGAGCACCAACATGTTTGGTGACATCCTGAGCGATGCCGCAGCGGCGCTGGTGGGCTCCATTGGCCTGATTCCTTCGGCAAGTTTTGGCTCGGGCGCGCCGTTGTTTGAACCGATCCACGGCTCCGCGCCAACGCTGGCAGGAAAAGACGTTGCCAATCCTATCGGCTCGATCCTGAGCGCAGCCATGATGCTGCGCGACACCTTTGGCCTGGGCCTCGAAGCGGACTGGGTGGAACAATCGGTGGGACGTGTGCTGGGGGCGGGCTACCGCACCACGGACATCAGCGAGCCGGGCACAAAGACGGTCGGCACTTCGACTTTCCTCGAGATTTTGCATCAGGAAATGCAGCGCACCTTCGAGCATGCCGAAAAATACGGCTGGGGCGTTTAGCCTAACTTTCCCTTCCATTGGAGTCATGGGAACCCTCCGGGCCGGCGGAGAAGCAAATCCCGGTAGTGCATTTTAAGAGTCAGCCGGAGCCGTGTCCCAGGTTGCGCAAACAAATCCTGATGGGTCCAAGAAAATTGCAACCGCGCACTGCGCGGGGTATGTTGCTAAAGCTGGAGGAAAAGTACAATGCGGACTCGGCAAGCGCGCTCGCTTCGATTTTTGTGGGCGCTCATCTTGATGGCTCTAGGCACGCCGGTCGTATCCCAAAATTCTGCGCAAATCCCGGTGATCGATGGCGGCATCGGTTCCTGCCGGGCGGATTTCCACGTGAAAGACGAAGCAGGCAAGGCTATCTATAACGCCAACATCAAAGTCACTCTCAAGTACGGATTCTTCAACGTGCGGAAAACTGTACTCGAAATCGGCACGAACAGTGACGGCCAAGCCCGCTTCACCGGTTTGCCTGATTCGCCAAAGAAGCCTCTGGAGTTTGAGATCAAGAGCGGCACGGTCTCGAAGTCAGTCACCGACGACCCTTCCGCCAATTGCAACGCCGTCTATGACGTTACGTTATCGGTGCGCTAGATCCTTGGACCACCTGCGAGTTGGGCCGGCAATTAAGCGAGAACGGCAGCCCAAGCCGGTTGCGGGAAGACGTGGGGGATGATAATTTTGATAATCCAGTATTGGCCGGACGCGGGGATGCAGGGGCCAATCAACTCGAAGGGCCGCAACTGTCCCAAGAGAGTGTCCCAGAGCGAATCGCATGATGGAATGACCGCCGAGAGCGGCGTGATTTCCAGGGAATCTCTTTCCTAACGTGAACGGGATTCATCAGAAAAGATGCCTGAAACTTCCTCAAAATCGGGTGGTGGCGCGGTGGAGCGTGTGTCTGGCGTGACCTACTGGCGCGCCGAAGGATCGTTGTTGGAGATCAGCGCGCTGCGGAGCGTCGGATTTTTCAACTGGAACAGCCAGAGCTTCCTGGAACGCTGGGTGCGCCGCGGGGGCATGCTGGGATTGGCCCTGCTCCGCCCGCCTTACTATCTGATCAGCCGTACTTTTGCGACGCGCGCCCTGCACAGCGTATTGCGGGGAATCACGCGCGACCGGCTGGACCTACTGGGGGAGGAATATTTTCAGTACGAGCTGAAACCTCGCATGCGGCGAGAAGCCGTGGAAAAGCTGGTGGATGCGGTGCGCAACGGGGAGCGCGTGGTGCTCGTCGGGCAATTGCTCGAGCATATCCTGCGACCGATGGCAGAGTATTTTGCAGTGGAAGGATTCGTCGCAAACCGGCTGGAGTTCCGCGACGGGGTGGCAACGGGCCGGCTCCAAACGCCGGTAATTCGCCCTCGTGGACCCTTCGCGTGGCTGGCGAGCGGATCGGTGGACGGGCGCATCGCAAAAGAGAAATTGCTGTGGCAATTGGATTGGAAGAAGTCGCCGGAGCTGCTCGAACGAGCCGTGCTGCCCGCGGCGCGGCCACGGGTTGACGCGGAGCCTGCTGTGCAGTCGCCGAGCAGCACGCCGCGCGTGATGCGCCTGCCGGTGCGGGAAACCTTGGCTGGCAAACACCTGATGCTGATCGGGGTGACCGGGTTCATCGGAAAAGTGTGGCTGGTAGACCTGCTGGAAAAGATCCCGCAAATTGGACGAATCACGCTGCTGATCCGGCGAAACCGCACGACTTCCGCGCAACGCCGCTTCGAGAAAATGGTGGAAGAATCGCCCGCTTTTGATGGCCTGCACGAGATTCATGGCGCGAAACTGGCAGCATTCCTCAGGGAGAAAGTGGAAGTGGTGGAGGGGGACGTCAGCCTGCCGGGACTGGGACTCCACGAAGATACGCAGGCGCGGCTGGCGCGCACCCTGGACTTGATTGTGAGCAGCGCGGGGCTGACAGACTTCAATCCAGACTTGCGGGACGCCATCTCTTCGAACATCGATTCGACGATTTACCTCGTGAATTACCAGCGAAGGTGCAATCACGCGGCGCTGATGCATCTCTCGACTTGTTACGTGGTGGGAATGCGCGACGGGCGCGTCACGGAAGAATTGCAGGCCAACTACAATCCGGCGAATCATGCAGACTTTGATTCGGAGAAGGAGATTGCGTCGCTGCGCGAGATGGTGCGGCGGATTGAGGAACGTTCAGAGAGCATGGAGTTGACCAAGGCACTGCAGCGGCAGGCACTGGGGCGTGGCGGCGATCCGTCTGCGGTGGGGGCGGAAGAGCTGGATGGAGTTTTGAAGAGGAACCGGGCGCGATGGGTGAGGAACCGCTTGGTCCGCGCGGGGATGAAGCGCGCTCACCATCTGGGCTGGCCCAACACCTATACATTTACCAAGAACCTGGGCGAATCGATCCTGGCAAGACAGGGGCGGGACCTGCCAATCGCAGTCGTGCGACCGTCCATCGTGGAGAGTTCGGAGCGCACGCCGTTCACGGGATGGAACGAGGGAATCAATACGTCGGGACCGCTGTCGTACCTGCTGGGTACAAATTTCCGGCAATTGCCTTCGAATGTCCGCAAATGCCTCGACGTGATTCCTGTGGACATGGTTACGCGCGGAATGACGCTGATCGCCGCGGCGTTGCTGCAAAGGCAGAACGCGCGGTTATATCAACTGGCGACGTCCGCGATCAATCCAGTGAATATGGGGCGCTCGATTGAACTGACCGGCCTGGCGCATCGCAAGCATTATCGGGCACAACAGGGAATAGAGCACTGGCTGAAAGTGAAGCTGGAAACGATTCCGGTGTCGAAGCTGCGCTACGAGCGGTTGTCGATTCCCATGCAGAAGGCCGTGGTTTCCCGGATCAACAAAGTCGCAGCGGCATTGCGGATAAGCAAACCGCCGCTGGCCAAGGCGGAGCGGGACCTGGGGCGCGCGGAAAAACTGATTGAACTCTACGAACCGTTCATCCTGCACAACCAGCACGTTTTTGAATGCGAGAATGCCCGGCTGCTGTCGGCGGCGCTGAGCTCCGAGGAGAAGGCGCTGTTCGATTACGCGCCGGAAAAGATTGACTGGTGGGACTACTGGATTAACATCCACATACCAGCACTGCGGCGGTGGTGCTATCCGTTAATGGAAGGCAGGCCGCTCGAAGCGAGAGAAGCGCGCGTGCTGGACTGGTCCGCGCCGCCGGAGGGCGCGTCGGCGGCGATGCGCTAGGCAAGGCGACGCGATCTTCCTATGGCCATATTTTTGACTGGCTCGACAGGCTATTTGGGCAGCTATCTGGCGGCGGGGCTTTTCACCGGGTATGCGGACAAGCTGAACCTGCTGGTGCGCGCTCATAGCGAGCGCGGGGCGCGCGAACGCTTGTGGCAATCGCTGCAGCTGCATTTGGAATTTCCGGAAGTCCTCGAGTATGTCGGTGCGCGGGTGCGAATTTTCCGTGGCGACCTGACCAGCGAGCGGTTTGGGTTGAACGATGAGGAATACCATGCGCTGGTGGATTCTACGGACTCGATCCTGCACTGTGCGGCTTCGCTGAATCGCAAATCCGAAAAACAATGTTTGAATGTGAACCTGCGCGGTTCACTCGAAGTAATCCAGTTGGCGCGGCGGGCGCAGAACCACCATGGTCTGCGGCGGTATTCGCACGTGTCGACCGTGGCGGTGGCGGGGAAGCGGCAGAATGAAGTGGTCACCGAAGACAATTCGATTGATTGGGGGCGTTCGGATTACGATCCGTATGCGCGGACAAAGAAATTCTGCGAGCACATGGTGCACCAGTTGCTGGCGGATGTACCGCACACGCTCTTCCGGCCCGCGATTGTGTTGGGCGACAGCGGGCGCCCGGAGACAACGCAATTCGATATGGTGCAGGCGTTTGACATGTTGGCCCGGCTGCCGGTGTTGCCCTTGCGGCCGGACGACAAGATCGACATCGTTCCGGCAGATTATGTGGGTGGGGCCATTGTGAAGATTCACCAGATGGAAAAACCGAATTACGGGATCTATCACCTGTCTTCCGGGACGGGGTCGCAAACATACAAGGAATTGACCGACGCGCTGGCGTCTGCGGGCGGCTGGAGCAAGCCAATTTACCAGCCTTGGCTGGGCGGACCATTTTCAAAAACGGTCAACTGGCTGGCGTTTCGGGGCGGCTCGTTGGGCTATGGTGCGTCGCTGCTGAAAGTGTTCTGGCCATACCTCGATTGGAATACGGTGTTTGACAATTCGCGCGTGGTCCAGGAAATGGGAGAGCCGCCGGCAAAGTTTGCGAACTATGCCTACCCGTTGTTGCAGTTCAGCCGCGCCAATAAATTCAAGTATCCCATGAAGCCTTGGCCGGAAACGGCGGCGGGGCAGACGGCGCAGAGTACCGGGAGTGCCGTGGCATGACCGATTTTCTCCTAGTGATGTGGGTGAGCACGCTGATCGAGCTCCGGCGACTTGGCTGGATGTTCGGGCTCGGGAAACGCTGGACGCCGGGCGAGAAGTTGAAATTGTTGTTCGCGGGGTACAACGGGACCCGGAACACCGGAAGCGACGTGCGCGTGCAGGAGATGATGCGGCAAGTCCGGCATGTGTTGGGAGCGGAAAGCGTCGATATCAGCGTGATGACACAAAATTTCGACATGACAAAGGGGTATTTTGAGGGAGCAAAGCAGGTGCACTTGCCGGATGTGTATCCGCCGTTCTTGTGGCGGGAGGCGCACGCCAACCATGGCGTGATTTCGTGCGAAGGATCGATGTTCAAGAGTAAGTTTGCGAACGCACTGACGACCATGATGATCGGCTCACTCGGGTTGGCGTCCGCGGAGAACAAGTTGTCCGTGGCCTACGGCGGGGATGCCGGTCACATGGACGACCTGATTCAGTGGATGTGCGCACGCTATACCAGAGATTCGCTGGTCATCACGCGCAGCCTGGAGTCGCAGCAACTGCTGGGCAGTCTGGGTGTGCCAAACGAATTGGGCGCGGACACGGCGTGGACCTTTGCGCCACATCCGCAGGAATACGCAAGGAAAACATTGCGCCAAGCAGGCTGGGACGAGAAGACGCCGATCCTGGTGCTCTGCCCGATTCATCCGTTTGTCTGGCCGGTGCGAGCGTCGATTGCGAAGTACCTGGCACGTGCCGCCACGGGCGCCTACAAGGATAGCCAGTACCGCACGGTGTATTTCTTCGAGTCTGGCACGGAAGTGGAGCGAAAGTTCCAACACTATGTCGATGGGTACACTCAAGCGACGAAAGCATTTGTGCAGAAGCATCGCGTGTTTCCGATACTGGTGGCGATGGAGAGGCTGGATGGGGTGGCCTGCCGGGCGATCGCGAAGGAAATGCCGGGCACGCCGATTTTGACGTCGGATGATTACGACATGTTCGAACTGGTGTCGATCTTACGCGCGTGCACCTATATGGTGTCCTCGCGATATCACGGCATTGTCACGTGCATGCCTGCGGGGGTGGTGTCTGCGGGCGTGACCATGGATGAGCGCATTCGAAACTTAATGCGTGAGCGTGGTCACCAGCATTTGCTGCTGACCGTCGAGGATCCGGATCTGGGATCGAAATTGCTGCAAGTGATGGAACGCTTGGTGGTGGAGGCGGAAGCAATCCGGGAGAGCATCGGCCGGACGGTGGTCAGCAACCTGAAGGGCATGGCGCGGATGTCGACCTTCCTGGAGGATGAGGTGCGGAAGACCTATCCGGAATTTCCGCTGCGCAAGGGTGTATTGAGCTGGGAAGATAATCTGCCGCGTCTGCCAAAGGAATTGCGCGACTTGGCGGAAGAGTACGATACGACGTCGACGGCCGTGGGGGCGGGGCGCTGAAATTTATGCCGAATTTTCTCGAAAAACTGTTTGAGCAATTGCGGACGGCTGGAACTCGCGCCGTGATGCGGGAAATTCGCGGGACTGACTTCGTCAGCGTGACGGGTGCGGAATTCCTGGAGCAAGTAGGGCGGGTGCGCGCAAGTTTGACGCAGCGCGGGGTCCGCCCGGGCGACCGTTGCGCGCTGCTCGGCGCAAACTCCATTAAACTGGCCGTGGTGGACATTGCTTTGATCGCCGAAGGAGCGATTGTCGTACCGCTCTATTCGCGACAGGCGGCCGCAGAACTGGCCGCGATGATGAAGGACTGCGGCGCGCGCTTTCTTTTCGTGAGCGACACGGCTTTGGGCGATGCCGTTGCGGAAGCCTGGCCCGGCGCGCCACCGCGCATTCTGTTCGACGAGGCCATTGGCGAGATAGCCCCGGGCAAGGGCGTTACAGGCGGTCCCAAGCCGCGCGGGGACGACGATCTTCTCACGATCATTTATACGTCCGGAACCTCCGGCGAACCTAAGGGCGTATGCCTGAACACCGCAAATCTCAATCACATGATTTCCTGCACGTCGGCACGGCTGGATCAATTGATGGCGGGCATCGCCAAGCCAGACCGCGTGTTTCACTATCTTCCGTTTAATTTCGCGGGCTCCTGGATTCTGCTGCTGTCGTGCCTCTCGCGCGAAAGCACGCTGACGCTTTCGACAGACCTAAACCGACTTGCCGAGGAGATCCAACTGACGGCGCCGCATTACTTCATGAATGTGCCGACGCTTCTGGAGCGCGTGCGCCGAGGCGTGGAAGAGGCCATAGCGAAGCGGGATTCGGTCATCCAGGCAATTTTCAGGAAGGCGCGCGCAGGCTGGGAAAAGCAGAACGAAAGTCCGGACAAGGCCGGTACCGCCGCCGCGTTTTGGCTGTTCCTTGGGAGAAACCTGATTTTTCGGAAGATTCGAGCGCGCTTCGGCCCGCACCTGCGGGCTTTGATTTGTGGCTCGGCGCCTCTAGCGCCGGAAACGCAGCAATTCTTTCATATGTTGTCCGTGCCGGTCCTGCAGGTGTATGGGCTCACGGAAACTACGGCAATCTGCACCATGGATGACCCGTGCATTGCCAGTGAACCAGGCCGCGTTGGGCAGGCCATTCCTGGCGCCGAACTGATGGTGGGAGACAATGAGGAGATCGTAGTACGCGGGCCGCATGTCTTCCCGGGCTATTGGAACCGTCCGGAAGAAACAGCGCGGGTGCTGAAGGATGGTTGGTTTCATACCGGCGACCAGGGTTAAGTGAATTCACGAGGCAATTGGCGCATCAGCGGACGCATCAAGAACCTGGTCATCCTGAATTCCGGGCACAACGTGGCACCAGAGCCAATCGAAGAAAAGTTGGCGCAGCATCTTTTGGGCGCGCAACAGATTGTGGTGGTGGGAAACGGCCGTGGCTACCTGACGGTGCTGTTGACCGGAGCGGTGGAACGCAAAGCCGCGCAAGAAGCACTCGATCGCGTGAATTCCGAGTTGCCACATTATCGCCAGCTTCGCAATTTCACTATTTTGCCGCAGCCGCTGACGGCGGAGAGCGGGCTGCTCACCGCCATGAACAAGATTAAGCGCGATGCGATCCAAAGGCGCTTTGCCGAAGAGATTGACCGGATGTACAGCAAGCAGGCTTCGGCGGCGGGCGGAAAGAACTGATGAAGGAATTTCGCGGAGAAGCGTTGCGGTGGGAATGGGGGGACGGCGTGGTGGAGCTGACGCTCGACCGCGAACCGCTGAACGAAATTGGCACCGTGATGCTCACGGACCTGGAGGAATTCGCTGCGGTTATCAAAGGACTGGCGCCAATGACCAGCGCCTGCATTATCACCAGTGCACGCCCGGGTGGGTTTTGCGCGGGGGCAGACCTGAAGGAGTTGTATTACGGGGCAGTGCCGTTGCCGAAAGCGAAACGCGCGGCGGGAGCACGCGCGTTCCTGAAGCGAATCCACAAAGTACTGAACGCCATCGATGAAGCGCCATTTGTCACCTTCGCGGCGGTCCACGGGCTGTGCATGGGTGGTGGATTGGAGTTGGCACTGGCTTGTGACCAGATCGTCGCGGACAAGATGGCGCGGTTCGGCTTTCCGGAGCTACGGCTGGGATTGATTCCCGCATTCGGAGGAATTCCTCGATTGCGGCGGGATGTCGGAAACAGTTTTGTTCGGGATCTGCTGTTTACAGGTCGAACCGTGAAGGCGGAGCGCGCGCATCAGGCGGGACTAGTGGCACATCTGGCCGGCGAAGGATACGCGCTGCAAGTGGCGCGTTCCATGGCGCAGCAGGTGACCAAGTTTGACGCCGAGACGCGCGTGGCGGCCAAGAAATTCATTAAGCCAATCCCACGCGCGGAGTTGAAAAGGGAGATAGAGCTCTTCTGCAAGCTGTTTAACCGCCCCGTGGTGATGGAGAGTCTGAAGCGCTTCGTGGAGACTGACGACCCCATGAAGCATCTGCCGGTGGCGGAAACCAAAAGAGCTTGAGCGGTTTTTCTTCCGGCAGAGGGGATGATAAATTCAGGAACTATGCGCACTTTAGAACAGACCACACAAGAAATACTGGAGCTAGCAACCAAGCATTTCAAAGCCACGCCCGGCTCCTTGAAGGCCGATGACGATTTCTATAAGAAGCTGGGAATCGACAGCCTGCAGGCACTGGAGATGTTGTCGCGCCTGGAGCATCACTTCCACATCGAATTGCCGGACTATGAAGTGCAAGGCGTCAGTGATTTCAAGACCCTCGCGGAACGAGTGCAAGCCCGCCTGTAGAAGAGAGATCAGTTGTGGAGGCGCAGAGGCCACCGAGGAATTCGATGGAATGAAAGTGCCCGTGCCAGCCCGGGGAGAAAGAAGACGCAGGGGGCGCCAGACTGACCTTCAGAAGTTGAATGCGCTGACGGAGAGAATCATCGGGTGTGCTATAGCGGTTCACAAACACCCCGGTCCAGGGCTTCTTGCATCCATCGACGAGAATGCATGGTGCCTGGAATTTGCAGTTGCGCGAAAGGCTTGGTAGTGGTCGAGCTGAAGAGCGTACAGCGAGTGGTGCCCGTCTTCGAGGCGCAGGTGCTGACCTGTCTTCGAATTTCAGGCAAAAGAGCCGGCCTCTTGATCAAGTTCGACTCCCGTCTTTTGACCCGCGGGATGCAACGCTCTATCCTTTCGCGTTCCTTGCCATGAGAACTCTGTGACCAATCGGTGATTTCGCATGCTGGATCTGAACAAATACTCATCGATCGGGGAGGCCGTGCGCGACGCGCTGGAAACGTGGCCGCAGGAAGTCTGCCTGTATGAATCGGACCGGGGCGAAGAAAAACAGCGCTTGACGTACCGGGACTTTAAGGAACGCGCGATGCCGCTCGCCAAATGGCTCCAGGATTCCGGATTCAAAGAGGGTGATCGGGCTTCGATCATCATGACCAACCAGTCGAAGTGGCTGATCTCCGCGTATGCGATTTTCTTTTGCGGCGGAACGCTGGTGCCACTCGATTACAAGTTGAAGCCGGAAGAGCAATGGACACTACTGAAACACTCCGGTGCAAGCGTGCTGATTACGGAATATCCGATCTGGAGGCAGTTGAGCGGTTCGCCGGGGCGAACAGAAGCGACAAAGGTAAGGAGTGTTCCTGTAACGGAGGCGCCGGCTCAGGCGGACCTGGCCGGAGCTGTAGTTTGGGAAACGGCCCAAGGCGCGGGCCAGCCGTCATTTGTTCCGCGGCGGCGCGAAGATTTGGCGTGCATCGTTTATTCCTCCGGCACCGGCGGGACGCCGAAGGGCTGCATGATGACACACGAAAACTATTTGGAACAATGCGTGGCGCTGACGACGTGGTACCCGTTCTGGCCGGGTGTGAAGTATTTGAGTATTCTGCCCACGAACCACGCGATCGACTTCATGGTCGGATTCATCGGGCCATTCACTTGCGGGGCGGCGGTCGTTCATCTACGAACCTTGCGGCCCGAATACGTGCGGGAAGCGCTCCCGAAATATCAAATTACATACGTGAGCCTGGTGCCGCTGGTGCTGAAGAACCTGCAAAGAGGTTTGTTGGCGCGTTTTGACGAATTGCCTCCCTCGAAGCGACGAATCTTTGAAGGCCTGCGAAGCCTCAATAAGGTGTTGACCAAGGGCCGGCCTCGACGCGCACTCAGCCGGCTACTTCTGAAACAGGTGCACGCGGCGTTTGGTGGAAAGTTGGAGGCCATCATTGTCGGCGGAGCGTTCACGGAGCCGCAAACGCTGCAATTTTTTTATGACCTGGGCATCCCGGTGGCAAACGGCTACGGGCTGACGGAAGCGGGCACGGCGGTGACGGTGAACGATCTGCGTCCATTTCGCGCGGACACGGTCGGCAAGCCGCTGCCGGGCATGGAAGTGCGCATCCTCAATCCGGATGCGGATGGAATCGGCCAGGTGTGCGTGCGCAGTAAGACCGTGATGGCCGGCTATCTGAACGAGCCAGAGTTGACTGCGCAAACGATTGTGGATGGCTGGCTGATGACCGGAGACATGGGGCGATTCGATGCCACGGGGCATCTGCAATTGTTTGGCCGAAAGAAAAACATGATTGTGACCGAGGAAGGAAAGAACGTCTACGCGGAAGACGTCGAGCAGGCCTTCGAGGGGCTGCCGGTGAAAGAATACTGCGTGTTTGCCGCGAACTATATCTGGCCGAACCGGTCGATGGTGGGCGAACAACTGGTTCTGGCGATTCACCTGGAACGCGGGCAGACGTTCTCCGAGGAACTGCGGAAGGAAATCGCCGCGCGCAACAAACGGTTGATCAATTACAAGCGCATACACGGCGTAGTGGTGGACGAGGAGGATTTCCCGCTGACTGCCTCACTGAAGATTATCCGCTCGGCCCTGGCAGAGAGGCTGGGAAAGCTGAACCGGGAGCAGGCAATCCTGCCGGTTTGAGGATGAAACAAGGTAAAATTCCCACGACGGCATCACCGTGAAAGAGAGATTTCTTGCCATTGTGAATCCTGCCGCGGGCGGCGGGCGTTCGGCGAAGCTTGCCGGAAGCGAGATTGCGCGCCTCAAGGAAAAAGGCCTGCACATCGATGTGATTGCGTCGACGGGGCCGGGCCACGCCTCGGAACTTGCGCGCGAGGCCTACGAACAGGGCTATCGAAGATTCTTGGCCGTGGGTGGAGATGGAACGGCTCACGAGATCATCAACGGCATTTTTTCACAAGAACGGCCTGTGGCGCGAATCGAACTGGGTTTTTTGCCCCTCGGCACCGGCAATTCATTCTTGCGGGATTTCACGAAGAACGGCGGGGAGTCCTCGCTGCAGGCGTTGCAAGCCGGACGCAAGCGCCGCGTGGATTTACTGCGGCTGCAGCACACTGCGGGCACGATTTATTCCTTCAATTTATTGAGTGTGGGATTTACCGCGGACGTCGGGGCAATTACCAACCGCGTCTTCAAGCCCTTCGGACACCTGGGCTATCTTCTCGGCGTTTTTGTAAAGGTGGTGCAGTTAAATCGCCGCGGCTTCAAAATGCGCTGCGATGATGACGCGGAGTGGGACGAGCGGCGCTGCCTGTTTCTGACCTTCAACAACAGCAAGTACACGGGCGGCACCATGCTGATCGCGCCCCATGCGGACCCGAGCGACGGGCTGATCGAATACGTTCGTTGGGGCCCCATCGGAAGACTGGGATTGATCCGCATGTTGCCGCGACTGTATGACGGAACGCACATTGAGCATCCACTCGCGTCGCACCGAGCCGTCAAGCGGGTGGAATTCGCGCTGGATGCAGCGGTGGATGTGATGGTGGACGGAGAAATTGTCACTGTGAACTGCCAAGTGCTTGAAGTTCTGCCGGGCGCTATGGACGTTTACATATGAGGCGGATTTGGGAAGTGATTCGCAGCATGTTCCTGTGGGGGATGAGCTGGTTGCACTTTCTAATTGCAGTGCCGATTCTGATCGCGCTGGCGGTTGTGCTGGATCCCCGCAGACATGACTGGCTGCAACGCGGATTGTGCCGCAGGATTGCGTTTTTCTCTGGGGCCAGGGTGGTCGCGAAGAAAGCCCCCGGCTTTGATGAGAAGCGGACGTCGATCTTCATGGTGAACCATGTCAACCTACTGGACCCATTCATGCTGTACTGCGCGATTCCCCAATTGGTGCGCGGGTGGGAGCTGGAATCGCACTTCCGGATTCCAATCTACGGATGGTTGATGAAACGCTTTGGCAACGTGCCGGTTCCGACTGTGCGCGGCCCCAAGGAACTGAAACGATTGTGGCGCTTGACGCGAGAGGCCATTAACAGCGGCATAAGCCTGATTATCTTTCCGGAGGCGAAGCGTACGCGCGACGGGCATGTCAACGAATTCGAAGACGGCGGATTCCGGCTGGCGCAGCAACTGGGAGTTCCGATTGTTCCCGTGAGCATGGTGGGATCGTTTCAACATCTGCGCACAGAGGATTGGATCCTGCGGCCAAGCACGATCACCGTGTTCCTGCACTACACGATCGAAACCAAGGGTATGCGTAAGGAAGATGTACCGGCATTGAAGGAGCGCGTGAAGAAGATTATTGCCGCGCCGGTGGAGGAGTGGCTCCAAATTCGTGTTAAAGGAAGTACGCGAGGCTAATTCTTCTCCTCCGGATCGAACACATCCAGCCCTTCAATCGCAGCCGCGGCCTTGAGCTGTTTGTCCGAGCTGGCGAACGTAAGTGATCGATCGGACGGTCCAAACTGCTTGCCAAACCGCAGGGCGCCCTTCAACCACAGCGCCAATGCCAGATGAATAGCATCAGAACCCTTCAAACGCCGTGCGAAAGTAGCCAGAATCTCTGCATAACCCGCCACCGAGATGAAAATCCGGGGTAACGGAGGGATGCCTCGTTGAATTTCGCATTCAGGGAAAGGCTCCCCGTTTCTTGAATGTAGTGTTTAATCAGCGCAGACGAGTCCACCTAGAGCACGATCGGCAATCCTCAATCCGCATTTGCGAAGCAGGCTTCCGCGAGAGGCGGCGGCTTTGAACCTTCTCATCGGGCCCTTCAAGGGATTCCTCGGTGTGTTCCTGCCGGTCAGGCGGACTGACCTTGGCAACGGGGCGGCCCCGATCGGTTGTGAGCAAGGATTGTCTCCTCTGAACCGCCGACAGATAGCGTCCCAGACGGTTCTTGAATTTCCGGCTGCCATTCTGCGCATGTAGCTACCTCGTGTTCGTTGTAGCTAATGTCGTGGAAGGACAACTAGGAATTCGGTTTGAGATTGGGAAGAATCCGGCCGGCCCTGGTCTCCTGCCAGGTGAAGAAAATGCGGTGGATCACCGTGATGGTGGAAATGATGGCGATCACCCAAAGGACCTGGGCCATGCGATTGAACATGCCGCCAATGATGAGCAGGACCAGCCGCTCCGGCCGCTCCATAAAGCCGACCTTGCAGAGAGAGATCAGCGATTCTGCGCGCGCCCTCGCGTAACTTACCATCACCGAACCAGCAGTGGCCACCGCCGCGAGAACCACGTAGGGAGTGCGGCCACTGACGGAGTAATAGACCAGCAAGCCCATGTAGAGAGCCATGTCCGCGTAGCGGTCCAGCGTGGAATCGTAGAACGCACCGAATGCAGTGACGCGGTTTTGCCGCCGCGCCACTTGCCCGTCGAGCATGTCCAGGAAACCGGCGAAGAAAATGATGATCGCACCGGTACGGAAATTCCCGACGGCAAAATTGGCGGCCGCTCCAAAATTGACGAGCAGGCCAAGAAAAGTGAGCAGATTGGGATTGATGCCGGTGGCGGCCAACCCGCCGACAATGCGGTCAAGCAGCCACTTTCCGCCGCTGCCGATAGCGCCAGTAAAAGTTCCCATTGTTTGTGCCAAGTGGTGATAATACTGCAGCCGGGGAGCTTAGCCAAATCCCGAGAATGAACGGAAGCAGTCAGAATTCGATTCTTGCGGTTATCGGAAACTACGATCGCCATCTGTCAAAAATTTGCTGAGCTAAAGCTTGACGATGGAGCGAACAGACCGTAGATTGCTCAGGACACGAAGGAGCCTATGAAACCAGAGCAAACAGCACGGCGAGAGTTTCTCCTCGAAGCGAGCGGGGCGGCGGGAATGGCGTGGATCAGCGCGCAGTGGCCCGCGGTGGTTGCAGCGGCGCAGCATGCTCACGAGGCGGCCAAGTCCAAGGCACCGGGTAAATTCGAGGTCCTAACGCCGGACCAAGCCAGGCAAGTGGAGGCGGTTGCTTCGCAGATTATTCCCACGGATGAAATGCCCGGGGCGCGGGAAGCCGGGGTTGTGTATTTTATTGACCGGGCGCTCAAGACGTTCGCGAACGACGCGCTCCCGCTTTACCAAAAGGGACTCGCGGAGTTAAACCGGATCACCAGCGAGAAGCATCCGGACGTGAAAAGTTACGCGGATGCCACGCCAAAACAACAGGAAGATTTGTTGACCGAACTGACCGAAGCGGAGAAAAGCCAGGCTGGAGCGTCGCGACGACGATTTCAACCGGGCGCTGCTGGCTTTTTCCAGACTATCTGGCAGCACACCGTGTATGGATTTCTGGCGGCGCCAGAAGCGGGAGGAAATCGGGATTACGCCGGATGGAAGGTGATCGGACGCGATCCGGCGCACAGTTTTGCTCCGCCGTTTGGTTTCTACGACAAGGACTATCCCGGTTGGCAGGCGGCTTCGCCGGAAACGGATAAGAAATGACTCAGGCCAGGGTGACTTACAAGCCTTCCGACGAAGTGGATTTCGTAATCGTGGGATCCGGCGCTGCCGGCGGCGTGTTGGCGAAGGAACTTTCCAGCAACGGATTCCGGGTGGTGGTGCTCGAACAAGGGCCGTATCTGAAGGAAGCGGAATTTTCCCATAACGAAGTGGACGTGTTCCTGCGTCACGGTCTTACCAACAAGCAGGATATACAGCCAAATACCTTTCGTAAGACGCCGCAAGACAAAGCTCAGAAGCAGCCAAGTGTCATGTACGGACGCTGCGTCGGCGGCAGCAGCGTGCATTTTACTGCGAATTTCTGGCGCTTCCACGAGATCGATTTTGCGGAACGCAGCAAAGTGGGAGAGATTCCCGGCGTCGATTTGATGGATTGGCCGATTACGTACGATGACCTGGAGCCGTATTACACAAAAGTTGAGTGGGAAGTTGGCGTTTCCGGATTGGCTGGGGCCAGTCCTTTTGATCCGCCGAGGTCGAGGCCTTATCCCATGCCGCCCTTGCCCGTAAAAGGATCCGGAGTGCTCTTCGAGAAGGCTGCGCGCAAGCTCGGCTACCATCCTTTCCCCGCGCCGATGGCCATTCTTTCGAGGCCTCGACCAGGGCGCAGCGCCTGTGTCAATTGTGGATTTTGCCTTGGGTTTGGATGCGAGGTTGGGGCAAAATCCACTTCGCTTTCCGCGATGATTCCTGTGGCTGAAGCTACGGGCCGCTGCGAGATCCGGCCCAATAGTTACGCGCACCAGATTGTTACGGACAAGAACGGGCGGGCGACCGGAGTTGTCTATTTCGACCCCAAGAAGAACACGCAGTTTCAGAAGGCGAAGGCGGTCATCGTCTCCGCAAACGGCGCGGAAACGCCCCGACTGCTGCTGCTATCGGCATCGTCACAGTTTCCGAATGGTTTGGCCAATTCCAGCGGCGTGGTAGGAAAGTATCTGATGCCGAACAGTAGCGCACTTGCGTTTGGCGTGTTTGAAGAGCCGTTGAACGATTACAAGGGGTTCGCCGTCAGCCGGATTCTTCACGATTTTTATGAACCCGATCCAAAGAAAGTGGGCTTCTATGGAGGTGGGGGGCTTGACGCCCGCTTTGACCTTACGCCTGGCGGTTTCGCAATGAGCGCGCTGCCGCCGGACACACCGAGATGGGGAAAAGAATTCAAGAAGACCTTGCGCCAGAACTTCACTCGGACGATGCAGATTTTCTGCCACGGAACTTCATTAGCGGTCGAGACCAACAGTTTTTCGCTAGACCCCGACGTAAAGGATGCGTGGGGCCTGCCGGCGCTGCGCATGACCTTCCGCGACCATCCCAATGACCTGAAGATGATGGAGTGGATGAAGGACCGGGCGATGGAAATTCTGGATGCTGCTGGGACAAAGGCAAAATGGAATCAGCCGATCCAGGAACAGCAATTTGCTGTGCACCTTCTTGGCACGTGCCGGATGGGCAGCGATCCGAAAACCTCGGTGATCAATTTGGATCATCGCACGCACGATGTCCCGAATCTTTTCCTTTGTGATGGCAGCAGCCTGGTCACCTCCGGACGAGGTCAGCCCACGATGACGATTCAGGCGCTGGCTTTCCGGGCTGCAGACCGCATTACGGCATTGGCGAAGCGCGGCGAACTGCAGAGTTAGCGGTCAGCCAGAGGGTTTCATTCGGCGCCCTCTCAATTTCCGATGACCTGGAGAACTGAGATGAGAAACATTTTGAAGCAGAAGTGGTGGTTTGCGGCTGCCATCATCGGTTTTGTCCTTTTCGCTGTCTGGAGCGTGCGAGCCGAAGCGCAAACTGATACAAAGCCGCAGAGCGAGGAGCCAAAGACCGCCGAGCAGCAATTTAAGAACATTCAGGTGTTGAAAGACATCCCCGCGGAGGAAGTGATTCCGGCGATGCAATTCATTTCCGCCTCGCTTGGCGTGCAATGCGATTTCTGCCACGTCGAACATGAGATGCAAAAGGACGACAAGAAGGAAAAGCAGACCGCCAGGAAAATGATCGCGATGGAACTGGCGATTGATAAGGGGCATTTCAATAACGAAGTGGAAGTGACCTGCTACACCTGCCACCGTGGTTCGCCCCATCCAGTGGGGATACCGCTTCTCGGCGCCGATGCTCCGAAACCCATGCCGCATATTCATGGCGAAGAAGACGACGAAACCCACGCCAACCTGCCGACCGCAGACCAGATCCTGGATAAATATCTGGCGGCAGTAGGAGGTGCCGAGGGGTTGATGAAGATCAAGACCCGCGTGGAGAAAGGGACCATTGATGCGATGGGCACGCAATCTCCCATCGAAGTCTATTCAGAGGCTCCGGACAAGCGCATTTCCATATTCCATATGCAGGGCGGCTCAAGCGTGACGGCTTTCAACGGCGAAATAGGTTGGCTAAGCATCCCAGGCGGCTTCCACCGCATGACCGCCCCAGAGCGCGCGGGTGCGAAAATCGATGCCGAACTTCACTTTCCGGCACGGGTGCGCGAGATGTACAAAGAGTTCAAGGTGAAGCCCGGTGTGGAGCTCAACGGGCAGGAGACCTATGTGGTTTCTGCCGCAGCGCCGGGGCGACCTCCTCTTCAGCTGTACTTTGAGCAGAAAACCGGGCTGCTCTTGAGGATGGTGCGCTACACGGTGACCCCGCTGGGGAAAAATCCCGCGCAGATCGATTATGGGGATTACCGGGAAACCGATGGAGTGAAGATTCCGTATCGCTGGACGCTGTCGCGGCCGAATGGGGCTTTCACCATCAAGGTAGAACAAGTGAAACAGAACGTAGCGATAGACAAGAAACTGTTTGTTCCGCCGAACGATGGTCCGGGGAAGTAGCTGCTCACCACGCCTGAGGGCTTAAGAAAGTGGGCCACTGCGCACACACGCGGCCCTTCGCTGGTCTCGCCGGAAGATTGACTAGAAATTGAAAACAAGGCCGCCGACCATGCTCACGCGGTTCAGGTAATTGTGGACCGTCGTAGTGTAGCAGCCGAAAAAAGGATCGCAGTATGTGCCAGGCGAGGAGCTGCCGTAGGTGGGCAGGTAGCGGATATCGCCGCGCAAGCCGAGGTGACGAACCAGAGAATATTTGACGCCGCCGCCAATGCTCCAGGAGAACTCAGTGCGGTTGGGATTGCCGCCGCCGTTGGTGTCGTGAGTGAAGCCCACGCTAAGAGCACCGTAAGGACGAAGTCTGTGCTCGCTACCCAGGAACATGTACAACCCGCCAAACTGGTACTGGTCGATGTCCGAGTGGAAGGCGTTGAAATAACTCTGGGTGAGGACGTTGTGGGCGCTGTAGGACGTGTTGTTGCGATTCCACATGAATTCGAGCTGGAAATTCTCACTCAGGTTGCGATCGAGAAACACTCCGAAGGCTGCAGAGGCGTTTGCGCGAAGCTCGTCGATCGGGGCGGTAATTCCACCGGTGCTGAAGGTGGTCACGGGATAAGACCCGCTAGTCTCGTAGCCAACGAAGGGAGTGATTTCATTCTTACCCTGAGCCCTGGTAGAAACGCCTGTGATCAGAAATAAGGCGGCTGCTGCGAGCCACATCGCACGCATCTTCATGGATCTGATTCTCCTTTATTCGTACCCCTCACGGCGGATCGAGGTCCCGCCATGACCCTCTGTATCCCACGGGAATATAGGGCTGGCGGTTCCCCGGGCGCGCACCTTTGGCGGTGAGCCCTGTGCCGGGATTACCGCAGGCTTGCGGCGAGTCTGGATTGAACTCCTTTATGCAAACACAGAAACGAGCAGAAAGTTTCTGCGCTAAGGCCTATCCCGCAAGGCCCTATCCACTTAGATGGAGCTTGAGGCAAGAGAGTTTCGTCCGTTCTGTTCCTGTAGCGGATTGAAAATAGAAAAGTTGGCATAGTTCCAAGCGAGGCCACACAAGCACGTTTAGTCCTCTCGAGGGATTTTTTGCCGCTAGGTGACACTTTCTCCTCGTTTATGGGGAGGGACTGATGCCTTGGAAGGAGTCTTCGGCGGGCACAACCGGTTAGATCGGCCGGCCGAAAACCGAGCAAGCTCTAAACTCCTGCCTCATTACACGTCACCGGGCGCCGCGTGTTGTCAAGCTTTCTCAGATTGTTCAGTGTCTTCGCTAGGCGCCGCAGATACGTTTATGGATTCTTCTGTGTCAGCTCGCGATCGATCTTCAGCGCTTCCTTGTCCTTCCGGGCTTCCTCCATCCGTTGCTACTGGCTGTGAAGCGTCCGCTGGCTGTTCAGCGTCGTCGCCACGTCCGGTAGACAGGTCTGGGTATTCTTCTGGTCCAACTAGCGATTGATCTTCAGCGCTTCCTTGCATTCCTTCCGGGCTTCCTCCAGCTGCTGCTGGCTGTGAAGCATCCGCAGGCTGTTTAGCGTCAGGCAGATCGCCGGAGCGAATGAGAATAGACCCATCCAGTTCGGTGTCGCCGGCAAAATATCTCCGCCGTACCTCTTCCTGGATGGGCTGGCGGTTCGCTCTAAATACTTCGAGTCTGTCCTTGCCAGCCCCGTGGAAATGATCGTCAAGGGCTTCCCCGGTGATGGCGCACCGCACGCACGCTTCGCCATCTTGCCCGTAGAAAAGGACCATGTCGCGCCCGAAAACCAGACTCTCCATTGGGGCTTGAAATGTCAAGCCATGCCGTTCGAGGCGCCATCGGACGCGGCGGACGATAAAGGTTGTGAACGGATGGATGTCCATCTCGATGCTGGCGCGATCCAGCGCGCTCAGATAAGACTTGCGATCGACGGTGCGAATCACCGTCCAAGGATAGCCGCCCGAAGCCAGCATGACATTCATGAGGAACCGCGCCATGCGGCCGTTCCCATCCGGGTACGGGTGAATATAACCGAATAGCCAGTGCCCCACGACTGCCCGCACCGAAGCCTCAGGTTCCTTTGTCAGAACATCAAAGAACGCCGGCATGGCGTCGCGCACCGCCTCCCATCTCGGCGGGACGTAGCGCGACCCGCGCAGATACACGGGTATGCTCCTGTATCCGGCCAATGCCCCCGGTTCGATCAAGCCGGCAGTAACGCAGGGCCTGAACAATTCGCGGTACCAGTCGTTGTGCGCAGCGCGCGCGAGGGCGGCAGGATTCTCACCGGCGATCACCTTCTCCACTTCTTTCTTCACGAGCTGAAACGCTTGCCAGTATCCCCGCGCCGCGAGGGCATCGCGATTTCTTCGATCACGAACGTCATGCTCGGGGTCCCAGCCGCCCTGCCGCACTCTCTCAACCAGGGCAGGCGTGACCGAATAGCCTTCAATGGACAACGAATGGTAGGCATCGGTCCGATAGATTTCGTCGACGAAGCGAAGATACGCTTCCTTGTCTGTTGGAAGTCCCGGCGCTTTCGGGAACATCGCAAGGACCTTGCCACGCATCGATTGCCAGAGCATCTCGATGCGGCCCGCGATGGGAGTGGCCGGACGGCCCGACCTAGCGAATATCTGTCCGGGTTCAAATGGACTGCTCTCTCGCACATCGTATCCGGCGCCTTTCATCGCGCGGAGAATCTCATCGGCGAGTTCGCCGCGCCCCGTTTGGCGGAACGCCTTGGCAAGGTAACCGGCTTTCGCGGAATGGCCCCCATTCAGAAGAAGCCGAAGCAGGTCCGAGGCGTCGGCCAGGCTTGCCATCACCACTTGCGTCTCGAGGGGATAGAGCTGAAAAAATGATTCCGGCACGCGCACCAACGCGGCAGCCGGCGTGAACAGACGCAATCCCTCCCTCACCATGAGCGCCGCGCTGGTGGGCATCTCAGCAACTTTCAGATCGTAAAGCGTGGTGCCGAACAAAAGCTGGATATCGTTATTCGTTGCTTTTGGGCTGTGCACAACCAGTTGATCCGGGATCACCGTTCTCTCGCCGTGCAAAAAAAGGGACTGCTCCGGCGAGAGGTGCCATTGTTCACCAAAGCGCTCGTCGCAGTAGCGTGCACAGAATTCCCAGAACGACGCATGCCAGGGGGTGCTCTCGCCGGCTTGTGCGTCGGGGCTTGAAGAAATCAGCCAACCCTTCATGACTTCCTGCAAGAAGCCGTTCTCCACTAACCGTTCGCGGTGAACCCGGCTAAGTTCGTCGGAACGGAACACACGTCGGTTGCCTTGCTGGAGCGCCTTAAGTATGTCAAGGGATTCAGCCAGTTTTTCGCTTGGCGAGGGCATGAAGCCTCCCATCCGTCACGATCACTACAAGTCCATTATGCCGCATCAATGCAAGTATATTATGCTGAGCAATTACAAGTCAATGGTGCTGCATGAATGCAAGTATATGACGCTCTTAGTCGTTTAAGTACATGTTGATTTAATAAGTTACGAGAGATTTCTCTCACTTCTTTTAAACCAATTGCTTGCGACTGGCGAAGTCCTGAGCGCGATTCCCGCCGGAAAATGAGCTGCCGGAGCGCCAAAATCATGGCAAGAAAATCATCGGGAAAGTCCGAATCGATCCTTATGGCAAGTCATTCCTTTTGTACGTGTACGTTTTGGTGAGGTTTAGGCCAGGCGGCGGGCGGTGAGGAACCAACCGCGCGGGTCTTCGCCGGAGAAGGCTCCCGGTCTGTACTCAGGGCGGATTTCGAGGCGCACGGGCTCGAGGGATTCGATTTCCCAGCCGTCGGCAAAGAAATGGCGCAACTCGGACTGCGAGACGCGTCGCGGTCCTTCTGTTCCCGGTGTGGCATCGCTGAAACAAAGCAGGAACAGACGGCCGCCGGGATCGAGGACGGTCTTAATCCCGCGCACGTAGCGAATGCGGTCCGCGTCGGAAAAAACGTGAAATAGGCCGGAGTCGAGCACGTTGTCGAAGCGTTCGGTCCACTCATGGAGTTTTAGGGCATCTTTGACCAGGAACTTGACGATGAGGCTGCGCTCGGCGGCTTTGCGCCGCGCGGCAGCGATGGGTTCCTCCAAGAAGTCGAAGCCGGTGACAGCATGGCCCCGTGCGGCGAAGAACAGGGCGTGTTCGCCGGTGCCGCAGCCGGCATCGAGAACCGAGCCGACCACCTTGTCGGCGGCAGCCTGGAACGCAGGCTGGGGCTTGCCGATGTCCCAGGGTGGGTTGCCGGCGTAAGAGCTGCGAAAGGATTCGCGGTCGTGGGTCAAGACGTTGTTCGAGAAAAGTCTTCTCTATTTTGATCTCCCGGATGGGCACCCTTATACACCCAAGGTCCTTCCGAGTTAAACAAATTGATTTCGTCGCAGCCCTAAGAGACCACAGGAGAGGCCAGGGGGTGGGCAGGACCTATTTTTGCCCGTAATAGGCCGAGGAGCCGTGTTTCCGGAAGAAGTGTTTGTTGTGGAGCTCCTTGGAGATCGCCCGCACACGAGGATTCGCGGAGACGGTGTTGAGCGCCATCGCGGCAATTTCTTCAACAATCACAGCATTGTGAGCAGCGTCGGCAGCCGTTTTGCCCCAACAAAAGGGGGCGTGGCCGGCGACGAGCACGCCTGGTGTGTGGAGAGGGTCGCGCTTGGCGAGGCAGCGGACGATGGCGAGCCCGGTATTCAACTCGTAGTCGTTGCGAATTTGTGCGGCAGTAAGCGGCTTGGTCACGGGGATGGCACCGTGGAAATAATCGGCATGCGTGGTTCCGAAACAGGGGATCTCACGTTGCGCTTGGGCCCAGGACGTGGCGGCCCGAGAGTGCGTGTGAGCGACACCGCCAATCGTAGGGAATGACTTATAGAGGACGAGGTGAGTGGGGAGGTCGGAGGAAGGACGGAGGCCGCCTTCGATGACTTCGCCATTGAGATCGACCACGACCAGGTCTTCGGGCTTCATCGTCTCGTAGGGGACACCACTCGGTTTGATGACGACGAGGCCCTCTTCGCGGGAAATCCCGCTGGCGTTGCCAAAGGTATAGAGCACGAGACCGCGGCGGACGAGCTCGAGATTGGCCTCGAGGACTTCTTCACGAAGCGTCTTAAGTTTCATGCGCTACCTCGCACGGCGGCGGCAATGCGCCGGAGACTGGGAAGGACGCGCCCCACAGCCGCGGCCGGTGCATCACCTTTGCCGAACGCGAAATAGAGTTCGCGGTAAAGGTCGTAGAGGTCCTCGTAAATCTTGGCGGCGGCTGGATCTGGCTCAACGACGCGGTAGGTGGGGCAAAGTGCCTGTTGCCCGGCTTCGATGGAGGGAAAAGCGCCCGCAGCGAGAGCGGCAAAAACGGCAGAGCCAAGGCTGGTGACTTCGGACTGCGGAATGAGCACCGGCTTGTTCAGAACGTTGGCATAGACCCGATTGAGCAGGTCGTTTTTCTGCGGAATGCCACCCGCATTGATGACCCGGCGGATGGGAACGCCGTGCTGCTGCATACGCTCGAAGATCACGCGCGTATGGAAGGCGGTCCCTTCGATCGCGGCGAAAAGCTCGTCTTGCGCGGAATGAGTCAGATTCCAGCCGAAAGTAACGCCGCCGAGCTCGGGATTGACCAGCACCGTGCGGTCGCCATTGTCCCAAGTGAGGCGAAGGAGCCCCGTCTGGCCGGGCCGGAAACTCTCGAGCCCGGGGGAAAGTTCAGAGATAGACTTTCCAGCGCGGCGAGCGATGGCTTCAAAAATGTCGCCGGTGGCGGAAAGTCCAGCTTCAACGCCGGTCTTGAGCGGGTGAACGGACCCGGGGACCAGGCCGCAGACACCAGGGATAAGCGTGGTTTCGTCGCTCATGGCAATAATGCAAGTGGAGGTACCCACCACGTTGACGACGTCCCCGGTGCGAGCCCCAGCGCCGATGGCGTCCCAGTGCGCGTCGAAGGCGCCGATGGGTATGGGGATGCCGGCGCGAAGACCAAGCTGCCTGGCGCAGTCGGGGTGAAGGTGGCCGGCGAGATGATCGCTGGTTGCGTAGCGCCCGATGAGTTTCGAACGCACACCCGCCAGTAGTGGATCGACCGAGACAAGAAAATCCTCGGGTGGCAGGCCGCCAAGCGAACGGTTCCACATCCATTTATGGCCCATGGCGCAAATAGAGCGGGGAGCCTGCGCGGGATCGGTGATTCCGCAAAGAACGGCCGCGATCATGTCGCAGTTTTCGAAGGCCGTGACAAGCTGCGAGCGCTTTTCCGGGTTGTGGCGGAGCCAATGAAGAAGTTTGGAAAAACCCCATTCGGAGGAATACGTGCCGCCGCACCAATCGATGACTTGGAGCTTCTTTTCGTGAGCGGTTTTGGTGATTAGTGCGGCTTCCTGCCAGGAGCGATGGTCGCACCAGAGATAGTATTCGTTGAGCGGCTCCAGCTTTTCGCCAACGGGGATAACGCTCGAGCCGGTGGTGTCGATGGCCAGCGCCTCGACTCTATCCCCTTTGACGTTGGCAGTGGTAAACGCGCGCTCTATGGCTTCAGCGAGAGCGCGCATTTGATCTTCGTGGCTTTGCGTAGCGTAATCGGGATCTTCTTTTCTGCGGTGCAGCGGGTACTCAGCCACGCCGGAGCCCAGACGGCCCCGAGATGTATCGACAAGAGTGACGCGAACGCTGAGAGTTCCGAAATCGACGCCGGCGACGATAGGCATAAGAAGCTTCCTCGATTATGTGCGGCGGCTAGGCCGAATGGGCGTACATCTCCCAGCCGAGGTAACGGGTGGCGGCTTCATGGATCGCAGGCGCGACCGTTGAAAAATTCGCGGCCACGTGGTGTTCGAAGCCGTTTTCGCAGATGTAATGCAGCAGTTTCTGCAAACCGGGAATTTCCACCACACCTGCGCCGCCGAACGTGTCGAGCGGATCATCGGTGAATTTGCCTGCACCGGAATAACCGCGGATTTTGCCGGAGGCGTCGTCGGTCGAAAAGCGGGCGAAGCTCATCGGGCCGGCTTTCACGCGGCCAACGCACGTACCAAAAGTGTTTTCCTTGCCGACCGTGCTTGCAATAATTTCCTGAAAGTCCATTTTCACATCGCGGAAGAAATGCTTCGGCAGGTTGCTGCAATGGAAGCACACGGCCTTGTTGGGGTCGTTGCCGTAGTTATTGTTCCAGTCGAGTAGAGCGCTGGGAGTTTCCGAAGCAAGTTGCAGAGAGTGCATGGCAAGAACGCCGCAGACGTCGACTTCACACGCGCTCGAAAGCAGCGAGTCGCTCATCATGCTCATCAGCGTGCAAGGAACAATGCCAAGGTTTTCTTCCAAAGAAGTCCAGCACTGCACGGCACTGATTTGCACGTCGGTCGCCTTCATCCATTCGTCGACGACAGCTCCGAGCTTGGCCATTTTGAGCAGCGCAGCCTGTGGAATGCCGGAAGTTGCCACGTAGCGCTCGATCGATTGCAGTTTCTGCACAGCGGCCGGGTGATCGTCTTTCATGCGGCTGATGCGCCCCAGCACTTCTGAAAGGTCAAGCGTCTCGACGGAGATGCCGCTGGCTTCGAGAAGCTTCTCGCTATAGCGCACGGTATTGAAGGCCGTAGGACGCGCGCCCAGCGCGCCGATGCGCAGATTGCGCAAGCCTTTCACGATGCGGCAGACAGCGCCGAACCATTCGAGGTCTTTGGTAAACTCAGGCGAGTCCGCCGTTTCGGTATGCAGCGTGGTCAGCGAGTACGGAATACCGTACTGCTTAAGATTGTTGCAGGCCGACATTTTGCCGCAGAAACTGTCGCGACGGTGGGTAATGAGCATTTTGCCGGGAGTGTCCGGCGTAGCTTGAATCAGCACCGGAGCATGTAACCGGGCGAGGCGAAGCGTATCGGCGATGGCGCGTTCGTCGCCAAAGTTGGGGAGAGTGACGACGACGCCTTCGATCGCATCGGCCTTGGAACGAAACAGGTCGGCGCAACGCTTGGCTTCGTCGTGGCTTTCGACAGCACCGTATTTGCTCTGTTCCGGCGTGAGAGCGACCACGTCGTAGCCAGCTCTCGCGAGAACTTGGATCATTTCTTCTCGGCCCGATTTGGCCAGGTGATCGGGGAAAAATCCCCGGTTCCCGACGATCAGACCCATGGTCATTTTTCTTTTGCTAGACATGATGAGCTCCGGGAGCGATGAATTGTTCTAGCCGCGGCCTTTGCCGGGCAGATAGTAAAAGCAATAGCTGGCTCCAATGATAACGAGGATGGCGCCCCACCAGATGCTGGCGTGCAGGTGAAACAGCACCACCGGCAACTGGGGTGGATGCACAAACTCGTCGATCCCCGATCCCAGGATGAGCAGGCCGTTCACCAGGAGCGAGATGCCGATGAAAAACCAGATGGAAATTCCTCCGCCTCGTCGCATAGCACCTCACCAGAAAATGATAT
>CAZGFL010000058.1:0-11890 GCA_964524985.1 uncultured Acidobacteriaceae bacterium
CTAAGGACCTCAGCACAAACAAACGTTACTTCAAGGGCTTTGGGAAGTCCAAATAATGAGGGTGCTGGCAGATACTGGTCCGTTAGCGGCGATTGTGTCGCCCGACGACCAATATCATGACCTGTGCTTGAAAACTCTGAATAGCTTGCCCCCGCCTCTATTGACCTGTTGGCCCGTCATTGCCGAAGCAGCGTGGCTGCTTCGCAAATTTCCTTTGGGTTTTGAAAGACTAATGGGAAGCATAAATGAAGGTTTTCTCGAAATTCTTCCGGTCATGGGCAGCGAATCACTGCCCATTGTTCAGATTATGAAGAAATATGCGAGTCTCCGCCCACAGTTTGCCGACGCGATGCTGGTCTATCTGGCACATCGCGAGAACATTGACATGATCTTTACCCTGGACCGGCGAGATTTTTCCGTCTACCGGTCCGCGCGCAAGAGACCTTTTCACCTGCTGCCGGAGTAACCGGCTGTTCCCGCGCTCTACAAAGGAATATTTCCGTGTTTCTTGCGTGGATTCGTGTCTTTCTTGTTTTCGAGAGCTCGGAGGGCGTTGATGATTTTCTCCCGCGTGACGGCCGGCTTGATGACCGCGTCAATATAGCCGCGCTCGGCAGCGACAAACGGATTGGCGAAGCGGTTGCGGAACTCGGTGATTTTCTCCTGGCGCAGCTTTTCGCGTTCCGCACCCTCCACTTTTGCCAGATCGCGCTTGTAGACAATATCGACGGCGCCTTCCGGACCCATTACCGCAATCTCGGCCGTGGGCCAGGCAAAGTTCGCGTCGGTGCGAATGTGCTTCGAGGCCATAACGCAATAGGCGCCGCCGTAGGCTTTGCGGGTGATCACGGTAATTTTCGGAACCGTCGCTTCCGCGAAGGCAAAAAGAAGTTTTGCGCCGTGCTTGATAATGCCGCCGAACTCCTGCTGCGTGCCGGGTAGAAAGCCGGGGACGTCTTCAAAAGTAATCAGCGGAATGTTGAAGGCGTCACAGAAACGCACGAAGCGCGCGCCTTTCACCGAAGCATTGATGTCCAGCACGCCGGCGAGGAAGGCCGGTTGATTGCCAACGATGCCCACGGGCCGGCCATCGAGCCGCGCAAAACCCACGACTAAGTTCTTGGCGTAATGTTCGTGGACTTCAAAGAAGTAGCCATCATCGACAATGGAGTGCACCACATCCTTGATGTCATAGGGTTTCTGCGGGTCGGGCGGCACGAGCGTGTTGAGGGCGTCGTCGCGCCGCGTGGGTGAATCGGAACACGCGCGGCGCGGCGCGTCTTCCAGATTATTGGCAGGCAAGAAACTCATCAGCTCGCGAATCATAGCCAGGCAATCGGCATCATCGCGCGCGATGAAATGGGCGACGCCGCTTTTTTCGTTGTGCGTCATCGCGCCGCCCAGCTCCTGCTTGGTCACTTCCTCGTGCGTGACGGTCTTGATGACGTCCGGCCCGGTAACGAACATGTAGGACGTTTCGCGGGTCATGAAAATGAAGTCGGTAATCGCGGGCGAATAGACCGCACCGCCCGCGCACGGGCCCATGATGGCGCTGATCTGCGGCACGACGCCGCTCGCGAGCGTGTTGCGCAGGAAAATGTCCGCGTAACCGGCGAGTGAGGCCACGCCTTCCTGGATGCGCGCGCCGCCGGAATCGTTCAGGCCAATCACTGGAGCGCCCGCGCGCATGGCCAGGTCCATGATCTTGCAGATTTTCTGTGCGTTGGCTTCAGAGAGCGAACCGCCAAACACCGTAAAGTCCTGCGCAAACACGTAGACCAAGCGGCCATCGATCCGGCCAAAGCCAGTAATAAAGCCGTCGCCCGCAGGGCGCTGCTCCTGCATGCCGAAGTCGACGCAGCGGTGGCGCACGAATTTATCGAGCTCTTCGAACGTGCCTTCGTCGAGGAGCAAATGGATGCGTTCGCGCGCGGTGAGCTTGCCGGCCTTGTGCTCGCGCTCGCGGCGTTCCGGGCCGCCTCCCGCCTCGGCTTCTGCTTCCAGCCGGCGCAACTCTTCCATGCCGTCGCTGGTTCTGGGCTCGGGGATCAAGCTGCGCTTGGGTTCAGACAACCGGGCCTCCCTGGGGCGGAGTCACGGACGGTGGCTCTTTCGTGCTGAAAATTCGCACGGCCAGATGCGTGGCGAGCCAGACGGTGCCGAGAAGAAGGATGATGCCGAGAACGACCTCGGCTGCCATGGCAGCGGCCCGATGCGGCAGATAATCCAGGGATGTGACGTATTCCGTCGCCTGCACAAGAATGAACATGGCGCCGAGGGTCATCGCTACGATGAGCACGGTGGTCACAATGGAGGCAAGGACTTTGATCATGGAACTGTCGCGATTCCGTTTTGCAGACAAGCCAAGGATAGCGCAACAGAGGGTGCGCCGTCAGGTTCCGTTGTCAGATGTTCGGTATTCAGCTCACGTCTGCAGGGATTTTAGGTATTCCACCAGGTCGTTCTTTTGCTGGTCCGTCAGGCCCAGGGCAAAGAATTGGTCGTAGTGATTAACGACATCCTGCAAAGTCGCAAACCGCCCATCATGATAGAAGCCGCCCTTCGTGTGCGTCCAGAGGCCTTTTAGCGGAGAGGTTCGATAAGCCTGGTCCGGCGCGCGGCTGGCTTGAAAGTCGTCCACGCCAATTTCTGAAGGTTTGTGCATGTTCCAGCCCGGCTCGGTAAGAAGCCGTGCTCAGCCTGCCAGAGCAATACCGTGCGGTGCTCATGCTGCGGGACGTCGAAGGGATGAGCACTTCAGAGGCCGCGGCGGTGCTGAGCCTCAGCGAAGAGAACGTCAAGGTCCGTCTTCATCGCTGGCGCGCGATGGTCCGGAGAGACCTGTTTGCGCGTGTAGGGGCAAAAGCGAAAGACGCATTCCCATTCCTAGGTGCGCGCTGCGACCGCATCGTGGAACGCGTATTCGCGCGCTTGTCAGAAGTAAAAACCCTGGGACGTGACTCTTGACGCTTCGAGGTCTAGCGCAGACCCGACCAGTCGTCGGCCACGAGAATGGAATCGACGGGATTCGCTGGATCGTACTTGATGCTGGCAGGCTGGCCAGGCACGAGGCGTTCGAGGCGAACCTGGCTTTCGAGGCCGGTAATGTCTTGCGCGGTGTGATAGGTCACGCCGGAAATCGCGTAGGAATACGAAACCAAATGGCGGGGGCGCATTTCCGAGAGCGGGCGAGCAGCGGCGCCGAAAAGTTTTTTCTGCGCTTTCTTCGCCTCTGCCGGTTGCTCGACTAGTTCCACGACCTGCCCTTCCGCGATTCGCCCAATCTGATTCAGATGCAGCCGGCGCTTGCGCTCCTCCGCTTCCTCATCGACTTTGGGGCGAAGAAAGGCGTACACGATCATGGCCACGCCGGCGGCGAACGCGCCTCCCATGGCCAGGACAAGCTTCCAATCCGCGAGCAAAGCTTTCAAAGACCCGACTCCCTAAGCTGAAATTCGTGGAAAGCCACGCGGCGCCGAGGGAATAAGCGCGCCGCGACGACAGGAGACTCGCTCATGTCCCACTCCTTGAGTATTTTACCGAAACGGAAGCCCGGAGGAAGGTCAGGCTTGCGGGGCATGCACCGGATTACGCAACACACCAATTCCGGCCACACGGACCTCGACGGTGTCCCCCGCGACTAGCGGACCGACTCCCGCAGGCGTTCCGGTGGCGATGAGGTCGCCCGGGAGCAGCGTCATCATCCGCGAAATCCAGCGCACCAGAAAGGCCGCAGGATAAATCATCAGGGAAGTGTTCCCGGACTGGCGGCGAGTCCCGTTTACATGTAACTCGACGAGAACATTGGCGGGGTCCAGTTCCGTCTCGATGTGCGGACCGACCGGGCAGAACGTGTCGAAGCCCTTGGCGCGCGTGAACTGCACATCGCTCTTCTGCAAATCCCGCGCTGTGACGTCGTTGACACACGTGTACCCCAAAACGTAGTCAAGCGGATTGTCCGAGTCCGACAGGTGCGCACAGCGGCGCCCGATCACCAGACCGAGCTCTCCTTCGTGCTCCACACGATTCGAGAACCTCGTCAGCACGATAGACTCTTCCGGGCCGATGACCGCAGTCGAGGGCTTGAGGAACATCAGCGGCTCTTTGGGAACTTCGTTGCCGAGTTCCGCGGCGTGCGCCGCGTAATTCCGGCCAATGCACACGATTTTGGAAGGCTCAGCGGGAGCGACCAGACGAACATCGGCGAGACGTAAGGTCCGCGAACTGCGGGTCCATTGGCCCCAGGGCACTCCAGAAATCTCGACGACCGAATCGGCCTCCATCAGCCCATAGTGCGGAGCAGCGGGCGTCGCTGCAGAACCAGCGCGCGGAACGTAACGGCAGATTTTCATTCGCGATTAACTCGTGTGGTGGTTGGGATGCGAGACATGCGCGGCGCGCGCCCTCCAGATGACCGCCCCGATCCAGCAGATCGTTGTAAGGATCATATACACAACCGCCCCGATCATGAAGACCTGAAACGTGCTGTGCCAGTCGCTCAGCCGCCCGAAGAAGAGACAAAGCACCCGGTAGCACGCGGCAAAGATGGACCAGGCGATTAGACTGGAGGCGAGAAGATTCCCGGGATCGCGAAGAAATCGCAGCACTGGAACGCTGGCAAGAAAACAGAATACGGCCTGGGCTGCAAGGTTGCGTTCCTCGGCAAGCCGCTCCAGGAACGGCACGCGATTGGCAATCACCAGCCAGGTCACGAAAACCAGCGTGAGACAAACGCCGATGTAGACTCCGGTGCGCACCGCCGCGTTGCGCAGGAAGTAAAACCAACGATAGCCGGGCAAATGAGAACGAACCGACATCGGGTGCTGGGCTCCCAAGATCGTGCAGTGATACAACCCGGATCTACGGCGATGGTTGCGTGATGTCGACGGCAACTGGCGTGCTCGGCGGGCTTTCATTCCCCGCGCGGTCGACGGCAGTCACGGTGTACCAATAACGATGACCGGGCTCTACAGAGTTATCACGAACCGCGGGCGTCGGCAATAAATCCGGAGTCACAAGCTGGCCCTTTGTGCCCTCTTGTTCACTTCTATAGACGTGGTAACCGGCCAGATCGGTTTCAACGTTAAGGGACCACGACAGGTCCACCACAAATGTCCCCGAAGTCGCGCCAGGAAGTACCGCAGCGACCATCCCCTGCGGCGCCGCCGGAGGAAATGTATCGATGGCCGCAATGGTGGCGGGTTCGGAAGGATCCGATTCAATTTCCGTTCCTTCCTGAACGATCAGCGACCGCACCGTGTAGACGTAGGTTTTGCCGAATTCAAATTGCGTGTCGCGATAGCTGTTCTCGCTGGCGGTTGCCAACAGCAACAGCGGCGCGCTCCATTTCGTCGCAGCAAGATCCTTTGCAGAAGGTGCGGGTGCCCCAGCGGGGATCTCACCGCGGTAGACGTGATACCCAGCGATCGTCGGCAAAGATTCGCCGGCCGAGGTGTGCATGGGAGCGGGCCAACTCAGCTCGATGGCTGGCTCGGTCAGACGAATTCGCAAGGCGGAGATAATCTCCGGAACGGGGAACACTCGCGCGGTAACCACATTCGAATCCGCTGAGGCGCGCTTCGCGGAAACTCGCGTACGCACGAGATAAGCGACGGCGCCACCCGGATGCGCTTTCGTCTCCTCGGGAGGAATCGGATCCGTGAAACGAATATGCCCCTCGGCGCGGTAGTTCTCCACCATCGCTCCGGGAATCGTGTACACCACGCGAAACGATTTCGCGTCAGGGGAGCCGTTTGCCCTTAGTGCTCCCCGCAACATTTCCACCGCTGGCGTGGAACCCAGTTTGTCCCCTCGTATGGATTTAGTCGGAAGAGTGAAGACCAACTCCACCCCATCGCCGGACTGCCGCGCGGCGAGATCTACGATGGCCACCGGTACCGGCGGGGAAGGCGGAACAGGCTCTCCCGGCGCTCCGCAGCCTGCCGCGAACAGAATCAGGAAAATTGAAATTCGAAAATCGAAATTCGCCTTGCCCAGTGCTTTGTGTTTCGGTCTAAAACTCACCGGGACCGGCGCTCCGTTCTCACTTTCCGAATTTCGCGTTTCGAATTTCGAGCATCGGATCCTAAAGGATGTAGCGGCTCAAATCCTGGTTCTTCACGATGTCCACCAGTTGCTTGTTCACATACGCAGCGTCAACCTTCACGTTCTTTTTTTTGAGATCCGGTGCTTCGAAGGAGATTTCATCGAGCACCTTCTCGAGAATCGTGTGCAGTCGCCGCGCGCCGATATTCTCCGTTTGTTCGTTGACGCTGGTAGCAAAGCGCGCGATGGCCGCGACGGCATCTTCGGTGATCGTCAGCTTCACGCCTTCGGTCTCCAGCAACGCGATACACTGCTTGATCAACGCGTTCTTCGGCTCTGTCAAAATGCGGATGAAGTCTTCTTCTTTCAGCGACTGAAGTTCCACGCGAATCGGCAGGCGGCCCTGCAGCTCCGGAATCAGGTCGGAAGGCTTGGTCACGTGGAACGCGCCCGCGGCAATAAACAAAATGTGGTCCGTGCGGATCATTCCGTAGCGCGTATTGACCGTCGTGCCTTCGATGATCGGCAGGATGTCCCGCTGCACGCCCTCGCGCGACACATCCGGCCCGTGGCCCGATTCACGCCCGGCAACCTTGTCGATTTCGTCGATGAAAATAATCCCCATCTGCTCGGCGCGCTCTACGGCGATACGCGTAACCTGGTCCATGTCGAGCAGCTTGTTTTCTTCTTCCTGGATCAGATACTCGAAGGCGTCGGCCACAGACATTTTCCGTTTCTTCTTCTGCTGCCCGAACATCCCGGAGAGCATGTCGGTAATCTTCGAGGCATCCATTTCCTCGAAGCCGCCCTGATTGGAAATGATTTCGAACGCCGGCATCATGCGCTCTCGCACTTCCAGGTCCACCATGCGCTGATCGAGCTTGCCTTCGCGAAGCTGCGCGCGAAGCTTCTCCCGCGTGCGCTGCGTCTGCTCGCGCTGCGCGGCCGCTTCCGCCTCGACCACTGTGCCCGGAGCAGGAGGCGGCATCGGCGGCAGCAGAAGATCCAGCACGCGTTCTTCTGCGGCCTGCTCCGCGCGTTCCGCCACTTCATCGAGTTTCTCCTCGCGGATCATGTCGATGGCCGTTTCCACCAGATCGCGCACCATCGACTCGACGTCCCGGCCAACGTAGCCCACTTCCGTGTACTTCGAAGCCTCCACCTTGATGAACGGGCAGCCCGCCAGCCGCGCCAGCCGCCGCGCAATCTCGGTTTTGCCCACGCCGGTCGGACCAATCATCAAAATATTCTTTGGCAGAACGTCCTCGGCAATTTCCGGTTGCAGCTTCTGCCGCCGCACGCGGTTGCGCAGCGCCACCGCTACCGCGCGCTTCGCTGCCGCCTGCCCGACAATATATTTGTCGAGCTCCAGCACGATTTCCCGCGGCGTCATGTCGTCCAGCACGGGAAGCAGCGCCTCTTCTTCTCCGGGAGCCGCACCGTTGCCGCCGGGAATAGCGACTAGCTCTTTGTCGGACTTCGTGGTCATAAGAAACCTTGAGGTTTTTGCTCTAAATCCTCGGATACCCCTGCCGGGGTTCGGCGAATCAACACTCCGCTAGCTCACAACTCTTCCACTGTAAAGTTCGCGTTGGTGAAAATGCAAATCTCGCTGGCGATGCGCATGGCTTCCATAGCCAGGTCTTTAGGCGTCAGCTTCGAGTGCTTCACCAGCGCCCGCGCCGCCGCCAGCGCATAACTTCCTCCCGAACCGATGGCCACAATGCCGTCGTCCGGCTCGATCACGTCGCCGTTGCCCGACAGAATAAAGGTAGCTTTGTTGTCGGCCACGATGAGCAGCGCTTCCAAGTGGCGCAGCGCGCGGTCTTTGCGCCATTCCTTGGCCAATTCGACCGCGGCCTTTTGCAAATTCCCGGAAAACTCCTGGAGCTTGCCTTCGAAGCGTTCGAAAAGCGTTATGGCATCCGCGGTCGAGCCGGCAAAACCGGCGACGACTTTGTCGTTGTACAGGCGGCGGGTCTTGCGCGCGGTGTGCTTCATCACGTGCTCGCCCATGGTCACCTGTCCATCGGCAATGAGCACCACTTTGTTGTCCTTGCGCACGCACAGAACCGTAGTCCCGTGCATCGGCGTGCTTCGCGGGTGATTTCGCATCCGCCCATTATAGCGCCGCGCACGCCCCTGACCAAAAGCGCCGAGGCTGCTACGCCTTACTGCGCAATTTCGTGGAAGGAGAGAATCTTGAAGCTGCCAGTGGGAATGGAGTTGTTGATCCAGCAGCTACTGTAATAGTACCCGATACCGCCGGTGGGGTCGGCGAATTGCACATTAGCGCCGCCCAGGAACCCCAGCGGGGCTCCCGTGGAAGGATCAACGGTCTGTGCCAGCAGCGTGGCTCCGTCGAATTCACCGGAACCAGCCCTTGAGCCAGTGACCGTCCCTTTCCCGATGACCAGGACGATGCCGTACCACGAAGCATCAGGGTCATAGTTCAAATTACCGGTCACCAACAGCAGTCCGTAGCCCTGGTTGTGCCACGACGTGAAATCTAAATTGCCATTGACCACTACCGTCAGCGGGTTGTTGGGGCCCATTCCCAACGGGGTTAAGTCCGTTGTGGCGTAAGAGGTGAACGGCGGACTGGTCGAGGCACCCGGCGAGATCACCACATCCGCACTCTGCGTGATGCTCTGGACCAAATAGTTAAAACCAGCGGGCGTTTGATACGTCGCCGGCAGGGTCACTGATTGAACGCTCGGGTCTGTCCCCGGAGTTCCTGGTCCAATGTAGTTGTGCGGATGTCCTGTCACCTTACAGCAATGAATGAAACTGTAGCTGTTGTCCAGTGTATTCGTATAGCCCAGCGCATATACGGTGGGCGCACTGGGCGTGCAAGACCAGGACGGAGGATTACTCACAAGATAGCGGAAAGAGTCTTGGCCATTGACGAACCACGTTGTCGAATCCGGTCCGCCGTAGTTTAAGAGGTACGCGGGGTTGGTATTCGCCGGGTTTCCTGCAAATGTGATGGCCGCCGGGAAAGGAGGAAGCGCGATGGGTGTCGAAGCCACCAGATACTGAACGAGCTTCTGGCTGTTCAATCCGCTGGCATTGGGTGAAACCGCGAGCGACGTAATCTCCAAGACTTGTGAGTTCCCGCTCGTTGTGAAAGTGAATTGCGCACCGTTATAGAACAGGGGTCGCGTCGGGTCGTCCGCGTGTCCGTCCGCGTCCGCATCGATACCCGTCGATTTCTCAGTAACGGCATTGATGCGCACCCATTTGTACAACGGGCCGGGAAAAGAAAGAGTGTTCAAGGGCCCCATATTCCAGATCGACAGTGTGGTCATCTGTGTCGACGGACCTGCGCCAAACTCCTGGTTGTACTCGGGGTCCGGATACGTCGTAAGGATTGCGCCGGCAGTTTCCCCCGGGCCTGGATTCAGCACATAGCCAGCTGTGCCGACCGGCACCGGATTGCCCGGTGTGGGGTAGAACGCCGACCAGGTCGTCTTGAACGTGTTGGGATCCTTCGGTGAAAGGCGGCTGCGCGCTTCTTCCAGTCCTGCAGACGCGGCGTAGTAAACGCCGGTAGAAGAGCGGTAGTTGCCAGCCAGCGCGGATTCCGTCCCGGAAGAAACGATCAACGCGATGGCCACCACGCAGATGAGCAAAAGAATGAAGATGGAAATGAGGAGCGCAATTCCCCCTTCGTTCCACCACCGCCGCTTTTTCTTTCCTGTTTTCACTTTGCGCCAATTCATCTCACTGGCTCGGATTCACACGATGGCCCCGCGCGGATAATTGTACAACGCGCGGCATGCCGGTCGTGGCGTCCGGCAGCGGCGCCGCGACGATCAAGGTAAGGGCCACATCGCGGATATTGACCGGGGAATTGTCCGCGTTGGCGTTCCAGCAGGCAGGCGGCTGAGGCAGGTCCTGGATGGGCGTGTCGCACGTATAGCTAAAAATCGGCACCGCCGCTCCTCCCGGGAAAAGGTTCGGATACGCTGCCGATAATTGCGATTGGCCAATCTGAACGTTGGGTGAGTTGTTGACGACATTCTCGACCAGCGGTGCGAGGGACGCAGCGGTATCCACGGTTGGATCGTGCCCAATCACCTTGGGAACCATGCTCCTCATCAATGTCGTTCCGACCAATTGATAGCGAATCCATTGCACCAGACAATTGGGAGCACAGGAGGGATCCAGCGGATTTGGATCGGTTTCAATAATGATGTCGAAATCGCCGGGCGCCAGGTCTCCACTTCCGCTGCTCGTCGTGCAAGCCCCCACCGTCCCCGTGGCCATCAGGCAGGAGCTATTCGGATAGCCGGGACTCCAGGCAAAGGGCGCGCTGGTCGTCTGAGCCGCCAAGGCGCCAGGAATAAGATAAGAGTGGGGAGGAAATCCAGCGTCACTGATGTCGCGGACCATCTGGTCCATTCCCAGCCGCGCCTCCTGAAATGAAGTAAGCAGTTGCGAATCCGTCTGGTAATGCTGCTGCGAAGAAGTAAGCAGCGTGAACGCCGCGCCAGTGATCAGCAGGAAGATGCCGAGCGCCACGAGCAATTCGATCAGGCTGAAGCCCGACTGCCGCTCTCTGTCGCTTACTCGCCTCATCTTGCGACCACCGTGTCGAGGGTAATGGGCTGAAAATAGCCGTTACCGCCGATTTGCCGGACGCCCATAATGAACCGCTTCGAGGACGCGGTCGTGCCGTTTCCCGTGGTAATCACCGCCCAACGCACATCGTACAATGCTCCACCGGTAGGGTCCGTCGGGTCCGGATAGGTAAAGCTGTAATAGGTTACGCTCGAATTGAAATCAATGATCGGGGCATTGTTGAAACTCAATAACACGTTCGTGCCCACCACCTGATTGGGCCGGGTGGGATCCCCCAGGTAACAAGTGTTTCCATAGGAATCGGTAAACGACGGCGGAATCGTGCCCGGATTCAGCGGCTGGGCGATCATCTGATCGAGTTCGCGCTGCGCAAACACCAGCGCCGAAGAATCCATGCGGTTGCGGTAATTCAAGAGAATCGAAGCGGGAACAAGCTGCGCAATGGCCACCAGACCCACGAGAAGGATCACCGTGGCCAGCATCATCTCCAGGAGGCTGAATCCTCTTAGCTTGCGGGGCGAATTGGGAAAGGGGCGCTGCATTTTGATATGTGCTCTGACGGCTCAGCCGATTTTTTGCCAAGGTCCCGCGCTTGGCGCGCTCCAGATCTGCGTGCTTCCGGAGGGAAGCAGAATCACCGCGCGGTAACCAGGGTCAGGATCGATGACGCTGCCGATATAAAACACGTAGATGCTGTTGGAGACGCTGCCGCCAATCGAGGTCCGGATTGCGCCGTGGGAGTCAAACGTAATCGTCGCCCCGTTGGCCGACACGGTGCTGAGTGTGGAAGTGTTCAAAGCCGCCAAGATGGCTGTCGGAGGCGGTGCGCCTGAAGAAACTATGGTTGCAAATCCCGCAATCAGCTCCTGTTTTTCCGTAGGATCAAGGGATCCGCTGTGGTCCGAGTCGGTGCCCACGAGATAGCCCGTGCCGCTCGTCTGCATCAGGAAGTTGATCTGCTTGTTGCGCCGCACTGCTTCAAATCGCGCGAACTTCAACATCGCTGACAGCCGCGTGGCCGCATCATTCAACTGGTACGTGCGCAGGGAACGCATCATCGCTGGGATGGCAATCGCCGACAGGATCATCATCACGCACAGCGAAACCACCAATTCCGCAATGCTGAAGCCAGCAATGCCGGTTCGCGGAGTGCCGGAGCGGTTTGCACTCTTAGCCAAAGCCAATTTCCTCGCTGGGACAGGACCCTGACCCTGCCCAATTAATTGACACGGATTCCAAATTGGTGCAGTCGCTATGC
>CAZGFL010000059.1:0-28612 GCA_964524985.1 uncultured Acidobacteriaceae bacterium
CTCGCGACAGTAGTTTTGGAAATCCTTGCGCGAGATGAACAGCACATCGGCATCTTCCAAGGCGGACGCTGAGGCCGGATACACGCCTCCGTCGAAAACCGGAAGCTCGGCAAAAGAGCTCCCTGGTCCCTCGACTGCTAACACCTGTTCGCGACCGGACGGAGACAATTTGAAAATCCGAATTCTCCCCGTGGCGACCACAAAGAGGCCATGGCATTGGTCGCCTTCGCTAAATAGCGCCTCGCCGCGACCGAAATGCCTCTTGCTCACGCGTGCGCACAACATGTGCATCTCGCTTTCGGCGAGCCTTGCGAATAGCTGCGTCTTTCGAAGCACAGCTTCGTTAGTCTCAGGGGCCATTTGCTTAAACTCGCTTCCCCCAAATCATATTGCAGAGCGAATATCCTTGCGACAGGAGCGGCATTCGTCAACCAGCGGCGAATTATGGCAAGTTTTTAGCACACTAGGCGTCGCCTGCTCCTCACCTGACAACAATCCCGAAGAAGAAATCAGAAGACCTAGAATCGGGGCGGGCGTTACACGAGAATGCTACTGAAGCAGGCGCGCTCCGTCTTTCCTTTGTAGCCGCAATTGGGCAACGCTCAAAATTAAGGTTTATTCCGAGGCGGCAAAGAGTTCAGTCCAATTGCCGGGATTTCAGTCCAAGTTCAGTCCAAAACGGACCATTTTCCGGGTGGATTTTGGTAGGTTAGCGACGTAAGGACAGTTGAATCATCAGGATTTATGGAGCGGGCGATGGGAATCGAACCCACGTCCGAAGCTTGGGAAGCTTCTATACTGCCATTGTACGACGCCCGCTCGTCTCCGATTTTACCCAACTTCCTTCCCTGCTGACAACCGCTTCGTTCCCTGCCCTTTCGTGCTATTCCCCTGAACTCTCCTTGCCACGGCGGTTTGCGCTACACTTTACGCATGGGAATTCTGCGGCGGCTTTCACGCTGGATGGGATCGTCGGATCAAATGACAAAAATCGTTGCCGGAAACACAGCTCCTGGCTTTTCTCTCAAATCCCTCGACAACCAGTCCTTTTCGTTGCAAACGTTGCTTCATCGGGGCCCCGTTGTGGCCGCGTTCTTCAAAATTTCGTGTCCGGTCTGCCAGTTCACGTTTCCCTTCCTCGAGCGCCTCCACCAGCGCTACGGTTCCGGCGACGTCTCCATCCTTGGCATTTCGCAGGATGACGCCAGCTCGACAAAGCAATTTGCCCGCGAATACGGCACCACCTTTCCAATGCTCACCGACGAAGGCGGCTATCCGGTCTCCAATGCGTATGCGTTGACGAACGTTCCGACGATCTTTCTGATCGACACGGATGGCACCGTCAAGGTCGGCTCCATGGGTTTTGACAAAAAGGATCTCGAAACCATCGCCCGGGAACTCGCGGATCGCCGCAAGATCGCGCTCGTTCCCCTGTTTCGCCCCGACGAAGTCATACCCGCGAACAAACCCGGTTGAAGCTCCAAAAACTAGGTCCGGTCGGACCTGTCTCGACCCGCAGAATTCTTACGCTGCAATTGTATGGAGTGCGGCGGCCTTCCTGCCGCTTTTCTTTGTTCCTGGCCGGTAGACCTTTGACGCGCTCAATGGGATATAGAGCTCTCCCGTCATCGTTATTCGAGTTCCGTCTCAAGCCACTGCTTCCTGTGTTTGGGAGGCTGTTTCCGCTTGTCGGGAATCACTCGGGTTGCAGAGGGCGCAATCCCCGAGTTGCGCGCGATGCGACGCGCCTCTTTGCCGACATCAATCTTCTTCTTCCGTTTTTTCACGATGCTGAAAAGCGTAACGCAACGATCCGCAGAAGAAAACAGCATGTGGAAGCACGTCTGTGCTCACTCGGCTGATGCGCAGCCTCCGGCACCTAGAAATTGAACTGAAGCTGCAGGTCAATCCGGCGGTTCGCCGTCGCGGACGAGAACGGCCCGCCGGCGAGTTGGTTCGCCTCGCCAAAAAGCGGTGAGCTCAGATTCCCGATGGGATTCGCCACATTCACGTTGTTAAAAATGTTCCGCGCGTTCACGCTGAACGTAAAGTTGTACCGGTAGTTCGACGGATTCCCGCCAAACATCCCTCCTCCGCGATCTCCTCCCCCACCGTGCTCACCCCGCGGCCCGCCCGGTCCACGGCCAAATGTGCTCCCGCCCGGTCCGCCGGGGCCACCCCTCGCCACCGCTTCTTTCTTTGCGCCAAATCCGAAAGCCTTGCTCCAACGCAGGTTCAGTGTAAAGCGTCCCGGCCCGGTGGCATCGTTGATGGGAATCACCGTCCCGCCAGGCGGCGTGACTAGGTTGAAGCAGCCGTAGGCCGTCTGCACGACTCCGGTATCGCCGCACGTTCCGACCGTGGGCCGTGTGTTGAACGCGGCGTTTCCAAACAATCCCGGCGCCTGCCCCGTCACGATATTGAACGGCGCGCCGGAGCTCGCGATCATAAACGGGCTCAAACGTATCGCCCAGGGCAACCCGATCGAACCGCCGAAGAACACCCGGTGGCGCACATTGAAAGAAGCCGGTCCATAGTCGGCAAGAATGTCGAATGGATCGGAAGCCAGGGTGTTCGCTCCGGAAGTGTCACTGTGCGCGTAATTCAGCGTGTAGTACCCAAAGAGCGAGAGCTTCGCGCCCATTTGCACGCGGCTATTCACAATCAGCTGGTTCTGCTTGAAGATGCCGCCGGACTGATACTCGTAGATGAACTGCGAAGGCGGGGGCGTCCCCGCCGCGTTGGCATTCACAAAATTGGTAAAAAACTCGTGCACGCCGCGGGAGTTGAGATACGTAACCGCAACATTTGCGTACTTGCCGAGCTGCCGCTCCACCGTCGCGCCGGTTTGCATCGTGTAAGGAGTCCGCAGATTCGGATTCACCTGGTAAGCGACCTGCCCGGGTGACGCGCTGCCCTGCACCGGCGTCGTTGTTGTGGGATTGAAGAACGTCGGGTTCTGCACCAGGAATTGTTGTTGAATTACCCCGTTTTGGAGTTGCTGCGATAAGACCAGGTCGGAAGTGAATCGGTCGTAGAAAATGCCAAAGCCCCCGCGCAGCACGGTCTTGGGTGATTTGTTTTTACCCCCATCGACGGCCCAGGCTACTCCAATGCGCGGCGCAAAATCCGCATGGTCTCCCAGGTCATTCTGGGTTTCGTAGCGCAGCCCCGCGCTCACAGTCACGTTCGGTCGCATGCGCCAGTCGTCCTGGACAAACGCCGCGCCGTCCAGCCAGGAGGTATTTGCAATCGCGCGTCCCGTGGCATTCGCATTCAGCGAGTAGTAGCTCGCCCCGCCGCCGTTCGCGGTTACCGGCAAGTTGTTCTGGATGTTCTGCAGCGTGATGACGTAGGCCTGAAGGCCGGAGATCAACGGGCACGTCGAAGGCGGATTCGCCACATTGCAGCCCGCAACGGTCGGGTCCGGTCTCGATCCAAACGAGTACAACCCGTTGAACCTCGCGTTTGACTCATTGTCGTCAGTCGTGGCCCGGAACCGCCCGCCGTACTTGATCGTATGCTTCCCGAGCGTCATGTAGGTGATGTTCTGCAGTTCGTAGCGGTTCTGCGTGTCGTTGTAGGTACCGCCGCCGCTGCTGCCGCCCGAGAAAGCGCCTTGAATCGAAATCGTCGGCGCCGTTCCAAGGGGATTCTGATTGTTGCTTTCCCGCACGAATTGGAACCGCGTCTCGTTGATGGTCCGCGCGCTCAACACCTGCGTGTCCGTCGCTTGAAAGGTATGCTCGGTCTCCAGCGAGTTGTAGGCTGTAGATGGGAGGCTGAAGCCTCCCACGCCGTCTCCGCTTTCGCTGTTCCGCCAATACTGGTAGCGCGCGGTGAGTGTGTTTCCCGGCGTGATCTGATAATCGAAGCGCTGGCTCACATTGGTTCGGCCGCGCGGATTCGGAAACGCGCCGCTGAATTGGCCAATTTGGAGCGTGATCGGATCCACGAACGGCGTGTCCACCACCGCCAGCTCATTCAGGTTTCTCCTTTCGATGTTGAAGAAAAACGAAGCTTTCTTCCCCAGCGACCCACCAAGATTCCCACTGTATTGCGTCGAATAGTAACTCGGGGCCTGCGCCGTCCCCTCAAATGGGTTCCGCGAGTTAAACGCGGCTGTGTTCCCCGTCACCGAAAACTGCCCGTGCAACTGGTCTGTTCCTGGCTTGGTCAAAATCTCCACGCGGCCATAGCCCAATTTGTCGTATTCGGACGAAAACGGGTTCTGGTTGATGCGAATCTCGCGGATCGAAGCCTTCGGCGGTAATTGTCCCGCCGTAAATCCGTCAATGTAAATCTGTCCGCCGTTCGGTCCTGCCGAAGGTCCAGCCAACGCCTGCAATTCCGACTGCAATTCGTCCGGATCGTCGGACAAGGCATCCAGGTCCTTGCCCTTCATCACCACCACGCCGGCGTTATTCGCCGGATCGACGTCCACCTTCGTCGTTGTGTCCGTGACCTCGACCTTCTGTTCTTCCACTTGAATCAGCAGGCTGATGTTCACCTGCTTCACTTGCCCGGCCACCACCTGGACGTCGTCCTGGGTATAAAGCGCGAATCCCTTTGCCACCGCTTTGATGCTGTACACACCCGCCGCAAGCCCCTTGAACTCGTAAATGCCTTCCGCAGTCGTGGTGCGGTCAAGAGAAGCTCCGCTCGCATCCGTTAGCCGCACCGTCGCCTTCGCGACCACTGCGCCCGAGGGGTCGGTCACCACTCCCGTTAGCCCTCCGGTCGCCTGCGCAAACAGTTGCGCGCCGCACAAACAAAAAACCAGCCCCCATAAGAAAAACGTGGAACTCTTACGAACCCATCCAAAACTCATTCCATCTCCCTTTTTTTCTCGAATCGAATTGCTGCTGCTCGCCATTACGGATTGCCTTCCCCGCCCGGCGCTCCACCCAGGCTCCATGGGGAAAGAATGCTCGAAGCGCTACTGCTCGGCGACGCCGTCAGGATCGGTTCCACTCCACCCAGCAAGGTAATCACGGATGGCACTCCGTTCGGCCCGCCTTCCGTGGCCACAATCATCACGGCATCGCCCTTTTGAAACTCCGCCAGCGTTGCGGCAGGCATGCGGCTTAGCGCCTGCTGGAAATCACCTCTGCCGGCTCCACCGCCTGCTCTCGCCGCTGCTCCCGCTCCCGGACCGCCGCTTGGCGCCCCCCCCTGTCCCGAGCCTGTGGCGGCAGTGGGATTCGTGCTTGCCGCGCCATTTGCTGAGCCCGGCGCTCCGCCAGAAACACCCGCGCCGGCGGCCGCTCCCTTCAATCGCGCCGCAATCCCCTGCGCCATCGGCAGCGGCAGCTTGCGCACCAGCGAATCACCTGTAATCTTCACCGTGACATTTTTCTTCGTCGCCAAATCCTGCAACGTAATGCTGCTCGCCGCCGCATCAATCGAAGAAATCGTCCCCGCTATATTCCGGAACGTCCCCGATACCACTTCCACCGCGGTCAATTCGCTACCATCCCCGCTTCGCGTCCCTCGCGCGCGCAACTGGTCACCTGTTTTGATTTGCTCGATGGGCGCTGGCTTCGCATCGTCAAACTTCACCGAATCCGGTGCGTACCGCCGCAGCACCGTGTCCTTGGCCACGTGAACTGCCACTTCCTTCTTCTCGCCCAACGCTGGCAGCGAAATCTCGATCGTTCCCGACGCCGCATCCACGCCGCTCACCAGCCCGCCAATTCCGTTCCTTTGCCATTCCTCGCGCTCGTGTGCCTGCTTTTGCGCGATGTCCGCTTTCTTCATGGCGATCACGGACGTGGCCAACACCGTCTTCCCATCGTCACCGAGCTGACCGCGCACCAAAATCCTGTCACCCGGCAGCAAGTCCTGCAGTTGAATCGGCGCAGCGTTCTTCAAATCTTTTTCACCCGGCTCGACCCGCAAAAGTCTCGCCGTATCCTGGACCACGACTTTCACTTCGCTTCCTGCGTCCGTAGTCAATGTAAGGTTGTTCCCCGAGATCGTTTTAATTGTTCCGACCGGCCGCGCCGCCGCTGGAGCCTGCGCGCCCGCCGCTTGCGCACCAAACGCCACCTTTCCCGGCAGCATTCCCCCACAAACCGCGATCACCCATAGCGCCGCCGCCAAAAGCACCTTTCTCCCCTTGCGCATACAAATCTCCATCGGACTCTTTACCTTCCCCCATCTTCTTTCCTGAAGCTGACCTGGCGGACGTTCTAGGGCTCACCAATTCCGGACGCACTACCAGTTGGGCGTGACGCAAGGCGTGACGCGCAACCATTAGACGTTTTCGCCCCCGCAAATCGTTTCACGAAAATGCGTGAATCTGCAAGCAGCCCTCTAGCCTGCTCCTTTGCTTTCTATGCCTTACGGCACACCCGGAGGCCGCCTCGCGAGTGACCCCCATCACGTGGCCACGTAGCCCGCGTCACTGTTTGTGGCTCGGACAACCATCAAACTAGGGCGTCAGGAGGCGTACCATGGCCGACTCCCGTGACGTTTTGGACCTTCTCCGCTTCGAGTTGCGCTTTCTTCGCGACGGCGGTTATGGCCGCTCGCCGCATGCGCCCCAGCGCAAGCCGCTTATTTTGGAGGACTCGCTTTCTTGCATGAACTTCAATTCCCAGGCCGACCGCCAGCCCTGCACGTCGTGTCTTCTCATGCAGTACGTACCTCCCGATCGGATCTTGGCAGAGGTTCCTTGCCGCCACATTCCGCTCAACGCCGCCGGCCAAACGCTGGCTTCTCTGTACGAATCCGGCACTCAGCAGGAAATCGAAGAAGCCGTCGAGTGCTGGCTGCGCGACGCCATCCGCCATCTGGAAGCGGAAAAAGCCGCCACTGCCTGAGGCCACCGCCCAAGGAATGATCGGGGGCCCAGCCCTCACTCCCCCGATGTCCTGCCACTCCCGAGCAAAGCCAGCCGCAGCCGCGCTGCGAGAAATTGTGGCTTGATGGGGGAGTTCGCGTGCCGCGATGAGTCCCTCACTCTCCGACCCACGTTCCTTTCGATAAATTCAGTTGATTCAATTCATTCATTTTTGTGCTACGATTCCTTTATTGTGCTGTAACCAAAGGGCGACGTCCGGAGAGCGTGGCCAGGGTCCTGCGCACCGTCTCCTCCTGTCAACGTAAAGGCTGGCTCGCGGCCCAATCGAGCAGCTTTTCCCCGGCAACCGCCTCCCTTGGAGAAAGGGGCCCCTCCTCATGCAACGGATCCCTGTTTCCTCGGTCGATATTACCCAGATTGGTTATCAGGAAGACTCGGAGACCCTGGAAATCCAGTTCTCCCGCGGCGAAGTGTGCCAATTCTTCAACGTTCCCATGGTGGTGTACACGGAGCTGCTGCACTCTCCGGTCAAGGAAGACTACTACCACCAGAAGATCGGCGAGCGCTTCCCCTGCTCCCGTATCCGGTAAACGTCCCCGTCTGACCCCGTTTCGCCCACCTGCCACGGGTGTGTCTGCGAAGGCTATCTGCCTGCCTGGCCCGTTTGTGAAGTGCATTCTTCGCCGACGTTCCAAAACGGGACGAACGCCCCCCGGTGTTTTTTGCAAAGAGTGCGGAAGCAACTGAAAGAAAAGGAGATGTGAAAAAGGAAAGAGCAAAAGAGTGCGCAGTTGAAAACAAAGGAGGGGAAAGTTGATAGGTGTACGCCCGTGATGCCGGGCCGTTTCTCAGAGTTGTTCCAGATCGCGCTTGCGGCTGTAGCGGTAGGCGGCAGCGGCGCCCAAAGTCATGAAGCTTGCGGGAGGCAGGAGGAGGAGCAGGACACCCTTGTTGACGGCCTTCTGGCCGCCCTTGGAGCTGGCCTCGACGTAGCTCGAACACATGGCGCAGCCCTGGCTGAAGGCGGGCGCGGCCCAGAGGAAAAGGACCAAGGCCAGAAGTGCGAGGCGGAGTTTCATGTTCATTCCGTGGAGCATTATAGTCCTGAACGACCGATTCGACCATCGCCAAGAAGAACCGGTCTGAAGACCGGCCACTACAAAAGCGAAGATGGCGGCATAAAGCCGCCGCTACAAACCCAAGATGCCAGTCCCTAATGCACGCCCAGGGTGACCACGCGATGGGCGTCCCAAAGCATGAACAACGTCATGATGATGAAGCAGCCCACCACGGAGCACATGGTCATCCACTTCATCAACGAAACTTCGTAACGCAAATGCATGAAGAACCCGATAATCAGCGCCGCCTTGATGAGCGACAGGCCCATCAGGATCGTGAGCATGGTCATCGGCTGCATGTTCTGGTAAGTGAGGTAGACCTCGATGGCCGTCAGGACCAGCAGCCCGCCCCAGACCCAGAAGAATTGCGCTTTCTTATGATGACGGTGCTCTTCAGCAACGCGTTCCGCGATGGCAATTTGAATTTCGTCCATTTCTCTTTGGCTCCTAGAGAATCTTGGCGGACATCAAATACACGAGCGGGAAAATGAACATCCAGACGAGATCGACGAAGTGCCAGTACAGCCCGGCGACTTCGACGTCCGAGGAATCGTAAACTTTGGGTTTCAACCAGACGACGATGCCGCACACAATGGCGGCCAGCAGCAAGACATGGGCGCCATAGTGGAACGGGCTATAGACCGGCGTGGCCAGCCAAGCGACGAGCCAGAGCACCAGAAGAATCGGAATGAATTTGCGGCGAAGCGCGACCACGCCGAGATAAACGATGCCCAGCGTGACGTGCAGCATGTGCATGCCCGTCAAGGTGAAAAAGGTGGACGCAAACTGCGGCACGTCTTTTGCGACTTTTGCGAAGTCGGCGTTCAGTTCGTGCCCCGGCGGGACGGGAAACATCGGCAGCGTCATGCCGCTAGCGATCAAGTTGGTCCACTCGCGGCCGTGCAGAACGACGAATCCCGCGCCACAAAGCATGGTGGCCAGGAGCCAGAGCGTCTGGTTCTTCTGGTCCTTCTGAACCGAGGCGCGCACCGCCAGGACCATGGTGAGCGAACTGGTGAGCAGAAACGCCGTCATGATGGTGGCATTGATGATGCTTTCGGAATGGAACGGCGTCTGGCCCTGAAAATTTGCCGTGGAAATCCGACTGTAGGTATAGGCGTAAAGCAGCGCGCCGAACGTGAGCGAGTCGGACAGCAGGAACAGCCACATCCCGATCTTCTTGGAGTACGTTCCGAAGAGTGACGGCTCGTACACCGACGGGACGTCATGCGGAACTACGTGATCAGCCATGCGCCAGGCCTCCTCGACCAAGACGGCGACGTAAAGTCACCGCTACTTCGCGAACTCGAGCAGACACAAAATGTAAACCCATAAAGCGGCCATGAAATGCCAGTACCACGCGGCAACGTCCACCACGATGCTGCGCGTGGCGAGCGGGCGCTGCAGCAACGCAAACGCGCCGGCAACAAGCAGCGCGAGCACGCCGCCCATCAAGTGGACCGCGTGCGTGCCGGTCAAGAGGTAAACGAACGAGCTGCTCGGCGTAGTGGAAACGTAGAAACCGTTCGCCGCGAGCTGCTTCCACGCGGACCATTGACCAAAGAGGAAGAGCAAACCAAGCGCGATGGTGAAAGCGAGCCAGGGCAGCTTCCCTTCCGTGCTGGCGGAGGGAGAAGGCCGCAGGGCTTCGCCCTGGGCTACAGGGCCTGCAACCGGAGATGCGAAACGGGTTTGGCGGCGCGCCAGTTCCATGCCGACGCTGCTCAACACCAACACGAAGGTGTTGAGCAATAGCAGTTGAGGGAGCGGCACGGGAATCCAGTCGCGCACGAGCTGATTCGTGCGTGGGTCGAGCGTTGGAAGCCCCTGGCGGACGACGTAGGCGCTGGTGAAGGAAACGAAGAGCATCAGCACCGGCGTCAGGGCGACCAGCAGGCCGAGCCTCGCGCGGCGCAAGCGGGTCGCGTAGTCCGGCGAGCCTGAGCCGGGACGGCCATCTCCGCCGCCGCCCGACTCCGATGGAGGCGCTCCCCTGCCGCCGCGCGAAACCAGGGGCTCGTCTAAGGTTGCGGTTGTACCAAAGGTCGCCATGACAGAATTAGTGTTTCGCCTCGATGGGCGCGTCCGATTGCATTACGAAATCGCGTGGCGCGCCGGGCACGCTGTACTCATAGGGACCGTTGTGAACGACGGGCGTGACGCCGCCGAAATTATCGTGGGGCGGCGGGCTTGCGGTGGTCCATTCGAGCGTGGTGGCTTCCCAGGGATTGTCGCTGGTGACTTTCTGGCCTTTGAACATGCTCCAGAAAAGATTGAAGAGGAAGATGAACTGGCTGGCGATGGTCACAAACGCAGCGAAAGTAATGAATTTATTGAGCCCGGCAATATTGTGCATCCAGGCCACTTCCGTGTATTGCGAGTAGCGGCGCAGCAGCCCGCCCATGCCGGAGTAGTGCATGGGCATGAAGATGCAGTAGGCACCGATAAAGGTGAGGAAGAAGTGGAGGCGCGCCAGGTTCTCGTTCATCATGCGGCCAAACATTTTGGGGAACCAGTAATAGGTGGCGGCAAAGATGCCGAAGATGGAAGCGACGCCCATGATCAAGTGGAAGTGGGCGATGACGAAGAAGGTCTCGTGCAGATAAATATCGAGCACGGGCTGCGCCAAGAACGGGCCGCTGATTCCACCGACAACGAACAGAGAAACAAATCCGATGGCGAACAGCATGGGCGACGCAAAACGGATCCTGCCTCGCCAGAGAGTGCCAAGCCAGTTGAACGTCTTGATGGCGGAGGGCACGCCGATGCCCATGGTCAGGACGGAAAAGGTGAAGGCGGTGTAGGGGCTCATGCCGCTCATGAACATGTGATGGCCCCAAACCATGAAGCCGAGGAATCCGATGGCCATGATGGCGTAGACCATGGCCTTGTAGCCAAAAATGGGCTTGCGGGAGAAGACGGAAAGCAACTGCGAGCAGAGTCCCATGGCCGGCAGAATGGCGATGTACACTTCGGGATGGCCGAAGAACCAGAAGAGGTGCTGCCATAGCAGTGGCGAGCCGCCCTTGTGTCCCGTGAGGACTCCGTTTACGGTGCCCAGCGGAACAAAGAAGCTGGTGCCTAGATGGCGGTCCATGAGCAGGAGGATTCCGGCGGAAAGGAGCACGCCGAACGCCAGCAGGCCAAGGATCGCGGTAACGAACCAGGCCCAAACTGTCAGCGGCATACGCATCAGGGACATGCCTTTGGCGCGCATATCGAGGGTAGTGGTAATGAAGTTGAGAGCACCCATCAGCGCGCCGATGCAGAAAATAGCGATGCTGGTGATCCAAAGGTCAGCGCCGAGTCCTTCGCCGGGTCCCGCGGATTGCAGCGCGCTGAGCGGCGCATAGCCGGTCCAGCCGTGCAGCGGCGCGCCACCGGTTACAAAGAAGGCGGCCAGCAAGATGACGAAGCCGAGTAAAGTGGTCCAGAAGGAGAGCATGTTGAGGACGGGGAAAGCCATGTCTGGCGCGCCGATCTGGATGGGAAGGAAGTAGTTGCCGAAACCGCCTTGAGGCGCGGTGGTGAGCACGAAGAAGACCATGATCGTGCCGTGCATGGTGAGGAGGCTCAAATACTGTTCCGGCTTGATGTCCCCGAAGAACGGAATGCTGGCGGTCGGCCAGACCAGGTGGATGCGCATCAGCAGCGAGAGGAACATGCCGGTGAAGACGGCGGCGAGCGCCAGGAAGTAATACTGAAGGCCGATGACCTTGTGGTCGAGGCTGAAGACATATTTTCGAATGAATCCCTGGGGTGCGGCGTGCGCATGCACTGCATGCTCGTGGGTAGCCATGTTATTGCTTCTCCGCCTCCCGGTCGGCCAACCATTTGTCAAACTCTTCCTGACCGACGACCTTCACGATTCCATGCATTTTGTAATGCCCCAGGCCGCACAGTTCCGCGCAGGCAAGCTCAAAGTCGCCAGTTTGAATCGGCGTAAAATGCATGTGGATCGCGAGACCGGGCACGGCGTCCTGTTTGAAGCGCATGGCGGGGACGAAGAAACTGTGAATGACGTCGTGGGAGCGCAGAATCACCTCAATCTCACGGTTCACGGGAACGACCATGACGCCGGTGATGACGTCATCTTTCGACGCCGGGTCGCTGCTGTCCAATCCCAGAGCGCCTGCACCGCCGAGAGAAGCATCTTCGAGCTCCGGCTTGGTGGCGCCAAACTTGCCGTCCGGGCCTGCGTAACGGAAATACCAGGCGAATTGCATGCCGGTAACTTCTACTTGAACGGCGCCGGGTTTTGCGTCAGTCAAGCGCTCCGCCGCCCAAATGGAGCGGCTGGCGAGATTCATTCCCACAAACAGAATGATCGTCAAAACGGTCCATACCGCTTCCAGAGTGGTGTTGCCGTGGGAATAGTGCGCCTGTTCCTTGGAATCGCCGCCGCGATCGCGGTACCGCCAGACAAACCATCCCAGACCAAGTTGAGCGGCGATGAAGACAGCTCCCATAAGAATGTAGGAGACGGTGAAATGGTGATCGATCCCCGCCGCAGCCGCGGAGGCCCCGACTGGCAGCCACCAAGTTTTCGCGATAATGAAATACGAGCCGATGATAGTGATCAGCCAGATGACAACCAGCAGAACGAGGCCCATGGAGCGCGAACCTCCCGAGTTTGGTTTCTCGGCCTTCCCCACGGAGGCCCTCACTAATCCCCAAATCAGAGAAGTGGGGGAAACAAAAACGGGGCGAATATATCACAGGTTTTTCTCGAAGCAAGCAGGTTCTTGCATTCTTGAAAAGTGACTTGTGATCGGCAGACTGACGGATGCGGAACGATTATCGAGAACGGCAGTGCGGCCAGCGTTAGTGGCTCCGAGCCAAGGACGAATCTCAGAGCAGGATTCGTCAAGGCGGCGGCTGAAGAATCGAATCTTGATTCTTGCCTCCTGCAAGCCCGCGTTTGTTGCGCATCTCCTGCCCTGGGCATTGCACCTCAAGACCAAGGCGCACCAGGGCCATAAAATGCCCGGAGGTGAGGGCTCGCCAGAATTTTTTGTAATCACATTGACGATTTTTTTTGATTTGAGTAATATCCGTTTCGAATCTGGGGGGCCGGTGCAAATGTTTGGGGCCTCGCAATGTTTTCGATTTTTCCAATCCGACGGGCCACCGGCGCTGGCAGCCGTCGCACCCGTTGCGCGTAATCGCTACATCCCTATCCAGAAAGCTCTGAAACAGTTTTGTGGCGCGACAGAGAGTTCGCGCCGCCTTGCGCAAACGCGCGGCGACCATCGAGTAAGCGAAGCGAACGGCCTCAGGCCTGAAGGCCTGAGCTACAGCATTCCGGTCAACGACCTAGGGGGAAAGTAAGCGCGGCGCGCTACCCGCTGCGCACGAGATTCGACGATGATCTTTCAGGAGGTATTCGATGGCGGCCCCAGAATCAGATGTGGTCAAACCTAAGCCGGACGCAGCTAAGCCTTCTGGTCCAGGCGCAACGGATGCGACCAAGTACGTAGGAACACCCGCCGTGGGAACTTCCAAAGCCGTCGCGGCCGGAGGCGTCGGCACGGTCGGCCCGGAACCGAGCGCAGCCAACGAAGGGCGGCGGCGCCTCGTCTGGTGTACGGTCACCGCGTTTCTCGGCGCCTGGTTCATCGCCTTCCTGCGATTCTTTCTTCCCCGCACGCTTTTCGAGCCCCCCACGATTTTCAAAATCGGCTACCCGTCCGATTACGCTCTCGGCGTAGATACCAAGTGGCAGCAGAGGTTCCGCATCTGGGTGGACCGCACTCCCGATCGTATTTTCGTGATCTATGCGCGGTGCACGCATCTGGGATGCACGCCGGACTGGAAGGCCAGCGAGAATAAATTCAAATGCCCGTGCCACGGCAGCGGCTACGATAGCGAAGGAATCAACTTCGAAGGCCCCGCGCCACGTCCCATGGATCGCGCGAATGTGCAGCTGGCTCCCGACGGCCAGATTATTGTAGACACTTCGCGGCTTTACTCCTGGCCCAAGGGTCAACCGAGCAAGTTTAGCGATCCGGGAGCGTTTTTGTCGGTGTAGCAAGAATAAATGAGCTAAAGGAAATAGAGGAAGTAAAAGAGACGGGCGGATTGGGGCGGCCAGAAACGGGGAGCGGCGCAATGGCTGATGAAAACAAGGGAAACGGCAACGGGAAAAATGGGAAGACGACCGGGCTCCTGGAGCGCGTCACGATCGGCGTCAAGGAAGATTTGCAATCCTTGAAGACCGACCTGCCTGCGAAAGCCAAGGAGCAGGTGGAGATTCTCAGCAAGCCGACGAAGACGCAGGTCTTCACCTCGATTTTCCGCCACAAGCATGACGATACTCCGCGTAACCGCGCGCTGGGTGTACTCTCCAATGTGTTTCTGCATCTGCATCCGGCAAAAATCAATCGCGACGCAGTCCGCTATTCGTACACGTGGGGCATGGGGGGAATTACGTTTTACTTGTTCTTTGTGCTCACGCTGACGGGCGTCCTGCTGATGTTTTACTACCACCCGAGCAAGGTGCAGGCGTTCCGCGATGTGCTCTACCTGGAGCACGACGTACCGTTCGGCAAATTGCTGCGCAACATGCACCGCTGGGCGGCGCACTTGATGGTCATTGCGGTAGAACTGCATATGTTCCGCGTGTTCCTGACCGGCTCTTACAAGAAGCCGCGCGAATTCAATTGGAACGTGGGCGTGATCCTGTTGGTCCTTACGCTGCTACTTTCGTTCACCGGCTACCTGCTCCCGGACGATCAGCTGGGGTTCTGGGCCGTGACCGTGGGCACGAACATGGCGCGGGCCACTCCGCTGCTCGGGCATGAAGGCCCGTTCGGGTCGCAATTGGGCATGACACCGTACAATGATGTGCGCTTCGGGTTGCTGGGTGGGTCGATCGTGGACGCGAACGCGCTGCTGCGCTCCTACATCTGGCACTGCATCGGCATTCCCATCATCGCATCGGTGTTCATGATCGTGCACTTCTGGCGCGTGCGGAAGGACGGCGGCATTTCGGGGCCAGCCACAGTGATTCTCGACTCCGAGGTCAAGGAGGCGAAGAAATAACCATGGACTGGAAGCAACTTTGGGAAATCCTGTCGGCTCCGGACAACGTGCCGATCGTCGCGATGATTCCGCTGCTGGCATTTTACATTTACTTGGCGTGGAAGCAGGCCCACGCGAACGACAAGCTGATTGAGCAACTCGCCGGCGATGCAGCGCTGGCTAAAACGCATCACCGCAAGGCGTGGCCCTTCAAAGCTGGGTGGCAAAAGGAAGTGCACGTCTGGCCGTTTCTGCTGCGCGTGGAATTTCTCGCAGCGATCATCGTTACGATTATTTTGATGGTGTGGTCGATCACGCTCAACGCGCCATTGGAAGAACCCGCGAACCCGAACCTGACCATGAATCCGGCGAAAGCGCCGTGGTACTTCCTGGGTCTGCAGGAGATGCTGGTGTACTTCGACCCGTGGATTGCGGGCGTGGTGATGCCGACGCTCATCATCATCGGCCTGATGGTGATCCCTTATATTGATACGAATCCGCTCGGCGCGGGCTATTACACCTGGAAGCAGCGGAAATTTGCCATCAGCACGTTTTTGTTCGGGTTTGTGATTTTGTGGGTGTCGATGATTTTTATCGGGACGTTCATTCGCGGGCCGGGGTGGCAGTGGTTCTGGCCCGGGCAAACCTGGGACCACAATCGCCTGATTTATGAAGTGAACCGCGACTTGCCCGACATTTTTGGAATCACTTCGAACTGGGGAAAAGGAATTTTTGGCGCCATCGTGGTCGGCGCGTTCTTTTTGCTCGGCGGCGGAGCCGTGCATGCCTTTTTCCGCCGCAACAACGCCAAGGACTACAAGCGTATGAGCCTGCTGCAGTATTCCATCCTGATGACGTTCTTTCTCACCATGGTGGCGCTGCCGCTGAAGATGTTCCTGCGCCTGGCCTTTCATATTAAGTACGTATGGATCACGCCCTGGTTCAACATCTAGGCTAGGAGGAGCTGGTGCCCGAAAAGCCCATTCCCGAAAACGACGATCCCATCGTCAGCAAGTCGCTGGCGATGCCTTATGTGATTTCCATGGTCATCCTGATGGCCACGCTGTTCTGGGCTTTGTGGGATGAGGATTTCGGCATGCGCCCCTGGAAGAAGTATCAAGAGGTGTGGAAGGACCGCTATTCCGCATTCCTGAAGACCGCGCACACACAATCGGCGGCGTCACAGAAGGAAATCGAAGGCACCGCGGATTATCAGAAGTTGAAAGCGGACTACGACGGAGCTTTGCAGGCGTCCACGCCGCGGATGAACGAAATCCGCGACAAACTGCGGCAGTTGAATGAGAAGATTCTCGCGGTGCAAAACGTGTTCACCGACCGGCGCGCGTACGTCAACGCGTCCACATACGACATTGAAACCACAACCAGCTCATCCTCCAAGCAGAGCAAGCAACGGGACCTCGACGACTACAAGAGTAAGTCCAGCACGGTGGAAATGCCCGACGGCAAGGGACTCAAGAAGCAGACGTTCAAGAATTTTGACGAATTGGAAGAGACGTACAACAACTTGAAGAACGAGCGCACGCAATTGAGCGCGGAGCTCGGAGAGTTGATCAAGCCGGTGAACGAAAAGAAAGAGCTGATGGATTCCTACGTCACCGACCACATGGTGAGCCTAACGCCCTCACAGATGGCCAACCTGCAAAACGATGTGGAATCGCTGACACCGAAGATTAAGCAAATCAACGTGAACGAGCACAGCGCCAACCTGGAGCGCGAGGACGCCGCAAATATCGTGGACCGGTGCGAGTCCTGCCACATGGGAATCCGCGCTCCTGTACCCCTCAGCGCGGCAGCCATGGCCGCGAAAGGCAAGAAGCCGGACGAATATGCGAGAGCGTTCACGAGCCATCCGGAACCGGATTTGCTGAAGACGCACGATCCGGAGAAGTTCGGCTGCTCGCCGTGCCACCAAGGGAACGGGCGGGCGACCACGAGCGTCGAGAAGGCGCACGGGACGTACGAGCATTGGCTGTGGCCGATTTTCAAGCCAGGCAATTACGAATCGGGCTGCCAGATTTGCCACTCCGCGGACATGGTCATCGTGAGCAACGATGTGGGCTGGGTGCTCAGCGACGGCAAGGACCTGTTTCGCCAACGCGGGTGCACGGGTTGCCACCGGTTTGAAGGTTACGACAAGGAACCGGAGGATTTGCTGTCCATCGGACAGCAGATCAAACAACTCGAACAAGAGAAGCGCGACAACCTGAAGCTCGCGAATGATTTGATGAAGCAGGCGGACAAGGCGGAGTCCAACGAGGAAGCCAATCACCTGAACGACCGCGCGGTGGCGCTGAAGGTAGAGAACAGCAAGAGCGATTTGCGGATTGTGCAGCTTGACCGCACGACTAAGAGCTTGTTCCAGGACTTGAAGAAAGTCGGGCCAAACCTGAAGGACGTGCGGCTGAAACTCAACCGGAACTGGATTCCCGTTTGGCTAAAAAAGCCGACGGACTTCCGGCCCACGACGAAGATGCCGAACTTCCGGCTGAACGACGAGCAGATTCGGGCTATCTCCGCCTATGTTTGGCAGTCGGGCCTGACTGACACGCCCGTCAAGCACAAGCCCGGGAATGCAGCTCACGGCAAGGAACTGTTTGAAACGCGCGGCTGCCTGGCGTGTCACTCAATTGGCGAAGGCGACCAGATGCAGGGGGGAGTCTTCGCAGCGAATCTGACGCGCGTGGGCGAAAAGGCCAACTACGATTACCTGGTGCGCTGGGTGCATAACGCGCGCGAACGGACGCGACCGTATTGCCCGTATGAGAAAAAGGATATCGGGCCAGAGGATTACAAGAAGAAGGGTCTGCCGTTTGTCTTCGATCTCGACCACAGCAAGTGCCCGAATGACGGGCACGAGCTGCAAGTCCAGAACATGACGGTGATGCCGAGCCTTCGCTTGTCAGAAACCGACGCCGAAGATGTCGCGAGCTATCTCATCACGCTGAAGAAAAAGAATCCGTCGGAGTATGAGGATGCTCCCTTCATGGACGAACCGCAGCTGAAGGACGAAGGCAAGCGTTGGATCAGGCATTTCGGCTGCGCGGGCTGCCATGAAATTTCCGGGCTCGAAGACGAAGGACGCATTGGAACGGAATTGACCACCGAAGGCAGCAAGCCCGTGGAGCGTCTCGACTTCGCTCTGCTGACGGAAGTGGCGCAACGCGGCGGGAGCGAGCCCATCACCGACCCCGACGATCTGGCGAGATTACCGGAGGGCCCGGCGAAGGAGCCCTGGTACGACCACAAAGGCTTCTTCGAACACAAGCTGGCTGAACCCAACATCTGGGACAAAGGCAAAATCAAACCGGAGACCGAAAAACTGCGGATGCCAAACCTGCACCTGACTAAGGAACAGGTTCGCGCACTCACAACTTTCCTGCTGGGCAGCCAGGAGAACCCGCTGCCGCCCAGTTTCCAGTATCTGCCGCTCGATTATCGGCGCGATATTCAGGAGGGCTGGTGGGTGGTGAAGAAGTACAACTGCATGGGCTGCCACCAGCTCATTCCCGGACAGAAGACGATCCTCATGGGCATGGCGCGCTATCAGGATGCCCAGGAGCAACTGCCGCCGAAGCTGCTGACGGAAGGCGCGCGCGTCGATCCCGAATGGATGCTGCGCTTCCTGAAGAATCCTGCGTTGAACGACAAGGATACGAATCGCAACGGCATTCGCTCGTACTTGCAGGTGCGCATGCCCACGTTCTCGTTCTCGGAAAATGAACTGGGCAAACTCGTGCGCTTCTTCCAGGCGTTGTCGCGGCAGCCCTTCCCATACATTCCGGAAGAGGTGCCAGTGCTCACGGCCAAAGAAACTGATATGGCGCGCAGCCTCTTCAGCAGCACGGCGGCGCCGTGCCTGAAGTGCCACGCCACAGGAGATCCGGGGCACGATCGTACCGCGACAGCGCCCAATTTCCTGCAGGCGCGCGGCAGATTGAAACCCGACTGGATGGAGCGCTGGATGATCGACCCACAAGCCATCAGCCCTGGTACGTCCATGCCTTCCGGCTTATTCAAACGCGAAAACAATCATTGGGTCTTTTCAGGCCCGGTGCCCTCGCCCTTCCAAGGCTACGATAAGGACCACACGCGTCTGCTGGTCGATTACATTCTCCAACTCACACCTGAGGAGCAACGGCGCGTCAGCGCATCAATGGGCCGGGCAAGTGCCGCCAGCGGCAAAGGCGGGAGAGCCAGCAGTGCCAGCGGAAATCGACAAGGAGTTTCGAAATAGAATTTGAATTCCTACGGAAGACTAAATTCCGAGAGAGGTGCGGCAAGAACATGAACATGAAAAGCTGGAAGACTACTTTGAGCGTGGGGGCGCTATGCGGACTCGTCCTGCTTGCGGGCTGCGGCAAGAAGGAAGAGGAGCAGCCGGCGGCGGCCACTCCCGCCGCGACTGCTGTGCCGGCGGCAACACCCATCGATCCCGCCACGGCGGCGAGCGTCAGCGGCACGGTGAAATTTGACGGCGCCGCGCCCGCTCCCATCAAGATCGATATGAGCCAGGACCCTGCCTGCAAGGGCACGAACACGGCCGAGAATATCGTGGTCAGCGGCGGTCATTTGGCGAATGTGTTTGTTTATGTGAAGGAAGGGCTGGGCAACCGCACGTTTGATATTCCCAAGGACCCCGTGACGCTGGACCAGAGCGGCTGCAAGTATCATCCGCACGTGCTTGGCGTGATGGCCGCGCAGGAAATCAAGATTGTCAACAGCGATCCCACCACACACAACATTCACCCGCAGCCGAAAGACAATCGCGAGTGGAACGAATCCCAGCCGCCGTCCTCCGCGCCGCTCGACAAGAATTTTGCGCGCGAGGAGATCATGCTGCCGGTGAAGTGCAATCAGCACCCCTGGATGAAGATGTACGTAAACGTAACCAAGAGCCCGTTCTATGCGGTTACAGGCCCCGACGGCAAATTTGAAATCAAGGGGCTCCCTCCGGGAGACTACACGCTGGCCTTCGTACACGAAAAGTTCGGCGAGCAGGACCAGAAACTGACGCTGGCAGCCAAAGACAGTAAGACCGTGGACGTCACGTTCAAGCCGTAACTTTGCAGAAGATCGACTGCCAAGAACTGCGAGTCCGTGAGGAGGGAGATTGCTACCCGTGATGCTCCTGATTTCCATCGTGCTCGGCCTGATTCCGCTTGCAGGCATTGCGTGGATCATCGTCAGCGGAACCGCCACGACGGTCGATGGGCTGTTTGAGAGCCTCATCATGCTGAGCCTATCGGGGGTGTTCTTCCTCAACGTTTTTTGGGAATTGCGCCACAAGGGTTGGTTTGGCAAGAAGGGCGGCGGCGGGTCGACGCCCTCGGGCTCCGACGAGAGCTGAAAGCATAGCCCAGGCCCTGACTGCGACAGGCTTTAGGCCAAAGGCTCTTCACATCGCAAGACCACTCATGGCCACGGCAATGATGCCTTCTGAATCGACCGACTCTTCGGAAGCCGCACCGGCACAGCCCGCTTCCCCGCCCCACAAGATGTCTGCGCGCAATCGCTACCTATTCTTTCTGACCGCCTGGCTCATCGTCCTGATGCCTTTTCTCTTTTGGTGGAACACGTGGTTCGGGCGGCGGCTGTCCGACAGCCAGATCACTGCGTACCTTCAAGACAACCAGCATCCACGGCACATCCAACACGCCCTCGTGCAATTGGGGGAGCGGATGGGCCGCCACGATGCGACGGCAGCACGATGGTATTCCCAACTCACAGCGCTGGCCACGCATCCCGTAGAAGAAGTTCGCAATACGGACGCTTGGGTCATGGGCCAGGACACCGCAGGTGCAGATTTTCACGAAACGCTCGTAAAGATGTTGCAGGACGAATCTCCCATGGTTCGTGGCAATGCCGCGCTCTCGCTGGTCCGCTTTGGGGACGCTTCGGGACGTGAACAAATCGTCGCTCTCTTGCAGCCGGCGGGAATTGTTGCTCCCCAGGCCGGACGTGTGCTGGACGTGGACCGCCCAAGCACGCCCATCCACCAGGGCGGCCTGATTGCCAGGCTGCAACTTGCCACGGGTGCTTTTGGCAGCTCGTCGAATGGTGAATCCACCGTCGATCTGCGATCTCCCATAAGCGGGCGAATCCGGTCGCTTTCGGTTGCTGCTGGGGAAAACGTCGCGGCAGGGACGGAGATCGCCACCGTGGATCCCGGCGACGATCAGATTTGGGAGGCGCTGCGCGCTCTGTACCTCATCGGCCAGGCTACGGATCTTCCTGCGATTCGCCCCTACGAACGCGAATCGCGCGACGTCTCCGACCGCGTCCGCCACCAGGCGCTGCTCACCGACCAGGCTATTCGCTCCCGCGCTTCGTCACAACCGTAACTCTCCCGTAGTTCGGGGGCGCGCCCCCGCGAACTTCGCTGCGCGTTTCCCCTAGAATGGTCGGATGCGAGGATAAGACGCCCGTTCGCATGCGGCGTCCATGAAAATGATGAATCGAAGGTCCGCACTGAAGCGCCTTCTCGGCAGCGCTGCGTTCGCCGCGCCTGGGATGATTGGCAAATTCTCGTGCTTTCCGGCCCTTTCTTCGTTTGATGAAATTGCCCAAGCCGAGCGAAACGCCATGGCTGCGGTGGCCGAGGATTTTCGCCGCAGGTTTGATGCGCCCGGCCTCTCCGTGGCCATCGCTCAGGATGGCCGCCTTGTCTATCAACAGGCTTTCGGAACCACCGGTCACGACTCGCAAGAGCCGTTGACAACGTCGCACCTCTTTCGGATCGCCAGCGTCAGCAAACCCATCACGTCTGCCGCCATTTTCACATTGATCGAAAAGGGGCGCCTGCGTAGCGATAACACGGTCTTCGGAAGTTCAGGCGTGCTGGGTACTACCTATGGCAGGCAGCCTTACTCACGGGGCATCCAGCAGATCACCATCGATCACCTTCTCACGCACACCGCGGGAGGCTGGGATAACGGGCTGGGCGATCCCATGTTTTCTTATCCGATAATGAACCAGGAGGAGTTGATCACCTGGACGTTGGACTACAAACCGCTCAAGAACGCACCCGGAACGGTTTTTGCCTATTCCAATTTCGGCTACTGCCTGCTGGGTCGCGTGGTTGAGAAGATTTCCGGTCAGCTTTATTCCGAGTACGTACAGAAAACCATTCTCAGTCCATGTGGAATCACGGACATGCGCATCGGAGGAAACACGCTGAAGGATCGCGCGCCGAGAGAGGTCACCTACTATGGCCAGTCTTCCGGAGACGGCCTGAACCATTACGACGATCCGTACGCGCTGAACCTAACGAGGATGGATTCGCATGGCGGCTGGATTGCCACTCCCACGGACCTGGCGCGCTTTGCGAGCCACGTGGATGGGTTCGACGCCCATCGTGACATCCTGAAACCCGAGACCATCAAAAGAATGACCACTCCCTGGGACGCCACTCACCATTACGCCCGCGGCTGGATGGTCAACGAGAAAGGCAACTGGTGGCACGTCGGCAGCCTCGGCGGAACTACAGCCGTCCTGGTTCGCACCTCCAGCCATTTCTGTTGGGCGGCGCTGACCAACACCCGCCGAGAACCCTCTCCCAGCGCCATCGACGACCTGGTTTGGGATATGGTCGCCAAGGTCCCTTCCTGGCACGCTTAGGGATGCCAGGTGCCAGCCCGGGGTTCTGGACACCGGCTTGACATGACTTCCCGCGTGACTTGCGGATAAGATCGGTTGAAAAGCAAGCAGTACGGGAGAATGTCATGGGCAGCCCCGCCGAGAATCTCTCTACGGCGAGACGCTACATCCAAGCCATTGAATGCGGCGCCACTGGCGAAGAGATGGTCCAGTTTTTCGACCCGGACGTGACCGTCGAGATCTTCCCGAGCAACCTCTTCCCCAAAGGCAGCCGGGACAACCTGGCGGGCATCCGGGCCGCCGCGGATCGCGGCAAGAAGGCGATGTCCAGCCAGAAGTACGAAATCAAGAATGAACTGGCAAGCGGAGACTTCGTGGCCCTGGAAATTGATTGGGTAGGGACGCTGGCGGTTCCCTTCCAGTCCATTCCTGCCGGTGGAGAGATGCGGGCACACTTCGCCGCGTTCCTGCAATTCAAGAACGGAAAAATCATCGCGCACCGCAATTATGATTGCTATGAGTGAGGAGAAACTTCAGTAGGCCATAGGGCCGACTTCTTTTTCCACTTCGGCCGTGTCCACCATGACGATGGCGTCCCAGGGGCAGCCGTCGAGGAAGCAGCCATCCGGCCCTTTGCTGAGGCACTTCTTGCAGCCGATGCAGAGAATCGGATCAATCTGAATGCGGCCAAACGGTGGATGGTCTTCGTCCGGGACCCAGAACATGCAGTCTTCCACAGGGCAGTACTCGACGCATGCCGGAGAACCAGCGCATCCCGTGCAGCACTCGGTGATGACGGCGAGTTCTTTAGGCTTCTTCTTGCGCGCCGTGGCGATGCCCTTCGAGCGCGGCTCGTGTTTCAGTTCGTCGGGGACCATCCCCGGCGCTTTGACTTCAGTGGGAGCGGCCATGGGGCGAATTATACCCGGATTCGCTGTATATGGAAGCAGCAGAATTTGAAGGGTTTTCGCGGGAAAACGGCCGATTCGGCAGCGTCCGAATCGGGTAAGATGGTATTGCACCCCGGGGCTTTTGGGGATGCTTTCCTGGAGAATGCCGTCTATGACGGATCACAGATTTGATGCGCCGCAGATTACCGGGCTAGAAGGCGCGCTGACGCCGGCGCTGGTGGTCGACCTGGACCGCGTCGAACAGAACATCCAAACGACATTGCGCCTGTTGGGTTCCGATGCGAGCCGCTGGCGGCCGCATATCAAGACGGCAAAACTGGGCTTGACGATCGAGTGCCTGTTGCGCGCGGGCGTCCGGCAATTCAAGTGCGCGACGACGTTGGAGTTGCTGACGGCCTGCGAATGCGGCGCCAGCGACGTATTGCTTGCGTATCCGTGTGTCGGGCCGCGTGTGAAACGTTTGCAGGAGATCGCCGAAGCTTACCCGGAGACGGCAATTTCGGCGCTCGTCGAAAACGAATCGCAGCTTGTAGAGCTTCACGGCGGGGGGATCGGTGTTTTTGTCGACGTTAATCCAGGAATGAACCGCACGGGCATCGCACAGGAAAACGCGGAAGCAATCACGCGGCTGGTGAAGCAGATTGCGGCGAGTGGCGCTGCGTTTCGCGGCTTGCACTATTATGACGGCCATCTTCGTTCGCCGGACCTCAACGAGCGGAAACAAATTGCGGAGGCAGGCTACCGGCAACTGCTGGCGCTGGTGTCGAGCATTGAGCGGAGCGGGACTGTTTGTCCCGAGGTGATCACCTCCGGAACGCCGGGGCTTCCCAGCGCCATGACGTTCCCCGATTTTCAGCGCGGAAGGTTCGTGCATCGCATTTCGGCGGGGACGATTGTGTATAACGATGTGACCAGCCTGGCGCAGCTTCCAGCGGAATGGGACTACATCCTTGCGGCCTACGTGGCAAGCATGGTCGTGAGCCAGCCAACACCGGACGTGGTCACCTGCGACGCTGGCCACAAAACGGTGTCGGGCGACGCGGGCTACCCGAATTGCATAGTGCTGGGCATCCCGGACCTGGAGCCGCTACACCCCAGCGAGGAGCATTTGCCGCTGCGCGTTGGTGACGCCTCGCGGACGCCGCGCATCGGCGAAATCCTATTCCTTGCTCCGAAGCACGTTTGCCCCACGGTCAATAACTTCGACCAAGCGCTTCTCGTGAGAAACGGGAAGGTTGTCGGCTCTGCGGCGGTGACCGCGCGTGGACGCGAAAACCCCTTCCCCGTACCAATTCCTGTAAGACAGTCCGCGGGGTACCCAGCCTAAGGCAGAGCCAACTTTACCGAAGCTTTAGAGAAAGCAGTCAGTTGCCCTTGCCATTCACCACAGGGGCAGGCGTTGGCTTTAACAAGGCATCGATGGCCGACTGAAATGCGGCGAAGGGCAGCGCGCCAACGATGCGCACGCCATCGAGCTTGTCCTTGGCGGTCTTGGCTAATACAAAGGTGGGGGTTCCGCTGATTTGCAGAGTTGCGGCTTCGGCGGAATCCTTCTGCACATCGGTTTTGTATTTGTCCGCAGCGATGCAGGACTGCAAGGCCGCAACATCCAAGGACAGGCCTTCGGCAGCTTTCTTAATCACTGAGTCATCCGGGGCGGCGGACTCGGAGTAAAGCGCGTGGCGCAGCTCCCAATATTTGCCTTGGTCGCCGGCACAGCGAGCGGCTTCGGCGGCCTTAAGTGCGAAAGGATGAAACTCGAGCGGCAGATCGCGGCTGATGAAACGGACTTTGCCGGTGTCGATGTAATTCTTCTTCAGTTCCGCGTAAGCGTCGGTATGGAACTTCTTGCAGAAAGGACACTGAAAGTCGGCGAACTCCACGAGGGTAACCGGAGCGTCAGCACGGCCCAGAGCATACCAGCCGTTGCCGACGTTCATCTGCACTTTTTCCGGAGGAGCCGGCGCAATAGCGGGCTGCGGCGCGATCACCCTCGCCAGTTGCGTTTGCTGCTTCTCCAGCAGCTGCCGGATCTGCTTTAGCTCGACGACGATTGCGTCCGCTTGCTCCTTGGTTATCGAATCGGACTTGGCGACTTCACCGTGGTCCGCCGTCAAACACTTTGCGCCCGGCAGATATGATTCCCCGTCTGGGGCGCTTTGCGCCGACGCACGTCCCTGAAAAAATGCGCTGCAGACAACTAAGAGGATTGCTGTCAGCTTGCTCTTCATTTCCTTATAACCTCCCGAATGAATCTCAAGTCGTTTGCTACCAAACCTTCTTCACTCCGTGGGAGTCGTACTGTCAGCCCAATTCGTCATGGCCTAATTGCAAACGTGACGCGTCGGGCTGCAAAAATTGCTCATACATTGCGAATTAGCGGTGCACGAAACCCCGGTCCCTGGTAAGCACGCGGAGTTGAGACAGACGGGGGAGATGACTATCTCCTGGGCGAAGGTCCCGAGATAACAATCCACTTGATTACCATTAGCGTCATAACATGCGGCTCCAACGCCACAGGAATGGCCGCACGCGCCACAATTGCTAGGGTCGTCGGTCAGAGTCACGCAAGCGCTGCTACAAGCCGTTTGACCGGTCGGGCACGTGCAAACGCCGTTGCTGCACGTCTGGGTGTACGCCGTGCAAGCAGAACAACCAAAATTGAGACAATAGCCGCCGTTACAGTCCTGTGGGTTGCCGAAAGAATCACAACACGGATAAGATTGCTGGAAGCATCCTCGACCACACCCTCCGCAGTTAGCGGGGTCGGACGAGGTGGTAGTGCACGATGACGAACAGCAGGTGTTTCCTGAAGCGCATGCGTTTCCACATGAACCACAATTATTGGAGTCGGTCTTAACGTTCGTTGCGCAGCCCGCGCCAGTGTTGGTACAGTCTGCATACCCGCTTGAACATGTATACCCGGCGCAAGAACCGTTCGTGCACGCTCCCGCAGAGGCCACGTTTGGCAAACTTCCGCAATTCTTTCCGCAAGCACCGCAGTTGCTTGGGTCGGATAGCGTTTCTTCGCAGATGCCATTGCACACCAGGCCGGATTGGGCGCAAGCCTGTGTGTCTCCGCTTTGCTGACCTCGATACTCGACCACCACGTTCGCGTCGGCCGGATTGGTCTGCGGACAGTTTGCTGGGGTTTGTACTTGCACCTGAAGAGTGGAGCCCGCCGCGGTTGGCAGGGACATAGCCCCGCTGTCGTCACCGGACTGACCTGCAATGAGTACAACGTCCTGACCGGTCGAACCATTGCCGACCCGTAGAACCGTAGATTGACAATTCGCGCCGGGCGGAGTCTTGAGCGCGGCGGAGATACGAGTAACGGTAATCGCTGAATCGGGAACGAGCGAAGCTGCAGCATATTTTTGGGTAAGCGGACCGGGCAGAAAAGCGGGCAGCACGGAGCTTGGGGCCGCTCCCGTTCCGGCCACTCCTTGGGGAATCGTGAAGTTCAGAATTGCGGCATTAGGGCTTCCGCTGTTGCTGACAGCGGCTTGCGACCCCGGCGCGCCTGTTGTTACGTTTCCTACTTGAACAGTTGCCGCGGCTCCCGGTGCTCCGGCAGGGCCAGCTGACCCCGGTTGCCCCTGCGCTCCGGGCTGACCTTGAAGGCCTTGCGCGGCGAGGAGTTGCCAATCCGCGGCACAGGTCGCCTGAGACGGCTCGCAACTCGTCGGGGGAGTGGCCGTAGCGCTCGTCGGCATCAGCGCCAGCCAGTACGAACCACCATCGCTCACGGCGTCGTTCACATTGTAGTTGCTCGTGTTGTTCCACCGACCACGATTGACGATTCCGCCTGCCAGAAGTTGCCAGTTAGTACTCGTCGGCGATGGTTCCGAATTGCTATTGGCCGCGATGGCCAGCCAATAAGAAGCTGAATCGAAAACAGCATCGTTCAGGTTATAAGAACTTGCGTTGCTCCACGCGCCTCGGTTGTTGATTCCCACAGGCCCCTGCGGTCCTTGCGCCCCAGTCAAACCAATCGGCCCTTGAGGAATTAAGAAATTTAGTACGGCTGCGTTCGATGTCCCGCCATTGAGAACAGAGGCAGGCGTTCCCGCTGTAACGGTCATCGTGGTTCCGACCTGCACGGTTGCGGCATTACCTGGTGTGCCCGCTGCCCCGGCCGCACCTGCAGGCCCTGTCGCTCCCGTGGCACCCTGTGCGCCTGCTGGTCCCGTGGGGCCTTGTGGACCAGTGTTGGCCAGCACGATTTCCAGCCGCGGTTCGTGGCTGGTGACGATGCCTTCCTTGCTGTCGAACACCACGTAGCTCGTGCTCGTATCTGCCACCAGAGCGATTCCGTCGTTGGCTATCCCCCCATTCGACGGTCCATTCAGCCATTCCTGCACCAGCGAAGTGACATCCGTCACTAGGAAGGAATTAGCCTTCCCAACGGCGATTCCGGTAGCATACGCCGTCGAGGCGATGGTCGGCGGTGACGAAGGATTGAGCGTGGACTCCGTCCACGAGCTGGTCACCGGGTAGATATCAATCGCTCCGCTCGGGTTCGTCGCGGTGCTCAAAAAGAGCTTCAGCGTTGCCTTCTCCACGTTTGCAGCGACGATGTTGGGGGGCAGAGACGACTGCAGTTGAAACTTAATGTACGCCTTGGTTGTTCCTACTTGTGCGGAGCCCACCGTGGCGCTCGAGCCCGCCACCACCAGGATGATCCCTTGTCCGTTCAGATTGACCAATTGGGTGGTCGCATTGCTCGATAGAAACCCATCATCGGTCACCGTACCTGACTGGGCCGCCGCCCTCCCCGGCAGAATGAGCGCCATGCCGGCAGAAACCAGGAACCAAAGAATCTTGCTTGACCGAGTACTCGATCTAGTCATGGTGGTAGGCCTCCCGAGGCACGCTCTTCGTGAAAGCGCACAGTTGTTACGTGGGAGGCTAAGATTTGGCGATTCGCACCTGCAAGACGCAGATGCGGTCAAGGCTTCGATGACCGCATTCGGCCACCTCTTGTAACAATGTGTCAACGCAAAGTAGAAATGTCCGGGTTTTTGCCACATAGAAATGTCCTCGTCCAAGGTCTTCTCCAAGGGTGATTTGCAGGCACATGGTATTTGGGTTTGCTTTTGGTTTGGGGTCTCGCTGTTCGTTCCGCGAGTCCT
>CAZGFL010000060.1:0-77730 GCA_964524985.1 uncultured Acidobacteriaceae bacterium
GAGTGCGTACATGGCGAAGTTGCTGCGCTGGAGGACGCTGCGCGGAGAAAGCTCGAGCGCGCGCTTTTGCTCTTCCAGGGCTTTGCTCATGTCGCGCTCGTTGAAATAGGCGAGGGCCAGATTGCCAAAGCCGATGCTGTCAACAGGATACTGGCTTACGAGGGCGGTCAACTCTTCGATAGCTTTGGGATTGCGCATGAAGACGTAGTAGGCACCGCGGGTGCGATACTTTTCGCGCTCGGTCATGCGGTCAATGTGTTGCATGGCCAACTCGTAATATTTCACAGCGTCCTGATGTTTGCCCTGGTTGGCATAGGCGGCGGCGACGCCGGCATAGGCGCGGCCCATGTTGGGATCGAATTGAATGGCCTGACCGTAGGCCTTCATGGCGTCGGACCACTTGCCGGCTTGAGCGAAATCCTGGCCCATGGCGTAGGCGTGGGCAGCTTCCAGGGAGCTTGCGGAAAACGTTTCGGCGGCCATGGCTTGCGCGGACGCAGGAGTTTTGTCGCCTAAGCCGCGACGTATCTTTTCAGCGAGTTTGCCCGCGGCGGAGAGAACGTCCTGCTTCTGGCTGGCCTTCGACTCTTCGCTGACGATGGATTTACCGGTGGCGGCGTCCAGCGTGGTGACGTAGACGCGATAGCTGCTACCCTCCTGTGTGATGGAGCCGGTCACGACGGCGTTGACGCCTTCGCTTTTGGCGACGAGTTGGGCCATCGTGGCGTCCATCCGAGTCGTCCCGGGGACGAGACGAGCGGCCACTTTCTTGGCCTGACCGCGATTAAAGGAGGAAATGAAAGGCGCGCCTTCGAGGGCGATTCCCAGCATCGGTTCGAGCGTGCCATCGAAGACACTGTCGCCGGTTTTGTTGTCGAAATCGGCGATGAGGAGCGTCAGGGGGGCGTGGGCCACGGCGGGAGTAGGGAAGAGTCTTCCGTGGAAAACGATTCCAACCGTTGCGAGTACGACGGCAATCGCCGCGGCAGCCCATTTGGCATACGCAGGCAAGCCGAAGCGGGGCTCGAGGACGACGCGCGTGCCGGCCTGGGGACCCTGCCAAATCTCTATAGCCTGGAGAAGCTCGGTGGCTGAGGCGAAGCGCTTGGCGGGGTCGATCTCCAGGCATTTTTTGACAATGTCGCTCAGAGCGGCGGGGATGGTCTTGTCCAATTCCACTAAGGGGCGCGGAGGCTCGCTGGTGCGCTTCCAGAGCTTGCCCATAGTGGTGTCGGCGTCGAACGGGGCCGTGCCGCTCAGGATTTCGTAGAAGATGATGCCCACGGTGAAGAGGTCAGAGCGCTCATCCAGAGGAAGACCCTTGGCTTGCTCCGGGGACATGTAATCGGGGGTGCCGATGAGCGCGCCGGTCTGGGTCATTCCCGAAGCGGTGATGGAGCGAGCGATGCCGAAGTCCATCACGTAGACGCGGCCGGTCTTGTCCAACATGATGTTCTGCGGCTTGAGGTCGCGGTGGATAACGCCTTCGCCGTGGGCGGCCTCGAGCGCGCGGCAAACCTGGGCCATGATGGTGGCGGCTTCGGCCGGCTCGAGCTTCTTCTTGCGCCGCAGGACGGCTTGCAGGTCCTCGCCATCGACGAACTCCATGGTGATGAACTTGATGCTGTCGGCCTGGGCGAGGTCGAAGATGCGAATGACGTTCCGGTGGGTAATCTGGCGGGCGAGAATCAGCTCCTGCTTGAAGCGCTTGAGGATTTCCGGATTGGCGGCCATGTCGGCGCGGATGACTTTCAAGGCGACTTTGCGATCGAGTTCGCGGTCGTGGGCCAGGTAAACAGCGCCCATGCCGCCTTGGCCGAGCATGCGGATGATTTCGTAGCGCGCGCCGAGGGAGGAACCAGGAGTCAGAGGAACAAGGGAAGCTGGCGCGACAATGGCGTCCCCAACGGGCAGAGACCAGCCTTCGCTGCCGGTGGCCAGCGTCTGATCATTTATCGGGAGAGGAGTCGCGCACTTCTCGCATTGTAACAACTCAGCCGAATTTTCGTGGCTGCATTGAGGGCAAACCATTCCGCATCACGCCCCTGCACCGTGGGACGCGTCAATTATCTAACCTTCCCCGCGAAAAGCAACTGCTTGGCGGGAGAGGATACGTGAGCAAGTCAACAGTAGCGTGTGTTTGCGCGAACACATCGTGTGCGAAGAAACACGAAGAGGGAATGCGCGGTTTGCACGGGAATTGAAATATGGCGGAAAGAAAAAGTGGCATGTGATCTGCTGGCTACTCGCGCGGCGAGAGTCGGGTTATAGTTCTCTTCTCCTCGAAGGAAGCTCATGGCGCGATCCTGGAAACGGTGGCTGCGGCTGGCAGGAGTAGTGGCTGGGGCGGTGGCGCTGGGTGCTGGGTTTGTCGCCTGGAGAGCTTCGCGGGCGCTGCGGATTGCCAGCGAGGAAGTGCAAGCCGAGCGCGGAGTGCGCTTTGTAGTGCGGGAGCTGGCAGCGCCGCAGGAGATTCGCTTTGAGCCGGTGAGCGCGCCGGCGGTGTTCCTCCAGGCCGCGCGATTCCAGGACCACCTTTATATTGCGAGTCCGGCGGGGCTGCTGGAATACGACGGTAGCGGCGCGCCGTTGCGCCAGTTTTCGGTGGGGAGGGAGCTGCCCTCTTCGCCTTTGGTGGCGCTCACGCCGGGGATCCTGGCGGACTCGCGAGAGCCGGAGTTGCTGGTAGCGACGGCACAGGAAGGCGTGCTGGCGTTCAACGGCCGCAGCTTCCGCCAGATTTATCTCCAAACAGCCGAAGCACGTGACATCACCTCGATTCTGCCGGTGGCTTCCGGACATTTGCTGATCGGAACGAAGAAGCGCGGCGTGCTGCTGTATGACGGGAAGCAGATCGCGCCGCTGCACGCAACGTTGGGCGGGCTGTACGTGCAAGCGCTGGCGGGGAGCGAGTCGGACTTGTGGGTGGGCACGCTGAATCAGGGCGTGCTGCACTGGCACGCGGGGGAGACGGAGGCGTTTGGAGAAAAAGAGGGATTGCCGGACCCGCAGGTGCAGGCCATCGCGGTTGCGGAAGAGAAGACGTATGTGGGAACGGTGCTGGGCGTGGCGGAGTTTGACCGCGGGCGATTCGCGCGGGTGCTGGCGCCGGGCGTCCTGGTGACTTCGCTGCTGGTGAGGGGAGAGACGCTGATGGTTGGATCGGAAGACCAAGGCGTTGTCTCGGCGCAGTTGAAAGGGCGGCGTTCGAGCGTGAACACAGGGGGAGTGGCGGAGATGTCGGAAGTGCGGCAGGTGCTGGATGCGGGAGACAGCGTGTACGTGCTGACGCGCAAGGCGCTGCTGCAGATGAACGAGCGGGGTCTGGGGTGGAAGCAAGTGTTGCAGCCCGGGCCGGCGCTGCTGAGCGACCGCAACGTATCGGCGCTGGCGGTGGACGGTCGAGGCCGTGTGTGGGTGGGCTATTTCGACCGCGGGCTGGACCTTTTGGAAGCGGGGGCCGGCGGCGGGAGAAGTACGCACGTGGAGAATGAGCAGGTGTTCTGCGTGAACCGCATTTTGCCGGATGCGAAGTCAGGAACAGTGGCGGTGGCCACGGCGAATGGATTGGTGCGGTTTGGAGAAACGGGCAAGCAAGAGCAGGTATTGACGCCGAGAGACGGGTTGATCTCCGACCACGTTACAGATGTTGTTGCGTACCGTGATGGATTAGCGATTGCCACGCCGGCGGGGCTGACGTTTCTGGATGCGAACGGGGCGCGCAGCATGTATGCGTTCCAAGGGCTGGTGAACAACCACGTGTACGCGCTGGGAGTTTCCGGAGATGAGCTGCTCGTGGGGACGCTGGGCGGTTTGTCGAAGATTGGGCAGGACGAGATTCCCGTGAACTACTCGTCGGGGAGTTCGGGATTGAAACACAACTGGGTCACGGCGGTGGCTCGCGTGGGCGACGAGTGGATGGTGGGAACGTACGGCGCGGGAGTCATGGGAATGGACGGAGCGGGGCGTTTCCGGAGCTTTGATACAGCGACGGGCGAGATTGTGGTGAATCCGGGAGCGATGCTGGTGACGCCGCGGCACGTTTTGGCGGGGACGCTGGGCGAAGGATTGTACGTGTTCGACCGTGAGACGGAGCGGTGGACGGTAGTCAAGGGCGGGCTGCCTTCGCTCAACGTGACGGCCCTAGCGCGCAGCGGCGAAACGATCTACGTGGGCACGGACAACGGGTTGGCGCGGATTCTGGAAGAGAAGCTGCAGCCATGAAATCGACAAAGATGACATTGTGGGTTTTCCTTCTGGCGCTTGCGGCGCCGGGGCTGCTGCTGGCGGATGGCGGCGTGCTGATCCCGCGCGACAAGGCGCAGCCGGACCCGGCGATTCTGTCGCTCGAAGAGATGGAAATCGCCATTCGCATCGACAACGGGGATGCGCGCGTGTACGTGCGGCAAGTGTTTGTGAATCACACACCTGGTATTGAGGAAGGGAATTACGTCTTTGCGCTGCCGTCGCGCGCGACCGTCTCGGACTTCGCGGTGTGGGACGGGCCGACGCGCATCCCGGCGGTGATTCTGGAGCGCAAGCGCGCCGAGGAGATTTACAACGAGCTGAAACGGCAATCGATCGATCCGGGATTGCTGCAGATGGGCGAGCGCGGCGCGGAAGAGGCGAAGCGCAGCGCCGTGTTCAGCGCGCGGATCGTGCCGATTCCGGCATTCGGAACGAAGCGGCTGGAGTTCGAGTATCACGAAACGATTCCAGTGGAGAATCTGAAATCTTATTTTGCGGTTCCTCTGCGGCCGGATGCTTACCAGGCGCAGGCGGCGCGGCACTTGTGGATTAACTTCGAGCTGCGCTCGGAACACGCGATCGCGAATTTCCAGGCCCCCGCGAAAACGTTTGCGCTGACGTTCGACGAAAAGAGCGCGCACGTGGTCCGCGGGCACTTTGAAGCCCAGAATGTAAATCTGACCGAAGATTTCGTCGCCACGTATGAACTGGACCGCGCGGCCAGCGACACGCTGCAAGTATTGGTGCACCGGAATCCTGTGACCGGGCAGCCGTCGCCTACGGAAACGGCTCCCGTACGGAGCATCAATGAACCTGGATTCTTCGCCGCGGAAGCGCTCCTGGGAACGGGCCAAACGGCACCTGCAGCGCGAGGCAGCGCCGCAGCGAGCGCTGGCCCGGCGAAAACCTTGCTCATCCTGTTTGACACTTCGCTTTCGATGCAGTGGGAAAAGCTGGAACGAAGTTACCAGGCGCTTGAGACGCTGCTGCACACGCTTCAGCCGGCCGACCACTTCAATCTCATCTTGTTCAACAGCCAGACGCAGTCCTTTCAGCCCGCGCCCGTTTCCGCGGATGCGGCGGGAACCCAGAAAGCACTGGAATTTGTGCGAGCGAGCAAGCTGCGCGGCGGAACGGATCTGCAGCATGCTTTGGACACGGCTTTACTGCAATGCGCCGCGGGCGCGAGCGGGAGCGCGTATCTCGTGCTGCTGAGCGACGGCGGCGCGACGCGCGGAACGATTCAAAACGGCAAGCTCGCCGCGTGGTACGAAACAAGTTGGAAGCGATTGCCCGAAGCGCAGCGGCCCAAGACGTACATCTTCGGTGTGGGCGATGATGCGAACCTGCCATTGCTGAAAATGCTGGCGCGGCAGGACGGGCTGCTGGAAAACGTGCTTTCCACCGAGCCGATGGAGTTCAAGCTCACGACATTTCTCTCGAAGATTGGCCGCAGTCCTGTAGGGCAGTTGCGGCTGGAAGTCTCGCCGGAAAACGCCGTCGATATGGTCTATCCGCTGCAAGACGCGGCGTTTTCCGGGTCACTGGCAACGTGGGTGGGGCGTTACCAGAAGCCGCAGCAAGACGTTTCCTTTACGGTGCGCGGCGTGCGCGATGGCACGGCAGCGGAGATGACACACAAAGCTGGCCTGCCCAAGGAATCTGCTGACCACCCGCAGCTTCCGCGACTGTGGGCGCGCGCACGGGTGGATGCGCTGCTCGAAAAAATCCAGCGCGAAGGTGAGGATCAGGCCAGCGTCGATGAAATCATCCGGCTGGCGCGGCAATACAAATTCGTGACGCCCTATACCTCGTTTCTTGCGGTGCCGCGCGCGCTGCTGCGGCCGCGGGTGATTCGTCCGGGCGACCCTGTGCTGCGCGTGAAGACGGACGAATCCATCGTCTCGGTGGTCGCGCTGTTTCCGTTCGGACTGGTGCAGCCGTTGCGCCATCTTTCCGAGGAGGACGTCTGGCAGACGCGCTTCTTCGCTCCCAGCGACATGCAGGACGGAACGTACACCGTGCGGTTGGTGTTGCGCGACCGCCAGGGGCACACCTACCGCGAAGCGAAGACCTTTGTGATTGCTAGCAAGCCGCCGGTCGTGCAAATCAAGCTCGATACAAAGAGATACCGGCGAGGCCAGACATTAGCCCTGAAGGTTTCCGCATCACAAGGCACGCGCCTGCTTGTGGCGCGGCTCGAAGGAGCGGCGCCAGTTGAATTGAAGTGGGACGCCCGCGCAGGCGCAAACACCGGCCAACTGCAAATTCCCGTGCAGGCCATTCCCGGAATTTACAAGCTGACGGTTACGGCCGAGGACATTGCGCACAATACCGGGTCGCAGGGGGTGGACATTGAAATCGTTCCGTAAATCGAAGCTCTTCACCCTCAGTGCGCTCGGCCTTTCCATTTTTGCGGTAGCTTGGGCCGTTTCGGCCAGCGGAGCGCTGCCCGATTGGATTCGCAACACGGAGGCGCGCACGGAAATTGAAGCCGCATTCTTCCGGATGATGTCGCTCCCGGGCGGGGACGTGCTGTTCCGCCGCCCGCCGCGGGAAACTCGCCCGGCGCTGGGAGAATTAATTCAGAAACAGCCGAGAACTTCGGAGTTGTACTCTTTGCGGGCACTGGAGGACGAGCAGCAGCTGGATTTTGCCGCGGCAGAAGCCGACTGGAAACAGTACGCCGCCGACTCCGCCAACAAGCGCGCTGCGCAACTGGCCCTGGCCGATTTTTATCACCGGCGCCTGCGACCTGACGAAGAAATCAAGGTGCTGTCTGCTGTGGCCGCCGCTCCCAGCGATGCCAGCGAAAAGTTCACCCCCACGACCGAGCAGCTCTCCTGGCAATCTTTCGAACGTATCTTCCGTATCATTCATTCGCAGGCTTTGCCCAAGGAAGTTTCAATCGCGCAGTACCGGGCGTGGATCGCGCGTTATCCGCGAGAAGAAGCCCTGTACGGGCGCTTCCTGGAATATCTCCTTTCCGAGAAGGAATATGACGCCGGGAACCAGCTGATTGCCGATTACCGCAAGCAATTTCCCGGAGACGACATTTTTCCCGTGAAGGCCAAAGCGCTCGTGGAATACCGGCAAGGCTCGCTGGAGCAGGGATTGGCGGTTTATGAGAAAAGTTTTCAGCCCATCTGGGCTCCGGAACTGGTCAAGAGTTACTTCGACCTGCTGGCGCAGACGCACGGCTTGCGAAAGTTTCTGGACCAAGCGCGCGCAGCGGTCAGCGCGAATCCCGAGGACTTGAACGCCACCGCCCGGATTTTCTACTACTACCAGCAGCAAGGGAAACTCGACGGGGCGCAACAGGCCATCGCCGATTACCGCCTGCATAAAGACTCGGCGAAGTCGGCGTGGACGGCCCAGGAACTCTACGTCTGCGCGCGGCTGCTGGAAGACATTCACAACTATCCAGAATCGGCCCGCTACTACTTCGCCTTGTACAACGGCAAAGGCATGAACGACGCGCAGGAGCGCGCCATCAGCGGGCTCGCGGACTTGCTCCTGACCGCGCCGGAAACGCCCATCCGATTCGGAAGCGGCGAGCTCTCGATGTACAAAGATATCGCCACGCTGGACCAAGGGCCCGGCTACCTCAACGGGATCCTCTCGCTGATTTTGAATTCCACCGGTCCCAACTACGAATATCCGCAGGAAGAGCAGCGCGCGGTTCCCTATTTTCATCGCTCGCGCGCGGCGGAACTGCTCGCCCTGCTTGATGCGAAATTCCCGGATTCGCCGCATCGTCCGGATCTGCATGCCAAGCTGCTCGAATTCTATGCCGCCAGCGGAGAAAGCGAAGCGGTGCTGAAAGGCGGGGAAGAGTTTCTGGCGGCGTTTCCAAAAGCGCCGCAACGCACCGAAGTGGCACTGCTGATGGCTGACGCCGACGCACGCACGCGGCGCACGCAAGAGGAATTCGCTATTTACGATTCCGTCCTTACGGAACTGGCGGCTCAGGCGGACAGGATGCCCCTTGGCGTGCGCGTTGCAGGTTCGGAACAATACTCACCCGAAGCGGAAGAGCAACCCGAGACGGAAGGCGCCGAAGAGGCAGAAACCGGGGCGAACGCCCGCGCGCGGGAACAACTGCTCATGCAAAGGCGCGCGTTTCAAGTGAGAAACGCCGCAGCGGCGAGCCAGACGGCCGCACGGTCACCGGAATACGCGCGTGTTCTGGAGCGCTACCTCGGGCGCCTTGTCGAACTTAAACAGATTCCCGCGGCACTGGCGGTGCTGCGCCGCGAGATTGAGCACAATCCAGACGATCCCGGGCTGTACGAACGCCTGGCCATATTTCTCGATCAAAATCGCCTGGGAACAGAACTTGAAGAAGTGTACCGCCGGGCTATGGCGCGCTTTCCCGACCGCACCTGGTATCACAAACTCGCGCGGTATTACCTGCGCGAGCGGCGCGAAGGCGAATACGAAAGGCTGACGCAAGACGCAGTGAAGGTTTTCAAAGGAACGGAACTGGAAGCGTATCTTCAAAACGTCTACGGCGGGGCTCCCGGACTTTACTTGCGTGTGAATCAATACGCCAACGCGCGCTTTCCCCACAACCCGATCTTCGTACGCAATTTGCTGAATGCCTACCGCAACCCCGCGACGTGGAATCCCGCGGCATGGGAAGCTCTTCTGCGGCAGCACTGGTTTGAAGAGGAGTCCCTGCGCAACGAGTTTTTTGCGTTTCTTTCCAGCTCCCGGAAGCTCGAATCGGAACTTAGCGCGTTGCAGCAGCCCGCTCCGGCGAACGAAAAAGGCGATTGGGGCGGATTCGTTCGCAACAACCCCGCTGCGGGGCAGTTTCTCGCAGAGGCCGATCTGTGGCGCTCGCATTTTGAAGAGAGCGCGCCGGTGCTGAAGGCGCTCGCGGAGGAATATCCGGCGGAACGTGAGCTGGACCGTAAGGCCTCGACGGTGTACCGCTCGCTGGCGTACTTCGACGGCGCGAAGACGGATGCCGCCGTCAAAATCGAAACGAATCTGCTGGCAGCGAACCCCACAAGCACGGAAACGCTCACACGCATCGGCGACATCTATTCGGACCGAGAACTATTTGCGCAAGCGGCGCCGTATTGGGAGCGCATTCCCAAGGTTGCCCCGGGAGAATCGGGCGGCTATCTCGAAGCCGCAACCATCTACTGGGATTATTTTGATTTCGACAACGCGCTGCGTCTGCTGGGAGAAGGTCGGAAGAAACTCAGGCAAGACACTTTGTACGGCTACGAAGCGGGCGCCATTTACGAAAACAAGCGCGAGTATCCACGGGCCATCCAGGAATATGCGAGAGCGGCGCTGGACACCGGTCCCGATTCCCCCGCTGGCAATCGACTCTTGCAACTTGCTGGGAGGCCGAAATACCGCGAACTCGTCGATCGCGAGTCAGAGAAGCTGGCCACCTCTTCCAACTACGCCTCCTCGGCAGTTTCGCTGCGCATCCGCGTTCTGGAAACACAAGAGCGCAAGCCGGAACTTACGACCTTCCTGGAAGCCGTTCTAAAGAACGCCACGACCATCGAACAGGCCGCGGAAATTGAGAATATAGCGCAGCAACGATCGCTCGAGACCTTGCGCGAGCATGCCCTAGAGAAACAAGCGGCACTGGCGACGGATCCGGTCACGCGGCTGCAGTTGCGCTACGCGCTCGTGCATTTGTATGAGAGCCGCAAGGACCTGGCGTCCGCGCAGAGGAACGTGGAAACGCTGTACCGCGAGAATCCGAAAATTCTCGGCGTGGTCCGCTCTACCGTGGATTTCTACTGGCGCGTGAAGCTCTATCCGCAGGCCATCACGGTGCTGCTGCAAGCCGCAAAGGACGCGTATCCAGAGCTCAGCAAACAATTCTCATTCGAAGCAGCGCGGAAGGCTACGGACGCGCGGCAGTTCGAACACGCCCGCGAGCTGCTGACCCAACTGCTAAAAGATGCTCCATACGATAACCAATATCTCGCGGCCATGGCGGATACCTACGCGCAGGCCGGCGACCAGCAAGGCTTGAAACAATTCTATTTGGACAAGATTGCTTTGTTCAAAAATGCCCCGCTCTCTGCGGACGATCGGAAAGCCCGCATCGCCGCGATGCGTCGCGGATTGATTCCCGCTTTGACGCGGTTGAAGGATTACGCTGGCGGCGTCGACCAGTACATCGAGCTGATCAATGCCTATCCCGAAGACGAAGCCCTGGTGAACGAATCGGCGTTGTATGCGCTGCGTTACGCGCGCCAGCCGCAACTTGTGGACTTCTACGGCAAGACGGTGCAGCAATCGCCCAAGGACTACCGCTGGTCCATGGTCCTGGCGCGTATCCAGACGAGCCTCGAAGAGTTTCCCGCGGCCATCGACACTTACGGGAAATCGATCACCATCCGGCCCGACCGCGCCGATCTACGCATCGCACGGGCAGGTCTTGCGGAGCGCTTGATGCGTTTCGACGATGCCGTGAGCGATTACGAACGCATCTACCAACTGACCTACAAGGACCCGAAATGGATGGAGAAGATTGCGGAAGTGCGCGCCAGGCAGGGCAGAACTGAGGATTGCGTGGCCGCGCTGAAAACGGCGCTCATCGACGTCGGGCCGGAACGCGCGGGAAGTTACTTCGAAGCCGCGAAGCGTCTGGAAAGCTGGGGAATGCTGGCGCAGGCGCGGGAGTTTGCGGAAAAGGGCGTGAGCCTTGCCGGGGGCGAGTTGCTCGCGTCCGCCGAACACCACGAAGGAGCAAAACTGTACACGCGAGTCTTGACGCGGCTGCGCCAGCAGGACAAGGCGTACGCAACGCTCCACCAAGCTCTCTCGGCGGCTTCGTCCTCTCTTCCGGTCATTAAAGATCAGGTTGCCAAACAGGGGATCGCCGCAATCTCCGACCAGGAATGGCGGCAGCGCACGCAGCAACTGCGCGTGCAGACGGCGCGCAGCGGCATGCGCGACGCGCTGGCGGAAATGGGAAAAACCGTGGCGCGCTATTACACGCCGGAGGAAAAAGCCGCCTTCGCGCAGTTCGCGCAAACCATCCGAGCGCCGATGGATCTTGCGGATGCGACCTTGTTTGCCTACACGCTGGCGCAAAGCGCGGGCCTGGCCGAAACCGAAGCGCGCTGGCGCTACGAAATCATGATGACCGCCTCGGAACCTTCGCCCATTTTGCTCGGGCAGATGCCCGGTTTTGTCGATTTGCAGAGGCGCCGGCTGAAGTTCTCCGAGCTAGGTCCGCAACTGGAAAAGTTCGCGTCACGCATCGATCCGCGGCAGAGGACCGGCATCTTTGTGGCTGCGGCAGACGCGTATCGCGCCGCGGGCGACCCCACAAATGAACTTCGTATGCTTTCCAGCGTGCCTGCGCCATTTCTTGGCGGGCCCAACCTGACTCGATATTTGGAGCTGCTGCTCGTGCAGAATCCGCAGCAGTTGGTGCAGATGACCTCGTTCTGGACGCCGTTGGGGCAGCAAGTTACCGACTTTGTCGTGGCCAACGGGGATGCGGACCTCGTGCATGCCGTCGTTGCGGCGCGCGGAAAACTGCGGCCAGCTGTTTGGTCGAAGGCCTATACCGCGCTTACCGGAGTGTATTTCGGGGAAACAACGCCTGAAACGCAAAATGCGTTTCTGGGGGCTTTGGGAGACCAGCCCATTGGGGAGCGCCTGGGCAAACAGGTCAACCGCAACGACCAGCTGGCGGGCGACATCTGGTTCTATTACGGAGGACGTTACGGCGAGTATTTGACCGCTGCCAAGCAGAGTGACGCGGAAGACTTTCTGCCTGCTGCCTTGGAGCAAAGCCCCGCGTCGGCGAATGCCTATTTCAACTTGGGCGACCATGACGCGGACAGCGGCGACCTGAAATCGGCGATTGCGGAGTACAACCATGTGTTGGAACTGCAGGCGGGCCGCGCCGACATCCACGACCGGTTGGCTGTCGCATATTCAAAACAAGGTGCGCGGAGCCAGGCGGTGGCGCAATGGAAATTGTTTTTCGCGGCGCTGCTGCGCCAGGTGAACAGCGGGCGCATGCCAGAAAGCTTCTGGACGGACTTTGCGCGTGCCTGCCAACACGTGCGAACGGGGCGCGCGTTTGCGGAGCTGAAGCCGGAGATCGATGCGCTGTTGCGGGCGTACTTGAGGGTCAACGGCAACTACCGTTCCAATGCACCACTGCAGAGCGCTTTTCACGCGATCGGGAATCCCTCTGCCGCCGTGAGCTGGATCGTGGATGTGTCCGCGGCGGCGCCGGATCCCGTTCAAGTTCTGTCGGACATCGCGTTCGTGCCGTGGATTCCCTTGGCGCAGCGCGGCCCGATTTATCAGCGCATCCTGGAAGCCAAGCAAAAAGCAGTGGAAAAGGCGGAAGGGCTGGAAAAGGAAAATGCGCTCGGCGAATTGAGCCGCTGGCAGCTTCATTGGGCACACTACCTGATCCAGACAAAGCAGTATGCGCAAGCGAGTACTTTCCTGGCTTCGCTTTCACCTGAAGCACAGAAGGAACACGCGGCGGACCTTGTTCCCCTCGACCTTCAGATCGCGACACAGCTCGGCACGCTGGATCAGAAGATTGCGGGTTACAAAGCGGATCCCTCCACTGTTCCGCCGTCCGAGGTGCTACGCACGTCCGCGCGAAAACTTTTTGAAGCGGGGGACAAGCAATCGGCGCGAAAGATCCTGGAGTTTGTCTTCGCGCGGGAGCTCGACGAGCACCAGTTGGTGGCCGCCAATTTTCTGGGACTGGCAGAAATACGCATCGCGTCAGGTGATACGCCAGGCGCGCTGGAGTTGCTGCGGCGGCTTGTGGTTGCTCTGGAGAATCCCTATCAAAACCTCGACTCCGCAGCCGCGCTGCTGGAGAAGACTGGTCACAACAAAGAAGCCCTGGAGTTTCTTGAGCCTCTGAGCAAGGCCACGCCATGGGAGCCTGCCTTCCAGCTGCGGTTGGCCAAGGCGAGAATCGCCGCGGGTCAAGACGCCGCGTCCGGGCAAGCGCTTCTCGCAAAGATTGCTACCGATGGTCATGCTGCTTATGAAACAAGAGTGGAAGCGGTGCAGGCTCTTGCCGGTGCGCAAGGAGCATCCGATTTCGGGAGCGCCGAGCTGAATTTGCTGTCGCGCAGTTCCCGCGGCATCAGTCCGGAGTCAGCGAATCAGCCATTCTTCTATGACGCGCGTCTGCGCGCCGCACAAGCTGAGAGAGATCCCCGGCCGAAGTTGTCGCTCCTTGGCGGCGCTCTCGCTGAAACTTCCAGCCGCGATGACGCGCGCGTACCGGAGTTCTATGCTGCGGCGGCGTTGAACCAAAACGAATTCGCGCTCGCCGCTATCGAGCCGCTGCTGCGTGACCAGCGTTTGCTGCGCACTCCGCCACCGGGAAACAACGAAGAGGAGGAGATCCTCGGCGCTGACGAAACATATCCCGACTCAGATGCGGACAACGCGGAGGAGGAGGCGTCAGGATCCGTGAATACCAACACCAAACTCACGCCCGCACAACAGGGACAGCTCGCACGGGCCGTGGGGGAAGTGTTCGCCCGGCTCGAACGGCTGAATGAAGCGCTTCCGTACTTGCAACTGGCGCAAAATCTCGAAAAGACCGCCGCGCGCTTGAAAGAAATCAAATCGGAAACCGCCAGTGTGAAATCCCGCCTGCGTCAGGAACAAGTCAACGCCGCGCGACAGCCGGTTTTGCATGCGGACCTCGAACAAGACCGTGTCGTGAGGCCGAGGCTGGTGGCGCAGACTACCCGCGCGACGGTGCCCACAGTGAAAGCAGGTGAAAAGCCATGAAACGCGGACTACTGTTCCTGCTGATCGGCCTCCTCTGCTTGGGTGTAAGCTGGGCTGCCTTCCAGAACGCACCGCCCGAAGAGCTGGCCTTCTCGCGCTACCTTCCCGCCGGCGCGCTGCTCTACATCCAGGCCAAAGATTTTTCCGCACTCCTCTCCGATTGGAACAATTCACAGCAAAAACGCCAGTGGGTAAAGAGCGCGAACTATGCGGTCTTCTCCAATTCGCGTTTGCTTCTGCGCCTGAAAGCTGCGAGCGACCAATTTGCCGCTGCGGCAGGACTGCCTCCGGACGATATTTTTCTGAAGCAGGTTGCCGGGAGGCAAAGCTCCCTGGCGATCTATGACATCGGCAAACTCCAGTTCCTTTACATCACGCAGCTTTCTTCGGCCAACTCGATGGAATCCACTCTTTGGCAGATGCGCGGCAAGTTTGAGACGCGCAACGCCGGCGCCACTCCATTCTTCTTCCGGCGCGACCCGGAATCCGAATCAGAAGTCGCTTTCGCTGTGAGCGGCGACCATTTGCTCCTGGCTACGCGCGAAGACCTCCTCGCCGGGGCCCTGCAGTTGATGGCCGGCAGCAAGGATCGCTCGCTCGAAGCGGAACAGTGGTGGGCGCAGGCGGTTGGGGCGGCCGGCCCGGCCGGCGAGCTGCGCATGGTGCTAAATCTCGAAAAGATTGTCCCAACTCCGTACTTCCGTTCCTATTGGATCCAGCGCAACGTCACGGACATGAAGCAGTACGGCGTTGCGGTCTCCGACCTGTTCCGCAACGGTAAGGAGTATCGCGAAGAACGCGTGTTGTTGAGAAAAGCCGCGCCCGCGCCGGCATCTCCGCAAAGTGATGGAGCCGCCGCCGTGGCGGAGCTGGTCCGTTTCGTGCCCCCGCAGACGGGAGTTTATGAAGTGAAGGCCGATCCCACTGCGCCAGAATCCCTAGCGCTACTAGAGATGAAAATTCTGGCTCCGCGCCTTGGCCCGGCTGGCGCAGAAAAACTGGCACCGCAAGTGGCGCTCACCAGCGGGGAGACGGGTAATGCGTCCGACCTGGAAACGCGCATTGATCAGCCCGTCGTCCCGCAAACGATTTCGGGCGACAGCGCCGCGGTCCTGAAAGAGCTGCTGGAGAAGAATCGTGTGCGCGCGCTTCTTTCCGTGCAGGCCACCGAACGCGACAAAGATGGCGTGTTCGTCCGCCTGCACTCCGCGTTTGCTTTGCTTGGCGAATCGGACTGGAATGACGCCGCCGTGCGCTCGGCGCTCGTCGATTTTGCCAGACCCGGTCTAACGGCCGGCCAGTTCGGTGTTGAATGGCAAGCGCAATCCGGCACGCAGGCACTCAACGGGCTCTGGGGGCTGTACTCCGCGGCTCGCGGTAAGTACTTGTTCCTCTCGGACCAGGCCGGCTTGCTGAATGGAATGCTGGCCAACACAAACCAGAAGACCGTCGCGTCGCCGGCCGTCTATGTCGCGGGATTTGGCCATGCGCGGGAACGCGAAAACTTTGGGCGGTTCACGGGTTTGCTGGACCGCTCAAGCAACGATGCGGCCGGAGCCAATGCTCCGCAGTTTTTCTCGGGGAATATCCTGAGCTTGAGTTCTACGCTGTCTGGCGTCGCTTCCGAGAAAATCGTAATTCGCGATGCCGGCGACAAAGTGCTCCAAACGGTCACTTACGAATGGGTTCGCTGAAAAAGCTCGCGGCGCGTGCTCTTCTCGGCAGTTCCTGCTGTCTTTGCGCGCACGTATGCGCCAACGCGCAGTCCACCCACGCAGCAATCCAAGGCGCAACCTCTAAAACTCTTTTTGCCCAGTCCGCCATTTCCATTCTGGACCGCGAATTTCGGGATCCTGGCGTTTCCTATCTTTTGTTCGACGCGCAGACGCAGGTCCTGCTTTCCTCCCGCTGGGAGGACTCCGAGCGTCCCATTCCTCTCGGATCCCTGGTGAAGCCGTTTACGGCTCTCGCATACGCGCAGGCGCACGACTTCGCGTATCCCAAACACTTTTGCAAGGGCGAAGCCAGCGGCTGCTGGCAAATCCATCCGCATGGAGAGTTGGACATTGTTTCCGCGATCGCCGTCTCCTGCAATTCCTATTTCCGCGCGCTGACCGCGAACTTGCGCGGGGAGCAGCTTCTTTCGACGGCCAGGACCTTCGACTTGGACCCGCCCGACCCCGATCTCACCGGGGTCAGTTTGATGGGTCTGGGAGAGGAATGGACCATCTCTCCAATGCACATGGCGCGTGCCTATCTCGAGCTGTATCGCCGCCGTGACCAGCCTGGCGTGCGCGACCTTCTCCACGGCATGGCACAATCGGCGCGGCGCGGTACCGGCGCCGGAGTGGGCCGCGCCTTGCAACCAACAGATGCCTTGGTGAAAACTGGAACCGCGCCATGCACGCATCCACGTTCAGCTCCAGCCGATGGTTTCGTCGTTGCGCTCGTCCCGGCGAACCAACCGGAGATACTCCTGATGATTCGCGTGCATGGGGTCGCCGGCGCCAAAGCGGCGGTCGCCGCCGGTCGAATGCTCCATCGTATGCAGGAGTGACCGCCGCGGTCCGAGGGCTGTTGTCCTGCCTGCTCTTTTTCTTCATTGGACACACCGTTCTTGCCCAGCAACTACAAATCGGCGTGCTCGCGCTCTTTCATCCTCACGAACTCACGCTGAGTGCCGCCAAGGGCGAAGCGCTGGTTGTCGCCGCCGGCGAAAGGGAATTTGTGCTTGAACCAAGTACAACTGCGGAGAGCGCCCGCATTGCGGTTTCAGAAGACGCGTTGGTCGTGGAATTTCACGGACAACTCATTCGCGCTGCCGAAGTCGTCGCTGCAGGCCGTGATCGTCGGTCCACTCGTTTCGTATTGGGAGTTCCCGGGAAAATCTCCCGCAGGTATGAAGGGATCCTGCGCGTCAGGGCCATTCACGGGGAAGTTGTACCCATTATCTCAATGGATCTGGAAACGGCCGTAGCGTCCGTCGCCGCGGCGGAACTGACGCGGGACACGCCAATCGAAGCGCTGAAAGCCCAGGCCGTTGTCACGCGCTCGTATTTCCTTGCAGGCAAAGGCCGCCACCGGAATTTTGACTTCTGCGACGCCACGCACTGTCAGTTCCTTCGCGAGCCGCCGTCACCGGAAAGTCCGTCCACGGCGGCTGCCCTTGCCACGCGCGGCCTGGTGATTGCTTTCGAGGGCAAGCCGGTCGCCGCGATGTTTACGCGAAGTTGTGGAGGCCGCACGCGCACGCCGGCGGAAGTTGGAGTGTCCTCCAGCAGCTATCCATATTATTCGGTTGCGTGCGACTTTTGTTACAAGTCGCCCGTTCGCTGGGCGCGGCAAATCTCAGAGTTGGACGCAGCTCGCTTGCTCGGGAAAGGCGAAGCAGGCCGACTGGCCGTCGATCGGCGCCTGGGATGGAATACTGTGCCAAGCAACAACTTCACCATTCGGCGCGCAGAAGGTGTCGTCATCCTCGAAGGCACAGGCCAAGGCCACGGCATCGGCCTTTGCCAGCGGGGCGCACGAGCCATGGCGGAGGGCGGAGCCACTTTCCGCGAAATCCTCAGCCATTATTTCCCAAATACGACTCTGGTCCAGAATCTCGAAACCGAGAATCGTCCTAGATAATTCCAGAATCTTTCCGGACAGTCTTGCAGCCAACGTCCCTGCAACCGCCGCAAGGGTGTGTTAGTCTTGCGCGTTGGGATGAGTGCTTCTCGTCTCTGGAAGCTCATCACGAAGAACACTCTCACTTTCCCGCGAGGGATCTCATGAAGAAGTTAGTTCTTTTGATTACCTTTGCTTTGTCGCCTGCCTTGGCGGCGCAAAGTGCCAAGACGCCGGAAGCCACTCGTTGGGAGCAAGAAGCGCGCAACGTCACCATCCTTCGGGACGATTGGGGCATCGCCCACGTCTACGGAAGAACCGATGCCGACGCCGTTTTCGGAACGATTTACGCGCAAGCCGAGGACGACTTCAACCGCGTCGAGACGAATTACATCAACGCCATGGGCCGCCTCGCGGAAGCGGAAGGCGAGTCGAAGATTTATCAGGACTTGCGCATGAAGCTCTTCATCGATCCCGAGGAAATCAAAAAAGACTACGCGGCGAGTCCCGAATGGCTGAAGAAACTGATGAACGCCTGGGCGGACGGCCTGAACTACTACCTCGCGAAACATCCCGACGTGAAACCGCGCGTGATTCAAAGATTCGAGCCTTGGATGGCCCTGACGTTTTCCGAAGGCAGCATCGGCGGTGACATCGAACGCGTGAACCTGGGCCAACTGGAGTCCTTCTATGGAAAAGTCTCGGTGAGTCAAATTCCTCCCGCGGACGACGACGAGGTCGAAGAGCCCAGCGGGTCGAACGGGATGGCTGTCGCCCCGTCTAACACGGCAAGCCACCACTCGCTTCTGCTGATCAATCCTCACACTTCGTTTTTCTTCCGCTCGGAATTGCAGATGGTCAGTGAGGAAGGTCTGGATGCGTACGGGGCGGTGACCTGGGGCCAGTTCTTCGTCTATCAGGGATTCAACGACCGCGCTGGATGGATGCACACGTCGAGCGGCGTGAGCCAGCTGAGCTTTTATCTGGAATCGGTCGAGAAAAAGGGCGACCGCTTCTATTACAGATACGGAAAGGACGAGCTTCCCGTCGTTACGAATGAAATCACCGTGCCCTACAAAACCGCTAACGGCATGGCCGAAAAAAAGTTCACCGTCTACCGCACGCAGCATGGTCCGGTCATCGGTGAAGCCGGTGGCAAATGGCTTACCATCCGCCTGATGCGGGAGCCGGGCAAAGCGCTCACGCAATCGTATTCCCGCACGAAAGCAAAAAGTTACAAGGCCTTCCGCCAAACCATGGAACTGCACACCAACTCCTCGAACAACACCATCTTCGCTGACGCCGACGGGGACATCGCCTACTTCCACGGCAACTTTATTCCGCGCCGCGATCCCAGCTTTGACTGGACCAAACCCGTGGATGGAAGTAATCCCGCCACCGAGTGGCACGGGCTTCTTTCCGTTGACGAAACGCCGCACCTGCTCAATCCCGCGAGCGGCTGGCTGTACAACTCCAACAATTGGCCGTGGTCCGCGGCCGGTCCAAGCAGTCCGAAGAAAGAAGATTTTCCTCCCTACGTCGAAACCGGCGGAGAAAGCGCGCGCGGCCTTCATGCCATCCGCGTGTTGCAAGACAAGAAAGACTTTAATGTCGATTCGCTGATCTCCGCGGCGTACGACAGCTATCTGACCTGGTTTGAAAAACCGATCCCCTGTCTGGTCAAAGCGTGGGACGCGGCACTCGAAGGCAGCCCTTTGAAGAACAAACTCGGCGACCAAATCGAAATGCTGCGCAAGTGGGATTCGCGCTGGGCGGTTAGCTCTGTTCCGACCTCTCTTGCTGTCTTTTGGGGCGAGGACATTCAGAAGCGCATTGGCCCTGACGCCAGAAAAGCTGGAATCTTCATGGGCGACTACATCTGCACGAAAACGCCGCCGGAGGTGCTCCTGCAGTCACTCTCCGATGCTTCCAACAAACTCTCCTCCGATTTCGGTTCGTGGAAGACTCCCTGGGGCGACATCAACCGCTTCCAGCGCATCAACGGCGACATCGTTCAACCATTCAGCGATTCGGCACCCAGCATTCCCGTCGGGTTTACTTCGGCGGTGTGGGGTTCGCTCGCCTCTTTCGGTGCGCGGGCCTATCCCGGAACAAAGAAATGGTATGGCACGAGCGGCAATAGTTTCGTCGCCGTGGTCGAGTTCGGCGACAAAGTTCGCGCGCGCGCCATAACCGCCGGCGGCGAGAGCGGCCATGTGGAGTCAAAGCACTTCAACGACGAAGCCGAACGTTACAGCACCGGGAATCTGCGTGAAGTTTATTTCTACCGCTCTCAGCTTCAGGGCCACACCGAGCGCGAGTATCATCCGGGAAATTGAACCGGCGTTTCTTCCTTAATTTCCTTCGCCTTCCTCATCCGCTGCGCTTGCAGGGCGCACGAACGCGATCGGCGTGATCCCTTTTTCGAGCAGCGAACGATTGAAAGCGGGCAGTTCCTTTTCGAGCAGATCCTGGTAACCGCTCTGCGCCTTGGCAAGATCCTTTTCAATCGTCTCCAGAATTGCTGCGGCCGTGTCCGTAGGCGGATTGTCCACGCCGCCTGCCACATCTCCCGCACCAGTTCCCACCTCGCCGTTCAGCCAGATGAGCTGAAGATAGATTTTCTCCGGTATGGAATAGTATTTGTCGTCGCTGAGCGCGTCAGCCCGTGAAATGTATTTGTATTCAACGTCCTGTATCTTCTGGTCCATCGCTTCTACAGACTTCAGCAGTTCTGGGTTGGGGCTAGCCTCGCTCGCTTCTTGCCTCGAGTTCCTGTCCTCTGGGTTTCTTTCCCCTGCTGCCGTGGCTGGGGGCGCACTTTTGCGTCCACCAAGCATGCGCGCAATCACATCGATTTGCTTGCGCATCCATTCGAGTTTGTTCACCGCTTCGGAGGTTTTCGTGATGTCGTCGCGAACCCGCAGTTGCACCTTGAACGCAGCCGCCAAATCCTCGTCGCTCGTCTGAACGTTAGGATTTTTCAGAATCGTCAGCGGCTGCGTGAAGCTTTGCCCATCCACCATCAGCCGCACCGTGTACTTTCCCGGCAACGCCATCGGTCCGACTTCCGCCTCACGAATTCCCCAATGAAGAATTGGCCGCGAATCGCTCCCTCTAAATCGGCGCTCTTCCCAGATGTGCGGATTCTCTTGCGGAATCGTGCGCAGTGCGACCAGCTTCGGCGGGTCGTACAGAAAATTCCATTGTGCGCGGTTGATTCCTGCGCGCCCCGGGCCGTCGAGCTTGCGAATCACCGCTCCGTTCGAATCCAGAATTTCAATCTTCAGCGGAGCCTTCGCCGCAGTTCTCAGCGCGTACGTGATTGCCGCGCCGCCGTTGGGAAATAGCCGGAATGTCTCGCGCGGCGCAAACAGTCGCACCGGGACTTCCTCCACTTTCTGCGCCATTTGCTCGAATGGCGTGACGTCATCGAGAACATAGATTCCTCGGCCGTACGTGGAAACCACCAGGTCGCGAAACTGCTTCTGCACCACTGCCCACGTCACTGGCGCGTGCGGCAACCCTGCTGTCAAAGCGGTCCAGTGCCCTCCGTCGTCCCGCGAGTAATACAGGCCATTTCCCGTGCCCGCGAACAACAGCCCCTTTTGATTGGGATCCTCAGCAATCGTCTTCACGTAGCCCAGCGGATGTTTTGGCAATCCTTCCGAAATCCTGGTCCACGTCTTCCCAAAGTCCGTCGTCTTGTAAAGATAGGGATCGCGATTGTCCATCAGGTGATAATCAACGCTCACGTACGCCGTGCCTGCGTCGAAGTGCGATGGCTCGATGCGCGTCACGGTTCCCCATGCTGGAAAGTCCTTGATGTTTTTCGTGACGTTGGTCCAGTTCGCTCCGCCGTCTTGCGTGTACCAGATCAAGCCGTCATTCGTGCCCGCCCAGATCAATCCCTTCTGCACCTCCGAAGGCGCGATCGCGAACACGACTTCCCCGTAAAACTGGCCCAGGTTATCGCCCACAATTCCGCCCGAAGAAACAATCCGGCTCGGATCCTGCGTCGACAAATCCGGGCTGATCACCGACCAGCTTTGCCCGCCATTCGTCGTTTTGAAAATCACCTGGCAGCCGTAGTACACGGTGTTGTGGTCGAATGGATCGATGGCCAGCGGCGGTGTCCAATGGCAGCGGTACTTCAGTTCGTTCGGCGGCGAATCCAGCGAATGGATCCACGGGCTCACCGACCGCGCCCGCTTTGTCCGCGCGTCCCACCGCGTCACTTCGTTCCCGTAGCAGCTCGCCCACACGATGTTCGGATCCGTGAAGTCCGGCAGCGTGAAGCCCGACTCGCATCCGCCCATGCGGCGGTCCCAGCCCGTATCCACCACGCGGCCATATTCCAGCGGCGGCGCAAGACTGGGCCCGCGCATGTTCGGCCCGTCTTGCATATTCGTGTACACGTAGTAGGGAACTTGATTGTCCACCGCCACGTGATACATCTGCCCGATTGGCAGCTGCACTCGGTGGAATCCCCGTCCATGCGCAGTCGTGATGTTGAGGCCGCCGTCGTCCGTAATCACAAACCGGTCGGGATTCTGCGGATCAATCCAGATGTCATGATTGTCTCCGCCCCATGGCACTTCCCGGAAAATTTCGCCGCCATCGAGCGATTCCAAAAAGCTGCTGTTGGAGACATACACTTCATTGTCGTTTCCCGTGGAAACGGCGATGCGAATGTAATAACCTGCGCGCCCGATCAGCTGCCGCTGAAAATTTATAGCTTGCCAGCTTTCCCCGGCGTTGTCGGAGCGCCACAGCGCGCCTTGATCCTTCGTCTGAATCAGCGCGAAGTAGCGCTCGGAATTCGTCGGCGCAATCGCGATGTCAATTTTTCCGAGCGGCGCCTTCGGCAGCCCGTGGCCCTCGATCTTCGTCCATTTGTTGCCGCCATCTTTCGAAACGTACACCGCGCTCCCCGGCCCGCCACTGAACTCTCCCCACGTGTGCATCTCCACCTGCCACATCCCGGCCAGCAGAATCCGCGGATTATGCGCGTCCATCGCCAGCCCGGAACACCCCGTATTTTCATCGGCAGACAGCACGCGCTCCCAGTGCTGCCCCCGGTCCGTTGTTCGATACACGCCGCGCTCTTGCTGCGGCCCCGTCGTCCGGCCGAGCGCGCATACAAACGCGACGTCCGGATTCGTCGGATGCACCAGGATTTTCCCGATTCGTCCAGTCTCGTCCAGCCCTGTGTGTGTCCAGCTTTTTCCCGAATCCGTCGACACATAAACGCCGTTGCCCATTACGTCGCTGTCGCGAATCGCCCACGCTTCTCCCGTTCCCACCCAAATCACACTCGGGTCCGACGGTGCCACGGCAATCGCGCCAATCGCCGCCACCGGCTCCTTGTCAAAAATCGGATCCCAGCGATTGCCTGCGTCCGTGGTTTTCCAAACACCCCCGGAAGCGGCGCCCGCATAGTAGGTGTTCGGGTCGCCCGGCACGCCGGCAATCGACGCGACGCGGTTTCCCGCCCGAGGTCCCACGAAGCGGAACCGGAACGTCTCCTCGTCCCTTCCGGCAGGTGGCCGCTGCGCATCCGCAGCCGTCACGTAAATGGCCGCAGCCGCCAGCAGCAATCCGGCTTTCATCCAGGAATGAAAAATGGAAGGTGCGTGCATTCAATCGTCCCCTTTCCTTGTGTCAGAGAAGATTCCTGCCGCTGGCATGCTAACGCATTTGCTCGCCAAACTTCTGCCGGAACCTGCAATGCCTCATTGTTTGGTGATGGAAGAATCTCGCGGTAACTGTGGTTCGCCTTCAGCAGGCTTGTTCGTCGGGCTTGTGCCAGTGCACGTTCCAATTCAAATAACGGGTGGTTGCTTCATGCACCGCCGAAGCCACTGTCGAGAAATTTGCCGCGACATGGTGCTCGAATCCGTTCTCGCAAATAAATCGCAACAGTTTCTGCAACCCGGGGATCTGCGCGACGCCGGCTCCGCCAAACGTTTCCAGCGGATCGTTTGTAAACGCGCCTTCTCCCACGTATCCCCACATTTTCCCTTCGCGGTCGTTTGTCGAAAACCGCGCAAAACTCATCGGCCCGGCTTTTACGCGGCCCACGCATGTTCCAAACGTGTTTTCCTTGCCCACCGTCCCCGCGATGATTTCCTGGAAGTCCATCCGCACATCATTGAAGAAATGCTTGGGCAGGTTGCTGCAGTGGAAGCAAACCGCCTTGTCGGGATCGTCCGCGTAATTGTTGTTCCAGTCCAGCAGCGCGCTCGGTGTTTGCGACGCCAGTTGCAGCGCATGCATGCCGATCACACCCGCCACGTCCACTTCGCATGCGCTGGACAATCCCTGGTCGCTCATCATGCTCATCACCGTACAAGGCACGACTCCAAAGTACTCCTCGAGCGACGTCCAGCACTGAATCGCGCTGATGGTTACCTCGGTTTCCTTCATCCACGTATGCAGCACCGCGCCGAGCTTCGCCATCTTTACCAGGGCCGGCTCGGGAATTCCATTCGTCGCCACGTATCCCCGAATCGCGTTCATCCTCTCGACGACGGCTCCATCGTTGTCCTTCAGCCGCCCAATCCTTCCCATCACCTCCGAGAGGTCCAGCGTCTCCACCGAAATTCCCGCCGACTCCAGAATCTTTTCGCTGTAGCGCACGGTGTTGAACGCCGCTGGCCGCGCTCCCACCGCTCCAATCCGCAGCCGTTTCAATCCTTTTGCCACACGGCACACCGCGGCGAACCAATCCAGATCATTCGCAAACTGCGCCGAGGTCGGCGCTTCGGTGTGCAGTGTCGTCAGGGAGTAAGGAATTCCGTATTGGCTCAGGTTGTTGCACGCGGACATCTTCCCGCAAAAACTGTCGCGCCGATCTCGGATGGTCATCTTGGAGGGGGTGTCCGGCGTGGCCTGCATCAGCACCGGCACTCCCAGATTCGCCATCCGCAGCGTTTCGGCAATCGCGCGTTCGTCGCCGAAGTTCGGCAGCGTCACCACCACTCCATCAATCTCTTCCCGGTGTTTCTTGAACAGCTCGGCGCACCGCGCCGCTTCCGGCCGCGTCTCCACCGCGCCGTGCTTCGAATCGTTTTCTCCTAGCACGATCGGCTCGATGCCCTTGGCCGTCAGCGCCGCAATCATCTCCTGGCGGCCGGACTTCGCCAGATGATCCGGGAAGAATCCCCGGTTTCCCACGATTATTCCAAACACCATCGTTCTGCTTGTGGCCATGGCTCTCTTTTGGTTGATTTCTTGCAAACGCTTGCAGAGCAGACGTTACTGCCCTGTGCGCAATCCTGTCAAGCGCGCTTGCCCCTTTCCGGCACAGTCTATCTCACCGTTTGCTTCTCGTCTCCGGCTAAGTCATTTCTTAGGCCGGTCATAGCCAGCTTGGCCCTTGGGTCTCCCATCCCCACGTTCCCCTTCGGGCAATTTCCGATAGAATGTTCCCGCCCTCGAGGCTCAGGTACCTTGCATGCGCAAACACCGTTCCCCGGCTATGAATCTTGATGCCGTCGCGCAACGCGCGGGCGTTTCCACCTCCACCGTTTCCCGAGTCTTGAACAATCTCGAAGTCGTCAAAGGCTCCACGCGCTCCCGTGTCCTCAAGGCCGCCGAGGAACTCAACTATCAACCCAACCTGCACGCGCGTTCTCTGGCCCGCGGCAAGAGCCGCATCCTCGGCATCATCGTCTCCAACATGGAGAATCCGTTCTTCCTTGACATCTACCGCACGCTCGAATCCGACGCCCGCGCCAGTGGTCACGAAGTCGTCGTTGCCAATACCGACTACCAGTCCGCGCAGCTCGTAGCCAGCGTCCAGCTCATGCTCGGTCTGCGCGTGGCCGGCCTGGCCGTCATCGTCTCCGAAATGGAAGAGCACCTCATCCAGACGGTTGCCAACAGCCGCATCCCCGCCGCCTTTTACGACGTGGGCACGCCGCAAAAAAACATCACCAATATTCGTGTGGACTACCGCAAGGGCATCAAGAAGACCGTCAGCTATCTCAATTCACTCGGCCATCGGCGGATGGCGTTCATCGGCCACCACTCCACGCTCGGTCCTATCAGCGAACGCCGCAAAACTTTCCTCGAATCCGTGCATCGCTGCTCACCCAACGCCGAAGCCAAAATTTTCACGGCGCCCGACGGCCTGGACGGCGGCCGCCAGGCTGCCCGCGAACTCCTCGAATCCGGCTATCGCCCTACTGCCATTCTCTGCGTCAACGATTTCATGGCTGTGGGCGTCATGCGCGAGCTGCGCGAGCAAGGCCTTCAGGTTCCCAGGGACATTTCTGTCACCGGCTTTGACAACATCAAGCTCGCGGAGTTTTGCTCCCCGCCTCTCACGACTGTCCACATCCCGCGCGACCATATCGGCCACATCATCTTTGATCACGTCCTTGGTGACAGCCGCAACGGCCATGATTCCGGCCGCGAAATTGTTATCGATCCCGAACTCGTCCTCCGGGACTCCACCGGTCTGGCTCCCAAAAGCTGAGCACACAGGTGCCTTAGCACAAGAATTCACTGGCTTCGTTGCGTTCAAGGGAATATGCGAGAAACAAATCTAAATGTGGTGTCTTACGGCTTGTCGCTGCTCTCAAATACTTTTACAGCTACGATGGCCGTCACGACGGCGCTGACGCCAATCGCGTACCAGATGAACTTGCTCTTGGCGGCTCTGATCGGTGGTCCGCCATAGCCTTTTGTGCCCGCCCCTCGCGGTCCTTGCGGATCCGCATTGGGATCGAGAACCACGCGGTACCCCGAACCTTCCGGAATCTCACGCACATCATCTTCGACGGCAATCGTTACCGATCCGCGCGTGCACTTCACAATCAGTTCTTTCGGGCCCGTCACCGCCACCAGTCCAACGGTAGGCTTATCGCTGGTTGGTCGAATCACTGCCGTCAGCGCGTGCAGGGTGAACGCTTTCGAATTGGCCGTCGAGAATGTGGCAGAACCCGCGATGAGCGTCGCCGAAGGATTGGCGTCATCTTCCGAAAGGGTTGCGCTGCTTGCGCTCGAGAGCAGCAGCCGCGCGGCTCCCGCGCGAACTTGCACGCTTCCCGACGCTTCTGTGCTCAACCGATCTCCGCTGAATACCGTGCCACCTACGGAAGCCTGCGCCGCGCCGACATGGGCGCGATCCGCAAACACAATCGTCCCGAAAGAAGCCGAAGGAGTCGGAACGCCGTGCAGCGGCGACACCAGCAGGGAAAACGAAAGCACCACCGCTGAGGAAACACGAGCTACTGCATAGCAGTCGGTTTTGCGCCGGCGCGCCATCGACGCCTCCAAGAGGGCCATCGAAAGCATACTGAGCCGCCATCGTGTCGTCAATCAGGAAACTGCCTTGTATCGAAAAAAAACACCCCCTTTCAGCGCGGCCGTCCTGCTAGCCGACATGGCTTTCCGCTGATACAATGCATCCAACCTATGGCCGATTGGAAACAGATTACCGCCCGCATTCGCCGTGCCCGCACCAGCAAAGATCCCGCCGGACAGCTCTCGAATCTCTACGAAAAGACGCGCGATGCCATGGTGGCTTTTGAGCTCGCCAAATTTTTTGAAAGCTCCGGGCAAACGGCCGATGCTGCCAAATGGTATTCCTCGGCCGCCGAGCGATTCCGTCGCGCGGACTGGAAGACCAAAGCGCAGGAAGCGGCGGCACGCCTCGGGGGCGCTCCCGATAATGCGCCTGCTGCGTCCGCGCCGGCTACCCAGGATTTTCAGTTGACACCTCCTGCAGTCCCGCCTCAGGAAGCGCAATTGCCGTTCGAACAGAACCCGGAAGCTCTCGAGTCGGCTGTGGCCGTCACGAGTGAGATTCAGCAAGCCTCGGAAACCGACGAAACTCCTGCTGCGGCTGCCGGGAAGAAGCGCCGCCGCGGTCGCCGCGGCGGACGAAACCGTCGCCGAGGCTCAACCGCTGGCCAGCCTGCGGCGGCACCCGCTGCGGCTCGGCCTGCAGCTGCGGAAGAATCCCAAGAGCCCGTTCCTCCGCGCGTCACGCACAGCCGCGCCCTCCCCAACTTGCCGCTTGAGCAACCTGCGGACGCGGGTGGCCCGGCCGTCAAAGGCCGCTATGGGGATCCTGGCCTGTCTTCTCGAATCTCTCTGCTGGAAATGCAATTTCGCCGTCTGATGACTTGCCCGCCGGCGAAATTAGGCGATGCCGACCAGGCTCCCGCAGGGCCCGGCGTTTTTATCCTCACCGACTCTGACCTGACTACCTATTATTATGTGGAAGCCTGCCAGACCTTGCGCATCGCCATACCCAATCTCTTGCGCGGCGGCAACCGGCGCGGAACGGAATCCATCAAGCCGCAGCTTGCCGAGCATTTGGGAATTCCCGAAGCGCGTGTCGCCAAATATCTGGCCGATCATTGTGTGGTGCGCTGGTTGCAGCTCGACGAAGGCGCTTCGAATTTCGCGCACTTCGCCATCGCCGTTCTTCGCCCCGCCCTCAACGAATAATCAAAGGTGTATTCGCGCGTTGCTAGGCTCGCATTAGTCCAGGTCTAGCGAGCATCATCTCCGTTGTAGGGGCGCAGCCCGCCTGACGCAGGCAAGGCTGCGCCCCATTTGAGTCGGCGTCCAATTTGCCTGCCGAAGCTCTACCGGCGAACCACGTTCAACGAAACCGTGCTCGTTTGCGCCGAGTTTGGCCCCACCAGCAAATCGAATACCCCCGGCTGCACCACGCGGTCCATGTGCTCATCAATCATCGACAGCGCATCCGGCGTCAGCTGGAACTCCACGGTCGTTTTCTCCCCCGGCTTTAAATGCACGCGCTGAAATGCGCGCAACTCCTCGACTGGCCGGGTCACTGTGCTCACGCGCTGGTGAATATAAAGCTGCGGTACCTCGTCTCCTTCCCTGTCGCCGGTATTCGTCACGTCCACTCTCACCGTCGCGGATTGTCCCTGCGCAATTTCCGCCGGCTCTACGCGCAAGTTGTCGAACCGGAACGTCGTGTAGCTCAGCCCAGATCCAAATGCGAACAGCGGCGCGCGCGACGTGAAAATGTACGACCGGTTCCGCGACGGTTTGTGGTTGTAGAAATCCGGCAGCTGCCCCACCGATCGCGGAAACGTGATCGGCAGCTTCCCGCCCGGGTTCACGTCGCCAAACAAAACTTGCGCCGCGGCCGTTCCTCCCTCTTGTCCCAGGTACCATCCTTCCAAAATCGCCGGCACATGCTCCGCGACGTAGTTGATCGAAAGCGGTCGGCCGTTGATCAGAAACACGACAGTGGGAACTCCCGTCTCCACGACTGCCTGAATCAGCTGATCCTGCGCGCCCAGCAGGTCCAGTGAATCCCGGTCTCCGAGATGCTGCTCCGACCACGCCTCGCGATTTGTGCTTTCCGTCTCGCCAACAACGACAATCGTCACATCTGCCTGCCTGGCCAACGCCGCTGCCGCTCGGATGCTCTCGCCCTGCTCCTTCGGATCGGCCAGTTGCGTATTATTTTCGTACCACCCAGCCCATCCTTGCAGTCCTTTGGTGATTTTGCATCCTTCCGCATACGTCACTTTGACATTGGGCTCCAGCCGCTTTCGGATTCCCTCCAGCACGCTCACGCCGCGGCCCGGGTCCCGCGCATACCCGCCGATATGCACGTCCGCGGCATTCGGCCCAATCACCGCAACGGTCTTTAACTTCTTCGAGTCAAGAGGCAGGAGGTTGTGTTCGTTCTTCAGTAAGACAATCTCTTCTTGCGCCGCGCGCAGCGCCAGCTTCTGGTGTTCCGGGCTGTTGGTGATTCTCTCCGCGTAGTCCGGATCGACGTACGGATTCTCAAACAGTCCCAGCCGGAACTTGGCCGCCAGCACTCGCGAAACGGCTTGATCGAGCTGCGCCATCGGCACCACACCCTGCTTCACTTGCTCCAGCAGCGTTCGATACACCGAGCCGTCCGACAAGTCATAGTCCACGCCTGCCCCAAGCGCCGACCGCGCCGCACCTGCCTTGTCCGCAGCCACCTTGTGCACTTCGTACAGCATTTGCAAGCCGTTTCCGTCCGACGTCACGTATCCGCGGAATCCCCACTCCTGCCGCAACACGCGGTCCAGCAGCCAGGGATTCACATGCGAAGGCAGGCCGTCGATTTCGTTATAGGAAGCCATTACGCTTCCCGCGCGCGCTTCCTTGATCGCTGCTTCGAACGGAACCAGGAACGATTCCCGCAGGACGCGCTCCGAGTAATTTGTCGGAGCCGTGTTCGTACCGCTCTCCGGCTGGCCATGCGCCGCAAAATGCTTCGCCGTGGCCATCACGTGGTGCCGGTCAATCAGAAACGTAGGCCCTTGCAACCCCTCAATTGCCGCCACGCCCATCCGTGCCGCCAAGAACGGGTCCTCGCCGTAGGTTTCCTCTGTCCTTCCCCAGCGCGGATCGCGCGCCAGGTCCAGCACCGGTGTGAACGCCTGGTTGTGTCCTGAAGAGCCCATCTCATCCGCGGCGGCCGCGAACACTTCTTTCACCAGCGCCGGATCCCAGGTTGACGCCAGACCGAGTGCCTGCGGAAAGCTGGTGCTCCGGTAGGCCATGAAGCCGTGCAGCGCTTCGCCATAGAAAATCGCGGGAATCCCCAGCCGCGTCTTCTCGCGCAGGTAGCGTTGCATTGCGTTATGAATGATGGCCCGCTCCCGCGGCGTAATGTGGGAATCCATCCGGTACAGGCCGCCCATCAGCTGGTCCATGGTTTTGCCGCTTAACTGCCCTGTCGTATCCAGCACTCCCGTGTTTTCGTGACGCCCGCCAGTAATCTGGTCCACCTTTTCTTCCAGGGTCATGCGCGAAAGCAGGTCGGCGACGCGGTCCTCGATGACCAGCTGTGGATTCTTATACGGGGGCGTTTCGATTTGCGCCTGCACAGGCGCGATCAACAACAAGCAAATCATTGCGCACAGCAGCCGGATTCTCATAGGCACCTCGCACCCGGAATGGGACTTCCTTATACCACATGGGTTCTTCCTTGGCTGGGGAGGCGCTCCCTGATAAAAAGTAGCCGCCGACAGAAATTTGTTTCCAATTCCGATTCCAGTTGATTCGAAGCGTTTTCAGCCATAAAAACCCGTGTTCTTCTTAGCGCGGGGCCCAAAAAGTACCAGTCCTTTTGCGCTACGAGTAACCCCTCCCAAATCAGCCGTTGGCTGCCCCGGAATCCCCGTTCAACCCCCGATTTTGACCGTTCCCCGTATCCTGCTGGCGTCCCTCCCCAGTAACGGTCAAACTATAGAAGCCCAAAGACTTATTTGGACTTCAGCGTAGTTCGTGGTACGGTTTTTAGGCACGCAAAATTGAGCCCGGGGGCAGTCGTTTGGGCTCGGCTCCAACGATTGAGTGGGCTCGAAAAACTCAGGGCCAAGTACTAGGGTTATTTTTCGAAAAGAGGGTATAGGTTTATGCCGAATTCAGTGGGGACGCAGCTCTTCCGGTCACTCGACTGGGTCGTTTGCAAGGCCGCAGCGATCACCTTCAACACGATCCAATTCTTCAACAAATACAATCCGAACCCCTCGGTGACGCCGAAATGGTCAGACAAGCCGTTGCTGAAGTCGTGGGAGAAGACCAAGCCGACGCTTGGCTTCCCGCGGCAGACCGACTCGCTTTGCCCCGCCTGCGTCAAGGAAGCGCGCGAAGCGATCATCGCCGGTAAAAAGGATTGGCGCGACCTGATGCACGAAAAGGTCGGCGAGATTAAGGCTACGATTGTCGAGCGCGACGGCCAGGTCTGGATGGTCAAGGATTGCCCGCTCCACGGCCACTATGAAGACATGATGGCCGTGGACTCCAAGTTCCTCCAATGGATTGAGAAGCAGTTCCCTGGCCGCGACATCCCCGCGCACAACGACGAGGACCTCCACAAGCACGGTTCCTCCACCGTGCGTTATGGCCGGGGTTCGGTTCTCACCGTCGACCTCACCAACCGCTGCAACATGATGTGCGATCCTTGTTTCATGGACGCCAACCAGGTTGGCTACGTCCACGAACTGGGCTGGGACGAAATTCAGGAAATCCTCGACAACGCGCTGAGGATCAAGCCACGCCGCCAGATGTCCGTGCAGTTCTCCGGCGGCGAGCCCACCATGAACCCGTACTTCCTGGACGCCGTCGCCTACGCCCGCAAGATTGGCTACAACAGCGTGCAGGCCGCCACCAACGGCATCGAGTTCGCCAAGAGCAAGGAGTTCAGCAAGAAGGCGTTTGAGGCGGGCATGCGCTATGCCTACCTGCAGTTTGACGGCATCGGCAACGACGCCAACAGCCACCGACAGATTGGCAACCTCTTCGACGTGAAGCTGCGAGCCATCGAGAACATGCACGAAGCGGGCATCGAAATCGTGCTGGTGGTGACCATCGTCAACAATGTGAATAACGACCAGGTCGGCACGGTCGTGAAGTTCGCGATGGAAAACCCCAAGAAGATCGCTTTCGTCAGCTTTCAGCCGGTTTCGTTTACCGGGCGCGATGAAGACATCACTCCGGAGCGCCGCCTGCGCCAGCGCTACACCCTTTCGCACCTCGCGAAGGACGTCAGCGCCCAGGTCGGCAAAGTCGAGCCGACCCGCGACTGGTTCCCCATTTCCTTCATCAGCACGTTCGCGGGGTTCGCGGACATGGTCAAGGGCACGGAATCGCAGTGGGGCTCGCTCTCCTGCGGCTGCCACCCGAACTGCGGCGTAGGTACCGCGCTGATGATCAACAAGGAAACGAAGGAATGGGCGCCCGTGCCGCGCTTCCTGGACGCCGAGCAGCTCACCAAGGACGTTACCGCCATCACCGACGCGGCGCGCGGCAAGAGCTTCTCCAACTTCATGATGGCCATGGCGCTGCTGAAAAACTATCACCCGTTCCGTGGTCCCAAGGGCTTGAAACTCTACGATCTCTTCAAGAAGTTTGACAAGACCTGGGCGCTGACCAAGAAGTCCGTTACAAAGTACGGCCGCACCTCTCCCGACCGTACCTACGAAGACGCCATGAAGCGCCGTCAAAGCGATCCGTGGAACTTTCTCTTCATCGCCGGCATGTGGTTCCAGGATCTCTTCAACTACGATTTCCGCCGCACCGAAATGTGCATCATTCCGTACGCCACGCAGCAGGGCGAAATCAGCTTCTGCGCGTACAACACCGGCGTGGGCTGGCGGCAGATCATCGAGAACATGCACAAGAACGCGACCGTCGCGGAATGGTACAAGACGCACGGCAAGCATGAAATCTACGCCAAGGGTAAGAACGTCAACCTTCAGAGCTACGAGCATTCGCTGAAGATTGATGCAAATGACGCCGCGCGCGTCCGCCACCTCGAGCACGACATCCCCGTGACCGCCGCCGAAGAGGATCGCATGCGCCGCAAGAAGGCGTGGGAAGAAGCCGCCAAGGTTCGCGCCATCTACGAAGAGTTGGTGCTGAAGAAGCCTCAGCCGAAGGTCGTGCAGATCGGCACAGTGAGCGAAATTGCCCAGGCCGTTCCTGCGAACTTCGCGAATGCCGGCAAGCCGGTAACGATTGCTCCGGCCGCAGGCAATGGCAATGGCCACGCCAATGGCAACGGGCACACCAACGGCAACGGAAACGGTGTGGCTCCCAAGGCTGACGAAAAGGCCGCCGAAGCCGTAGCCGGCGACTAAGGATCCCTTCCAATTCCACAAACTCCAACGGCCCCCGCGTAGTTCCGGGGGCTGTTCTCTTTAGCGAAGATGAATTGACCTGCTCGTACGCGCAGAATAAACTTAGTTTCGTGGCAAGAGTATCCGTCCGCGAAAAGGCTTCTCAGAAAATCGCGTCGCGCGATTACAGTTTCACGGTCGTGTTTGAACCGCTGACGAAGGTCAAGACCGTGCACCGGAATGGCAAGAAGGTGCGTTTGGCTGAGAATCCTTCATGGCCTGGATACCAGGTCACGGTGCCGCTCCTTCCCGGGCTGATTACTTACGGAAGGACGCTCGCTGAAGCTCGAGAAATGGCCCGCGATGCCATACTCTGTCATCTGGAAGGATTGCGAAAAGACGGAGAGCGAATTCCGGATGAAAAAAGCGCCATTCGGGAAACGCTCCGCGTGGCACTCAGCGCCTGATGTCTCCGCGTGTCCCGATTCTAAGGCCACGCGAAGTTTTGCAGGCGTTGCAAAAAGCCGGATTTGTCATCCACCATCAGAGCGGTAGTCATGCTCAACTGAGGCATCCGCAGAAGCAACAATTACGAGTTACTGTCCCGAGGCATGACCGGTTCGATCTGCCGGTACCAGTGCTGCGGAGCATTATTCGGCAGGCGGGTATGACCGTGGAAGAGTTTCTAGAATACTTGTAGGAGAAAAGCAGGCGATGCCCATTTACGAATACATTTGCGAGGATTGCCAAACGCGCTTCGAGAAGATCGTCTTCAACAAGACGCAGGAGATTGCCTGCCCGAAGTGCGCGGGGAAGCGCAACGCGATTCAGCTTTCAGTCTTCAGCGCGGCCAACGGATCCACCAACGGCGCTTCCACCAAGTCCTCGGGCGGCTTCTCTGGTGGAGGCGGCGGCTGTTGTGGCGGTGGCTGCGCCTGCCACTAGGCCATCTTGAAGGAACTTGTAGCGCAGAGCACAGCCCGGCGGGTTTCTCTGGAAGTCGCGTGCCTGAGTTTTCTCGGTGCAACACGGACGAGTCGCGCGCTCGGAAGAAACCGCGAGGCTTCTTTCCATCCGCAATATGGATCTCGGGACGAGGACGCCCCGCGCTACAGGACGCTCACCGAGCTTCGTCTCCATCCGTCTGACTGTTCCAAGGTGCTGCTCATGTTGATCAGCCATTCTTCGTTGCTTCTCTTTGTCACGGGCGCGGCGATTCTGTTGGTGATTCCCGGGCCGGCGGTGACCTACATCGTGAGCCGCAGCGTTGCGCACGGACGATCTGCTGGCCTTGTATCCGTTCTGGGCATTTCGACGGGAACGCTGTTTCACATCGTCGCCGCGACTCTGGGGCTTTCTGCGCTGCTGGCTTCGTCTGCGCTCGCGTTTCAATCCATCAAGTATGTAGGCGCGGCTTACCTGATTTATCTGGGAATCAAAACGCTCCTGCAGAAGGATGAGCAGTTTGTCGAATCGGCGCACGACGAAGCGAAACTGCTGCGGCTCTATGGCCAAGGGCTGGTGGTCTGTGTGCTGAATCCCAAGACGGCGCTCTTCTTTCTGGCATTCTTGCCGCAGTTTGTGGACGCGGCGCGCGGACACGTGACGCTGCAAATCCTGCAACTGGGAATTTTGTTTGCGGTGATGGCGTGGTGCAGTGATTCGCTGTACGCGCTGATCGCGGGAACAGTGGCCGAACGTATTCGCTCGGGCATTCGCCTGCGCCGCGCGCAGCGCAACGTCTCGGGCGGCGCGCTGATTGCCCTTGGCCTGGCCTCCGCCGTTTCTGGCGGTCGATCCAAGTAAAGTCATAGTTATCGATAATCGGCCAGACGGGAGCAGACTGTCCGGCCGGCAATTGCCCCGCAAAATCCTGGCAAAGCATAGATGGGAAAAGAGATAGCTTCTAACCTAGGTTCAACGGGGTGGCGGGGACCGTTTGGAAAAAAACCACAGACAACATTATTAGGATAATCTAGATATCCCATAATCTAGATTATCCCGTAATCTACTTTGTTACGCAAAGCATACTGCTTGGGGAGACCTGTAACCTTCCTCATCCGCTAGGAAGGTCCGACAGGCGGTTGAAAACTGCCTGGAGATATCATGCCGCGCGATGTTGAGGGGTCTGTACTCGCAAAACAGATTAAGAAAACATTAGATTCCTCGTTGCCTGCCGCAGGCAGGCTTCGCTCCTCGGGATGACCCGTTCGCGTAGTTTCTCAATAAGCTCGCGAGCTATTGCGGGCGGGAGTAGTGCGCGATGTTTTCGGGCGCGCGAGTATTGGGATTGCCGCGCGGGTCGGGAATCGGAGTTTGCGACATCCATTTCATGGGGATGACGCCGGTCCACGCGGGTGCGGCGTAGTCCTTTTCGTCGTCGACAGCAAAGCCGGTGCGAACCTTTGCAGAAGCTTCCACCAGCGGCACCGCAAGCACCATCGTGCCTTTGAGTTCCTGTTCGGTGGGCGGACGCACGGTGGCCCAGCGACCGCGAATGACGTATTCGACGAAGTCGCGCATGGCGGCGCGCTTGGCGTCCTCGCCCTCGACAATCTCCGCTTTGCCCATCACGACCACCGAGCGGTAGTTCACGGAATGGCCGGTGGCGGAAGGGGCGCAGACGATGCCGTCGAGCAGCGTGACGCTGAGGCAGAAGGGCGCGCCGCTAGAAAGCGTTTTCATCAGGCGGCTGGCGACGGAGCCGTGCAGGAAGAGTTTGTCGCCAACGCGCACGTAGTTGGTGGGCACGACAAACGGCAAGCCATCGGCGATGAACGCGACATGGCAGACGAACGCTTCGTCGAGAATGCGGTAGATCAGTTCGCGGTCGTAGCTGCCGCGATCGGGTTTGCGGCGGACGCGGGTCCGCTCCGTAGGAGTGAAGTTGGTCATGCAAGCAGCCTAGCGAGTGCGGGTGGCGGGCGGCAAGAGCCAATCTGGCGGAGTGGGACGGTTTAGTTTAACTTTTCGCCAGTCTGCCGCGGTGCTAAATTGTCGGCGTCCAACCTGGGAGCTACATGCATCTTCATATGTCTCACTGGTGGAAGTGGGCATGTATCCCGGCAATCTGTTTGCTAGGGATGGCCTTGTTCGTTGTTTTTGCGATTCATCCCGGGGGTTTTGAGGGGCAGGGTGTTTGGTTTTTTCTGTTGCTCCCGGGCGCGATTGCTGCGTCCGTGCTTTCTGACCTAGTTTACAAGCTGTCCCCAACTGTGGAGCCTGTCATCTATTGGGCGTTAATTATCATTTTCAACTTCGGTTGGTATTGGGGAGTCAGTTTCGCCACGATTAGGATTTTCCGCGCGCTCGGGGTAACGACAAATCGATGGGAGGGTTTCTAAGTCGCGTGGCCGGGAACCTTCGCTCGAATTGACGTGATACGCGAATCGTGTAGGCTGAGGGCGCTGTCGCGAAGCCCTTTAGGGGGCACAAGGTTCGTAGAGGATTGGAGTGCGAGGAAAAGCGGCAGCAACGCTGCCGCACTCCATAAAAATGCGCTGGCGCGTTACTGTGTGAGAGTTGGTGCGAACGAGGATTCCATGGCTGCGGCGGAACCGATATTCACGCGCGAGACGTTTCGATTCTTCAGAGAACTCAGCCGCAACAACCGCAAGCCGTGGATGGACGCGAACCGCGAGCGGTATCAGGCTGGGGTGGTGCAGCCGTTTCGCCGGCTGCTCGAAGAGGTCTCTTCCGAGGTGCTGGAACTGGATTCGCGATTCGATACCTCCGGCCGAACCGGCCCGAATTTTTCGCGCATCAACCGGGACATTCGCTTTGCAAAAGACAAGACGCCGTACAAAACACAGATGTACTTGAAATTCTCTGTCCCGGCGCCGGGAGGCGGAGAAACAGGACAACTGTACACTGGCCTTTCCGCGGATACGGTGACGGCGGGCTTTCGGATTTATTCGGGTGGAAAACGCAAAGGCTCGATCCTGGCGGAAACCGGCGAAGCGCGAGTAAACACAAATCCGGGATGGGTCGCAAAACAGAAGAAACGACTGGGCCGGCGGTACGAAAGTTATTGGTACACCACGGAAAAGGGCGAATGGACGAAGCATTCCGGATGGCCGAGCGATCCTGAGAATTGGAAGAGGATTTTGGCGTGGATCGTGCGGCGCAAGCTGAGCCCCGCTGCGTCGACGAGAGCTTCGTTTCCCCGAGATGTCGTGAAAATCTTTCGTGACTTGTACCCGCTGCTGCGTTTCACATCGTTGCCAGATTAGAGGAAACACAGGAAAGGGGGAGGGGCTAAAGCCCGCCCCTACACGAACGAAAAGAACTTTGACTAGGGGAAAGAGAAGCTATTCCTCAGAGGCTAAAGCCAGTTGTTCTTGGGTCATTCTTGTCGGGCTTAGCTTGTAAATCGCCAGGGGCCAAAGGAGAAACGTGATGAGCGACAACTTGAAGCAGATGCGAACGCGTAGGAAATTTCTGAGAATGCTCGCGGCGAGTCCGGTGCTGGCGAGTTCGCACCTGCTGTCGAGCTCCGTGACGAATCTCCTGGCGGCGGGAGAAGTGACGGAAAAGAGATTTCGCGGCTGGCTCGAAGAGCTGCAGCAAAGCAAAGAAGAGATTACTTCGCCGGATCAGGTGCTCGAAGTGATGGATTTCGAGCCGCTGGCGCAGAAAGTTGTGCCGGTGGCGCACTGGGGTTATCTGGCCACGGGAGTCGACGGGGATGCGACGGTGCGGATCAATCACGAGGCGTATTCCCACATCCAGATTCGCGCGCGGAGGCTGGTGGACGTTACGAAGATCGACATGTCGACGACGCTCTTGGGCACGAAGTGGAGTTCGCCGATTGTGTTGTCGCCGGTGAGCGCGCAGAAGGCGTTTCATCCCGAAGGGGAAGCGGGCGTCGCAAAAGCCGCGGGTGCGAAGGGCCACTTGATGATGCTGTCGACGGTGGCGACGGCGTCGATTGAAGACGCGCTGGCGGCGAGCGGCAAGATGGTGTGGCAGCAGCTCTATCCGACCAACGTTTGGGAGATAACACAAGCGATCATTAAACGCGCCGAAGCGGCGGGATCGCAGGCAATCGTTTTGACCGTGGATTTGCAAGACGGGAGCAACCGCGAGACGCTGTTTCGCGCGCAACGCGCAGACCAACGCGATTGCACGATGTGCCATTCGGGGACGTACTCGCCGTTTGGCCGCGGAAGGACAGGAGCAATTGCGGCTCCGGCATCGTCCGGCTTCGCGGGATACGTGGCGCGCAAGCCGATGTTCAACGGGCTGGACGTGTCGAAGGTGACGCAATTGTATCCGCTGGCGGTGAACTGGGACCTGGTGAAGCGGCTGCGCGACACGGTCACGGTGAAGTTTTTGCTGAAAGGAATCGTCACGCGCGAGGATGCGCAACTGGCGGTCGAGCACGGGGTGGACGGGCTGGTCGTTTCGAATCACGGCGGGCGCGCGGAAGAAACGCTGCGGTCCACAGTCGAGTCTTTGCCGGAGGTGGTGGAAGGCGTGGGTGGGAAGGTGCCGGTGATTGTGGATGGCGGCGTGCGGCGCGGTACGGATATTTTCAAGGCGCTGGCGCTGGGCGCGACGGCGGTCGGATTTGGCCGGCCGCATTCGTGGGGACTGGCCGCGTTTGGGCCCGCGGGCGTGGAGGCGGTCTTAGAGATCTATCGGCGCGAGCTGCGCACGATCATGCGGCAGGCAGGAACGACGTCGATAGACAAGATCACGCCTAACTACGTGATCACACGTTCGGCGTGATCGTTTGCCGGCCAGAGCGTTTCCCTCAGCGTGACCAAAATTTGGGTAGGGATGACCGTTTGCAGAGTTGCAAGCTCACGGGGCCCAGAGGCGGAGGCCGATGAGGTGCCAGGCGGAGAAGAAGAGCGTGATGATGCAGCAGGCGGTGGAGACGAGCAGCGAGTGAATGCGCACGCCTTTGTGAATCTCCTCCCGGGGAACGCTCACGGCCAGCGCCAGACTCACGAGCGATAGCAAGGCAAAGAGAATCGTACCCGCGAAAATCGAGAGGGACCAGAAGTTCAGCACGCCGATATCGGCGGTAGCTTTCGTGAAAGAAAACAGAACGCCGAGAAGAGAAAGTACGGCCAGTAACGGCATGGCGCGGACACGCAGGTGTTTCACGTCCTTCATTCTTCGGAAGAGCCAAAGAAGGCCCCACACCAGCGCAAAGAGCAGTGAGCTGGCCATCACGATTGCCGAAGCCATCAGGATCGCGAGACGCGAGTAAGGCCAGAGCGGGCTGATTCTCTCACCGTACGGCTCGCCATCCTCTCCCGCGCAGACGTAAATCATCCGGCTGCTCAGGTCGGGAAAGAAAACGGCGGTGGCCTCCGGTTCTTTCTCACCACGAAACAGATTCTTGCCCACGGAAAAGAGATCGTCGTCTTTTTTTCCAAACATTCCAGCGCGCTGTAGTTTTCCGCCGGAAACGCGAATCCACGTGCCGCCGGTCAGGTCTTCAGCGAAGGCCAGCAGTTGATTCCGTGGAGCGCGCGGAGCGTAGAAGCCCGCAAACTTTTCGAGGTCGGCCGCCGGGAGCTGCATCACAGCCTGCTGAAGTTTCGGGAAGTCCTTCGAAAGGAAATCGATGGCCAGGTGGTTCATGTCTTCGAGGGCTTGCCCGGAAATCGTGCTGTTCAGAAGAACGACGTAGCCCCAGTCTTGTTCCGGCATATAGCGGTAGGTTGAGATGAAGCCGTCGATTCCGCCGTCATGGCCGTGGGTGATGACGCCGCCGTCGGTTTCCGTGTAGTTGGCAAGGCCGTAGCCGAGGCGCAGCCCGTTTTTCGCGGAGGAAAGCGTTTCCGGATATTCCATACGCGCGATGGTTTCTGGCTTCACGAGCTGGACGTCGCCGGCTTTGCCGCGCCGAAGGAAAAATTGCACGAGCTTGGCCAGTTCGCCCGGGGAAGCTTTCATATCGCCGGCGGGGCGTAGGTAAATCTCCTTGTAGGGAACGGCGCGTGGGGGATTGCCTTCGTAGCCTTGCGCGAGTTTGGAGCGATTCGCATCGTTGAGGCGAAAATCACCCACGCTAATCCCGATGGGAGCGAGAATATTCTGACGAATGTAGGTATCGAACGGCATGCCAGCGGTTTTTTCGATCAAATACCCGGCGATGCCGTAGCCGGGATTGGAGTAGGAAAAGCGCGTGCTGGGCGGCCAGCGCACATCCTGGGGCTCCTGAAAGCGCTTGAAAACTTCCAGGAGCGGGAAATCACGGCGATCGCTGCGGTTGTAAACTTCGCTGAACTGCATGTCATCGAAGCCCGCAGAGTGCTCAAGCAAATTGACGATGCGGACGGGGCTGGAACTGTCCCAGCGATTCTTCATGGGCACTTCCGGCGCCACGTCTTGCAGCCGCGCGTAGAGATTGACCTTGCCTTCCTCCTGGAGTTTCACGAGTGAGAGAGCCACGAAGGTTTTGCTGATGGAGCCCACGCGAAACTCTGTGTCGCAAGTGACGTCGCGGCCGACGGCCACGTCCGCTTTGCCAATGCCGCCGCACCACAAGAGTTCGCCGTTGGAAACCAAGGCGAGGCCGGCTCCGGTGACGTGGTTTTTGTCAGCTACGTCCTTCATGGCCTTTTGCAGTTCCTCCAGCGTCTTTGGATGAGGAAGCTCTTCCTTCTTATCCTGGGCCGCACAGAGCAATGGGAAAACGGCGGTGGTTGAGGCTAGCGAGAGGACGATGACGGCGAGCAGCGGAATGCGTCGCATGAAGACTCCTTGGTCAGCACTGCGTTCTTTGTGCGGGATTTTAACCGCGAATACGTCGTGCGCAAAAGGATTTACTCACCAGTGCGCGGGAGCAGCTTCTTTTCACGCGATTGACGCTGCATCGACTCTCGCATACGATGCCGCACGCCGCTGATTTTGGCGTGGACCGTGGAGCGGCCTTTACCGCTTATGAACGACCAATCGAAACGGGAGCAAGGTGCGTGAGATGAAGCGCATTCTTTCCATCGTGGCGTGGGCGGCCGTAGCTTTGCTCGGCGCGGGCGCGCTTGGTGCCATTGCCGTCCATCGCGGCGAACCGCTCAATGCCATGTGGTTCGTGGTTGCTGCGGTGTGCTGCTATCTGGTGGCGTTCCGTTTTTATTCGGCGTTTGTGGCGGCGAAAATCCTGGCGTTGGACGACACGCGGGCGACGCCAGCAGAGCGTCACGATGACGGGCGCGACTTCGTGCCCACAAACAAGTGGGTGCTCTTTGGCCACCACTTTGCGGCGATTGCCGGCCCCGGGCCATTGGTGGGTCCCACGCTTGCGGCACAATTCGGATATTTGCCCGGGACGATCTGGCTAATTGCCGGCGCGGCGCTGGGCGGCTGCGTGCAGGACTTCGTGATTTTGTTCTGCTCGATCCGGCGTGACGGAAAGTCGCTCGGGCAGATGGCGCGCGAAGAAGTGAGCGAGCGCGGTGGCTTTATCGCACAGCTTGCGGTGCTGGCCATCGTCATCATCCTTCTTGGCGTGATCGCGCTGGTGGTGGTGAATGCGCTGAAAGCCTCGCCTTGGGCTACGTTTACAATCTCCATGACGCTACCGATTGCGCTACTGCTTGGCGTGTACCTGCGATTCTTGCGGCCTGGAAGGGTTGTGGAGGCCTCGATCATCGGTCTCGCCCTCGTGCTATTTGTGGTCGTTGCGGGACGATGGGTAGCAGAATCTCCGTCGTGGGCGCCCGTGTTCACGCTGAGCGGGGTAGCGCTCGCTATCGCGATCATTGTTTATGGTTATATCGCTTCCGTCCTGCCGGTCTGGCTGTTGCTCGCGCCCCGCGATTATCTGATCGCCTTCATCAAGGCGGGAGCCATTTTCTCGCTGGCCGCCGGCATTTTGTTTGTCCGGCCGGACGTACTCATGCCGCCGTTTACGCGTTTCATCGACGGAACCGGCCCCGTGTTTGCCGGAAAGATTTTCCCCTTCTGCTTCATCACCATTGCTTGCGGAGCGATCAGCGGATTTCACTCGCTGATTTCGTCGGGGACGACACCCAAAATGATCCTGCGGGAGGGCCAGGCGCGGTTCATCGGTTATGGTGCGATGCTGCTGGAGTCGTTTGTTGGAGTGATGGCCATGGTCGCGGCCTGCGCCATGACCCCCGGCGTATATTTCGCGATCAACAGCCCCGCCGGCATCGTGGGTAGCACGGCGGAATCAGCCGCCGCGACCATCAGCAGCTGGGGCTACCCCATTGACGCAGAGGCCATGACACAACTGGCGCATGCGGTCGGCGAACAGACGCTGCTGAATCGCACCGGCGGGGCGCCGTCTCTCGCCGTGGGCATGGCGCAAATTTTCTCAAGCACCATCGGAGGAGGGCGCCTGCTCGGCATCTGGTATCACTTTGCCATTATGTTTGAAGCGCTCTTTGTGCTCACCGTGCTGGATGCCGGCACGCGCGTGGGACGTTTCATGATTCATGAAATGGGCGGGCGCGTCTGGAAACCGCTCGCGCGCACCAGTTGGCTTCCTGCTGTTTTTATCTGCAGCGCGGTAATCGTTGGAGCCTGGGGCTATTTTCTCTACCAGGGGGTGATCGATCCCCTGGGGGGAATCAATTCGCTGTGGCCGCTTTTCGGGATTGCGAATCAGTTGCTCGCCGCGGTGGCGTTGGTGGTGGCCACGACGATTCTGATGAAGATGGAGAGGCTGCGTTGGATCTGCGTCACCATGATTCCGATGCTGGCTCTCATCATCATCACCATGACCTCCAGCTATCAAAAGATTTTCAGCACGAACCCGCGCATCGGGTTTCTCTCCGGTGCGAGCGACTTGGGGGAGCGGATCGCGAGCGGCATCATACCGGTGGCAAAAGTCGCCGAGACCCACCGGCTCATGTTCAATCTGCGGCTGGATGCCGCGGTGACGTCCGTCCTCGTTCTCATGATTGTGCTTCTGATCTTCGAAGCGCTGGTGCAATGGTATGGAATTCTCAGCCGGCGCAAAGCAGCCGTGCTCCACGAATCGCCGTACGTGGCGACGCGCTGGGCCAAGGACTTTGCCGGAGTCGGCCACGACGCGGTGGTTGGCGACGCCATCGGAGACGATTGATGCGCAAAGCCGCAAAACACACCAAACGTCTCATTCGCCGCTTCTGGCGGGGGTTGCGCGAGTGGTGCGGGGACGCGGCATACGAAAGCTATTTGAGTTCGAAAGTGGCGCGGTCTAGCTCTCGTGACCGGCTAAGCCGGAGCGAGTTTTACGTCGAACAGCTTAATCGCCGCTATTCGCGTCCAAGCCGCTGCTGTTGAGCAGCGGCGCAACGGCGTCTTGCCACCGCCCATCGAGAGGTCTAGACTTCTTCCCAACCTAGTCAGGCCCCGTTGCGAAATCTTATGGAGGGATCATGCGATCGATGTCACGTTTGCTCTTGCTTCCTCTCTTTGTGCTTGCCACCGGCTTCATCTACCTGAATTCGGCGGCGCAGGAAAAATCCGCCAGGCCAGATTTCGAAATGACAGCCACTTATATCGAAGCGTGCAGTTGCGACATGTTCTGTCCCTGCTACTTCAATGATCATTCCACCAATCACATGGCCATGGGCGAGCACCACGCGGAAGAGCATTTCTGCCGCGCCAACCTTGTCCTGAAAGTGGAAAAGGGCTATTACAAGGATACGAAGCTGGACGGCGCGAAAGTCTGGCTCGGCAACGATCTTGGAAGCGACTGGAGCACCGGCAAGGACTCGTGGCTCGTCGTGAACTTTGATCCCAGCGTCAGCAAAGAACAGCAGGCCGCGCTGTCAGACATTCTCGGCCAGCTTTATCCAATCCCCTGGCAAAAGAAGGCGGTGCAGTCCACCGCGTTTTCCTGGAGCATTAACACCAAGACCGGCGTGGCTCACGCCAAGATGAGTGACGGCAAGGGCGAAGTCCTTCTGGAAAGAGTCGGCGGGAACAGCGCCGAGCATGAAGTGGTGATCAGCAACCTGAAATACTGGGGCGCGCAATCCAACAACGGCTTCCGTATGTGGAAAAGCAAGCACGAAGCGTTTGAAGGCGACGGCCACAAGTTCTCTTACGACGGTACGAACGGCTTCCTGATTACGATTCACTTTTCCGGGAACGCCAAGGCGGCGTCCGCGGACTGAACTTACGAGGCGAATCTCAATAGAGCCCGCGTCTGCTTTTCAAGAGGCGCGGGCTTTCTCTTAGATCTCTTCCTCGTCCTCGCCGTGGTCTTTGAGCGCGGTGGTTTTGTGCGTGAGCTTGACGCTGCTCTTGCGGATTCCCGCCACGATGGCGCGGCGCGTTTCGGTCGGCAGCATCTCCGGCGCGAATACTCCGGTTAGTTCGCGCGGGAAGAATTTGACGAACAGCGCGGCGACATGGGCCGTTGCGTACGCAACCGGGGTCGTGAATTTGCCTTGCTGGCGAATCTGGTAGAGCGTAGGAAAGACGCAGTCGCTGCGAAGCAGCAGGTGCTCATCGTCTTTCTTGCCGCGTTTGACGCCTTTCACAAGCACGGCGGCCGCAAACCGGGCATTTTGCAAAATTCCCTGGCGAATTAGTTTGGCGATTCTCCGCGGAGAAAACGTCTGCGGGAAGCGTTGCTTGGCCATTCCGCGCGACTTCGACAATTTCCCCTGCTTGTGCCAGCGGCGCAGCCGGTCGATCTCGTTGCCGCCGATTTTCACGTCCAAGTCCCGCAGGGGAATGAAGTACGGCAGCGTAGCGACCTCGTCCTGCGCGGCCAAAACGACGCGGGCCGTTCCAATCGGGTCGGGGAAGCGAAACTTTTCCACCTCCGAGAAACGCTTGCCAAGCTCGAATCTTCCACCGCGATAAATCCGGGGATGGGAGACCGCTTCGTCGAAGGAAACTTCCGGCGACCATTGCGAAATCGGGTCATCGCTCTCGCTGCTTTCGTACAGGTAGACGTGCGCGGCGTGCACTTCGTCGAGGGCTTCGGCGGCGCGCTTGACCAGCAAATTCGTCAGTCCCGGAGCGGCGCCGGCGTTGATCACCGCGGCGCGATTCTTTTCGACGAACTTTTTTTCGTAGCGGAACTGCTCGGCCTTGAAGGGGTTGCGGGTCAGATGGGAACTTAGGTCGAGATAATGTGCACGTAGGCGCAGGGCCGCGCGCAGCACAATTTCGTTGAACACGGAAGCGGAGGCGTTGACGATGAGCTGGCAACTTCTGGCGGCTTTCACGATGCCTCTCAGGTTGCGCGCATTCACCTCGGTCACCGGAATCGTGCTTCGCTTACCCAAGAAGCGCCGAGCGCGCTCCGTGTCTCGGTCTCCGCACCAGACTGTGTGCCCCTGCCGCTCCAGCAATTGTGCGAGGAGGGAACCGGTCGCCCCGGCCCCTAAGACGAAGATCCGCATGTGCGGAAAACTCTACCACATAGCAGGTATCTGTATTGGAGATCGCTTTAGCCCGGCCTACGGACTGGGGAATCCTACAGAATTGCGCTTATTCTCGTACAGGAATAGACTGGGGACTGTAACTCCGACCGCTGGCGCCTACCGGAGAAACAACCCAGGGCGGCAGGGGCGATATCCCGGAGAGCATTCGGGATTCAGGGTTCGGTTGGAAACGACCGGGCCTCCCGTGTTTGGAAAGGAGCGATCCACCGAAAATGTGCAGTTTTTCGGTGAGCGCCCGATTCCAGCACTGGTTCGGGTGGTTCTGTTTTAGGGGCTCTTTTGAGTCCCATACCTTGGGAGCTGCATCCAACAGACACGGCGCAACATGACCCTTCACGACAGTTTCGGCCGCCAGATCACCGACCTGCGCATTTCGGTCACGGACCGCTGTAATTTCCGTTGCGTCTATTGCCGCTCGGCCGATCCCGAGAACTATCGCGACCACGACGAAATCCTCTCCTGGCCCGAACTGGACCGCTTGGCGAAAGTCTTCCTGAGCCTCGGCATTCGCAAGATTCGTGCCACGGGTGGGGAACCACTTGTGCGCGATGGCGTCGAGGACTTTATCGCGCGGCTTCATGCCCTGGGCGTGGCAGACCTCTCGATCACCACGAATGGCCACCTGCTGGCCGAGCGCTGCGACCGCCTCATTGCGGCAGGCTTGCGACGCATCAATATCAGCCTGGATTCGCTGGACCCCGCCAAATTCGAGCGCATCACGCGCACAAAGTCGTTTTCCACCGTGATGGAGGGGATCGACAAGGTGCAGAACTCGCGCCTGGCGCCCGCCAAAGTGAATGCCGTTCTTGTTCGCGGGATCAACGACGACGAAATCGAAGCTTTCGCGCAGTTTTCCCGCGAGCGTGGCGTGATCATGCGCTTCATCGAGTTCATGCCGCTGGATGCCGACCGCCACTGGTCCCGGGCACTGGTGGTGCCAGCCGCCGAAGTTTACCAGCGCATCCATGCGCGGTGGCCGTTGGAGCAAATCCCACACGAACGCAGCGAAACCGCACGCAAATACCGCTTTGCCGACGGCGCGCCCGGCGAAATCGGCCTGATCGCCTCGGTCACACAGCCCTTCTGCGGGCACTGCTCGCGCATTCGGGTGACCGCTGACGGTAAGCTGCGTACCTGCCTTTTCAGCAAGGAAGACCACGACCTGCGCTCGCTCCTGCGCGAAGGCGCCTCGGACGAAGATTTGGCCACGTATATTCGGTCTGTGGTCAATGAAAAAGAGGAAGGCCACCGCATTAACGAGCCCGGTTTCGTGCCGCCCTCCCGGACGATGGTCTTTATTGGGGGGTAGTGGAAAATCACCCTGAATATGAGAAAATAGAGATTCAAAGCGGTACAGGGACCGCCGGACAGTCACCTCAAGTCTGAACGCCATTCACTATGAGCCATCTCGTTTCCATCTCGGAGAGCAGCACCCTCATTGGCAGCGACCAGCCCGCCACGGTCCGGGCCCCGGAAATCGAAGCCGGGGTAGGGTGCAACTTCGACTCCTACCTCCTGGTTCCCGATCACACGCTCGATGAACGCATTGCTGCGGCCAAAGCCCGCCTGGGTGAAGACGTGGTCATTCTGGGTCACCACTACCAGCGCGATGAAGTCATCAAGTTCGCGGATTTTCGGGGTGATTCCCTCAAGCTGTCGTTTCAGGCCGCCGAAGCCCAGGGCCGCTACATCGTGTTTTGTGGCGTCCATTTCATGGCCGAGAGCGCGGATATCCTGCGCCGCGAGCACCAGATGGTCATTCTGCCGGACTTGAATGCAGGCTGTTCCATGGCGGATATGGCCGACATCGGCCAGGTGGAAACGTGCTGGAGCGAGCTGTCTGAGTTCGTGGATCCAAGGAAGATCGTTCCCGTCACCTACATGAACTCCACGGCGGCCATCAAGGCCTTCACCGGCGAAAATCGCGGCTCGATTTGTACCAGCTCCAATGCCGCAGCCGTGATGAAGTGGGCCTTCGCGAACGGCGAAAAGGTTCTTTTCCTTCCTGACGAGCATCTTGGCCGCAACACCGGGTACCGCATGGGCATACCTCTCGATCAGATGATTGTGTGGGACCCCTACGAGGAGCTTGGCGGCAACACGCCCGAAGCCATTCGCGCCGCCAGGGTGATTCTCTGGAGGGGCTACTGCTCCGTCCACCAGCGCTTCACCGCGGAACAGGTGGCACGCGTCCGCCGCGAACATCCCGGCATCCGCGTGATCGTGCACCCGGAATGCCGCTTCGAGGTCGCGCAAGCTGCCGACCAGATTGGCTCGACGGAGGGGATTATCAAAGCCATCGAAGCCGCACCTGCCGGCTCGGAGTGGGCGGTGGGGACGGAAATTCACCTGGTCAACCGTTTGGGCAAGGCCTTTTCCGACCGCAGAGTCATCTCGCTCGATCCCAACGTTTGCGTTTGCACCACGATGTTCCGCATTACTCCGCAGCATCTCCTTTGGGCGCTCGAGAATCTCGGCGCAGGCTCTGTTGTGAACCGCATCTGCGTGGATGAGCGCACGCGCCACTATGCGCGACTGGCGCTCGACCGCATGCTTTCCTTGCGCTAGCTTGCAAAAGATCAGCCTTCTTCCTGCTTCCTGGTTGCAAACAGCGCTCCAAGGGGACACACTGTGCTTGTCTGCTGCAAATAGCGGAGACGCAAGCACACCGGACCTATGGCCGACGAAGACGACGATCCAGAGCAGGACGAGACTCCAGAGCCGCCCCAGCGATTGTTCACGCTGACGGAAGCGGAGCGTGTGCGCAAAGACCTGGAACCTTTCTTGATTGAAGCCGTCAATTGCCGCAAGAAACTCTCCGGCCTGGAAAACGACCTCGCCGCCGTTTCCTCGCGCATCATGATGATGGGCGGCGTGCTCGTTCCTTACGAAAAAGTGGCCAAGCTGCGCACGGAACACAATCAGCTCGCCGAAATTCTCAAGTCCGCGCTGAACCGCATCCTGGAAACCGGTTGTATCGTGAAGGATCTGGACATCGGCCTCCTCGATTTCCCTGCGGTCATCGACAATCAGGACGTCTATCTCTGCTGGAAGCTCGGTGAGGATCGCATTCGGTTTTATCATCGCCAGGATGAAGGATTTGCTGGCCGCAAGCCCATTGATCCCCGTGACCTCGGCCCCGGCGACACTGTTCAATAGTTTTCTTGGAGTGGCCGGTCTTTCGACCGGTGCTTTTAACTCCGTTGTCATCCTGAGCTAAGCGAAGGATCTCGGCTGAAACTCATCGCGAACCCAACTGTGAGCGAACTTGGCTGACCATCCCACGAACCGCTTGAAAGACTCCGCCAGCCCCTACTTGCGCTCCGCGGCGCATCAGCCCATCGACTGGCACGAATGGGGCGATTCCGCCTTCGCGCGCGCCAAAGCCGAGGACAAGCCCATCCTGCTCGATATCGGCGCGGTCTGGTGCCACTGGTGCCACGTCATCGACCGCGAAAGCTACGAAAACGTTGAAATCGCAAAAATCATCAACGAGCAGTTTATCGCCGTGAAAGTCGACCGCGACGAGCGCCCCGACGTCGATTCGCGCTATCAATCCGCTATCAGTGCCATTTCCGGGCAAGGCGGCTGGCCGCTCACTGGTTTTCTTCTCCCCGATGGCAAGCCGTTTTTCGGTGGCACGTATTTCCCGCCCGAAGACCAAATGGGCCGCCCCGGGTTTCGCCGCGTGTTGCTCGCGGTTGCGGATTCCTATCGCAATCGCCGCCCCGAACTCGAGCGCGCCGCGAATTCGTTATCAGACGCCGTTGCGCAAGCCGAAGCGTTCACTGGAGCGCGCGCGGAATTCGATCTCGGCATTGTGGACGCGCAAATCCAATCCATCATCGCGCTTTTCGATAGCAAGAACGGGGGCTTCGGACGCGCACCGAAATTACCCCATGCTTCCGCAATCGATCTACTGCTGGAGCGCTATCAGCAGACTAAGGAAAAGCATCTGCTCGGCATCGTTGAAACTACGCTTGAAAAAATGGCTTGCGGCGGCGTCTACGACCAGCTTGCCGGTGGCTTCCATCGCTATTCCGTTGATGAAAAGTGGCTGGTCCCACACTTTGAGAAAATGTCCTACGACAACTCCGAGCTGCTAAGGAACTACCTTCATGTTTGGCAGGTCACACAGAATCGCGATTTTGCGGCGACTTCCTATGGGATCATCACTTGGGTGAACCAGGTCCTTTCGGATCAGGAAGAGGGTGGCTTCTACGGGAGCCAGGACGCCGATTATTCTCTCGTTGATGACGGCGATTACTTCACTTGGACCCTTGACGAGGTGCGCGCCGTCCTAACTCCTGAGGAATGGCGTGTTATTGAGCTCTATTACGATGTCGAGCCGCACGGTGAGATGCACCACAACCCAGCCAAGAATGTCCTTTGGATTGCCCGCACGTCCGAGGAGGTTGCAAGTCGGACGGGCCTCGACGAGTTTGTTGTAATTCAGATAGTGGAGCGCGCAAGAGCCAAACTTCTCGCAACGCGTGAGCTTCGGCTCATTCCATTCGTTGACAAGACCATGTATGTGGCTTGGAACGCGATGTTCGTTTCGGCGTATCTTGATGCCGGACGCGTCTTCAATTCTCAGCTGGGCACTGGTGATCCTCATCGAGCTTTTGCCTTGAAAACGCTGGACCGCATGCTGCGCGAAGCATGGAGCGAAACGCGCGGCTTCGCGCATCGCGTCGGCGGTCCAGCGCTCGAAGGCTCACTCGACGATCAGGTTTTCGGCGTCCTAGCGCTACTCGACGCTTACGAAGCTACGCTCGATGCGCGATACTTCACTGCCGCGCAAAAAACTCTGGATCTTTGCATCGCCCGCTACGGCGACGCTGAAGGCGGCGGCTTTTTCGATCGCCCCGCGGACGCCGCGCCTATGGGTGGTCTTGACGTCCGCCGCAAGCCCTTCCAGGACTCCCCGACGCCGAGTGCAAACTCCGTCGCCGCGATCGCGCTGATTCGGATGCACGCCTTCACAGGCGACGACCGTTACCACTCCCTCGCGCAAAAAACTCTCGAAGCCTTCGCAAAAATTGCCCCGCAATACGGCCTCTTCGCCGCCACCTACGGCCTTGCAGCCACGCTTTTCGCGCACCATCCCATTCAGGTCGTTATCACCGGTCCCGAAGGAGATGACTTGGCCTTTAGGCTCGAAGAAGCCGCCCATCGCGTCTTCCGCTTTGGCAAATCCGTCCTTCGCGTTACCCCGGGCACGCAACTCGCCGCTCTCGCTGGCGCTCTCAAACAAACACTCCCACATCTTCCTGCCGACAAGCCCGTTGCCCTGGTCTGTTCCGGGAACGCCTGTCTTCCTCCCACGAGCGATCCCGCCCAGCTTATCGCCTACCTGGAAAACGGCGCCGCCGACGCAACCGCTTCCTAGTTCACTGCGCTCTATGATTTCGGGAGAAGGTTTCGGAGTACCGACGCCAATTGTTCCGCAAGACGTCCAGTCTTGGCCAGATATTCCAGCTGCCGGTAAACGTCTTCGGTATCGCCTTGCTTGCGGACGCCTACCGCGCAAACGACGACCACGGGCGGCTCGGGATAAATCCGATAGATCACCCGATGGTTCCCGAATTGGTGCTTCCAATAGTTCGCGAGCGGCCCGCGCAGCGGCAAGCCGTATCCCTCGGGATTGATCGCCAGCTTTTTCTCGAGGACCTTTCGAAGCTGACTCCGCACGCTCCCGTCCAGGCCTTTTATGTCTGCCGCGGCATCGGCGGTGTATTGAAGCGCGAAGGCAGGTTTAGGCTGCGCCACTTCGGAAGTAGGATTCGGGCGCGGAGCCGCTTTTCTTTTCTTGCTCACTCGCCGAAAACTTCGGCTGTCGTAAGCAGCCGCCCGGCGGCAACATCGTCATCAACCTGCTTGGAGAGGTTGAGCAAACGATCGGTGAGCTGCCGATCGGCAAGGATCTCCAGCGTCGCGAGTATGGACTCGCGCTCTTTCACCAGAGTGTCCAAGAACTCTTTGTCCACCAGGTATTTCGGAGACTGGCGGCGGTTTTCGACCAGGACAACTCGGTTCTTTTTCGCCTTTTGCAGGAAATCTTTGAGTTTGCCGCGCAAGTCCGTGACGGAGACCTTCTTGACGTCGATAGCAGCTCTTCCCATGTCCGGGCTTTTAATGTACAGTTCGCATTCTTGAATGTACGCTTATTCTCTTTTTCTGTCAATCGTACGACATGCGGGCAGTTTCGTTCACAGGCCAACAGGCCAGCTTCCAAATAGAACGGGCACGATGCCTGCGCGCCGTGCCCGTTCTAGCCCTTTAGTTCCTCTACGTCCAACTCACTTGCTTCTTTACTTCTTCGGCCGAGACTCCGGCGGCACCATCCCGTTTGCCCGGTAATACACCACCAGGTTCCCGTAGTGTTCCCCCGAATGTTCGATCAAACCGTAAGCCAGGTCGTAGAGCCGGCTCAAACGCGGGCCGCCGGCGTCCACGGCCTGATTCATGCCTTTGTCGCCCTTCGCCTTGATCGCGTCCGCGCCATCCTGTACGCACTTCTTTACGAACGCCGCCAGGTCCGCCTTGCTGTTGATTTTCAAGTCTTCCGGCTTGGGATCATCCGGGTACCGCGGCTTTTGTCCTAGCGCAGGATCCGTGAAATAGTACATCGCCCCCGACACGTGCAACAGCACGGCGCGGAACGTCCGCGAATCCGGATTCGGCTTGTAGTCGTACTTATCCTCCGGCAGGTCCTCGGCAATGGCAATCAGCTTCCGACCGATGTCATTCCACTGTTCCAGCACGGCTTGCGACGGGCTCGGCGCCGGCTTGGGCGGCTCCTTCTTCTTGGCCGCTTCTTGCGCCGCCACTGGTAGCACCGCCATCCCCATTGCCAAAACCAACCCGCACAGCTTCATCCACTTCGTCATGGCTTCCTCTCCTCCGTTTGCCCCCACACGGACAGGGCACCCTCCTTCAGACGGCCAATCCCGCGAACCGTTTCCCGTTGGGTCAGCGGGCACCCCTGTCCTTTGGCCGGGTTTATCTTACGCGGTCGCACCTTACCGAGTCATGTCTATTTCCCCTTCCCGCCGTGGTAAGCTCTTGTTTTGGTTCTGGGGGACCATCTATCTGTGAACTGGGCCTTTTTGTTTCTCCGCATCGCGATACTCTTGGGCGTTTTGACGCTTCTTTACCTTTCTCAGCGCTTTTGGTATCGCGCGCTTTGGCGCGTCACGTCCCACTGGGGCCGGCTGTGGCTGCGCATTCCAGCGCGCCTCGCATACATCGTCCTTCTTCTCGCTGTCATTGTGACCTTGGTGCAAGGTGTGGTCCTCGGCCGGGGAGGTTTTGCCCGCCAGAGCCCCGCAATTACCGTCATTACCGGCTTGTGGTTCTTTAGCGCCCTATTTGCCTATCTCTCCGTAAAAGCCGTTCATGGACTCGAGCGGGTCTGGCGCTGGCTGCATACCAAGACAGCTAAGCATGCCCCTGAACCGGCCTTGGCGGTAGCGCAGCCTGCGGCCGCTTCCGTGCACGCGGAGACTGTTCCTGATCCCAGCCGCCGCTACTTTTTCCGCGCTGCGACAGCAGCAGCCGGTGCCGCTCCCTTTCTTACCGCAATGTATGGCTTCGCCGCCGAGCGCTTGAACTATCAGATTCGCCGCATCGAGATTCCCATACCCAAGCTGCCGTCGGCGCTGGACGGCATGCAGATCGTCCAGTTGAGCGACATCCACCTGAGCGGCTACATGTCCCGGAATCAGGTGCGCCGCGCCGTGGATATGGCCAACGGGCTCGGCGCCGACCTCGCTGTGGTCACCGGCGACCTCATTACCGGCGTCGGCGACCCCATTGAAGATTGCGTCGATGAAATTCGCCACTTGCGCGCGCCGCTTGGCGTTTGGGGTTGCAACGGCAATCACGAGATCTACGCGCGGGCGGAAGACCAGGCTGGCTTTCTTTATTCACAGGCCGGCATGAAGCTGCTGCGCCAGGAAAACGCGCAACTCACGTTTCGTGGGGCACAATTCAACCTCATCGGTGTCGATTACCAGCGCGAGCGCTCGCCACGCGGCCAGCGCCAGCAGACACTCTCCCGCCTCGAGCCTCTGGTGCGTCGCGATATGCCCAACATTCTGTTGTCGCACAATCCCAATACGTTCAACCGCGCTGCGGAGCTAGGCATCGAGCTTTCCCTCGCCGGGCACACTCACGGTGGGCAAATTCAAGTGGAGATTCTGGACCATCGCCTAAGCCCCGCGCGCTTCATCACCGACTACATTGCAGGGCTCTACCAGCGGCCTATGTTCGCGCCGGCGCCCAACGAGCGCGCTGGCTCTTTGGGTGCGTCCTCACGGAAATTCAGCCCGTCGCTGTTTCCACCGGCCTCGGCTTCAGGGATGGCCCACATTTATGTGAACCGCGGGTTGGGCACCGTTGGGGCTCCTGTGCGCCTGGGCGTGCCGCCTGAAATTAGTCTGATCGTGCTCCGAACCGCCTGACCGTCGCTTCCGGGCTTTTGGTCCCCCGATACTAATCATCTCCATCCCCCGCAAATAGTGGCCGGAGCCCTTCAAGATCCGTCGGATAATGGCAGTGTTGCCGCAGGCATTTCTTGGCGCCCTCTCACTCCGTGTGCATTGACAGCTCCCCTGAGGAGCGCTTTCGAATGGAGCACGGTCGCGGTCTGCAGCCTTGCCTCGGAGAGCATTGCTTGTCGGCTTCTGAGAAATGAACGAACACAAGGAAATTGCCGGCGCATCCCGATGGCCCTGGCATTGGTTGATTCTCTTTTCGGCTCTCCTCGTGACGGCCGCCGCGCTGGCGTTTTGGGGCAAGCCAGGCCACGGGTTGTCCTCCTTCGGGGACTTTGCAGAACTCGGCTGTCTTGTCGTTGCCGCAGTTTTCACGATTCGCAACGCCCTTTCGAGTCGCGGGGCCTCGCGGGTTTTCTGGTCGTTTTCTGCCGCCGGCATTGTCTTGTGGCTTGCCGGTGTGGCCCAATGGACCGAGTACGAAATCTTCCTCCGCAAGCCCCTTCCCCAAATGCCTATTGGCGATATCCTGCTATTCCTGAAGCTCGTTCCGATGGTGGCGGCGCTTGCAGCGGAGCCTCAGACCCAGCTTACCGGCCGGTTCCGGGTTTTGGGTTTCCTAGATCTTTCCTTTCTCCTGGTCTATTGGTTCTATTTCTACGCCCTTTGGGTCATTCCTTACCGCTATGTGACATACAACGAAGGAATCTACAACTCTCACTTCAATACCATTGACACTCTAGGGCACATCCTCTTCACCATTGTGCTGGGAATCTCCGCGCTGCGTGCCCAGGGCGCTTGGCGCACGCTCTACCGTCTCTACTGGGCTTCGTTCGCGCTATACACCCTTTCTTCAGCCATTGCCAATGTCGCCATCGACAACGGAAAGTATTACTCGGGTGGTTTTTACGATCTTCCGTTGTTGACGGCGGTGGCGGGAATTGCTTTGTTCGCTGTTTTGGGAGAGCAGCTCCGTTTCTCCTCGCTTCCTTCTGTCCTGTCACGTGAGGACCGGTCTTCGCGGGTCGTAGAGCTGTTTCCATCTCGAATCGGCATGTTGGCTACGCTCTCCACTCCGATCGTCGGGCTTGCTCTGGCCAGTTCCGCCGGCATCACGGACAAGATCGGGCGGTTCCGCGTTCTCACCACACTCTTCGCCATCCTTATCCTGAGCTTGCTTCTCTTCGTGAAGCAGGATTTCTTGAGCCGGGACCTTGTACGGTCGTTCCGGGTGGCTTCACTTGCTTACGCAGACCTCACGATGTCTCACGAGCGCTTGCTGCAAACCGAAAAGCTCGCCTCGCTCGGTCGGGTCGTGGCTCGCGTCGCCGGCGAGGTCAAGAAGGCTATGAGAGTCACTCAAGACTCTTCCGTGTACCTGATGACTGCACCTGGGGCGAGTTCCGTTGCGCAGGGCACTGCGGAAAAAATACTGACGCAGGCCAATCGCATGGACGCGTTGCTCGACAACATGCTGGGCTTCGCTTGCGAATCTCCGCTTGAAATAACCACTGCTGACGTTTCCCAATTGCTCTCCGCCGCCGTTGGCTTGACCCGCGCCTCGCGTGGCGCGGTCGTTCACATCGGAACTCGTTCTGAAGGGGAAATTCCCAAAGTTGCAGCCGACCCCAGCCGCATCCTTCAGGTTTTTGTGCAGGTCATTGGCAATGCTTTGGACGCCATGGAGGGATCTATCTCCGGATCGCTTTCGATTACCCTGCGTCTCGTACGCGAGCAGGTGGAGATTGAATTTGCCGATACGGGAACGGGCCTAAGTGAACCCGATCACGTTTTCGAGCCTTTTTACACCACTAAGTCCGTTGGGAAGGGTATTGGTCTCGGTCTTAGCACCTGTTACGGCATTGTTCACCAGCATCATGGCGTTATTTCGTGCCGCAACCGGGACGGCGGTGGCTCAGTCTTTACCGTGCGCCTTCCAATCGCACACGTAGCCGCGTCCACTTCCAGGGCGACCTATCTCGCCGCGGTGGAGGGGAAATAGCTTGCTCGGCGCTAAGCAATCCGTTGGTTTTAAACTCTGCCTCGTGGCCTTCGCCGTTCAGGTAATCGCAGCGCTGGCATTGAAGGATGGCCTAGCCGCCACATTCGTGAGTGACGCCGTTCCTTTGGTTCCCACAGGGGTTCTCATTATCCTCTGCGTTGTGACTTCCCGCGCTTCCGCAGGGTCCACGCGCATGTTCTGGCACCTCAATACCGCCGCCTTTGTCTGTCTTCTTTTCTCGCAATTGTTTTGGCTTTACTGGGAAGTTCTTCTTGGCCAACATGCCGCTAACCCACTTCTGGGGGACGGCTTTTTCTTCCTCTTGTCGTCTCTGCTACTCGCGGCGTTGGCTTTTCGTCCCCATTGGGGATCCGCCGGCGATCTGGACTTCCAGCGCCTCGATCTCACATTTTTGCTTTGCTGGTGGTTCTGCCTGTATCTGTACTTTGCAGTGCCATGGCTCACCGTCGTACATGAGTTTGCTGCGTACAATCCCTCCAACTATTTGCTAGTGCTGGCGGAGCAATCCGCGGTGATCATCGCGCTGGCGGCGCTGTGGAAAAGAACCACCGACGGATGGCGCAAGTTCTACGGCCATGCGGCATGCGGTATCCTCGTTTTTGCATTGGGGAACCTTGTCCAGGCCATTGCGATCAACAAAGGCTGGTACTATTCCGGAAGCTTCTACGATGTAGGCCCGGCAGCCGGAGCGCTTTGGATGGTCTATGCGTTCGCACTCGGCTCTGAATTGAAACCGCTCCGCGAATCCTCCCTCCGCGATCCAGGACACCAGGGCTTGTGGAGCGCGCGTCTCGCCATGGCCGCCATGCTCTCCTTGCCGATCCTGGCCATCTACGGTTATCTCGAAGCTGCGGTGCCCGCCGCGGTCAGCGGCTTCCGTTTGCGGCTGATTCTCCTGGCCATGCTCTTTCTCGGCGCGCTGGGGTTTTTCCGGCTGTACATCATGGAGCGCAAGCTGCAACGCCTTGTCCGTTCCACGCAGTTTTCCTACGACAGCTTGAAGGCCGTTCAAGAGCGCATCGCCCATTCCCAGAAGCTCGCGGCGCTCGGCCGCTTGGCAGCAGGCGCGGCGCACGAAATCAACAATCCACTAACCGCCATCTATTGCTATTCCGAGTTGCTCACCGACAATTCTTCTCTATCCGCGCAGGAACATGAGCTTGCCGTGGAGATCCGTGAGCAGGTCCGCCGAGCCCAAGCCGCTGTCCTCAGCATCCAGGAACCAGGCAGAGATTCCGCCTAGCGGCTTCCCTTTCCAAACGTCTCCAGTCTTCCGTAGGGTTTCATACCATTTCCTGTAGCCGATCCTGATCTTCTTCCGCGTATCTATGCAGCAAGTTCCTTATTCTCAATCAATTGGTTTTTGAATTAGGACATCTGTTCGTGGAATTGTTCTTGCTCTTCTTTGATTAAGGTCCAGCCAGGCATTTGTTCGTCTGCGAATGCATGGGACGTGTTTCGCACCGAAAATCTCGCTCTGGAGGGATTCTTATGCCGTCTATTTGCAGGGTTTGGAGGTTTCTGTCCGCTGCCACGCTTTCGCTTTTCTTGCTCCCCGTTGTAACGCAGGCGCAGCATTACAAGCAGACGAATCTGGTTTCCGACATCGCGGGCATGGCCCCTACGCATGACCCTAATCTGAAAAATCCTTGGGGAATCACACGCTCTCCCGGCGGCAGCCCCTGGTGGGTCGCCAACAATAACTCCGGCACCTCGACTCTTTACACCGGCGCAGGAGCTATCATCCCGATCAACGGCACCGGAACCGTTACCGTTCCTCCGCCAGGTTTCGCTCCCGGCACGCAATCCGCGCCAACAGGCGTCGTCTTCAACGGCAGTCCCACAGATTTTCTTGTAGCTCCCGGCAAGTCCGCGCACTTTATTTTCGTTACGGAAGACGGAACGATTTCCGGATGGAATGGCGGGCAGAACGCGGTTCTCGTTGTCGACAACTCCGACAATGGGGGCGCCGACGGCGCGGTCTACAAAGGCGCCACCAGCGGCGAGATCAATGGCAGCAAATTTCTCTACGTGACGAACTTCCGTTCCGCCAGAGTCGAAGTGTACGACACCAACTTCAAGCGCGTGCATCTTGGCGAAGAAGCCTTTGAAGCCGAACACATTCCTCACGGATTTGCACCTTTCAATATTCAGAATATCGGCGGAACCCTTTTCGTGACCTACGCAAAGCAGGACGCCGCGAGGCACGATGACGTGAAGGGCGACGGCCTGGGTTTCGTAGAGATTTTCACCACCACCGGGAGGCACATCGGTCATCTCCAACACGGCGATTGGTTCAACGCGCCCTGGGGCGTTGTATGGACCACGCGCGACTTCGGTGAATTCAGCAATGCGATTCTCGTTGGCAATTTCGGCAGCGGCAAAATCGCGGCTTTCAACGGATTCACCTACAAGTTCATGGGCTTCGTCCAGGACTCCACGACGGGCACGGACATGGTCATCGATGGCTTGTGGTCGCTCACGTTCGGAAACGACGGCACCGCGGGAACGGCGAACACTCTGTTCTTCAGCGCCGGTATTAATGGCGAACAAGACGGCCTTTTCGGCACCATTACGCCGGTCGACGGGCTCGACGGTGACGAAGAGTAGTCACTGCGCGGTTTCACCAGCTCGTATTTCCAACGAGGAGTACAACAACAGAGCACAGTAAAAACGAGACGGCAGGGTCACCAATCACCACTGCCGTCTCTGTCTTCGGCCCCGCTCGCGTCGATTGATTTTCCGCCGTTCCCGGATGCTAGAATCTCACCACGAATCTGCGCATGCCTCTTCAGGAAAAAAACTTCTGGGCCACCACGGTGAACGAGCTTGCCCCTGCCGCCCCTCGCCCGCTTCCCGATACTGTCGATGTCGCCATTGTCGGTGGTGGATTCTGCGGGCTCTCTGCCGCGCTCGCATTGGCGAAACGACAAGTGAACGTTGCCGTGCTCGAAGCCGAGACGTTCGGCTGGGGCGCCAGCTCGCGCAACGGCGGCATGGTGCTCACGGGAATGAAGTTGCCGGTACCCACGCTGATCAAGCGCTACGGCCGCGAAGCGGTGCGGAAAATGTACGCCGCATCATTGGAAAGCATCGATTGCGTCGAACGCATCGTGTGCGAGGAAAAGATCGACTGCCAATTCTCGCGTTGCGGCCATCTGGAAGTCGCGTGCAAACAAGCGCATTTCGACGCCTACGAAGAATCAGCCGCGCTCGTGCGCCGCGAATTCAGCCACGAATTGCGCATCATCTCCAAGAGCGAGCTGCGCACAGAGATTGGCTCGGACATCTATTTCGGTGGCATGGTCGATGAAAGCAGCGCAGGGCTGAATCCCGCGCGCTACGTTGCCGGGCTCGCGCAAGCAGCGCAACGAGCCGGAGCCTGCCTCAACGATCACACGCACGTTGAGAAGGTCGAAGTCACGTCCAAAGATGGCGTGCGCCAATTTCGCTTGAGTACTTCCAAGGGTGCCCTCACCGCGCGTGAGGTCATTCTGGCGAGCGGCGCGTACACTACCGGCGCAACGCCCACACTGCGCAGGAAGATCATCCCTATCGGGTCGTACATCATCGCCACGGAAGTCTTGCCTGCGGATCGCGCGCGCGAGCTCAGCCCGCGTAGCCGCATGATCTACGACTCGAAGCACTTCCTCTATTATTACCGGCTCACGCCGGACAACCGCATGCTCTTCGGCGGGCGCGCCGCGTTTTTTCCTGAGACAGAAAATACGGTGCGGCAGAGCGCGGAAGTTCTGCGTCGGGGGATGATCACGGTGTATCCGCAATTGCGCGACACGAAGATCGATTACGTTTGGGGAGGAACACTGGATTTCACACTCGATGTGATGCCGCACGCAGGAAAAATCGACGACATGTATTTTGCCGCGGGCTTTGCGGGGCACGGCGTCGCCGCCGCAACTTGGTTTGGCGAGAAGCTCGCTGGTCTCATTTGCGGTGAACCCAATGACATTCCATTTTCACAGATCAAATTCCCCGCGGCGCCCATCGGCTTGCGCAGCGGAAACGCTTGGGCGCTTCCTCTCGCAGGCGCGTGGTACCGAATGCTCGATCTGTTTACGTAGCCGCCGCGTCCACCGGATTTTTTCCTGGCAGCAATTTTCGAAATACCAGATACATCGCGGGCCCGGACAGCAGCGCCACGGGACCCCACTTGCGCGCAAACGGGTCGCTGGCCACCAGCGCCACCACGCTCATCGCCAGCGGCGCTCCCACGCCATAGAACAATCCGGCGCGGCCCCACGGAATGCGAAACGGCCGCAGCAGCTCCGGCCGCATCTGGCGCATCCGCCAAGCGGAAAGCACGCTGAAAATCGTCACGCCAATCCGCAACCAGATGTACAGCGTCAGCAGCTGCGTGAAACTGTGGAAAGCCAGCGCCACCGAAATGATCGAAGAAACCACGATGGCCATCCAAGGCGTGCCGTAGCGCGCGTGCCGGGTCATCAGCGCCCGCGGCAGATCGCCGTGGTCGGACATGGACGATGGCATGCGCGTGCCCGTCAGCATCGTGGCGTTCAACAGTGCCAGGTTGGAGAGCATCGCCGCAATGGTCATGATGAATCCCAGCCAGGATCCGCCGATCAATTGCGCCGCGTTGGAGAAATACCCGGTGTGCCAATTCTGCCAGTCGCCCAGCGCCGCCAGCGACAACAGCGTGGGCAGAAAATACGTCGCGATGGCCAGCGGAATGACGATCGCCAGCGCCCGCGGATAATTGCGCTGCGGATTCTCCACTTCTTCCGCGACGCTCGAGAGCTGTTCGTAGCCGGAGTAGAGCCATAGGCCCAGTGCCAGCCCCACGCCGAACACCTGGAACGGCCGCACGTGCGGCGGGACAAACGGCGCGAACGGGTTGTGATGCCACTGGAACGCCGCCAGGACGCAAAGCGCCCCTACCACCATAAGAACGAAAATCATCAGCACTTCGGAAAGCAATCCCACCAAGTGAATCCCGCGCACGTTGATCCACGCGATCGCCGCCACGAGCAGCACGCATATCACGTAGTGCTTCCAGCCCGCGATCCACGGAAAATAGAAGCCCAGGTAGTCGGTGGTCAGCACGGCATAGGTGCCGTTCAGCACAAACGACGAGCACCAGCTCCACCACCCTACCTGAAATCCCCAGAAAGCTCCGAAGCCGTCGCGCACCCATACGTACGAGCCGCCTTCGACCGGGAGCGCGGTCGTCAGTTCGGCCACTACCAGCGACACCGGGATGCACCAGAAGAGCGGAATGACAAGTTCGTAGAGCAGCGAAAGGCCGGGGCCGCTGGTGGTGACCATGTCCTCGAGTCCAAAGGGGCCGCCGGTGGCGTAGGCGTACATCACGAAGACGAACGGCAGCAGGCTGGCTTTGCGCAGTGGCGCACGAATTGGATTCGGCTGTGAGCTCATTCGGGAGTTGCTTGGTTGTCAAGTCGCAGCACGAACGAACTAGGCCGCATGTTGGCGGAGAGAGAAAGCGCTGCAGACGCGCGAGGAGAAAAGATCCTCCGCTCGCTGCGCTCACTCAGGATGACTACCTTCATCGGGCAGTCACTTGCGGACGTATTTTTTCACGTCCATGGCGAATTCGGCGCCGTACATGTTGCCGTGAGCATCGGCGGTGATGCCTTCCGGGCCGGTGGATTCTTCCGCTGCGGGATACGGTAGCGGATCGGGGGCGAAATATTTCACCGAACCGTCTTTGGCATTGCCGATGCGAATGCCGCGCTGGCAGCCGGGATTGTAACCGTACCCGGGCTCCCCGTTGCGTGACTCCGAATCGGCGACGTAAATCACGTCGTTCTTGTCAATGTACATGCCGCTGGGCCGGCCGAACTGCTTCCATTCCGCGAGGAACTTGCCCTCCTGGTCGAAGATCTGGATGCGATTGTTCTGGCGGTCACCGACGAAGAGCCGTCCCTTCGAATCAAACGCCAGCGTGTGCGGGCAATCGAATTCGCCGGGGCCAGTCCCCTTTTTTCCCCAGGTCTTCAGAAACTTGCCGTGGGCGTCAAACTTCATGATGCGCGCGTTATTGTTTGGCTGGCCGCCGTGGCCGTCCGCGACAAAGATGTCGCCGTTCGGGGCGACGGCAACGTCGGTGGGCTGATCGAAAGTATCGAGCCCGGGACCGGAGACGCCGGCTTTGCCGAGAGTCATCAGAATCTTGCCGTTCTGATCGAACTTAAAAACCTGCTGACCCTTGCCCTCTTTCATCCCATTATCCGCCACCCACAGATTGCCGTCGCGGTCCACGGAAATCTTGTGCGGGCTGACGAAAAGTCCGTGGCCAAACGACTTGAGGAACTTGCCGGAAGGATCAAATTCGAGAATGGGATCGAGAGGCGAGTCCGCACAGTTCGTCCCGCGCGAACCGGAAACGCCGCAGCGGTCGATGGCCCAGATGTTGCCGTCATGTCCGACGGTGATTCCGGCGGTCGAGCCCCATTTTCTGTGATCGGGGAGCTGGCCCCAGCTCACGCCCGGGGCATAGGGATCGGGGAGATCGTTGCGCGCGCCAAGTGCCGACACTGACGGAGGCTGCTGCGCCTGCTTCGCCGTGCTGGCCGACGAGACGGCGGATTGCGTCGTTGCAGACGACGCGATCCCTGCAACGACAGCGACCGCAATGAAGAGAGCAGCAAGAATGCACAGTGCGGAACTTCTTGATCGGCCAATAGACATGAGTGCGACTCCTGTTTTGCGCAAAACCATAGGCCAGCGGCTCGCGCACGTCAAGTTCCATCCGCCGGAAAGACGCGGACTCTTCCTTGGAATGGACGGAAACCAAGCCTGTCCAAAAGGGCAGTTAACAATTGCCTCTCCAGTCAGTTGACCCGATTTCTCCATGGCAGGAGGCTATTAATGGGGAGTTCTTGGCATGAAATATCTTCTGATCGCCACGGTGCTCGTCACCTTTTTCCCTTCCTTGGCGCTGGCGCAGAATCCGCAATACACCAATTGCCACTCATTGGAGTTGGCGGGGTACGTCATAGGTTCCGACGAGGTGCTGGTGGATGGCAAAGTTTGCAAGGTCGTTGCGCCAAAGACCAACTCGACAAGTTCGACGCCCGGGCCTGCAACCGCCGCTGAGAAAAATAAGGCGTTGCTCGGCATCATCGAGCCGGAAGTTCTGAGAATCAAAGAGAAGACAGAAGCAAATGCGCCGAGTGGGGCGCGGCCCAGGGCAGCCCTCGCCACGAATACGGAAAGATCCAGGGCGCTCCTCGGAATTGTCGAGCCCGCGACTCTGAGGACGAAGGAGAAGACAGAAGCAATCTCGGCCGAAGTTGCGACGGCTCCAAGGGCAGACATTGCAAGCAATACGAACGGTTCGACGGCAAGCGCGGTTCCTCAGCAGCCAGAGGCTTTTGAGACGGTCTCGCAGGGGAGCCTGGGGGAGATTGCGAAGGCGTACAGGAAAAATATAGCAATGCAAACGACACAAACAGTCCAGGCTGCCACGGCGAAAGTCGCAAAGCCGAGTGCCGCAGTGGAAAACGAGGTTGCCGTTTCTGCCCCGACGCCTGCAATTGGAGTCGCGCAAGCAATCGCTGCGCCAAAGGCAGTGGGGCCGTTTGCAGCAGAGACAGCAAGACCGACAGTAAAACAGGGCGCTGCTCCAGTGGTTGCGACGGCTCCTGCCGCGCAAACACAAAGAGCGGAAAGCGTTCAACCGGTCGTCGCGACACCGACGCTCGCCGAGGCAAAGCCGCAAGCGGTGCAAGACTCTGTGACTGCGGCTCCCCTGCAGTCCGCGCCAAAAACGGAAACTACTTTGCCTGTGGTTTCCGCAACGCAGCCGGAAGTCAGTTCCGCGCCGGGCGCAGCCGAACAGCCGCCAATCCTTGAGCCCGAGTCGGAACGGGAGCGCGCCGTTAAGACCGGAGAATTCGTTGCTCCCAAGGAGCTGCTATCTCCCGGTGGTCAGCCGGAATCCGCGATGGATAACGATGCCGAAATCAGCGCCTTCCGCGAAGGGCAGATGCCGGGCTGCCACAAGAACATTTCGCTGGGCAGCATGAAGAAAGACAATCTGTTCCTGGCGATTCCCGACTGGGCGCTGGGGTGGTATCTCAAAAATCAGAAGAAGTTCTCCGGAATCTGCTTTTCCAACGCGCTGATGCCCGGCGCGCGCAACTATCTCGTAGTTTTCTATACCGCCGATCCCGCTGCAAGCAATGCAGCGGCCGCAACCAAGGCGCCTGCGACCGCAGAATTGACCAGCGTGAAAGGACAGGGCGGCTTCACGACGAGCTACGGCGCGATGTGGCACTACACATACGGCAAGGAAGTCACCACGACCATCACATCCGTTTCCCCGGAGAAGGCGCCGCACAATCAGGACCAAACGATCCTCTACGCGATGGCCTACACCGAACAGGGAATTCCGGTGGCGCGTCGCTGGCCGGCGCCCGTGCATGAAAAAGTCAAACGCAAGGAATCTTCGAAGAAGCCCGCAAAAAACCACGAGCAAGTCGATCCTGCGCTTCCCGTGATGACCGATCTGCTGGGCCAGATGGTGGAAGAGATCGCGAAGCAATAGTTCTTGCAAGCACGGTTCCCCGCGTAGTTTTTTCAAGACATTTTGCGAATATTTCCTGCGCTCTCTGGATTCGAGGCCGACGTGGGTTCAGAGAAGGACGAGACCGCGTCGCATGGCGAAAGAAACAGCCTCGGTCCGGCTGGAGACGCCGAGCTTTCCGAGAATGGACGCGACGTGAAACTTGACCGTGTGATCGGAAATCTTCAAGCGCGCGGCAATCTCCTTGTTGCCGAGACCGGCGGCGAGCATCTGCAGCACTTCGCTTTCGCGCGGCGTCAGGGGCTCGACAAGAGCGTCGCGTGCGTGCGCTGCGGAAGTGGCGAAGCCGTCCGTGGCGCCGACGCGAAGATTCCCGGGAAGAAGGGCGGGATCCAGGACGAGCAGGCCCGCCGAAGCAGCTTGCAGCGCGGCCATGAGTTGATCGGGAGAAATGTCCGCGGGCAGCAGCGCCTGGACGCCCGCCCGAAGCGCCTGCGCGGAAGCGGCGGGAGACAAGGCTTCAACCAGCACGACGGTAGAAAATTCCGAAGCCAGGCCCGAGTCGACCACAGAATCCAACAATGACCCGGATGCTTCCCCGGACGAATCGACAAGGAGCACGTCTACCGCGGTATCGGAAAGTTGATCCCCAAGCGTATCGTGATTCGCGGCGGAGCCAACAACCTCCGTCCCGCGAGCAGCCAGCAGATTCTCTAGCCCGGCGCGAGCCAGCGGGGATCCACCGACGATGAAGACGCGAATCACGCCGCGATGGGACTCCTGGCCTGCCGGTGGCTTCCGAGTTGGACCGAGACGCGGCGGATTTTGGCGTAATCACCGCGCAGAAACTCGAGCCGCACGACGCGCGAACCTTGGCGGCGAAGAACCAGGGCAAGGTCATCCAGGCTGGTGAAAGGCCCTTCTTCCGTGCCAACCAAGATGTCGCCGGGCAAAAGCGAAGCCAGAGCCGCGGGACTTCCGGGTTCAACTTCGAGAATGATTAGGCCGAAGGCTCTGCGTCGTGCTCCCTCACGCGGGATGAGCGTCGGATGGATGGTCACGCCGAGCCAGGCTTCCGCCGAGCCACCGGAAAGAAAATCCTGCACCGTATTGCTGGGAATCGCGAGCGCCAGTCGGCCAGCGACCATCGTGTTGATGCCGATGACGCGGCCATGCGCGTCGGCGAGCGGCCCGCCGGAATTTCCCGGCGCCAGACGCAGGTCCGCTTGAACCCAGGAGTGCGTGCCTAAGCCGCGAAGCGGGCCGATGCCGTGAATCACCCCAGTGGCCAGCGCGCCGACGAAACCTAGGGGATTGCCGACGGCGATGGCAAGTTCCCCAGGGTGAACGCACGAAGAATCCGCCGCGGAAGCCGCGGGAAGATTGGCCGCTTCAATGCGAAGTTGCGCGAGATCGCGCCGCGGATCGCGCGAGACTACGGTGGCGCGGAATTCGCGGCCGTCCCAGAGCTGCACGTCCGGGTTCATGGCCCGAACCACGTGCGCGTTGGTCACGAGCACGCCGTCTTTCGACCAGAGGATGCCCGAGCCGGAGCCGCGTCCTCCTGCGCGCACGAGCACAGTCGAACGGCGCAATTGCTCGGCGATTTCGCCAAAGCCAGGGACGGCCATGCTAGCTCACTCCTTGCGCGCGTTCCCCGACAACGATGCTGGCTTGCTGCAGCGAACCGCCACGCACGAAATTGACTGGGAGTGACTTGCCGATGGATTCGGGGGCGAGTTGCGCGTGCACATCTTCGAGTTGCGACACAGGATGGCCCGCGAGTGCCACCAGAATGTCGCCGATCACGATGCCGGCCTTGTGCGCGGGGCCATCGGGTTCAACTTCGAGAACGATGGCGGCGGTTTTCTCGGATCGCCCGAGTGTCTGCCGAAGCGCGTCCGGCAAACGCACGGGCTGCAAACCCACGCCGAGATAGCCGCGCGGGATGCGCCCTTTCTTAAGAAGCGTCTCGACGACGTGATCGATGGTGGCCGCGGAAACGGCAATCGCCCCGAATCGCGCGAAGCGCGGTGTGGCGATCCCGACCACGCGGCCGTGTGCGTCCAGCACGGCCCCGCCGACCGCCGTTGGCTGAAGCCCGACGTCGAGTCGGACATACGGTGCCAAGGCGGCGCCGGTCCACGCGCGCCGCTCCGCTGCCACTAAACTCACGACGCCAAGAGCCGCCACGGGGCCACTCGCCCGCGTGCGGCCCACGACAAGCGCCAAGCTGCCAGCTTTCAGGGAAGAGGCGTCGCCGAATTCCGCCACGGACGAAGCGGCCTCGGCGGATTTGAGAACCGCAATGTCGGTCGAAGGATCGCGGCCGGCGAGTGTGGCGGAGACGACGCGCCCATCCGGCAAAGTGATGTGAATATCTTCGTCCCGCCGGAGCGCGTGCTCCGCGGTAACGATGACCCCCGTGCGCCACACCACACCGCTGGACGAACCGCGGGATTCGGTGTGAACGGCGACGGTATTGGCAGCCGCGCGCTCGGTGGCCTGCGCGAGAGCGTTCGAAAGTGCAACGAGTTCTGTAGACATTCTAGAAGCCTCCTTGAACAAGATGCAGCAGCTCCTGAGGTGTTTACATCCGCCAAATGGCTAGGCTCCGACCTGGAAGATTGGCGAGGTGTTGCTTGACGCTTGGGCACAGTGAGTGAAGAAAAGAAACAAGCTGGGGAACGCTTGCGCGGACTAGTACCGCGAGAGAATCTTATCCCTTCTCCGATTTGAAGAAATAAGTCGCGCCGCTCCAGGCGTTTAAGGAGAAGAGCCGGCGATGGCACCGGGATTGCGTCACGAATCAGCGGTTGATCCTTGCAGACGTCCAGCCCGTCAGCCGACGGGGCCATTTGCACAAATACCGGGGTCAGGAATGGAAACGGTACTGGTGTGTCGCCAAGAACAAGGAGGCACGAGTGCGAGGGCAGAATTCAGTGCAAGTACACGAGTTGTCCGAGGCAGAGGCCATTCGGCTGGTGCAACACGGCCACGCGGGAGCCTTTGAACGCCTCTATCAATTGCATAGTGCGCGCGTCTACGCGCTATGCAGGCGCATGCTGAAGAACGCCGAAGAAGCGGAAGACGTGACGCAGGAAGTCTTCCTCTCCGTATTCCGCAAGATTCAAAGTTTTCGAGGCAACTCCGCGTTTTCCACCTGGTTGCATCGCGTCACGGTCAACGCCGTCTTGATGCGCCTGCGCGGAAAGAAAACGCGGAACAGTTCGATTACGGAAACGGACCCGTACGGCGATCCGACGGCGAGGACACCGCCGGAGTTGGGTGCGCCGGATCGGCGGTTGGAAGGGTACGCGGATCGCGCCACGCTCGAAAAAGCCATCGAGCAACTGCCGCCGGGTTGCAAAATGATGTTTGAGCTGTACGACGTGCACGGTTATGCGCACCGCGAGATCGCGAAGATTGCCGGCTGTTCGGTGGGAAATGCAAAATCTCAACTGCACAAAGCACGCCTGAGACTGCGGCAACTCTTGCGCGAATACAGGGCTGATTCCGATACGGCAAGCATGCCGATCGTGCCCATGCAAGTGAATACCTGGAACTGAAGGCCTAGCACTAACGAGTCGCAAATTGCATCCCCTAGGAGGGCGGAGACCTCGTCGCAAGTCTAAACACCGACGCGAGCTAATGATGCAGGCCGAGCAGCGTGCGGACGCCCCAGAACGCTGCGGCCCCAAAGAGCACAATGAAGCCGAATCCTGTGAGTCGCCCGGACGTCGGAGTCTTGCTCCAAGACTGGAGCACAGCGACGAGTCACACCACGAAGAGCAGAATGGCGCCGACGGCAAGGACTTTCAGCATAAAAACACCCTGAGCCAGCATTCCGCGGCGGGCGGAAGAACACTGTGACGGAGCGCACGGCGGGGTGTGCCGGAGGTCCGTGCACTTGGGTAAGCAACGGCGGATATTCCTTATGCGGTTAGCACGGTAGGCGCTTGTCGGCGCGATCGCGCGCTGCCCCTTTTGGCAAAGGAGTATCGCCATGAGTATTCCCCCAGGATTGAAAACGCTACTTGAAGAAAGTCATGTTTCGTACTCGACCGTGCCCCACACGACCACGTACACGGCACAAGGCACTGCGGCGGCGATGAAAGTATCCGGAAAAGAGATGGCCAAGACGCTGGTGCTGAAAGCAGGAGATGAGACTCTGCTGGCGGTGCTGCCCGCGGCGCATCATGCCAATCTGGAAAAGTTGAGCGGCTTTCTGGGAAAGCAGTTGCGGCTGGCAACGGAGCCGGAATTCATCAGCCTGTTCCCGGATTGCGAATTGGGCGCGATGCCGCCGTTTGGCTCGTTGTATCACCTGCCCGTGTATGTGGATGAGTCGCTTTCGGCAGACGAAGAAATTCTGTTCAATGCGGGAACCCACCGCGAAGCAATTCGCATGAGGTATGTCGATTTTGTGAATCTGGCTAAGCCTGTGGTGTTTTCGTTTGCGTCCAAGGGCTAGTTCGACTGGCAGCAGGGGATGGTCTAAAGACCGTTGAGTGCGGGACCCTGCTCCAGTATCACGAAAAAAGAACGACGAAGTGGAGGTGTGGTCATGGGAAGCAAAGTAGCGGACCTGGCTGGACCTGGGATTGGAAACTACCAGGAACTGGAAAAGATTCTGCCCAGCGATTACAGCAGCGTGCTGACGCGACGGGAGACGCAGAAAGCGATCCACGCGGTGAAGCGGTTCATCGAAGACAGCCTTTGCAAGGAGCTGAACCTGATGATGGTGACCGTGCCTCTGATCGTGGACGTGGAGAGTGGCGTGAACGATATGCTGGATCGCGACGGATCGCGGACGCCGATTCAGTTCCACATTCCGAATGATCATGACGAGCATCCGATGGACGCGCAGGTTGTCCAGGCGGCGACGAAGTGGAAGAGGATGGCGCTGAAAGAGTTCGGGATGCGGATGGACCAGGGGCTATGCACGGACATGCGCGCCGTGCGCAAGGACTATTTTTTGGACCATGACCACAGCACCTACGTCGATCAGTGGGATTGGGAACGCGTGATTTCGCCGGAGCAGCGAAACCTGGAGTTTCTGAAATATGTCGTGGGCAAGATCTGGGACGTCTTGGTGAATGCGGAATTGTACGCGCAGGAGCTGTTCCCCGAACTTCGCATGAAAAAAGTGCCGAACCTCCCCAAAAAGCTGACGTTCTTGCATGCGGAAGAGCTGCTCAAGATGTATCCGGACCTCCCGAGGAAGCAGCGGGAGACCGCGATTCTGCAGGAGTGTCCGGCGTTGTTCATCGTTGGCATTGGGTATCCGCTGGCGGACGGCTACCCGCACGAAATGCGGGCCGCCGATTACGACGATTGGGTAACAGAAACGAAGACCGACGGCGCAAAAGTGCACCACGGGTTGAATGGCGACATCCTGGTTTGGAATTACGTGACCAAGAGAAGGCATGAGCTGAGCTCGATGGGCATCCGCGTGAACGCGGAATCGCTGAAAAAGCAATTGGAGATGAGCAGGCAGATGGATTTTCTGAAGTTTCCCTACCATCAGGCCATTGTGAAAGGCGCTATTCCGCTGAGCATTGGCGGAGGCATCGGGCAATCACGCACGCTGATGCTCCTGCTCAGGAAGGCGCACCTGGGAGAAGTGTCCGTGAGCGTGTGGCCCAAGATCCTGAAAGACATGTGCGCGCACAAGAATATCTACGTGCTCGAGTGAGACGGCAAACCCCGGAGTTTGTGGTAGATAGCACGTTTTCGGCGGCCCACAGCCAATAAGCGGCGCGAATTCAGGGCCTTACCTTGCTTTTGCCGTGTTGCGGGAATATACTTTAGCTTCGCTCTGAAGCGGTCGAACGACGAGGTGGGCGCAAGCCCACTTTTTTGTTGGCGCCGGACGGAGTGTGGTGCGGACCGGCTTTGGCCGGGGAGTCTCTGCTTGGATTTGGAGAAGATTCGTGGGGCCGCCGAGCGGGTCGCGCGCTCGGAAGGGCTGGAAGTCGTTGATGTCGAATGGAAAATCGGCAAGCAGCGCTTCTTGCGCGTGTACATCGACCGCGTTCCCAAGCCGGTGGCCAGGATCAGTGATGCGGCTGGGCCGCTGGACACGGGCGAAGTCGTGCATGACCCGTTTCCGAAGATCAGCCACGCCGATTGCGAGCGCGTGAGCCAGCAGTTGAGCGTAATTCTGGACGTGGAAGAACTCGTTCCTGGGCCCGGTTACATCCTGGAGGTCAGCTCGCCCGGCATGGACAGGGCGCTGAAAAAGGCCGCGGATTTCGAGCGGTTCCGGGGGCGGCTGGCGAAGATTACGACCACCGAACCGATCGAAGACGCGAAGTTTTTTGAAGGACGGCTGGCTGGGTTCGCGGATGGGAAAGTGCGCATGGAGTTGAAAGGGAAGGAAGCGCGGACCGTGGAACTTCCGCTCGAAGCGATCCGCAAAGCGAACTTGGTGGTCGAGTTTTAGGGCCGAGGATCTTTGGGGAATTAGGGACTAGTTATGGCGAGCTTGCTTTATCAACAGATTGAAATGCTGAGCCGCGAGAAGCACATCGAGCCGGAAGTGGTAGTGTCGGCGATCGAAGACGCGATGGTCGTGGCGGCGCGGAAGTTTTACAAGACGGAAGAGGACCTACGCGCCAAGTTCAACCAGGAAACCGGCCAGGTGGACGTGTATTCGGTGCACACGGTAGTCGAAGAAGTGACCGACCCCAAAAAGGAAGTCACGCTGGCGGAAGCGAAAAAGAAGAATCCCGCTGCGGAAATCGGAACGGAGATTACGGCAGCAAAGCCCACAGACGTCCTGGGACGCATCGCGGCGCAAACCGCCAAGCAGGTGATTCTCCAAAAGGTGCGCGAGGCCGAGCGCGACACGATTTTCAATGAATACAACGGGCGCGTCGGCGAACTGGTGACGGTAATCGTCAAACGCGCGGAAGGCCCCGACTTGATCGTAGATATGGGGCGCACGGAGGCGCGGCTGCCCAAGCGCGAACAATCAAAGCTCGAGACCTACAACATTGGCGAGCGCCTGCGCGTCGTCATCAAGATGGTCGACCGCGCGGCGAAAGGCCCGCAAGTGATCGTTTCGCGCGCGGACGCCAGCCTGGTTCAGCGCCTGTTCGAGATGGAAGTACCGGAGATTTACGACGGCACCGTGCAAATCCGGCACGCGGCGCGCGAAGCCGGCGAGCGCACCAAGGTCGCGGTGATGAGCCGCGACAAGGACGTGGATCCCGTGGGCGCCTGCGTGGGCATGAAGGGCATGCGCGTCCAATCGATCATCCGTGAGCTGCGCGGCGAAAAGATCGACATCATCCCATACAGCGAAGAGACCGTGGCGTTTGCGCAGAAGGCGCTGAGTCCTGCAAAAGTGACGCGCGTGCAGATCACCGATCCGGAAGCCAAAAAGCTCGAAGTCATCGTCGAGGATTCGCAGCTCTCCTTGGCCATCGGCAAGAAGGGGCAGAACGTCCGCCTCGCCAGCAAGCTGATTGGCTGGGATATCGACATCAAGAGCGAGGAAGAGAAGCGCCAGGAAATTGAAGCGGAGATGACCGCGCTGACCGCTCCCACCACGCCTCTGACGTCGCTGGCAGGCATCGGCGCAAAGACCATTGAAAAGATCGAAGCCGCGGGCATCAATTCCGTCGAAAAACTTGCCGGCATGACGCCCGAGCAGTTGATGGAGATTCCCGGCATCGGCGAAAAGATGGTGGACAAGATCTACCAGTCCGTGAACCGCTTCTACGAAAGCAGCGGCGAAGCAGCCGCTACGCCGGCGGCAGAAGGTGCAGAAGGCGCCGAGGCTCCTGCGGCGGAAGGCGAAGCGGCAGCAACCGAAAACGTCGAAGGCAAAGCGGAAACCGCGGAAGCCGGCGAAGGCGCGGAAGCAGTATCCACAGAAACCGAAGCGGTCGCTGAGGAATCTGCGGCTGGGGAAACAGCTGCGGAAGCAGCGCCGGCCGAGCATCAGCGCGAAACTGGCGAGGCAGAAGAAGCGAAGTCTTAAGCACGAACGGAGCGCATGAGCGACGCGAATCAAGTCCGAATCAACGAGCTGGCCCGCGAACTGGAGGTCAAGGCGAAGGCCATCATTGACCTTTTGTCCGGCTTCGGCGTCACGGAAAAGAAAACGCACTCCAGCTCGATTCCCGTGGACGTTGCGGAAAAAGTGCGCAAGGTCATTCAGGGCGCTGCGGAAGCGGAAGCGCAGGCGGAACTCGCCGCCAAGGTGGAAAAAGAAGCGAAGGATGCAGCGGTAAAGGCTGCGCGGATGCGGCCAGCCGCTCCGGCTGCGGCACATCCGCAAGCAAGTGCTGCTCCCGCAGCTGTGAAACCGGCCGCGCCCGTTGTAGCACATCCTCCTGCAGCACCCGCGGCAAAGCCTGCCGCGCCTCCATCTCCGAGCCCTGCTGCGCCACCCGCCGCTGCTCCAGCAGCACCTAAAGTTGTGCCCAAGCCTCCTGCGCCGGCTCCTGCGACAACGCCTGTCGCCGCGAAGCCTGCAGCGCCGGCACCGACGCCGGCGCCTACACCGATTCGACCCGCAGCGCCTGCGGCTCAGCCTGCAGCTCCAGCGGCTGCACGGCCAGCCGCTCCTGTGGCGCCAGGAACCAAGCAACCGGTTCCCGTCCGTCCCGCGGCCGCTGCCCCGACAGCGCGCCCGGGAGTTCCTTTGCGTCCTGCAACTCCCCCGCGGCCCATGCCCTCGGGAAATCGCGGCCCCATGCCTACCGGCAATCGCGGGCCGCTGCCTGACATTTCCAAAGAACGTCCAAGCGGACCACGCCCCGGCCAACCGATGCGGCCACAGCCAGGAAGGCCTTTTTCTCCGCGGGGCGGATCGGGCGAGCCTTCGCGACCGTTTGAACAGCGACGCGGACCCATGCCTACGGGAACGCGTCCAGGACCGCGCACGCCTGGACGACCGGGAATGTTGCCGCCGCTGCCGGACAAAATGCCGGCCAAGGCAGAGCCGGGCAAGCCGCTGTACGCACGAAAAACAGTTCAACGGCAGAGACCGGTCGTTGACAAGCGCGAGATGGAAGGGGAGCGCAAGCTGCATCCCACGCGGCAGCGCCAGGCCGGAGGCCGGGGCGCGGCTGCCGCCGCAGTCATCGCTCCTCCGGAGCCGCGCGCACCGCGCGATGTGACCATCACGGAAGGCATCACCATCCGCGAACTCGCGGAGAAGCTTGACGTTCGTGCCAAAGATTTGCTCAAGACGCTGTTGGATCGTGGCGTGTTTGCCAGTATCAACCAGGCACTCGACGTGCCCACGGCGACCACGCTGGCGGAATCGTTCAGCGGCGTGGTGAGCGTGGTGTCGCTCGAAGAAGAAATGGTCCTCGAGGTTGCCAAGGAAGAGACCAAGGAAAGCTTGAAGCCGCGGCCGCCCGTCGTCACGGTGATGGGACACGTGGACCACGGAAAAACCAGCTTGCTCGATGCCATTCGCGAAGCCGACGTCGCGGCCGGCGAAGCGGGCGGCATTACCCAGCACATCGGCGCCTACAAAGTCGTCGTGAACGACAATGCCGTGGTGTTTGTCGACACGCCGGGCCACGAAGCGTTCACGCGCATGCGCGCGCGCGGCGCGAAAGTCACAGATATCGTCGTGCTCGTCGTCGCGGCGGACGATGGCGTGATGCCGCAAACGAAAGAAGCAATTGACCACGCCAAGGCGGCAAACGTGCCGATCATTGTGGCCGTCAACAAGATCGACAAGCCGGAAGCGCAGCCCGAGCGCGTGAAGCGGCAGTTGACTGACCTTGGCTTGATGCCCGCGGAGTGGGGCGGAGAGACGGAATTTGTGGAAGTTTCCGCGAAGCAGAAGAAGAACATCGACAAGCTGCTCGAAACCATTCTGGTCGTCGCGGAGTTACGCAACCTCAAGGCCAATCCGGATGCGCCCGCGGCGGGAACGGTTCTGGAATCGCGCGTCGACAAAGGACGCGGCCCGGTGGGCACGGTGCTCGTGCAGAACGGCACGCTCTTCGCCGGCGATTTCTTCATTTGTGGTTCTGTCTTCGGCAAAGTGCGCGCGATGTTTGATGATCGCGGGCGCACGGTGAAGGACGCTCCGCCTTCCACACCTGTAGAAGTGCTGGGTCTGCAAGGTGTTCCGGAAGCGGGCGACAACTTCCAGGTGACGGACGAAGCCAAGGCGCGGCACATCGTCGAATACCGGCAGAGCAAGCAACGCGACGCCGCCATGCGTGCGAGCGCCGGCGGGCGCATCACGCTGGATCAACTGCACGAGCAGCTCAAGGCCGGCGACGTTAAGGAATTGGGAATCGTGATCAAGGCAGACGTGCAGGGTTCCGTGGAAGTATTGAGCGAAATGCTGCCGAAACTTTCGACCGATCAGGTCAAGCTGAAGATCATCGGTTCGGGCGTCGGCGCGGTGACGGAGAACGACGTGTTGCTGGCGTCAGCATCGGGCGCGATCATCATCGCCTTTGGCGTGCGCCCGGACCGCAAAGCCGCGGACCTGGCCCAGCAGGAACATGTGGACATCCGCACGCATAACATCATTTATGAAGTTTCCGACGAAATTAAGAAGGCCATGGAAGGCCTGCTCGAGCCGGTCATTACGGAAACGTACCTGGGCCGCGCGGAAGTGCGCAACACGTTCCGAGTGAAGGGCGCGGGCACAGTGGCAGGCTGCTACGTCGTCGATGGCATTCTGAAGCGCGACGCCCAGGTGCGCGTGATCCGCGACGGAACCGTGATTTATACATCGAAGCTGAACTCGTTGAAGCGCTTCAAGGACGATGCCAGCGAAGTGCGCACCGGCTTCGAGTGCGGCGCGGGCGTGGCCAACTTCAACGACGTGAAGATCGGCGACATCCTGGAGTGCTTCAGCGTCACCAAGATGAGCGCCGCAGAAGCTGCCGGACAGGGCGGCGGACCCTCCGGCAAGAAATAACTCCGCTCGATTTCCCCGGAGCCGCAGATGCCGGTCGGCTTGCTCACCCTCGAGCTGCATATCCCCGATGCGCAATCGCTGAAGGACAAGCGGCAAGTGTTGCGCAGCCTGAAGGACCGGCTGCGGCGCGAATTCAACGTGGCGGTAGCGGAGCTGGAACACCATGACGTGTGGCAGCGATCGGTGGTGGGCGTGGTTACGCTCTCCAACGAGGAAAAGCACTTGAAGGAAGTGCTGCAAAAAGTGTTGGACGAGGCGGACCACATCCTCGGATCGTTCCTGATCAACCAGGCGGTGGAGATTCTTTAGCAAGCGGTGCAGGTGCGAAAGTGAGTACAGCCAATCATCGTCATGAGCGCGTGGGCGAAGAAATCGCGCACGAAATTAACGCCATGCTGGCGGGCGAACTGAAAGATCCACGCTTGGAAGGCAGCGTCATTGCCAGCGAAGTGCGCGTCCAGCCGGACATGAAGCATGCGCGCGTGTTCATCAGCGTCAAAGGAACGGAGAAGGAGCAGTCCGCCGCCATCAAGGCGCTCGAGCACGCCTCCGGGTACATCCGCCACGAACTGGTGGAGCGTCTCCAATTACGACGCCTCCCCGAATTGCACTTCACTTTGGATGTCTCGCAGGAGCACGTGGAACGCATCGAGCAGCTCTTAAAGGAAATGAGGAAGGACAAGCCCTCGGCGCCGGGGCAGTAGCGCGTTTGCCGTCTGCGGGAAAGCAAAAACCGCAGACAACACCATAGGATAATCTAGATTATCCCATAATCTAATTTTTTGTATGAAGTGGTTTGCACTGCAAAGTTGGTGGCAAGTCAGCGGGCGACCCTGCGCGGCGGCAAATTCCCGACGGGGCGGGAGAATCGCAGGAACCAATCCTTGTTAAGAATGAGGACTGAGAGCTGACAACTGACGGCTGAGAATTCGCAACTGACAACTGAGAGCTGATGACTGACAACTGACGAAAGAGTGACAACGGAGAACTGAGAACTGAGTACTGACGACTCAGAACTGAGAGCCGACAACTGATACTGACTACTGATACTGACTACTGAGGACCGATTCCTTCTCTCATGCCACGCCAGCCACAGCCGGCGCCGTTTGACGGCGCGCTCGTCATCAACAAACCGAAAGGGAAGACGTCGCACGACGTAGTGGACGCGGTGCGGCATCTCGCCGGGTTCCGGCAGATCGGGCACCTGGGAACGCTCGATCCGCTGGCCACGGGCGTGCTGGTGTTACTGCTGGGACGCGCGACGCGGCTGGTGCAGTTCTATGCCGGACGGAGGAAGCGCTACACGGCGGGATTCCGGTTTGGATTTGCCACGGACACGTACGATTCCGACGGCGACGCGCAAGGCCCGGACACTGCGCCAACGCTGGACGCGGCAGTGCTTGAGAAATTGGCGGCGGAGCGCATCAGGCGATTCGAGCAGATGCCGCCGCAGTTTTCCGCGAAAAAAGTTGGCGGGCGTCCCGCGTATGAACTGGCGCGGAAGAAGCAAGCGGTGAGGCTGAAGCCAGTCGAGGTGGAGCTTTACGAATACAAACTCCTGGAAATCGAGGGGAGCGTCGCGCGGTTCGTCATTGAGTGCTCTTCGGGGACGTACATTCGGTCGCTGGCGCACGACATGGGGCAGAAGCTGGGCTGCGGCGCGCACCTGGCGGAAATCACGCGCACGGCGGTAGGGGAGTTTTCCCTGGAGCAAGCCATTTCTCTCGAGGAACTGGCGGAAGCGCGGCAGGCGGGGAGATTTGCGGACTGCCTGATCAAACTGGAAAATCTGCTGCCCAACTTTCCACGCATTACGGTTCTGCCGGTGATTGAAAAGCGCGTGCGGCACGGCTCCAAATTCAATATTTCCATTTCGCAACTGCAGCCCGGGCGGGTGGAACCGCCTCCCGGCGCGACCGCGGAATTGGATGGCGGCGAACCAAAGCCGCCACGGCTACGGGTGTTCGGCCAGCAGGACAAACTGATTGCCATCGCGGAAGCGGTGGTTCCGCGAACGTACCAGCCGATCGTCGTATTTGAACCGCTGCCGTAGGGTCGTTTGTTACGCGCCCATCGCGGGGAGGGCGAAAGTAGCGTACCTCACAGAATTCGCGGCAAGGCAGCGGATGCTTC
>CAZGFL010000061.1:0-10077 GCA_964524985.1 uncultured Acidobacteriaceae bacterium
GCCTTGCGGCAAACGCCCCGTTCGAAGTTCCTCGACTGATTGTTTCAACTGATCGTCTCTTGCTAATTGCTGCCAGCCGCTTCAGCGAATTGCTCTCCGCTGATTTCTTCCGGCTGTCTGCACAAATCGCCGCGCCTTAACCCTTGTGGGGCTTCTCTTCCTTTGATGGCTTTTCCTGCTTCTGCGGTTTCGGCTGCGCCTGCTGTTTCTGACGTTCCTGGGCTTGCTTTTGTTGCAATTTTTGCTCTTGCTGGTCGTGTTTTTGTTCAAGCTGTGTGAGCTGCTGTTGATGTTTTTGGTCGAGTTGGGCCTGGCGCTGGGCGTCGGCGTTTTGTTGCGCGAGTTTCTGGCGCTCGGAGACCTGCTGCTGCTCGATTTTCTGGCGCTCCTGGTCTTGTTTCAAACGCAAATCCTGGACCTGTTGTTGCTGCTTCTGTTCGACTTGCGGATTCACGGGAGCAAGCGGATTGGGCCGCGAAACGGGCGGACGGTCGGCGAAATTTTTGTTGTTACCGGCGTTGCCCTGCGGGTTGCCGGGATTCGCGGTCATATTCGCGGGCTTGTTCGCCTGATTGCTGGCGTTGCCCTGCGCGTTCATCGTGTTTGGGCGATTCGAATTGGCTTGCGCGTTGCCGGCCCTGTTTTGTGGCATGGCCTGAGTGGCCGGAGGTGCCATCTTGATTGCCGGATGCGCGGCTGGGGCGGTTTGCGCCTGCACTTGCGCCTGCTGGTGCATCTCGGAGATGGCCACGGGCCGGCCTCCGTTGGCTTGAATCATCTGCTGCTGCTTCACAAACGACACGGGCGCCGGTGGCGGAGCGGTCTTGGCGACGACCGCGCGGTTGGCCAACGCGGCCGGAGGCATGGCGTGAGCCGGCGCGCCTGCGCCCAGCACAGCCTGCTTCGGCGGTGCCACGGAGGGCGCGACCGGCGCAACTTGCGCGGTGGCCACTTCCCTGGCGTTGACCGCGACCATGTTGCGGCCGACGGGCTGCGCGGAAGTGAACGCCGTGTGCGAAGTGGCGGTCACAGCGCCGGAAACGGCCTGGTTCTGATACGTAACGTTCGTGACGTTCACGGTCTTGTTCACGTAGACGTTGGTGTAGACATTCGTGACTTGGGTGCGATTCACGATCACCGTGTTCGAGACGTTGACGTTGGTCACGTAGGTCTGACTGACGTGATAGGACGGGCAGTAAACGTCCCGTGGACCCAGCGGGAACCACGCGACGCCAACGCCGACGCCACCACCGCCGCCGACGGCTACACCGACTCCCCAGTGCGGTCCCCCGACAAACGCGACGAGTGCGGGCGCGTACACCGGACGAACGTAAACGGCGCCGACAACGACCGGCCGTGGAGGCGCGGGCACCCAACCCCACACGCCGCCAACGACGACCCAGCGGCCGTAGTGGAACGGAGCAAATCCCCAGGGCGCGTCATCAACCCAGGTCCAGCCCCAGGGCGCAATCCAAGCCCAATGGCCGTAGCGATAGGGAGCCCAACCGACAATCGTGGTGTGTGGGAACCACACCGTGCCGTATTCGGGCACGGGGCGCCAGCCGCCGGCTTCGTCGAGATCCTCGTAGCCGATGACCTCATCAGAAACGTAGCGAGCAGAAGCGGAGTGGTCTTCGCGGCGGTCGCGATCGGAGCACCAGTTGTCGAAGTCGTCCTGGTCGCCGTCACCCGAAGGTTCCACGTCGGCATCGAGCGTGTCCGAGCCGGCGAACGTTCCGGTTTCGTGCGGGTGAACCGTGTAGGCCGAGCCTCCGCCGGTCACTTCGCCCTGGCCATCGCGAACGGAAACGATGGTGGTGTCGCCGGCCTCATTGACGTTGATGCGGTAACGGCCGGGACGCAGGATGTTGAAAGCAAGATTGGGCGTGTCGATTTCAAAAGTTTCGTCGTCGCCGAGGCGGCGGACGCGGATGTTCACCGTTCCTTCCGTCAGCCGAAGCTGCGCGATTTGGTCGGTCAAATTAAGAAAGGAAAACCCGGTGGTGCCGGAAAGGCGGATGACCGCGGAGCCGAGATGGAGTTCGGCGCGCGCGCCGTCATCGGACCAGAGCTTGTCGCCGGTGGTCATGGGGCGGTTGACGACGGCGTTGACCCAGTCGTCGGTGCCCGCGGGATTGAAGGATACGTTACCGTGCGTGAAGCTGAGACGCGCCACGCGGCTCGGCGGATCATCGTCATCGGCGGCGGCGCGTTGCGGCGCAAACAGTGCGACCGCGAGCGCGACGCAAAGGAAACTCGTTAACTTGAGGACCTGTTTTCTCATGGCAAATCTCTCCTGGAGCTGGCTGGGCAATGAAATTCTGCCGCGCCTTGAAACCTCTGCATTGGCTACCGGGCTATGACCCAACACTAACACTGGACATTGCAGAGCGGCCGCCTGGGCCTTCCACCCCATGTCGAATCAGGAAACGCCACCGGCGAATTGCTCTAGTTCATTCAACACGTGGAAGGGAAAAGAGTTGTGGGGGGCAAAACGGAGGCTAACAGTCGACAGTTCACAGGTGACAGTCAGAAGCAAAGGCGAAGACCTGACACGGAGGCCACAGAGGCGACGGACGAAAGGCCCCGCCCTCCAAAACCGAGGGCGGGGCAATCTTTCCCGCGGCACTACCGCGTCTGCCCTCCGCCACCGCCCTGCGCCGGCGTGCTTGCCGAAACTTGCGAAATTCCCATGACGTCCAGCAGCGTTCTCACTCGCAGCTCGATTTCCTGCTGTTTCGCGGGCCAACTCAGGTGCAGCACCTCGATTGAGTGGGCGATTTTCTCGGGATCCGGGTTTGGTTTGCTCAGCTCTTTTTCAAGCTCGTCGATCTCCGTGTCGAGCCGCGAGCCGATACCTTCTAAGGGGGACCGCAGATCGTTCCGCGACTTTACGATGGCCCGGGCATGGTCCACCACCTCGCCTGCATTTCCGAGTGATTCCTTGCTGGCCGGAACGAACTTCGGTACTGCATCAATCTGCCGCCCCAGCTCGCGCGTGAATTTCTGCGGCGCGTTCTCATACATTTTTACGTATTGCACGATTTGATTCTGGGCTTGTTCTTTCTGTTTTCTTTCGGCTTCTAATTTGATTTGCTCGGAGTGGATAGTTGCCCAGGCGCCTATGGCCGCCATCAATATCCCCGCTAGCGCCCCGATCACTGCTGCGAAAATGGACTTTCCGGGATTCTCACTACTGTGAGCGATTTCCTCAGCCATAGTTTTGCCCCCTCCGCGCGACGCCTCGGCAAGCCACGACTGGGACCGCATCTCGCCTGGGCCCCGCTCTGTTGAATATTGCCGTGAGTCTATTCATTTTTGGCGCGGCACCGCAAGGAGTTTGTGTTTGGCTTAACCGCGTACAGCGCAAGTCTAGCTCAGGCGGGAAGTGCGACGGCTCAAGGAGCGAGGCGACCGGGGGAAACTGGGGACATGCGGGACGTTTCTCCCCCCTTCTGAAAATCTCCAATCATTATGAGCAAAACGAGTCTCTTCAAACAAACATGAGAAAACGTTCCGTCTGTCCCTGAGTTTCAGCAGCCAGCAGAACTGACCCCGCTCTCGAAATTGTTCGCTGTCAATATCGCAGATGAAGAAGAGCAGAGTGCCGTGAACCGTCCCGCTCTCGGCATCGATTTTGACGGAAGGCAAGAGCCAAAAGGTCTCACCTCTAAAGGGGCGAGCTAAGCAGAAGAGCGCAAGGAGGAGAATGTCAGATAGATGCCGATAACCAGAGTGACGCTCGTGTACACGTAGAAAAGCTCGCCGTAGCGAAAGGCTTCGAAGTACGTAGCTGAGGTCTCGGGAGACAGGAGTAAGAAGATCAGACCTTTGACCAGCAAGATCCAGCCAACGAGGGTGACGACGACCGGGAGCGCGCCGCCGGACCAGACGTTGTGCGCCAGAACGATCGCAAGGCCGCCGACCATCGCCATGACAGAAGCGAAGAATAGAACCGGCGCGTTGTGAACGAGCGCGGTCATCGTGTCCACGGTCGCCTGCTTGTGTGACATCATGGACAGCGCGATGAGAACGCAATACAGACCGATCAGCCTACCGAGGTAAATCGTACGAAGCGACATGGCGTCCTCCCCTAACCAGAATTTCCGGTTTGGACCTCTGACTCGTGCATCGTACGCTTCACCTGCTCTCGATACAACGAATTCGCCAACTCATCTGATTAACGCTAATCCGAAAAGCGGACTCATATCAAGTTTCCTTCTGAGGCTCCATCCCCCACTTGATGCCAGCCCACACACGCTCGTGCAAGAAATAGGCGACAGTGGTGTAGATGTTGCTGACGATCATAAAAGCCGCCGCCGTCATCACCTTGCCCGTCAGCAAGTAGACCACCAGGAAATCGAGACAGACAATGATGCCGCGGTATGTCACGGCCTTGACAATGGAGCGCTTTCTGGTTGCTCGATTCTGCATGGTCACCTTTCCTTTCGCTCCCCATTCCTCGTATCCATCGACCTCAACCGCCTTCCGCTTGGGTGATTCCAACTGTGACCCGAGTGACCTTATCACGCCCGAAGGGGAGGCGGCTGCGCGGAATCCGCGATATCGTGACCTGCAAAGAAGAGAGCCGGCCCTTCGAGGCTCAGAGTAAACTGGAGGCCCCGCGCTACGAAATTGCGCCGGTTTTGATGGACGGAAAACATTGAGGGCTGAAGCAAGCTTCGGCACGGAGAAAGCGGCGTCGAGCCGCCGCACTCCAAAAGGAGGCGACTAATGCGTGCCGCCGTGCTGCGCGTGCTGGGGAAACCGCCGCGCTTCGAGGAATTTCCAGAGCCGACTCCTGGCTCAGGCGAGGTGCTCCTTCATGTCTGCGCGGCTTCGCTGAAGCCTGTGGACCAACAGTTGGCGGGCGGAAAGCACTTTGCCAGCCCGCGTGAACTTCCGGTTGTCTGCGGCATGGATGGCGTGGGGCGGCTCGAAGACGGGACGCGGATGTTTTTTGGCGGGCCCCGGCGGCCGTACGGCGCGATGGCAGAGCGCACCGTGGTGCGGCGAGCACAATGTTTTTCGGTCCCTGAGGATTTGGACGACGACACGGCCGCGGCCATTCCCAATCCTGGTGTATCGGCATGGCTTTCGCTCAAGCACAGCGCGAAGCTGGCCTCGGGCGAAACCGTGCTGATCCTTGGCGCGACCGGGGTCACGGGCAAGCTGGCAGTGCAAGTCGCCAGAATCCTGGGCGCGGGACGCCTTGTGGCGGCGGGACGGAACGAACAGGTGCTGAGCAAACTCCACGAACTTGGCGCGGACGCGACGATTCCCCTGGACAAGCCGGAGCAAGAGTTGATCGAAGCCTTCCGGCGCGAGGCAGGCGAAAAAGGGTTCGATGTGATCATCGACTACTTGTGGGGCCATCCGACGGAAGCCCTGCTGACGGCCCTTACCAACGCAGAATTTGCGGTTGCGGGATCGGAGACACGACTGGTGCAGGTGGGCGAGAGCGCGGGACCGACCATCACGCTGCCCGCAGCAGTGCTGCGGAGCACGGCGCTGACGATTCGGGGAACAGCAGGCATTCCGCCTTGGGACATGCTCACCGAGGCGTTCCAGCAGGTGATGAACCACGCAGCCAGTGGCAAACTGCGCATCGAGACCGAGCGGGTTCCGCTCGCCGAGATCGAGGATGCCTGGGAACGCAACGTACCAGCCCGCAGGCTGGTCGTGATCCCGTAGCGCGTCAAAAGGAGGCCGCTGCGTGCTAGTAGGGCGCCACGGCCTACTTTTTCCTTGGCACTAGTTCGCGAAAACGTTCAATCGCATCGCTTGGACCCAAGTCGTCCAGCTCGTACAACTGGCGCACTTCAATTTCGGCTTCAGCTCCTTCGCCCACGGGATTAGGGAAACGTTTGGTCCACTCGAGCGCCTCTTCCCGCGACTTCACCTGGATAATGGTGTAGCCGGCGATGAGCTCCTTCGCCTCGGTGAACGGCCCGTCGATAATCGTCCGCTTTTCTCCCGTGTATCTGACGCGCCAGCCCTTCGAGGATGGTTGCAGCCCCGACGCATCGAGCAGCAATCCCGCTTTCCCTAGTTCCTCATGGTACGTCGCCATTGCGGCAAACATCTTCTCCTTCTCCAGCGGGAATTTGCCCGCCTCTGAATCCTTGGTGGCTTTGACCACAATCATGAATCGCATTGTTGCATCTCCTGCAGGGATTAGGAGCTGGGCCCCCGAGCTGGTTACAGCCGGGTAAATCCAGCGTCTACTGAAACGTCGAACGAGAGCCAGCGAGATCGACAGGGGCTCAGTATTTTTCTGGGGATGAACACTTAATTGCGCTAAATTGTTCTAAGGATGGGGTTTATAAAAATATTTTAGGGCTGTGGATATTTTTGGTCGTGCGAGCGGGGCCTTCCCTGCCCGGGAAATTCGTCGTTATGTCGTTGCAAGAAGGAATGCGACGAGCTAAGGACGCGCCAGTCCAAAGGGAAAGGCCCGCCGGGAATTGGCGGGCCTTCGAGTTTCGGTCAAGTGAGAGTTAGCGATGCGGGCGTCCGCCGCCACCGTGAGAGCCACCGCCTCCGCCACTGCTATGGGACCCGCCACCACTGCTGTGCGAACCACCGCCACTGCTGTGCGGGGCCCCACCGCCGGAGCTGTGGCTCGGCGGAGGAGAGTAGGAGCGCGCCGGCGGTGAATAAGAGCGCGAAGGAGACGGATAGCTGCGGCTGGGGGGCGTATAGGTGCGCGGCGAAGAACCGCGATTACCGTAAGACGGTTCGCTGTAATTCCGCTGCGGCTCGTAGGAGCGGTTGTTGTTGGGGCCCGTAGAGCCGGGCTGCGCGCCGTTGTGTGCCCAGGGCGGACGATCCGAAGAGACTCGAGGTGAATTCTGCGCGGGATTATTTGCCGGACGGTCGGAGCCGAAGCCCTGCGGAGCGTGGCCACGATCGCTCGTATTGCCCTGCGCCTCCCACACGCGGTTGCTATTTCCTGGACGCGCAGAACCGTTGTTCGTCGCGGAAGGCGGCCGGTTCTGGGAGAGCTCGTGCTGGCGCGAGTTCACGCCGGAATTGTTGGGTGAATTCGCAATGCGCCCATTCGCACCCGTAGTTGCGTTCGCTCCGTTGTGCGTGAAAGGACCGGCAACGCGAACGTTGTTGTGCGCCTGGACTCCCGCTGCCGGAGCTGTGCGAGCGATCACGGAGCGGTTCTGGATGGCGCTGGAAGGCCGCGCGGCATGCGCATTCACGTTGGCCGCGCCCAGCGAACTATGCGCCGTGGGCTTGAGGCCGACGGAGTTGGTGGCCTTGAGGTTATTTAGAGAAGCCTGCGTGATGTGCTGCGCGCCGCGATTCACGCGCTCGCCGTTCATGAAGCCGTTGCGCGACGTAGTGGTGACCGCGCGAACATTGTGCGCGTTCACGTAGTTGAAGTTCCGGTTGTTAAAGACATTCACGTTCCTAATAAAAGTGTTGTGGACATTGATGACGTTGATGTAGCGCGGGCCGCAGTGGTACCAGGGGAAAAACGGCTCACCCCAGCCCAGCGGGAACCAGCCGACGCCAAAGCCGAGGCCGAAGCCAAAGCCACCGCCAAGGAATCCGACGAAGGCGGGTCCATAGACCGGCGCACCGTAGAACGGTCCCGGGCACCAACCCCACCGGCCACCGATCCAAGACCAGCGACCGTAGTGGTAAGGCGCAAAGCCCCAAGGTTCATTGCCAACCCAGGTCCAGCCCCACGGACCAACCGAGGACCAATAGCCGTCGCTGTAAGGAGCCCAATCCGGGCCGACGTCATTGGGATACCAAACGTTGCCGTAGTCGGGTTCCTGACGCCAAGAACCACTGTCATCGAGATCGTCGGCACCAGGCATATCAGGCGAGACGTACTTCTCCGAGACGGAGCGGTCTTCGCGAAGGTCGCGCTCTTCGGCCCAGCGATCGAGGCCGTCAGGGCCAGGAGCTTTGGAGATGCTATAGGTAGGATTTTGTTCGCCATTGAATTCGGCTTGCTCGCCAGCGTGTACGGGATAAGTCTTGCCGTCAGCAGCAACTTCGCCTTCGCCACGAATCACGATGATGCGCGAGGAGTCGCCATTCTCGCTGACGTCGATGCGGAACGCACCCGCCTGCCTGACGGTAAATGCGACGTTGGGAGTGTCCACTTCGTAGACGTCGCCTTCGCGAAGTTCCCGGACGCGGAAATTGAGGCTACCCTCGGGCAGGCGCATCTGGGTAATATTGCCGTCGAGGTTCAGGAAAGCGAGGGCGGTCATGCTGCCGAGGTGAATGGCGGCTGCGCCGGTTTGGAGCTCCGCGCGCGAATCTTTGTCGACCCAAATCTTGTCGCCGATGGTCATCGGGCGATTCTTGGCTGCAGTGCCCCAGTCGCCTTCGCCACCGGGCTGCAAGGACACGGAACCTTCGGTGAAACTAATGCGCGCCACGCGCGTGGGAGGATCTTTCTCCTCGTCGTCCGCGCGCGCCTGCGGCGCAAAAAACAAAAGACCGGCTAAAACCAGCAGCAGGCTGAGGCTGCTCATGCCGGTAAATTTGATCGTCTTCATGACGAATCCCCTGTCTTCGGAAGGCCGCTCGACCGCCAACGGGTCGCCCTTGGAGAAGTGCCCTTCCGAGCGGGAGCAAATTCTGCTGCTCCCATAAGGTACAACCCCAGGATGGCAAAGAAGTTGCCTTTTCGTAATGTGGGTGTCAACGGGAGGGTGGGGCAAGAGTACTAGTACTTTTGAACAAGGTCCTGGTTGCCCCAAAATTGGCCCTTGGCACAGGCGATTTTCAGGAAAGCGAAAGGATAGACTTATTTTCCTGTGGGCGGCACAGAGCACCGTCTTGCATCCTTCGAGAAAGTGTGAGGCGGTTCGACTAGAGCACATTCCGGTTGTGAAACGGCGGAAGGGTCATGGGGCCACTCCGCCGTTTCCCTTTTCTGTTGAAAACGTTCGCGCTTGATCTGCCAAACCCACTGGATCCCAAACACCATTGGCTTAGGGAAGCCAGCTATTCGTTTGACGTTCGTCGCACGGATCGAGTTACGCGTCCAACGATTCTAAGCTGGGGATACAATTCATTTGTGAATGGCAAGCCTAAAGTGTGTTGCAGCAGCCCAGCCTCCATTTGCTACTGGCTCATCGTATCGGTGGCGGCGTGGGCAGTTTTCGCGCTCATCGGAAGTTTCTGGCATCCGCTGCATGGCTCCTCGGCGGCAACCTGCCTGCTCGCAATGGCGGTTGGGTGCTTTGCCAATGCGCTCAAAAACAGGACGTATCATTGCATGCTCACCGGGCCGCTATTTCTGATCGCCGGGATTCTGCTACTTTCGTGGAACTTGACGCACGTCATGCCTAACTTGATCTGGACCGGCGTTATCGTTGGAACCGGAATAGCGTTTTTGTTGGAATGGCGCTATGCCCGAAAGCTATCTGCTGATGCCCGTCATTCTTGATGGTTTTTCGGCCCGCAACAAACAAGGAAGCATGGGCCGCCGCGGATCGTCCACGCTGAAGAGTATAGTGAACGCCTCTCGTATACCGCTCGGTCCGACGGTAACTCTAATGGGATGGTCCGGTTTGCCGACCATACGCCCGTGATGTGGCGGTCTAACATTGCGCTGCTAGGCTCCTTTTCTCCTTGACAGGCCGGAAATGCGGGCCTAGTTTCATAACTAGGTTAGGATACTCGGATGCCCGAACGCGCGCAGATTCTCCCCGGCACTCTCGATTTGCTCATTCTCAAAGCCGTCTCTCTGGGCCCGCTCTACGGCTACGGCATTCTGCTGCGCATCGAACAGATTTCACACGGAGCGCTGCTGATCGAACAGGGCGCGCTCTATCCCGCGCTGTTTCGACTGGTGCGGCAGGGCTTGTTGAAGGCTCACTGGGACACCTCGGAGAACAATCGACGGACCAAGTTCTACGAACTGACAGCCGCCGGGCGGAAACGTTTGCGCCAGCAGGAGGACGGCTGGAACCGCCTAGTCGCCGCAATTGCCTCAGCGCTTAAGGCCCAGCCGGAGGAAATATGAGGGTCTTCGCCTCGCTCCGTTCTGTCGTTTCGGCGCTCTTTCATCGGTCTCGGATTGACAAGGAGATG
>CAZGFL010000062.1:0-49374 GCA_964524985.1 uncultured Acidobacteriaceae bacterium
GTGCTTCGGAATAGCGAGACCGGAAAATCAAAGCAGACCCATAGGCATAGTGAAGAAACGGCGTAGTCGGATAAGTCTTCAACATCTGTTCAAATGCCGGGAAGGCGCGATCGAAATTCCCTTCGACGAGATCGCCTGCGATTTCGCCTGCCGCGTCAATCAACGCGTCCTTGGAGGGATCCACTTGATCCGGCAGCAGGGGAACACGCAGCAGCGCCAGCGCCAATGCAGTCTTGGTTTGTTCTGCCAACTGGCCCTGTCCCAACCTGGACCCCAGCAGTTCCCAAGCGTCTTCGAACTGGCCGTTCAAGTTCAGCAACAATGCCAGGTGGTACGTTGCAACTTTCTCCACTCCGGGAACTTCCGCAAATCCCAACTTTTTTGCATTTTGCAGATGGAGCAAAGAACTCTTGAAATCCTTGATCTCAAACTCACATAAGCCAAGGTACGCCCATGCCGCACCGAGATTAGGATCGGCTGTCGTTACTTTCTGGAAAGCCGGAATGGCTTCGCTATACCGGCCTGCGTCGGCGTACAGGTTTCCCAGATACCACGAGCCGTCGGTCCAATCAGGATGCAACTGTAGGGCGCTTTCGTAGAAGCGAATCGCCTCTTCGCTCTCGCCTTCCTCCCGCGCTGCAGTTGCCTGCCGGGCAAGCTCCCCAAAGGTCGCGGTTCCAGACCCTTGCTCCGCCATCTGCGCTGGAGCCGGCTGTCCGATCATCGAACCCGGGAAGAGCAAAATAAGAGCGCTCGCAAGCACAGGGACGATCGATCGACCAAAGCGCTGGATTGGCATGAAAAACGGACTCTTGCACGAAATCTTAGCACGGAAATTCCGACGCAATCTCCGTGATAAGATCTCGAATACCGCGTAAAATCAGGTGGCTCTTCTGAAGCAGACTGCACGGCAATTCACAGTTTCCCGTCGCTTTTTCCTCCGTGGCCTCCTAGGAAGCTTGGCTCTCAGCAAGTTCCGTCCCTTTGGCTTTGCCGCAGCGTCGCCTTATGCCTTCGAGGAGGTTGCCCCTTCCGCCAGCGGAATTAAATGGGTCCACAAAGCCGGGAAGTCTCCTGAAAAATATCTGCCCGAAACCACGGGAGCAGGCTGCGCATTTTTTGATTACGACAACGATGGTTGGATGGATATCTATCTGGTTAACAGCGGGAAGTGCGATTTTTTTGATCCATCTCCGCCACTGCGAAATGCGCTGTACCGTAATAACCACGACGGCACCTTTACAGATGTCACCGAGAAAGCCGGCGTTTTGGGTGGTGGATATGGGATGGGAGTAGCTGTAGGAGACTACGACCGAGATGGTTTTCCCGACCTGTTTGTTTCACAGTATGGCAGGAGCATTCTTTATCACAACAACGGAGATGGCACGTTCACCGACGTTACGGCCAAGGCTGGCGTGGCCGCCCCAGGGTGGGCCTCCAGCGCGGTCTGGTTCGATTATGACAATGATGGGCGACTCGATCTTTTTGTCTGCCGCTTTGTCGATTTCACAAAGCTGACGCATCACGCTTGCCACGCGCCAAACTCGCCTGCGCTTGCCGGCCTCAATGAATATTGCTATCCGCGCATTTTCAATCCCATGCCGAGCTGGCTTTTTCACAACAACGGCGATGGCACGTTCACCGACGTCAGCCAGCAAATGGGCATCCGCGATAATCCTGGCAAGTCCTGGGGCGTGGTCGCCACGGACATCAACAACGATGGCTTCCTGGACCTTTTCGTCGCCAACGACACGACTGCGAATTTTGTTTTCGCGAATCGCAAAGGCAAGCGCTTCGAGGAGATCGGATTCACCGCCGGAGTTGCTTATGGTCCTGGAGGCAAAGCGCGCTCCGGCATGGGCGTCGATTCCGCCGACTTTGACCAGGATGGCTGGATGGACCTGTTCGTCACGAATCTGGACCACGAATTCTACGGACTATACAGGAATAAGCATGACGAGTCCTTTGATGACGTAGCCGGGCAAGCGGGAGTGGCGCGCTCCTCACAAATGATGAGCGGATGGGGAGTGAAGTTTTTTGACTTCGACAACGATGGTCTGCTCGATCTGCTCATCGCCAACGGCCATCCCGATGATCTGATCGACAAGATTAGCCCGGGAGTGACGTACAGTGAACCGCTGCTGCTTTTTCAGAATACCGGAGCAGGCTTGAAGAATATCAGCGCCGATAGCGGGCCGATTTTCTCGCGCCCCTTCTCGGCGCGTGGCCTGGCCCTCGGAGATTTTGACAACGACGGAGCCGTCGACGTCCTCATTTCCGTGAACAACGGGGCGCCGGTGCTGCTTCGCAATGAGGCCGGCCGGCGGAATCACTGGCTTGGGCTGAATCTGTTCGGCAAGAAGGCGAACCCCGACGCCATTGGTGCGCGCATTTCGTACCAGGCAGGAGAGCTCAAGCAGAGCCGCTTCAAGGTGGGCGGCGGCAGCTATCTTTCTTCGCACGACCCGCGAATCGTGCTTGGTTTGGGCAGACATGACAAGCTGGACTGGCTCGAAATCCAGTGGCCGCTTCCCAGCGGCAAAGTCGAGCGCTTCACCGATGTCCCCATCGATCGCTATGTCACCATTGTGGAAGGCCAGGGCCTTCGGAAGTAAACTTCGACTGCAATCCTTCTGTGAGGAGAGAGCAGCATGGGCAAGCCACCACGCATTGCGGTCGTTGGCAGCGCCAACACGGACTTGACCACTTTCAGTGATACGTTTCCCAAGCCCGGCGAAACGATTTTCGGCAAGAGTTTTGATCTTGGCTTTGGCGGTAAAGGCGCAAATCAAGCAGTGGCTGCCCGGCTCTGCGGCGCAGACGTGACGATGGTTGCCAAAGTTGGCAACGATTTGTTCGGCGAAGCAACGGTGAAGAACTTCGCTTCGTTTGGCATTGACGCCACGCATGTGCGCATTGTGGAAGGTATTTCGAGCGGAGTCGCTCCGATCTTCGTGGATCCCGCAGGGCAGAACCGCATCGTCGTGGTGAAGGGAGCCAATGACCAGTTGAAGCCCGCCGATGTCGATGCGGCCGCCGGTGTGCTCCGGAGCGCCGATACCATAATTCTGCAATTCGAGATACCGCTCGAAACGATCTATTACACCGTGGCCTTCGCGCGACGAAACAAGATTCGGTGCATCGTCAATCCAGCGCCGGCGCTTACCGCCGACCTCGCGCAACTGAGCAGCGCGGACTATTTTGTTCCTAACGAAACAGAAGCGGAGACGCTCGCAGGAATGCCCGTGCATTCGACCGAAGACGCCAAGAAGTGCGCCGCAGCGTTCCTTCAGGCAGGATTTCGCAAAGTTATTCTCACCCTGGGTGCGCGAGGCTCCTTGCTCGTTAGCGCCGACCGTGCGGAACTCATCGCACCATTCGCCGTTACTCCAAGGGACACGACCGGGGCGGGGGACGCCTTTATTGGCAGCTTTGCGGTATTCCTGGCGGAGGGCATGGCCGAAAAAGAAGCGCTTGCGCGCGCGAATCTCTATGCGGCGCTGTCGACCACTCGCGTCGGCACGCAAAAGTCGTTCCCAAAGCGAGGAGAGTTTGATGCCGAGTGGGCTCGCCGGACCGGAAGACCGTAGCCAAGCCGCAGAGAGTCTCGAACGTAGGCGATTGACAGGGAGCGGAAATGTTTATTCTGCAGAGCTATACATGGGCCGTCGTGTTCTGTGTCATCACCATGTTCTGTTGGGGCTCCTGGGCGAACACGCAGAAACTGGCGCGCAAGGGCTGGCGCTTCGAACTATTCTATTGGGACTACACCATCGGCGTGCTCCTTTTAACGCTGATCCTGGGCCTGACGCTCGGCAGCCATGGCGCTGCTGGGAACAGTTTCGTTGTGGATCTCACCCAGGCTTCTCATTCCAGCGTTTATTCGGGCCTGATCGGCGGAGCGATCTTCAATCTAGCCAACATCCTTCTGGTTGCCGCGATCGACATTGCCGGCATGTCAGTGGCATTTCCTGTGGGCATAGGCATTGCGTTGGTTCTCGGTGTGGTGGTCAATTACGCCGCGAATCCCATCGGTAATGCGACGCTGCTTTTTGCGGGAGTGGTGCTCGTCGTTTTGGCGATCATCTTGGATGCTGTCGCTTATCGCACGATTCCCGGTAGCGCAGCTGGCGTCAATACCAAGGGGCTCGTTATTTCGGTCGCGTGCGGCGTGTTGATGGGCTTCTTCTACCGCTTTGTGGCTGCTTCCATGTATCCGGAATTCACCCATCCCCAGCCCGGCAAATTGGGCCCTTATGCGGCGGTTTTCATTTTTGCCGTGGGCATTTTCCTGAGCAACTTCGTGATCAACACTGTTGTGATGAAGAAGCCTTTCTTGGGGCTCCCGGTGTCCTACGCCGATTATTTTCGCGGCGACTTGCAAACGCACCTTACCGGCATTTTGGGTGGGGTCATCTGGGGAGTCGGCATGTCTTTCAACATCCTTGCTTCAGGCCGCGCTGGGTTTGCCATTTCCTATGGTTTGGGGCAGGGAGCAACGATGGTAGCGGCGGTTTGGGGCGTCTTCATCTGGAAGGAATTCCGCGCCGCTCCTCCTGCTGCGGCCAAACTTATTGCGGCCATGTTCAGCTGTTTCCTGGCTGGGCTGGCGCTGATCATTATTGCGCGAGTGTCGTGAGGATACGCTGCCAGTCAACGTCCAGCGTAAGAGACGGCGGGCACCTACGGCTAATTCTGGCGGAGAGGGGGGGATTCGAACCCCCGGTACAAGTTTTAGCTCGTACAACGGTTTAGCAAACCGCCGCATTCAGCCGCTCTGCCACCTCTCCGCGGTTTGGTTTCAACAGTTTACCACAACGACCTAATTCACTTGCTGGAGATTTGCTGAGAATTGCGCCTCGTGTCCCAAGTCCTTTCATAGTGCGGTCAACCAGGTAGAACGAGCTATCGACGCATACAACTCCTCTCGGACGCGCAATCCGAAAAGGAGTGCAGGAGTGCAGCCTATGTGGACTTTCCGTGGCGGATGGGGATGGAGACCGAGCCCACCGCGCCGGTCTTGAGATCTCGCACGACTACCCGCAGTTTCTCTGCTCTTGGGTCGACATCAAGAGTCTTCGGGTAAAACCACCCTTGCGCAGCGGCGTCACCAAAGGTTTCCGGAAGCAGCGCCAGTTCCAGGTGGTCTTTGGTACCTTCCAGGACGCGCCCGTCCTTGGCCAGTTGTACGAAGGCCACGTCCAGATTGGCCCGCCAGCGTCCGCCGGTGTTTTCGAAATGGATTTCCTGGGTTTCGAGCTTGACAACAACTTCCTGTTCAAACCATTCCAGGGGGTTGGAAGAAACGTTCAGCGCGACACCGATTCCCGACCACTCCAGCAAGCCCTTCGCGGCATCACGCAATGCGGTATCCGGGTTTTGCGGCAGCGGTTCATCCACGGCGAAGTATCCCTTCCGGCAGAGTATGGAGAGCCCCGTGCGCCGCAGCTTTACCTCGACTTGGTGATACTTGCCGTCCCAGGCGCTGTCGCCCGGATAATATCCCAGCAGGTAGGCCACGCGGCCCTCTTCGAGCACATCCCGCAAATCCTGATCCAGCCTGTTGGTGTCGTAGAAAGCGCGGCCCCCGGTCTCCGAAGCCAGCAGATCCATGAAGTTCCGCTCGCCTTGCAGGCTGATGACGGAGCCGGTCACGAGCCCCTTCGCGTCCATGGGGTACAGCGAAATATTCGCGTTGCTCATCTGGCGCGCGAGAGCACGCAACTGGTTATAGTGGCCTTGCGGGTTCGCGAACTCCGGCACCGGGAGCATCTGCCCTGGAATCGGATTGATCGCGTCGCGCTCCGCGGCCATCAAGGTAGGATCGAAGCCAGTGACCAGCGATGGGAAGATTGGGGAAATCCAAACAACGTTCTTCCGGGCCGGGTTGCCCTGCAAATGGTGAGCGATGCCTTGGAACGCTTCCTTCACCAGGGCCCTGCGCAAATCCTCGGTGAGGTCCGTCTTCCGAGTCATCGCCAGTACCGCGGATGAATCTTCCCTCGTCCCGGCAGTGTCTGGTTTGACGCCGACTGGTGAAAACTTGGATTTGAGCTGGCCGGTCCCAATGGTCTTTGCCGCGGCAAGCAGTGCCACCGAATCATCCGTCAAGTCTTGAATGACTACTACGCCTTCTGCCCTCAACGCGTACAAGGCCACTTGCTGACCCGGCCGCAACGCACCGAGGAACTTCTGCACCTGCAGCCGGGCAGACTGAAGCGCCGCGCGGTAATAGATTGCTGTAATGTCCCGGGCGGTCGTTTCGTCCACCAGCACAATGGTCACAGTGCCGGGTGGCTCGCCGGGTTGCCCGGACCGATTGGTGAGTACCAGGGGCGCTGCGGCGGACCGGGCGACGGCCGCAGGGGCCGAGCTAACCGAGAAATGAGAGAGTTTCTGTTCGCGCCCGTTGTCGAAAACTTCAAAGTCATCTTGCGAGAGATTGCTCACCGGCCGTCTATGGTCATCGAGGACAACCACATTGAGTTGGACCAGCCTGGTGGTGGTGCGGATGACGGGGACGTCGCGTTCCTGCGCTCGTAGTAGAACAGCGAACACGGCGAACATGGTCAAAATCCCAGCGACATTCAGTGTGACACGGGATGCGGTGCTCATCGGCAGCCCTTAATTCATTGAGTCTTTCCATAGCTAGGACGCCACAAAGCGTGTCCAAGTTACAAGCTCAACATTTCGCCGCCAGTTGAATAACAAGCCGGGGCATGGTTGCCGATGAACCTGTGCTTGTCCCGGGAACAAAATCCGCGAGCTTTGCTAGCGGCGACTCTTCCTCCAAAACGCCCCGATTCCTGGCTGACCATTTGCTCTTTCCCTGCGTCAAAGAGACTGGGTCGGCTGCGCCTCGGGCTGGCTGTTCGTGGCAAGAGTGGGCTTTTCTTTCACTGGATGAAACGCTAGAATAGCGCTTGGAAATCAAGTCTCTCTTTGAGACGGATATACTTAGGGTCGGGATAGCTGCCTTTTGGCTGCAATTCTGAACCGTGAAAGTGGAGTCACCCTCCCCGAAACATTTCGACCCGAACGGGCGTATGTAAGAGGTAGAGACTTCAATTGAGATTTGTCCCTGTGTGGGTCGGTCATCCGGTGTGCTCGTAAAACCTGACTGCGCAGGGGTTTCGGAAGATTCGGCGGGCAACGTGGCAAAGCGAAGGGGAAGCGAATGAAGACGTGGCACAAAGTGGCAATCGGCGCGGGCGCCGTGGTGGTGCTCGGTGGAATCGTTCTTTTCAGCGTAAATCAGGCGAATAAGGGAGTGGTGACGGTCCAGACGGCTAAAGTGGCCAAGCAGGACAGTCTCGTTTCCTTAGTGACGGCGTCTGGCGAAGTCAAGCCCACTACTTACACAAACGTAGCCGCACAAGGATACGGCAGAATCACCCAAATATTTGTTAAAGAAGGGGATCATGTCAGTAAGGGTGACAAGCTGCTCACTCAGGAAAATGTGCAGGCCAGTGCGGACGTGCAAGCCCAGACCGCCGCGAGCAACTCGGCAGAGTCTGGAGTGCAAGCGGCGGAAGCCAGCTACAAAGCGGCGCAAGCTGATTTAGAAACGCAGAAGGCCAACATGGAAAAGGCCAAGCTGGATTTCGATCGTGGGCAGGGCCTGTATAAGGACGGACTAATCCCCAAGCAGGATTTTGACCAGCGCAAGACTACGTATGATGGTGCTGCTGCAGCCGTGGAATCGGCGAAGGCGCGCGTGCTATCCCTGAAAGCCCAACTGGACCAGTCCCGCGCGCAGCTGAATCAAAGCCGCGCGGTGCTCGTGCACACTGAAGATATTCTGCACAAGACCATTTACACTTCGCCGATCAACGGAATCGTCAGCTATTTGCCCGAACGGGTGGGCGACTACGTCGTTATGGGCATACAGAACCAACCGGGCAGTTTCATCATGACACTCTCCGACATGTCGGTGGTTACTGCGGAAGTCAAAGTGGATGAAACGGACATTGTGAATGTGAAGATGGGCCAGGATGCGGACGTCACTATCGATGCCGTTCCTGGAAAAGTGTTCAAAGGCAAAGTGACGGAGATTGGATCGCAAGCCGTGCTACGCAGCTCCGGCCTAACGACCACCCAAACAACCACGAGCACCCAGGAAGCCAAAGATTTCAAGGTCGTGGTCACCCTTGCGAATCCTCCTGAGAATCTTCGGCCGGGCCTTTCCGCAACGGCCAAGATCAAGACGGCGGAGCGCAAAGACGTAGTCGCCATTCCTATTCAGGCTCTGGCAGTCCGCACTCGTAAGGACCTCGAAGAAGCTACCAAAAATGCGAAGGGGCAAGGCTCAAGCGTGACTTTGGCGGCACCGCCTCCTGCCGCGTCTGGCGACTCAAAGAAGGATGAAGTCCAGGGCGTATTTGTCGTGAACGCCAAGAAAGCGTTTTTCCGCCCCGTGGAAACCGGCATTGCTGGCGTCACCGACATCGAAATCACCAAAGGCTTGCAGGCTGGCGATGAGATTGTCGTCGGCAGCTACAAGGCATTGCGCACGCTGAAACCGGAGTCCCAAGTGAAGGTGGATAACAGCGCGCCGAAGAAACCGGACGAGACGCAAAGCTAATGCGCGTGCACTACGAGGGAGAATCGCATGCCTGTTGAAACCCAGACAGATTCCTACCGGGAAGACTTGGTCAGCTCCGGGGTGGTTATTAAGACCGATGCCTTGGCCAAGGTCTACGAGATGGGTGCTGAGCAGGTGCACGCATTGCGCGGCGTAGATCTGGAGATTCGCAAAGGCGAGTACGTGGCCATCATGGGGCCTTCCGGTTCCGGCAAGTCCACCCTGATGAACCTCATCGGCTGCCTGGATTCGCCCAGCTCAGGAAAGTACTGGCTGGCCGGCCGCCTGGTCAGCGATCTCGACGACGACGAGCTCGCCTACATTCGCAACAAGGAAATTGGCTTCGTCTTTCAGACTTTCAACCTCTTGCCGCGCGCGACAGCCCTTCACAACGTGGAGCTGCCGCTGATTTATAACGGCACGCCGGCGGAAGAGCGCGTCGAAAAAGCGAAGAAGGCTTTGGAGCGCGTGGATTTGACCGACCGTATCAGCCACAAGCCCAATGAGCTTTCCGGCGGCCAGCGCCAGCGCGTGGCTATTGCCCGCGCTCTCGTTAACAATCCATCCATCGTGCTGGCCGACGAGCCTACGGGTAACCTCGATTCGAAAACCGGTGAAGAAATTATGGCGCTCTTCGCGAATCTTTACCGCCAGGGAAACACCATCATCCTGGTGACGCACGAACACGACATCGCGCAACATGCCCATCGCATCATCTTCATTCGCGACGGCAAGATCGCTTCCGACGAGGCAGTCTCCAAGAAATAACCGGACAATTCGGCTCTTTCCCTCGGGAATAAGCGGGACACGCTTGTCTCGACGCGTTTTAGGTCGTCAGAACACTTTGACGCCTGCCTTGCCGCGAAAAAGGGTGAGCCCATGACACGCGAAGTCCTTGAGCCCGACAACCATCCGAACACCCGAAAGCTGCTGGCGGACTCTGCTGAGAGGGCGACTCGATATGTTGAAAGCATTCGCAAGCGGGAGGTGAGTCCGCTGCCAGCAGTCCTTCGGGGTCTCCAGAGACTGCACGAACCGTTCCCATCCTCATCGGTTTCTCCCAGCGACGTCCTTAGGGAGTTGGACGAAATCGGATCTCCATCCACCGTGGCGACCACCGGGGGCCGCTACTTCGGTTTCGTAAATGGCGGCATGCTTCCGGCGGCGCTGGCTGCGAACTGGCTGGCGGGAGCCTGGAATCAGAACGCCGCCCTGCGCGTCATGTCTCCCATTGCGGCGGAACTCGAGGACGTCGTTCTTCGCTGGGTATGCGAGGCGCTCGCCTTGCCCGCCGGCTGTGCCGGGGGCCTTGTGACCTGCGCAACAATGGCCAACTTCACGGCGCTGGTCGCCGCCCGGCAGGCCCTTCTCAAACGCGCGGGCTGGGACGTGACGGAAGACGGCATGTTTGGCGCGCCGCCGATTGAAGTCGTTGTCGGCGAGGAAGTGCACGCATCGATCTGCAAAGCGCTGAGCCTGGCAGGATTCGGGAGAAGGCGCGTTACGATTGTGGAAAGCGATGCGCAAGGGCGCATGCGCGCCGACAAACTGTTCCGTCTTTCCGAACGCGCCATCGTTTGCATCCAGGCTGGTAACGTGAATACCGGCGCGTTCGATCCGGCGGAGGAAATCTGTGCGGCCGCGAAGGCGCGTGGCGCGTGGGTGCACGTCGACGGAGCATTTGGATTGTGGGCGCGCGTTTCGCCGAAGTTCGACCGGCTCACGCAGGGGTTCGAGAATGCCGACTCCTGGGCAACCGACGCGCACAAATGGCCCAATGTCGGTTATGACAGCGGCATCGTCCTCATTCGCGACGGGGATGCTCTCCGCGCGGCGATGGGCATCACTGCCGCTTACCTCGCTGCCGGAGACGGCCGCGAGCCGATGCATCACACCCCAGAGGCTTCCCGGCGTGCACGAGGTGTCGAGCTTTGGGCGGCACTGAAATCTCTTGGTCGTTCCGGGCTGCGTGAATTGGTCGAAAGGACCTGCACTCACGCGCAACGCTTCGCGGAAGGGCTTACGGAAGCGGGTTTTGAGGTTTTGAATGACGTGGTCGTCAATCAGGTGCTCGTCTCATTTGGCCCTCCGGAAGTTACGCGGAAAATAATCCAGCGGCTTCAACAAGACGGCACTTGCTGGTGCGGCGGGACTGTCTGGCACGGGAAGGCCGCCATGCGCATCAGCGTATCTTCCTGGGCCACGAATGCTTCAGACGTGGAACGGAGTCTGGAAGCGATCATCCGGATCGCCCGGGAAAGGCATGCTGCGGCGGTCCCTCGACTGTAGGTGGAAGGATTAGCGGCTCTCGGCCGTCGCTGGAGCCTCAATCTCTTCCAAGGTCTGTTCTGCGCTGAGGTACGTGCGCGACAAACGGTCGTGCCAGGTCAGTTCGTCCTCATCCCACATGGCCCACAGGAATCCCAAGAAGAGAGTTCCCGCGGAAATGATGTAGCCGGCACTGCGCCACAGCATCTGCCTCGGCGTTGGAGCATCTCCCGAAAAACTGACGACCTGCAGGCCCCGCATCATCATGCCGGGAGTGGTTCCACCAAAAATGGTGAAAAGGGCGAAATACTGCAGGTAGACGGCGGCGAAGGTTGCCGCGCAGACGGCGACGCTCAACTTGCTGAGAGTGAATTGCCCGCCGAGCGAGCCGAAAAGGCCGAGGAAGCCGCCATAGGCAAAAAGCAGGCAGAAAAGATCAATCACCGCGGCGATTCTGCGGTCTTCGATCGACGCAACTGGATAGAGACCCGCGTGCCCGTGGCTCTGATCCGTTGCCACCGCCGACAGCGGCCGTGTTTCTGCGTCCGGCTGCAGGGAGACGTCGATTTCCATCGTCGCTTTCTCCTGCGCTTGCTTCTTGGCTGGCCGGCCGATCGCTATGGTGAAAGAGAAATCCTCCTCCGGAGCGGGCGCGTTTTCCGTCGCGATCGCAGAATCTCCTGGGGCTCTTGGCGGAGTTTCTTCGAACGCAAATTGTGACTGGCTACTGTCAGCGGAATGCCGTTTCCGGCGCGTCCGATAAGCCTTTAAGCGCTGTGCCAGCTCGCTGCGCCAGGCAAGTTCCGGAGCAGAGCCGGACGGAGCTGTGTCCTTAAAGCCGGCCAAGGATTCCGGCTGGAGCGGAACACCCGCGCGGGTTAAATTGTCGGAGACTTCTTCCTGGGCAGAAGAACCAACGGAAAATGAAGAATCACAAAAATGACAGACGCGGAGGTTGGACGGCAATACCGCGCCACACTGCGAACAAGTTTTTGTCACCGGTAGTTTTGCGCTGCGGACGCTTCCACTCCGGCGAGGAGGGAACCTCCTAACAATACCACGGACTCAAAATGTCAAGCGGAGAAAGCGGCCTAAGGTCGCCAAAGGAACAACGGCCCAATGGGAGAGAGAGTGAGGCTCAGGCATCCATCTGTTGCGCCAGCATATCGCGGCTGAAGGAGATTCGCCGCTCCAGGGCCACCGCAGCAAAATACGTACACTGTCCGCGCTCGGACTCCGTCCACGTTCGCACGGAGGGCGTAAGCCGCGCGACCGTCGAGCGCAGGAAGTTCAGCAAGCGGAAATAAATGCCGATGGCCTGAATGCCGCTTCGGTCTTCCCGCCGCTCCGGGCACAAATGCAGGAGCTGCATGACGCGGTTGAAATCTTCGCCAGAGGCGGCCCGCTGGATTCCCGTGACTTCCTGCACTTCGGGAGACAACGCCTGTTTCGCAGACACGGCGATCAACGAGCGGCAATAAAACACGAAGAACTGCAGAAAAAGAACCAACGAGCACACCAGAATGATGGTCGCCATCATCGGGGCACCGCCGCAACTTGCGAGGGCGCCAGCCGCCCTTCTTCACCGACCCGCATGAACGAATAACTCCATGCCGCCGGCAGGATGCACCCCAGCATCGGCGTCACGTACTGAAAGACAGGTTGCATGTTAGGATACAGATTGCGCAGCGCGTAATCCGCCGCAAACGCGCTGAAATAAACGCCCAGCGCCAGCACAAACTGAATGAGTCGCGCGCGCGTCTCACGGAGCTTGAGGATTGCGCCCCAGAGCGCGTAGGTGAGAACCAGCCCGACGAAGTACAAATTCTGCGAGAGCTCGAAAGCGAAATGGGAGAGAATTCTGTGCGAGGACTGATTCACGACTGCATACGAAAACCAGGCCGTGCCGCCCAGCAGCACGATGGCGCCCAACCGCAGGTAGCGCTCCACCTTCATCTCATCGAAGACCAGGCAGTACAGGTTCAGGAGCGCAAAATAGAGTCCGATGGTCAGCAGCGCATCCGAGTAAAAATAGAAATACGCATATTCCAGGGAATTCGTCCCCATCCGGCTGATGACCTGGAAGCGCCCCACGCTGACCAGGAAGGACAGCGCCATGTAAACATTCAAGAAGAGGTAACGCCGAAAGGAGTGAGTCTTGAGCGCGCACACCACCACTGCGGCCTCAAGTAAAGTGCAGGCTAGCCAAACAGCAGATCCGAATGAGCCAGGCACGCTCTTATTTTCCTGCGCCCTGGCAACCGCCGAAGTAACCAGCTATCTTCGGTCGCTCTAACTACTTCCAGGGCACCGGAGGAACGGGTGCTCCGCCATTTTTCCACGGTACGGGCGGGACAGGCGCTCCACCGTTCTTCCATGGCACCGGCGGGACTGGGGCCCCACCATTTGCCAGGATAACGGAGCCATCACTGTGGGTGACGACTACCGTCTTCAGGCTCATTGCCCCCACCAAAACCAGCATGGCAAGCAATACAACCGTGAGTCTGCGTGACATTGTGCCTCCGAGGTACGGTAACAACCCCGGGGGCAGTCTACCTATTTACACACCAATGTCAAGCAGCCCAGGCTATGGGCCTGTTTTGTATCGATACACACCAACCCGCCTCGAGTTTTCGATAGGCTTTCGCCTATCTTCGAGGTGGCCTGGCGCTCGATCCCGTGTAGGGTAGGTTTCGGGACTGTTTGGGTCAACGGTACGGTAGTACTAAGTCGACTGGAACCCTAGTCCCTTAGCCAGGGACCGCCTGTACCCCCAGCCTTACCACTACAGCCAGGCGAAATAACGATTGAGACTCTACCATTTAGTGCACGAAGCAAGGCCAGCGTATCAGCCACCGCCTATGGAAAGCAAAAAAATCAAGGATCACCGAACGCCTTGACACCTTTACCAGCCACTTCGTAGCATGGAGAATTGGTTCTGGCCGGCGTAGCTCAGTGGCAGAGCGAGGGTCTCATAATCCCTAGGCCGTGGGTTCGATTCCCCCCGCCGGCACCATCTTTGCGCCTTCCCTGGCAGGATTCACAAATTCTGTCCAGGGCCATCCCGCAAGTCGTTATGATCCTGACTCCATGCAAAGTCCATCTGCGCTTTCCTGCTTGCGTGCGGCTCACGCCGTTGTTTTTGTCAATCCTCAAGCTGGCGGGGGCCGCGCGCGCAAATACCTAACACCAATCCAAGCGTTGTTTCGTTCACTCGAGGTTCCCGCGGAATGGATTACGCCCGATAGCGCCGGCGAACTTGAGTCAGTCGTTCGCGCTGCCATTTCCCAGGGGCACAAAGCGCTCTTTGCTATGGGTGGCGACGGAACGTTTCAGGGCCTGGTGAATGCGGCGTACGGAGCGGACGTTCTTTTGGGCATCCTCCCCCTCGGAGGCGGCAATGATTTCGCCACCGCGGCAGGAATTCCAATCCATCCTGTAAAAGCTACCGAAGCTCTCATGCATGGGACGATTCGCTGCGTTGACCTGGTCAGAGCCTGTACCGCCGATGGTCGAACCCGCCTGTACGCAGGCGGGGGTGGTGTAGGTCTGGATGCCGAGGCCTTGTGCTACGCAAGCCGAGAATACCGGAGGCTTCCCGGCCGGCTGCGTTACATCGCTTCTGCTTTGCATGCCCTTGTTGGGTACACGCCGCTCGAGATACGGCTGGAATTTCCGGGAAATGAGGAGGACGCCTATAGCGGCGAAGTCTTACTCGCCGGCGTGCTCAACACACCCACGTACGGGGGAGGTTTGCGGCTTGCGCCGGGGGCCACTCTAGACGACGGGTTGCTTCACGTTGTATTGATCGAAGATCTGAAGGCGTTTGAGATACTCAAGCTGCTCCCCCGATTAACGGCAAGCGGTGAGCTTCGCACCGAGCGCGTCAAACGCTGGCGCGTGCAGCGCGTTCGGTTGAGTACCGGCCGTCCCTGCTTGTTTCACGGTGATGGAGAAATACTAGGGCCGACCCCGGTCGAACTTGAACTCGCCCGCGATGCTGTTCGGTTGCTTGTGCCTTTTTCAATGGGGGGCAGTGGAAGAGCAGAAGAGTAATTTTAGGGCGTCTGCTTGTGAAAGACTTTCCGGCGGATATCCGGCCAGAACTCCTTCAATTCGTTGCTCAAGCCGTCATACAGAATCAGGAAAGCAAATGTCGAGGCATTGCGGCCCGCCGTGCGATCGGAAGGCACGTGATAAATGTTGGAGATCGCTGCGGCCACGGCGTTGCCGGCGGATTCGGAGTAGTTGAAGTGCTCGTTTCCAGAATCTGTCCGCGTCACGAACAGCCGATTAACGGCGTGATACGCGCGGTGTATAAAGCGCCCTTTGCCTAACTGATAGTAGCGCGGGTCTTCGTGCAACAGGCTTGGAAAAATCGCTACAGTCATGTAAGTCCCGATGCTGTTGTCCGCAAACGATGCACCGTAGCGCTTTCCGTACGCGCCCCATCCCTGGCCCCATTCCTTCGGATCATTTTTCGCCTGAGCTATTGCTGCTAACGTCCCGTTAAACGGGTAAGCGGCCCAATCGAAGACACTCGCCGTCGCGATCCGGAATTTTTGACCGGAAGTAAGCGCCGGGAGTTCGTGTGCATTCTCTACCGTGCCGTAGTTCGGCAGGACTTCAAAGATACGGTCGTTGACCGTGCCCGTTTCCTTTTCCAGTTTGCTCTTGCCAACCGTGTCGGCGGGCGTGTCCGGATCCGATTTGTCTGCGTCCTTCTTGTCTTTTTCTTCCGGCTTAGGTTCTGGCTTGGTGGCGCCGGCTGCTGGCTTTCGGGCTGTTGGGCCCGCAGAGGGGCTGCGGCGCACCAGAAACCAAGCAGTAGCGCCATCGCGAAACCGTTTAAGAGCGTGCTCTTTCTCAGCATAGTCGTCTTTCATTATCTCCTGAGAGCCCCGTGCATCCGCAATGTAAGGAGAACTTGCAGTTTCCAGAATTTGCGACTCCCTTTGGCATGCGGGCCGCAACGGATTGGTTTCCGGTTGGCGCCGGGGAGTCCAGTACAGGCGGGTCAGCCTTTCTTCTTTTCAATCTTCAGGTTCAGGCTGATGTCTTTGCGGCCGTCAAAGCTCGAAATCGTTCGCGTATTGGATTTCGCTCCGTCTTTTTCCGCGTGCAGTTCGTAATCGGCGTTCGGGTCCAGGCCGCTGAAGCGATAGCTTCCTGAATCGTCGGTGAAGCTGCTGCGCACGGTGTTGGTGCGCGTATTCTTCAAGAACACCACGCTCCCGGAAATCGGGTTTTCCGCCTTGTCCAGCACCTGACCGTGCACTGTGCGTAGCTGCGCCTCCTTTTTCTTGTCTTGCGCGCAGGCCACTCCGGCGAGCAGCGCGAGTGCCATGAAACACGCAACGCGCGGCATTCGGCTCATTTCTTGCCTCCCTCGATTGGAACCATCCGGAACACCACGTTTTGTTCGTTCTCTCCCGTCTTCGCGTCAATCGTTCGCGTTTGATCGGCAAATCCCTTTGCATGTACCAGCATCTCATAATCCAGCCCTTGCTGAACGCGTACGGCAAACTCTCCCCGGGAATTGGTGTATGTTTCCCAGCGGCATTTCTTTTCCCCGGCAACGCGAATGCGCAGCTGCACGCTGGGAAACGACAGCGCTCTTTCATTGAACACGGTTCCGCGGATCACGAAATCATTCTTGTGACTGTATTTCTTGCCAGTGTTATTTAGAGATGCAGGAGGCGCCGATGCAGCGGTCGGTCGCGGGGGCGCTTGAGATTCCTGCGCTGGCGCAGAAGCGCTTGCGCTAGCCACTGCGACGAATGCCGCGCACGCGAAGGTCTTCCAATGCCAGCTGCGCTTTTGACCTTTCATCTTCAGTTAGATGGGCGAGCCCACGGCAGGGGATGCCACGCAGGAAGGGGCGCCCCTTCACTCTTCATCTTCCTCTTCGTCTTCCTCTTCCTCGTCTTCCTGCACACCGCCATCCTCACCGGTCTCGCTCTCTTCTTCTTCGTCTTCCTCTTCATCCAGGTCGTCGGAAATGAGGTTCAGGTGGACGGGGTGCGTCTGCGAGACTTCGAGTTCGGATTCGCACTCGGGACAGCTCAGGATCTCGCCTTCTTCGACTTCGTCTTCGTCCACATCGATTTCGGCCGAACATTCAGGGCAACGGATCACGGCTCCATCCTCCGTACGGTGGTTGGCAGAGGGAGGGCACGAAGACCGTGGCCACCCCCATGCAGCGTATTATATACCGGGGCATTGAAATTCAACCTCTGTGCGCGGCTTTGCTGTTGTTTGTGCCATTGCTCTAAGTGTTTGAGGATTCTTAGATGGCTTCCTCCAAGGAATATCCGGAACGGCCGGTGGTGGGCGTCGGCGGAGTGATTATCGATCGCGGCCGCACGGTGCTGATCCGGCGCGGAAGCGAGCCGTTGCTCGGCGAATGGTCCATTCCCGGCGGCGCGTTGGAGATTGGGGAAACGCTCCGGGAAGGCGTGGCGCGCGAATTGTTGGAAGAAACCGGAATCGAAGTGCGCGTTCTCGATTTGATCGAAGTTTTCGACCGCATTTATCCTGGAAACGGCGCCGCTCCGCCGAATCCGGGCAGGCCGCGGTTCCACTACGTCATCGCTGACTATCTATGCGAACGCGTCAGCGGAGAACCGCGCGCGGGAAGCGACGTCACCGACGTGGCTCTCGCAAGGGAAGACGAACTAGCCAACTTTCATCTTACTGAGACTGCCACGCGCATCCTGAAGAAGGCATTTGCCATGGGTCGCGCCCGTACCCGCTGAATCGCCGCTAGCCTTATTGCGCTTTGGCAATCTCAATGCTTCCGTTCGAGTCGTTCAACTGGAGCTGACATCCGCCCGCGCCAATCTTCCCGCTCAAGCTGTCCCCGCCAATGCTCCCCGTCGACGTAACCGGCAACTCGGAAGAAATTCGCCCGAACGACGTGCGTGCCGTAAGGTTGTAGCCCACGCCGTCGGGAATCCGCACGTGAATTGAGGAAAAAGAAGTCTTCAGCGAAATATCATGGCAGCCACTGGACGGGCGCATCGCAGTTACCGAGATTCCGCCGTTCTGGTTGTCCACGCTGATCCGTCCGCCGATGGAATCGAGGGTCACGCCCGAAAAGGACGTATTTACCTTCGCGTCGCCCTTGATGCTGCGCGCCGTCACTGACCCATTGGTGTCTTCCACCGTCAAATTTCCGTTCACTCGTTCGACAAGCACGCTTCCGAAGCTCGTTTTTGCAAACGTCTCCGCGCCGATGTCGGTGAGCGTAATCCCTCCGTTTCCGGTCGTCGCCCGGATGCCTTTTGGAATGTTCGTCGCTTCAATGGCTCCGAAGGAAGACTTTAGCGTCACGCTGCCGCGCGCATCGTGCACGACCACTTTTCCATTCGACGTCTCCGCATCCAGTGCGCCGTTGACGTTTTCCAGTTCGATGTTGGCAAATGAATCGCGAATCGTTACCGAATTGCCTTTGAGGTTGCTCCCTTTCACGCGGCCATTGCTGGTCGTGCAGTTCAATTGGCCCTGCACGTCGGTGAAGGTCACGTTGCCAAAGCTGTTGGTGATATCTGCAGCCCCCGCGATCGTCGCGACATCGATATTCCCGTTGTTGTCGTGCACCGTCAGGGCGCCACGCACGTCATGCACGTCCACGCCGCCAAACGAAGTCGCAATGTTAGCGGACCCCGCCTGCGCCAGTGTCACGGAGCCATTTCCACCGTTAATCGTCACCGCGCCCTGAATGTTGCGCGTGGTGATGTTCCCGAAGCGGTCGCGCACGTCCAGCGTGCCTTTCACGTCAGTTACCTGCACGGTTGCGTTGGTGTCGTTTACCGTGGCGTTGCCGCTGGCGCCGGTCAGCTCGATGCTCCCGAACGCATTATTCAGCCGGGCCGCACCTACGTCCTGTACCGTCATCGAGCCGTGGCTGTTCTCCAGGTCCGTGGCGGCATGAATGCGCACCACATCGATGCTCCCGAAGCTGTTGCGGATGGTCAGCGGCGCCTCCAACGGCATGCCGATGTCATAGCTCACCGACCACGAAGAATGCTTGCTGAACTGAAACCAGCGGCGCTCTTCCTCGGGATAAATCGTCTTGATGCGCACCCCGTCGCTGCTTTGCGTCACTTCAATCTGGATCTTTTGTGCGAAAGATTCCGCCTCCTCATGCGAACTGGCCTGCGCGCGAATCGTCGCCGAAATCTTAACGTCCCGGCCAGATTCTCCGTGTACTTTCACCTCGCCGAACTTATGCTCGACGCGCACGGACTGGCCCGCACTGCCGAGCGTCACCGTCTTCTGGAAGTCCCTGGTCACCTGATCCTGCGAGGCATGCGCCGCCAGTGCCGGGCCTCCGCCGAACGTCAGCGCGGCGGAGAACACGCCCGCCATCGTCGCGTTGCGCCACAAGCCTCTCCATACCGCTTTCTCCCCGACTCTCATTGCTTTTTCGCCTCCAAAACCTCTTCCAGCGTGCGCTGTTTTTCTTCGTACATGGCCAGCAGTTGATACCGCAGTTGCGCGTTCGAGGGGTTCAATCCCGCCTGCGCGCGCAGGTCCGCAATCGCGCTGTCCAGCACCAGCAATTTCTCTTGATAATTGGCGAGCAGCGGCGTCGCCGGCGTTTCGAGCTGCGGCTTGGCTTCCGCGGCCAGCTTGTCGATGGCCTTTTCGTACGCGTTCTCCGCACTCTCGACTTCGTTAAGCGCGCTGCTCTTCAACAACGACTTGTCGTTGTCACCGCTTGAGCGTGGGTGGTTGATATAAATCCAGCCCGCCGAAACCGTCAGCACCAGCACCGCCGCCCCCGCCAACGCCGTCTGCCATCCCAGCGAAAAGCTCGGCAAAAACGAAAACCAGCTCCGGCGCTCCCTCTTCCGCGCCGCCTCTTCCTCGAGCGCCCGCGCAATCCGCGGCCACAATGCCGGACCTGGCGCATCGTCCCGTAGCTCTTGCGCCGCTACGCTCAGCGACTTCCATGCACGCACTTCTTCCGCGCATTCCGCACACGAGGCTGCGTGCTCTTCCAACGCCTGCCACTCCGCCGCCGTGCTGTCCTCAAAAATCCGTTCCCGATCCTTGCAGTTCACATTCATCGTCGTTCACCGTGCTTCCGCGGCGCTGTTCCGCGGAGGCTCAAGCATCTGGCGAAGATTCTTCTTCGCCTGAAACAGCGTGTTCTTCGAAGCCGTTTCCGTCATCTCCAGCATGGCCGCAATCTCCGCGTGCCGGAATCCCTCCACTTCGTACAGAAGAAAAACGTCCCGCTGGTGCTGCGTCAGTGTGGCCAGCGCCCGTTCCAGCGCCATGCGCAGCGAGGGATGCGCCCCCGGCGCGCGCGGCTCCATCCGCGGCGTTTCTTCCTGATCGCTGCTTTCGCTGGACACTTCCTTCTTCCGCATCCGGCTGCGGCGCGCGTCGTAGCACGTGTTGATCAGGATGCGGTACGTCCACGTTACGAAGCTCGATTGCGCGCGAAAGCTCGCGATGCTCCGCTGCGCTTTCAGGAACGTGTCCTGCACGGCGTCTTCAGCGTCCGCCGCGCTTCCCAGCAGGTTCCGTGCAAGATTCCTCATCCGCGCACCGTGCGCCGCGTAGAGCCGTTCGTATCCGCGCAGATCTCCCGCCTGGCACGCCGCGGCCAGCGCGGCATCCTCGCTTACCGGCTCGCTGGCGGCCTGGACCAGGCCTCCGCTCAGGTGCTCGGAAGGTTCCACTCGCGTCTCCCACCTACCTGCCGCGGCAGGTTCGCGCGGCGCGGAAGAGATTCTAGCCTTCCAGGGCAGCGCAAGTCCCACAGTTCCCATTCCTGGCTCCTGTGGAATAGACGCCGCCCAGCCTCAAAGTGTCAGGCCCCTCGCCACGCTCCCGGGCGGTTGCTCCTACAGGAGGCCATCTAACTCATTTGTGATGAATGGCTTACATCGGGGCGTCTAGCGCAGGTTTCAGTTCCGCTTTAAGAGAGTGACCTTGTCCTGAGCGAGGAGGAATCCTGCTCTAGGCTGGCAAGAGATGCAGGACCGACAACTAAGAACGGCCGCTCAGAAATGCGGCGCGGACTCGATTCCCAGATAGATTTTCTTGTGCAGCAGGCTGTTTTCGTGGCCGATGACCAGGCGCGTCTCCGGGTCGTCTTCGGTGATGAGCAGCCGCAACCCCTGTGCGTTCTTCGGCACATCGAACACCAGGTCTGTCGTGTACGACTCGCCGGGGCGCAGCGGCTGGGTGAGCGGCGTGGAAGCCCCGGACATGCGCGCCAAAGCGGACTCGCCTTCCGGTGAAGGCGCGAATTTGCGGCCGGTGTCGTCCACCAGCCAAACCTTGCGGCGGTTCGGCGTCAGCGGCCCATTGCCGCGATGCGCGGAGATCGTTTTCTCGTCGAACCACGTCTTCACGCGCACCATCACGAATTCTCCCTGAGGGCGAACTTGCCGCAGCTCCGGACCGAGCGCTGCTGCGGTCTGCGCGCCAACGATGGAGTACGCAATGTGGCAATCAATTTCACAAAAGTATTTCCAGCCGCCCGGAGGGAGAACTTCGTCGCTGCTGGCAAAAGACACTCCACACAACAACAGGAAATAGCCTCCGGCGATGGCGCAGACGGCGCCCGCGCCCAGACGCGTGACGAACGCCGAGCGCCGCACCGCGCCGTAAAACAGCACGAGGAGGCAAAGCACAATCAACAGCGCGGTACCGAGAAAAAGCAGCACCACGATGGGAGCAAAATGCGGCATGAACTCAGACATCCTTCTTCTCCTCTGGAACCTGATTCAGTTATCCAAAAACCTGAAATTTACTATCCGGGCAGCGCGAGGAACCCGCTGTTCCTTCGAGCCACGACGGCGAAGTCTCCCTCACCCCGCGAGCGTTTCCGGCAGCGCGCCGCGCGTGCGTTCCCGGCGGGTAAACTCCTGCACCGCCGCTTCCAGGTCCGCCACCGTAAAGTCCGGCCAGCGCTTCTGGAGGAACATGAATTCGGCAAACGCGCACTCCCACAGCAGAAAGTCGGACAGGCGCTGCTCGCCGCCGGTGCGGATCAGCAAATCCACTTCCGTCGAGCCGCCGCGCAGCACTTCCGCCAGCACGTTGCTGAACGATTCCGGCGAAAGCTCGGTGACTTTGTAGAAGCGGCAGGCAGCGTGAAAGATGGCTTCGCGTGCGGAATAATCCACCGCCAGACGCAGGTGCAGGCGCGTGCCTTTCGCGGTGGCGGCTTCGGCATCAACAATCGCCTGGCGAAGCGTGGCCGGCACGCGGTCGCGTCGGCCGATGATGCTCAGGCGCACTCCTTGCTCGATACAATGCGTCGTTTCCGTCAGCAGGTATTCGTGGAGCAGGCGCAGGATGGCGTTGACTTCAGCAGCCGGACGTTTCCAGTTCGCGGAGGAAAGCGCGAAAAGCGTTAGCGTGTGAATGCCGAGGCGCGGCGCCGCTTCGATCACCCTGCGCGCCGCTTCCGCGCCTGCGCGGTGCCCGGCCGATCGCGGCAAGCCGCGGCTGGTGGCCCAGCGGCCGTTGCCGTCGGAAATGATGGCTACGTGCAACTGCGGCGCCACGGCAATCGCGGGCGCTGTGAACCTTTGTTGCTGAGGAATGCTGACTAACTCCATGAGTTGCTCTTTTCTCCGCCGCTGCCTACATTCTGCAAACTACTTTGCATTGCAAAGTCCACAGGCAAAATTTTTTTGTGCTACTTCAGCAGAATTTCGTAGCGTCGACTTCGAGCCGGCCTCTTCTCTTTCGCGCTTGGAAGCCTAGGACTTATCTCATAAATGGTCCGGGACGTTTGAAACGCTTGAAAAGAAAGGCTTCTCAGGCGGCTGTGGGTATTCATAAGATGGCTTCTAGTCACGCGCATGAATTCATTCTCCGAGGATCCTACGCTTCAGCCTTCGCGCGTCGCGCGAATCAGCGCTTCCATGTGATTGAGATAGCGCTCCAGCGCCTTGCGCCCTGCCGCCGTCAGGCGGTATTCCGTTTTGGGAGTGCGGCCGTCGAAGGACTTCGCGCACACGATGTATTCCGCTTCTTCCAGACGGCGCGCGTGCACGCTCAGGTTGCCGTCCGTGGTCTTGAGCAGCGCTTTCAGCTCGTTGAAGGTGAGCGCGCGATTCACGGCCAGGGCGCTGACGATTCCCAGGCGGATCCGTTCGTGAATGATGCGATCGACGTCGGAGGGAACCCCTTCGCGAGCGGGGTTGCGGATGGCTTCGAGCGACACTTCGCGGTCGCGCGCGCGCTGCACTCGTTCCTGACGAACTGCCGATGACTTTGCCATAGGATTACCTCTCAGCCTCCGTAATGACGGGCGATCCACCAGCCAAAACCAAGTTGCACTATGCCAAAACCCGCGGCCATGTACGCGTTGCCCCACGCCGCGGGCGCGAAGAGCGCCGCCGCGCCCAGCAACATCAGGCACATGCCCATCACGGGGACGACGCGCACGGAAAACGCGCCACCGGTGACGATGGCGGTTCCATAAAGCATCAGCCACACTCCCGGCAGCGCCGCAAACAGCCCAGCGTGAAACAGAACATAGGTCAGCAGGCCGCCAACGACGATGGGTGGCGCAAAGCTCAGGACGAATTTGCGCCCGGGGCCGGACAAAAGGGAGGAGTTGGCGCGATGAGCTTTTGTGGCGGCAGCAGGCGCCGCAATGGCCACGGCTACGAACGCTTCGATGAGCCATACCGCAAGCCAGGCGCGTGGCGTGGTCTGCCGCGATGCGGCAAATGCGGCCACCAGCGCGGTGATGCCCATGGCCACGCCGCCCCAGCCGGGGACGGCGGTAAATTCCGCGGCGCGCTCCATCGTTTCGCGGATGTAGCGGAGATGGTCGGCGGCGCGCGCGTCAATGGGGATAGGCGCGCGGCTGGAGGAGCGAAGCGGACCGAGAGTCGACATACGCGTAAGCATAAGGGAGGGACTTAGGATTGTCAAGTACTTTGTGAAACAAAGTAAGTGCGCTTCATTACCCTTCTTCGCGGGTGGCATCGGGCGAGGTCAGGGTTTGCGGGGGTAGCGGCCACGCAGGGAATTCCAGCGGATTTGGAAGACATCGAGAAACATCTGGACGCTATCGCGCATCATGCTGACTTTCGTGGCGTGCGAATGGCCCCACCGCACGGGAATTTCCACGGCATGCAAGCCGTGATGGCGCGAGAGATAGAGCAACTCGGGATCGAACCCGAAACGCTCGATGGTCTGCTGCTCGAAAATAATCGCGCAGCGCTCGCGCCGAAACGCTTTGAAGCCACATTGCGTATCGACAAAAGGCAGCCAGAGGATCAGGCGGACAATCTTATTGAAAATGACTCCGGCAAATTCGCGGAAAGGCGATTCGCGCTCGAAGATCAGGCTACGGTCCACGGCGCGGGAACCGATAGCCACGTCGCAGTCCTGATTCTGGAGCGCGTCGAACAGCTTGCCGGCCTCTTCAATGGGAGCGGACAAATCCGCATCGGTGAAAAGCGCGATGCGCCCGCGCGCTTCCTGCATGCCATGGCGCACGCTGAACCCCTTGCCGCGATTGACGCCGTTGGGGATTACGCGAAGCGCGGGGACGCGATCGCGAAACGATTCGGCAACCTGCGCGGTGCGATCTTTGGAGCCGTCGTCGACGACAAGAACCTCAGTGTCGTGCCCAAAGGTCTTCAAGTAAGCGGCAATGCGCTCGAGCGTCGCGGGCAGGCGGAGCTCTTCGTTGTACGCGGGAATGATGATGGAAAGCTCGGGAGCTGCGGAATTCATCGTTACGGGGATTTCTGCCAGCCATGGTGTCCGACAAGAGGCACGAAGCGGCAGCCTTCGAGCATTCGGGAGGGAAGCGCATCACCGCGCTTTTCGATGAGCTGCAGCTCCTGTGAATCGGCATCCCCAACGGGAATGATGATGCGGCCGCCTTCGGCGAGCTGGTCCAGCAATGGCTTGGGAACGGAAGGAGCGGCAGCCGCGACGAGAATGGCGTCGAATGGCGCAAACTCCGGGAGGCCAAGCGTGCCGTCGCCGCAATGCACGTGAACGGTCGCGTAGCCGAGGTGGGCGAGCCTCTGCGAAGCGCTGGAGGCAAGGTCCGGCTGGCGCTCGATGGTGAAAACCTCCCGGGCGAGCAGGGAAAGCACGGCGGCCTGGTAGCCGCTGCCAGTGCCGACTTCCAAGACGCGATTGCCCGGTTGCAGATGCAACGCTGCCGTCATGGCTGCGACGATGTACGGCTGGGAAATGGTTTGCCCGCCACCGATCGGCAAAGGGGCATCGTCATAGGCTTGCCCGCGCAACTCCACCGGCACAAATTCGTGCCGAGGCACTTTCTGCATGGCGGCGAGCACCTCGGCGGCGGAAATACCCCGGCGGCGCAATTGCTTCTCGATCATTTCGGCGCGCTTGGCGCCGTATTCACGGTTCTCAAGCATGGGTCATTGCGGGCGCATGTTTTTCCCACGCGCCGGTTTTCAGAATCGCTTCCATCTGCGCCAGAGTAAAGTCGCATTCTTCGTCGCGATTGTAGAAGTGCGGCGAGATGCGCACGCCGGCTTTGGGACGGTAGTCGACGAGAATGTGGCGCGCCAATAGCTCGCGGCAGACTTCGTAGGCGTGCGGACACTCGACGGAAACGGTTCCCGCGCGTTCCGCGGGGTTGTCCGGGGTATTGACGCGCCAGCCGCGCGCCCTCGCGCCATCCATGAGGCGGGTCGTCATGCGAAGGGATTTCTCGCGAATGGACGCGATTCCGACTTGGTTCAAAATTTCGAGGCCGGGCTGACAGGCGAAAAGCGCGGGGATGTGCGGCGTGCCGTTCAGGTAACGGAAGGAATCTGCGCGTGCGTCCAGCGGGCCGGTTTCAAACGCAAACGGGCGGCGATGCGCGATCCAGCCGGTCAGCGTGGGAGCGAGTTTGGCGCGAAGATCTTCGCGAACGTACAAGTAGGCAACACCAGGCCCGCCGCAGAGCCATTTCAGCACGCCGCCGACGGCGAAATCGACGCCCAGGGTACGAACGTCGACAGGAATCGTGCCAGTGGCTTGAAAAAGGTCCAGAATGACGTGCGCACCGACGCGATGGGCGCGCTCGATGATAGCGCGGGCATCCACGATGTAAGAGCTACGGAACAGCACTTGCGAAATAGGCACGAGCAGCGTCGTTTGGTCGATGGCCGCAAGGAATTTCTCTAGGTCGATGCGCACGGGGTCGGGAGTTGGCACGACCTCGACATGGGCACCGCGTCGCCGTTGCTCGTGGTAGAAGTATTGGATCGACGGAAACTCGAGGTCGACCATCACCACTTTGTTTCGCGGGCCCTGGAAGTCAAAGCAGGAAGAGATCACCGCTTGCGTGATCGTCACATTTTGGTGAAGGGAAATCTCGCCGGGCTTTGCTCCGATGAGGGGAGCAATCTTGTCGCCGACGCCGACCGCCATGTCCCACCAGCCCTCTTCCCAGGCGCGCACGCCGCGCTCGGCCCAGGAATCCGCGTAGGTGCGCAGGCTGTCATAGACGCCGCGCGGCATCGCGCCCAGAGAGTTGCTGATCATGTAAGTGGTGCGCTCGAGAATCGGAAACTCGCCGCGCCACTTCAGCAGTTCATCCATTGCCTGGGTCTCCAGAAACAGACGAGCGGGAATTGGCCCCTCTCCACACAAAGTAGCACACCGTCAGGACAGCCAGCCAGGGCAGGCCCGCGCGGAGCGTGATGCGGAAGTCCGGGATCCACCACGTGGAGATGAGCACCGCGAGAACAGCGAGCAAACCTGCAAGGGGAGCTCCTAGTCCCGGCGGACCCAGGCGCAGAAAGGCTTTCGAATGCCGTCTGTGGTAACGGCGGAACGCAATGTGCGTGAGCAGAGTCATGAGCCAAGCAAAAAGTGCGCCAAAGGTGCTGAGGGCGACAAAGAAAACAAAGAGCGAGTCCTTGAAATAGTTGGACAAAACAAGCGCGGCGACCATGCCGAATCCGGAAACCAAGACCGCGACCACCGGCATGCCATTTCCACTCAGGCGGCCCAGGACGGCAGGGAGGTAGCCGCCGCGTGCCAGGGAAAAGGCAAGCCGAGCTCCAAAATAGTGGTTTGCCACGGCGCTCGAGAGGGCCGCGGTCAGCACGACGAAGTTCATGATGTGACTGGCTGCGGGAATGCCCACCGTCTGAAATACGCGCACGAAGGGACTTTCGCCGAGGCCAATCTTCGTCCAAGGGACAATGCCGACCACCAGCGCGAGCCCCGCCAGATAAAAAAGCACCAAAGCGCTCACCGTTCGCGCTAAGGCCTTCGGCACGGCGGTTTTCGGATCGGCCGCTTCCCCCGCTGTGCTGCCGACCACTTCGATTCCAAAAAAACTGAACAGGCCCATGATGACGCCAAGGAGAACGCCTTTCCATCCGTTAGGCAGGAAACCGCCGTGGTGTGTGAAATTGGCGAAGCCCACTTTCGGAAGCCCCCAGCCAAACAGAAGAGCTGTTCCCAGAATCAAGAATGCGACGATGGTCACGACTTTGATCATGGAGAGCCACAATTCAAAAGTGCCGAGGCTGCCGATGCTCATAGAGTTGACGTAGAGAATGAGGAGCGAAGACACAGCAATCCAGACCCACGCCGGAACACCGGGAAACCAAAACTTGCAATAAATCGATGCGGCCACCACTTCACTTCCAACCACGACCATAATGCACAGCCAATACGTCAGGCGAATCGCAAAACCCGCCCAGGGATGCAGATACATCTCCGCATAGAGGCCGAACGATCCCGCCGCAGGATGCGCGGCGGCCATTTCCGCCAGCGCCCACATCATCGGCAGGGCGATGAGCGCTCCACCAGCAAAACTGAGAATCACCGCTGGCCCTGCCAGCTTCACGGAGATGGCGCTGCCCAGGAAAAGGCCAGTCCCAATCGTGCTTCCCAAGCCGATCATGGCAAGTTGTGCGGTCGTCAAGTGACGCTGCAAACCGTCCTCGCGTCCGACGATAACTTCGGAGCGGCCATTCTCCGCAGGTTCCGGTTGCGCATTCGTGGAGGAATTCATGGCGTCGGATGGTAACAGAAACCAAACACGAACCGTTGCTCCGACCTGAACGATGGGACAGATAACCACCACGAACTGACTGTACTTTCAGGGACTCGCCTCCCTCGCCGGCACTTCTTAGAATCAAAGTCGTTGCGCTTGTTTCCCCCCGCAGCGCCACGGAGGCGGTCATGAAGGCTGTGCTCGCGCTGATCATCATCTACGTTGGAACATTCTTCTTAGTCATTCAAGGAGCTTCCCAGAATTCAGTGCAAGCGTCCCAGCAAAGCGCGGGGACCCAAGCCCAGGACAACTCCGCCCCGCAACAAACGAAATCCGCTATTGATCCTGCGAAAGAGGCAGACATTCGCTCGCTCATGGAACTCGTCGGAGCGCGCGACCTCGTGCAGGACGGAGAAAACAACGCCGTGGAACAAGCGCGCGAAAAGCTTCTCACCACGGTGGCCAACAACGACAAGGGCCAAGCTTTCGTGAATGCGTTTGCCGACAGCTACCAAAAGAAATTCGATGTGGACCAGGTGACGGATCAGCTCGTGGGCATCTACGACAAGCACTTCACTGAAGATGAGATCAAGGGCCTGCTCCAGTTTTATGGTTCGCCACTGGGGCAGAAAGTTGCCGGGGAGATGCCCAAGATCGGGCGCGAAACGCAAGCAGCCGTGCGCACCGCCAGCGGCAAAGCCGCAAGAGAAGCACTGGCAGAAGTAAAACAGCAATTCCCGCAGGTTGGCCAATCGGCGCACCTGTGGAATGGCCAGGGAAATGGGCAAGGACAGGGACGTTGGCAGCAGCAGCGCCGCGCCAATCCAGGGCAACAGCAAGCCGCGCAACAGCAACCAGACCCCCAGAAGTAAACGTAATACGTAAACACAATACGTGGCCTTGGTGCGCCTCATCTCCCTACGTCATTGGATCTTGAATTATTCGCGGCGGGTTAACGGAATCGCCTGGGCGTTCGCTTTACTGGAAGCGCTTTTTGATTTTGACGTCGATGCCGAACGTGCCGTTCTGGTCGCGCAAGCCGACGATGGAGACGTTGCGGTCCACGTTGTACTCCACCTGAATGACCTGATACTGCGTCGAGCTGACGTTCGAGACATAAGTGATGGTGAGGTTGCGGGCGATCTGCTGTTCGACGGTCACGCGCGCGGCAGCATTTTGTTCCGACCCGGTTGAACCCACACCGGTCAGGCCAGGATCCACACGGAAGCGCGTGATGCCAAACAAGCGTTCCAGGCGTCCGCCGAGTTGGCTGGAGATGGCCTCCGAAAGAATCGCCGAAGCACCCGAGGTGCCGCTCTGTGTCGTTCCGCCACTGCGCGCCGTGGCTTCCGAGGTGGTTTGTCCCAGGGCGAGGAGAGTCACGATGTCGTTGGCGGGCAGGGGCGGATCCGAGCGGTAGGCGAGGGTCAGCTTGCTGGCCGGGCCGTTGAAATTCAAGGTGATTTCGTACTGCTCGATGGTGGTAGTGGCTTCCACGTTGAGAACCGGGTCGAGACGGAAAGGGTTCGCAAAGTTCAGGTCGCCGCGCGTGACGCGATAGCGATTGCCCGCGAAATTCAAATCGCCGGAAAGAATGTGGATGTGTCCCAGAAGAATGGGATGCTCCCAGGTGCCGCGCACGCGGAGGTTGGCGTCCGCCTGGAGTTGCGCACCAGGCCACTCCATGCGGGCGTCTGGCGCCGAGAGCGCTTCGACGTCGAATTGGAGATTTCGCAGAAAAGGCGAGGAAGTCGAAGGGCCGCTGATGCTCTCCTTGGCAGAAACGAGCATGCCGGCCACTTGGAGTCCTTGGGTCAGTGTTACGCGTTGGATTATCACACGACCCGAGAGCAGAGCCGACGCCGGCGTGCCCGTAAGCCGGAGCCCGCCGCCCACGAGCCAGCTCATGCCTTCGGGATACCGGATGCGTACGTGGTCGGAACGCACACTGATGTCGTAGCGCAGCGGGCTCTCGACGTAATTGACGCTGCCGGCAACCTGGAGCGTGCCGCCACCGGATTCCGCGGTGAGATTTTCGAAATGGAGCCGCGTGGCGTCGAAGACGAGGTCGCCCTTAATGGAACTGAGTCCGGTGGGAAAGTCCGCGGCCCGGGCTGAGGCATTTTCGATGTGTACGCGCCCGGTGATACGCGGCTTGTCGATGGTGCCTTCAAAGGTCGCATTCACCTGGGCGGGTCCGCGGGCGTCCAGATCGGGAACAAAACCGCCCAGGAGCCGCAGGTCGAGGTCGCCGTTGAGGCGCAGTCCGACCGAGCGCTTGCCCGCGAACTGGACCGAACCGGAGATTTGGAGATTCGTATCCGCGCCGCGCAGCGTTACCGGGTCGACCTCCAACGATTCCTTGGTGGAACGGAAATGGACGGGGCCGACATTTTCCAGGTGCACGTTCACGTAGGTCATTGCCAGCCGTGAAAAATTGGCGTCGACGAGAATGCTCTCGGGCTGGCGCAGCGAGCCGCTGAGCGCGATATCGCCATCGGCATTGGCGTGGCCGCTGAATTGTTGCAAGTGCAGCGCGGTCATGAGAAAGGGATCGAGATCGATATTCTTGATGGTCACTTTCCCGCCCAAGACATAAGGATCGCGGAGACCCAGCGTGTATCCCCCGGATATTTCGCCGGTGGTCATGGCAGAACTCAAATCAAGATGGGCTGTTGCGCCGTCGGCCTTCAAGTTGCCGTCGAAACTGCCGATGACCGCCTGGCCGACTTTCAGATCAACAACACGAAATGTGCCTTCTCCCAAAGGCGCCTTGACCGGGCCGCTAGCCTTCAGCCGGAAGGTCACTTGTCCGGCGACAGGGAGGCGCGGCGACTGCAGCTTCTCAAAGTTCTCAAGGGGCAGCGCGGCTGCGACGATGTCCGCGGACACGGTTTGATCCGCGAGGCGGTAGCCTGCCGAGCCGGTGATGATCCCAGCTCCGCGCCCCGCCTCTTTGCCCGGGGCAAAGATGCGCAATTCGGCATTGGCGATGCGCACCTCATCTGGGAGGATATTCAATTGGCCGCGCAGGCGATTGAAGGAAAGTCCATAAGCTTTGCCGTCGGCGAGATCGAAGAGGCCGGTGACGCTCGGCGCTTCCCGGGTTCCGCGACCATGGAATTGACCTGTCAAGGAACCCTGGAGGGAATACGTGAGGCCGAGCACGCGCTGAATACTCTGCACCGGGACTCTTTCCAAATTGACTTCGGCGCTCCAGTCGTTGTCGGGGAGAAAGTTCCATTTCGTCAGCGATAGATTTCCCTCGATGTCACCTTCCATTTCACCGCTGCGGCCATGCCCGCGTGCGAGAGTGAGTTCGGAGGGCGAATAGGTCAGATCGCCTTCCAGCACATCCACAAACACGCCGTCGTAGCGGTCCTTTTCGCCCCGCACATGTCCTTGAAACGTGGGGTTGCCGGATGGCCCGGTCATTTTGCCGTCCCATCGCACGCTGCCGGAGAGCAGTTTTGCGGCTTCCGGCGAGCCGGGCAACGCGCCGCGCAAGCCGTTTATGAAATCACGGTACGTCTCAAGAGCGCCGATTTCGAATTTGAGATTGAGAGCGGAGTTGCGTGGAGAAAGAAGACCGTCAATGGTGCCACGCGAAGAGGGAGTTTCGAATTCCCCCGAATCGATAGCGATCGTGCCGGCATTATCCCGGTAACGGAATTGCCAGTCGGCGTTCACCGGTTGGTGGCGTTCGGCGGGCTGGTCCGGGGCGTCCCAAGAGGTGTTCACAGAAATCTCGAAGTCCCGGAAGGGGCCGGTCCAGGTCTCCACAGTGTCCGCCGTGATGATGGCATCCCAGTGCAATTCGTCGATGGGAAAATCGCGATGCTCGATGCAGGGCAGAACGGGGGCTAGCCTGGCGCCGGCGACGTGGGTCACGGCGCGGAATTTCAAGCCGTCGAAACGCATCGTCACGCGGCCGGTGACGCTGCCGCCAAAAGCACCCGCAAAGAAATCCGGAATCTCCAGCCCGCCGTCGGCGATGTGATAGCTGCCGCGGCTGTTCAGTCCTTTGGCGTGAAACACGTCATAAGGCAAATCGATGTTCTGGCCGCTGTAGCTGCCCGCGCCTTTGTATTGTCCATCGGCAAATTGGCCTTCGCCGCGCAGTTCCACGTGGCCTGTGGGGATGCTGGGGTCGCGGAGAGTATCGCGAAAATCGGCCAATTCCACCCAGCCGCGGTATCGGAAGCTCCATTGTGGATTCACGAAGCCATTCATTTCCGCCTGGGCGTCGAGATGCGAGTGGCCCGCGGTCAACTCCCCTTGCTCGAGGGCGAAGCCATCGCGCCACAGCGTGAACTTCGCTGAGACACCAACAGGGAGAGGAACATACCGCTTGGAAGTGAACTGCACGGTCTGCCAATTGATGTTGCCGAGATACAACGGATGCTCGCGCGTTCCGCCGGCATCCAGGGAAAACTCCAGGTCGCCCCCGTGCACCGTGAGAGGCGTCTTCAAGTCATTGTAGAGAACCCAGCCATCGGCCAGCAGCAATCGCCGGATATGAAGCGCAAAGAGGGTCTCATTGACCGGCTGGCCCGAGGGAGTGGTTCGCTGAGGCGTGGGCACATTGGTGGCTCCATTGTGCCCAACGAGGACGTGAACGTGCGGCTTTTGCACGGCAAGTTCGCTCAACGAAACCCTGTGTCCCCAGAAGGAGTCGATGCGCAGGCCGGCTTGGATTTCGTCGGCGGTGAAAAAGGGCTCGGTACCGACAGGTTCGTTTCCGTGGACGGTCACGCCGGTCAGGGTGACGCGCATCGCGAGCCAGCGGATGGAAAGGCCGCGGACTTCTACTCTTCCGCCGGTCAGCATTTCCAAGCGGCTGATGGCTAGCCGCAAGAGGAGCGGATTTCCCGCGCCGCTGCCAAAGAAGATCATCACTCCTAAAATAGCCAGTAAGGTCAGGACCCACGGCGTGTGGATGATCCAGTTCCAGATGGGGTGGCGGCGTTGCTTCTTCACTTCGCCCCCTGGTCGAGGAGATTCTCGACATGCAACCGCAGACGGCTTTCCTTTAGCCAGCGCTCCGCCTGCTGGTTAATGCCTTCTTGCACCAGCGCTTCTTGTATGGGGTCACGCGAGGTCTCGAGGGACGGTGGCTCCTGGCCGCGCGCTTTCGCGCGGGGCACCACTGCGTTCTTGTAGAAATCTTCAATGGCCTTGGGTTCGATCTGCACGGCTGGGCGAAACCGCGAATCGAGATAGTTGCTCAGGTAAAGCTGCATGGCCGCCATGGCGCGGATTTCCTGGTCCGCGATTCCCAGCTGTTTCTTTCGCGCTTCGTATTCCTGGTTCGAGAGAAACGAGCCGCGAAGCCGGGTCAGACTCTTCTCGATTTCGGCGTCGGAAGGTTGCGGCGAACGCGCGACTTCCGCCTCCGTGCGCACAATCCATTGGTCGATCAGCAGGTCCAGAATCTGGTCATCGGTTTCCGATTTTCCGTCCAGGAATTGCTGGTAGCGGCTGAGCGCGCGAATGTCGCTCAACAGGATTACATCGTTTTCGACGCGGGCGGCAATGCGATCCACGACCTCCTGCGAAAAGCACCGCGGGGACGGCATGACCAGTCCCACGGCGAGCAGAAACGCGCGAATCGCAAAGGCACGCATCAGAAACTGGCCCCCAGATTGAAGAAGATTTGAAAGCCCGGCAGACGCGTACCCTGTTGACCGAGAGAACCCGAGGTGCAAGTCGTCGTGGCGGCGGAACTGGGGCAAGGAATGGGAATCACGAAGGTCGGGCGATTGAGCTGATAGCCAAGATCGATGCGAATCGGCCCTACGGGTGTTTTGTAGCGGAAGCCAAGCCCGACAGTATGCGCGAAGTAATTCAGCTCATTCGAACAGTTGGTCACGCACATAGGGACATTGGTCGAGCTTGGAGGGAGTGCCGGGTTCTGCAGCGCGAAGGTAGGAGCTGGCAGCATCCTGCGAAACGAAATCCGGCTCAACCGGCTGTACACGTTGCCGCCGTCATAGAAAAGCGCTCCGCCGAGCGCGGTTCCGATGAATGGCAAGCGCATGGGAAAGCGGAACTCCTGGTTCAGTACGAGTAAGGCCTGTCCGCCCACGGGAAAGCCTGTGACCGAATCGCGCGGTCCTGCCTGGTTCAGGGCGAAGCCTCGCAAAGACGTTCCGCCGCCGGCGAAGAACCTTTCCGGGAGCGGGATGACCGTCGGCAATGGTGGCACGGTGGGAGCCGGAAACGTAAGCGACACGGTGTCTCGATACGGCGCGAGGATTCCAAAGCGTATCGAGCGCGCGAAGCTGAAACGCCGCTTGATCGGGTGATACGTGGAATTCTGCAAGAACAGCCGCAGGAAACTGGCGCTCGAACCGAAAGAAGTGTCCGCGACTTCAAATTCGGCGCTGTTGAAACTGCCCTTGGAGGCATCGGCTGGATTGTCGCGGGAATCGCGAATCCACGTGACTCCGAGCTCCGAGACCAGCGTGGGTTGCTGGAAGAGGGGGATTTCTTCCGGGGCGATGTGCGAATTCAGATTCGACACCAAAACCTTGCGGAAAGTGTAACGGTAAAGCAAGGTCGTAAGCGGCGTCACCTGATCGGTGAGCTGCAGGGAGCCTTCGTATCGCGTTTCCGTGAACGTGTTGATGTCTTGCGTCTTCTCCGTGTAAGCCGTGCCCTGGGTGCTGAACTTCGGACTGCCAAAAGTGTTGGGAATGGAGTAGCCCAGCAGCGCCCGGTCCTCGATCGTGCTGCCCCGCAACTTGAGAGACAAGGAGTCGGCTCGCCCGGTTAGGTTCAGTTTGCTGATTTCGAGAATCCCTCGCGGCGCGGCCTGCACCTCTCCGCTGACTGGACTGGTAGTGCTGGCCAGCCGCTGTACTTCGAATCCTCCACCATACGCCAATGTGTAGCGCTTGGCTTCTTCGACGAGAACGGCAATGTCTTTGTCCGGATCGCTGCCGGTGGGGTTCTGGGGTTCAATCGTCACGCGATTGAAAATTCCCAAATTGTAAAGTCGCCGTTGCGACTCCACGACGTCGCCCTCGCGCAAGGGCTCCTTCACCGCGATGTGCACCTCTCGGGCAATCACCGAGGGCCGCGTGTGTTGATAGCCGCTGATCAAAACGCGCCGCACGCGCGTCTGTGGGCCTTCCTGAATGCGATAGACCAGCCGGACTGCTTCGGCTTGCTCGATCGTGGTCTTCGATTCTTTCTCCTTGCCGGGGTTGGCCTCTTTCTTGGAAGTCGATGCGCCGTTTGCATCGCTTGCTTCGCTTTTCGGTGTCGGGTCCGCCCCCACGCGCTGTGCTTCCGCCGAAAAGCTGGCTTCGGGAAACCCTTCGTTGAAGTAAAGGGCCAGAATATTGTCGCGGTCGGTGGTTACGCCGAAATCGGAATAGGGCTGGCCGGATGTCGAGCCGATGACGCCCAGCAATTCCTCTTCTTTGAAGGCATGCAGCCCTTCGATAGCCAGAGAAGCGACGCGCGTTTGCTTTCCTTCCTGCACCAGAAAGCGGATAAACACGTCCCCTTCCTTATCCTTGTAATTGTCCTTCACATCGGTATCGACTTTCGCGTCTAGGAATCCGTTTGCCTGGTAGAGTGCGCGCATCGACTGCGCGTCGGAATCCACCAGGCGGCGGCTGAATCGTCCGGGTGAGCCGAAAGCTCCGCCGAATACCTGCAGGCGGCTGCGCAGCAGTTCGGTATCAAAATATTTATTCCCGGTAATCTCGATTCCGACGAGCTTATGCCTTTCGCCGCGCTCGACGGTGTACGTGATCGTCTCCAGGGTCTGCTGCCGGGTAGCGGAGGGCACATCTTTCGTTTCGATCTTGTAGCTCACATCCGCGTCGAAGTAGCCGTCTCGCTCAAGCCGTTCCCGCAAGTTTTTCTTGCCTTCTTCCAGAAGATCCGCGTCCACCGCGCCTTCCTGATAGATGGGAATCAGGCGGTTCAATTCACCGTCCGAGAATTTTGCGCCTTCCACGGTCAGCTGCACGCGCGGCCCGGGCGTCACTTCCAGGTGGACAGGCACAGCATTTTTCGCCGCGTCATACTCTCCCACCAGGGTTGTGACTCTTCCGCTTAAGTGCCCCTTTTTCACGAGGAATTTTCGAATGCGGTCGGTTCCGCGCCGCAAACGTGCCGAGGTGATGGCCTGCCCTGGTTTCATTTTGAAGCGCGAAAGAATCTCCGTGTCGCGATAGGAAGTTTCGTTTTTCAGGTCCACGACCTCCGCATGGGCCCGCAGTCCCGGCTTGACGTGCACTACGATGTCCATCTGGTGTGTCTCGACGTGCGGCACGGTTCCCGCGGAAACCTCCGCCAGATAAAGTCCCTCGTCGCGCAGCGCTTCTTTCAGCCGCTCCAGAGCCTCGTCCACCGCGGCCTTGCGGTAGGTCTGTCCCAATGTGAGCTGCATCACCGCTACCGCCGAAGATTCGCTCGGCGGTTCCACCAGGCCCTGCAGCCGCACCTGGTTGAAGAACAGATTTTCCCGCACCACGAAGTCGAGCTGAACTCCTCCTGCCTCTGGCGTTGTCACGGCTCGCAAGTCCGCGTAATCCCCGGTGCGATACAGCGCCCGCAGGCTCTCCGCGACCTTCGCGCGATCCAGCGGTTTGCCCGCCTCCACCGCCAGGCCCGACGGGGACTCCGCCAGAACCTTGCCGTCCTCGCGCACGATGCGAATGGCCGTAACCACCGGCGGTTGCCCTTCGGTTTGACCAAGAGGCGTCTCCTGTTGCGCTTGCGCTATGGCTGCTCCCGCCAGCAGCGCAAGCGCGAGAATCCCGCGGATCGCTTTGATCCTGTTCAATCTCATCCTTTCAACGCTCAGACGAAGCGTAGCACAAGGGCGTTGCCTCCCTTTTGCCCTTTGGCGCTATCATGTTACTGGGCAGCCGCATGCGTGCGTTTGCCTGGGGCCGCGCTCTCCGTGACCGATTCTCTCCATGAAAAATATTCGCGTCAGATGCTCTTCGCCGGGATCGGCCCGGAGGGCCAGCGTCGCCTGCTGGCTTCGCGTGCCACGGTTGTGGGCTGCGGTGCGATCGGAGCCGCCACTGCCAATCTGCTCGTCCGCGCCGGGGTCGGTTTCGTCCGCATCATCGATCGCGACTTCGTCGAACCGTCCAACCTGCAGCGCCAGACGCTCTTCGATGAATCCGACGCGCGCGCCGCGCTTCCGAAAGCGGTGGCCGCCGAGCGCAAACTCCTCTCCATCAATTCAGCCGTTGCCGTCAAGGGTGTCGTCGCCGACCTTTCCTCAGGGAATGCCGAGGAGTTGCTCTCCGGCTGCGATCTTCTTCTTGACGGCACGGACAACTTCGAGACGCGATTTCTTGTCAATGACTTCGCTGTGCACTCCGGCGTTCCTTGGATCTACGCAGCGGCCGTGGCCAGCTATGGCCTTTGCATGACGATTCGCCCCGGCGTTACGGCTTGCCTCGCCTGTCTCCTGGAATCCGGCAATGCCGCGCGCTCCCAAGAGGAGACCTGCGACACCATTGGCGTCTTAGGCCCCATTGTGAATCTCGTGGCTTCCTGGCAGGTGGCCGAAGCGCTGAAGATTCTTTCGGGTCGCACGGAAGCCCTGCACGGCAAGCTGCTGTCCTGCGACGTCTGGAGCGGCCACATGCAGTCCATCCGCGTAGCGCGCCAACCGCAGTGCCGCACCTGCGCGCAGCGCAACTTCACCTATCTCGAGGGCGAAGCCCAGCCTCACATCACCCTTTGTGGCCGCGATTCCGTGCAGATTCACGAGCGCACTCGCGCGCTGGACTTGGCCGCGCTCGCGCTCCGTTTGCGGCCGGTCGTTGAGGACGTCCGCCAGAATGATTTTCTGATTCGCTTCCGCGTCGCGCCTTATGAGATGACTGTCTTTGCCGATGGCCGAACAATCCTCAAGGGCACCAAGGACCCCGCCGTGGCCCGCTCCCTCTATGCGCGCTACCTCGGCGCCTGACGCCTGACTGTTCTTCAACGGTCGGGGATGTTCCTCAGCGGGGGTGCCCCGTGCGCCCGAACGAACTGCGCATGTTCGCGCGGTCCAGGTTTTCGCGAAGGTTCATAAGCGTCAGGAACGTACTCAAAATCCGCGCCTTCAGGTCGTCCGTCAGGTGCAGCCCGCTCGTCGCCACGCGTGCCAGCCGCTCCCCGTGCTCGGTGATAAATTTCATGATCTCCCGCTGGCGCTCCTGCGGAGCGTTCCCCAGGGCCGTCTCCCGGCGCATCTCCGCACAACTGGTTTCCAGGGCCAGCGTGAAATGCAGCACGCACAGTTTCTGCTCGGCCAGCGCCGGTGGCGCTTCGCTCTTGCATCCCGCGATTTGGCAGCTGGTTCCCATGGGACAGCGGCAATCTCGATAAGTAACATCCCCGGCGTCGAAAATCCAGCATGCATCTCGCCGGTGCTGCGAATCTTACATGATTTGCTTTTGAGCTGGATCCGCCCGGTTGCGGCTTGTCCGCAAATACCCATTGACATGAGTATGCAGTAGACTGTATAAAAATGCATTCGGCAAAAGCCGGATGGATATGAACACGCACAAGACATTTCGGCACGGCCAGATCCTTCGCTTGATCACCGGCCAGCGCATCGCCAACCAGGAGGAGTTGCGCTGCCGTCTGGCCGCGCAAAAGCTCCGCGTCACCCAGGCCACGCTCTCGCGCGACCTCCAGGAGCTGCGCCTCATCAAGACCCACGAAGGTTACAAGCAGGCGTCGGCCGCTCTGCCCGAAGAGCCGGTCGCGTTGCCGCCTCTCGCCCGTGCTCTTGGCGAGTTTCTCCTCGACATCCGCCCCGCGGAGAACCTTCTTGTCTTGAAGACGCCCCCCAGCGGCGCGCAGCCTCTCGCCGCTGCGGTTGACGGCGCGAAATTTGAGGAAATAGCGGGGACTGTCGCCGGGGATGACACTGTCCTGATCATCACGCCCAGCAAGAAGACCCGCGAATCCCTGCAAAAGAAAATCGAAGCGCTCGTGAAATGAGAAACCCCCGCCAAATCGCCGTTGTCGGCGTCACCGGCTACACCGGTCTCGAATTGGCGCGCATTCTCATGCGCCACCCGGCCCTGGAGACGCCGGTCTTCTACGTTCGCGATACCAACGGAGCAAAATGCCTCGCCGAGCTCTTTCCGCAATTTCGCGGATGGGGCGAAGCCCCGCTGCGTCCTCTCTCAGTTGACTCCATCACTGCGAGCCATGCGGGGACTGTGTTCCTTGCTACCCCGCACGAAGTCTCGGCAGAGTTGGCGCCATCTTTTCTTCAGGCCGGAATGCGCGTCGTCGATCTGAGTGGAGCCTTCCGCTTTCGCGAAGCAGAAACCTTCACTTCCTGGTACAAACTTCCGGCGCCGCATGCCGATTGGCTCCCGCAAGCCGCCTACGGAATTCCCGAGCTCTATTCCAGGGAGATTGCGGCTGCGCGCCTCGTTGCCAATCCCGGCTGTTACGCCACCAGCGTGATTCTCGGGCTTCGACCTCTAACCGAAGCCGGCTGGATTGCTCCAGATTCTTCCGTCGTTTGCGATTGCAAGTCCGGGGCCAGCGGGGCAGGCAAAGATACCCGCCGTGACCTGCACTTCGTCGAAGTCGACGAGAATTTTAAGGCCTACGGCCTCTTCACGCATCGCCACACCCCGGAAATCCTCGAGCACACTGGGTTGAGCGAATCGCAGGTGGTCTTCTCGACGCATCTTTTGCCGCTTGCACGCGGCATTCTTTCCTCGATTTACGTCACACTAAGCCGTCCGCAGACTGCTGCGGAGGTCGAAGCGCTCTTCCGCCGGTTCTATGCCGGGCGGCCCATGGTGAGAATTTGGCCCGCCGGCAGCGTGCCCGAATTGCAGCACGTCGCCCACACCAACTTTTGCGACATTGGCTTTGCCTTGGATTCTTCTGGACGCCGCCTCGTCGTCGTCTCCTGTCTCGACAATCTCGGGAAAGGCGCCGCTGGCCAGGCCGTCCAGAATCTCAATCACATGCTGGGCATCGAGGAGCAGACCGCACTTCAATGAGAACCGTAATCAAGTTCGCTGGAGCATTGCTCGAAGACGACGCCACGGTGCGTGCTCTGGCGCGACAGGTCGTGGCGCTGGCGCGCGAAGGCCACGAGATTCTCGTGGTGCACGGCGGCGCCAAGCTGTTCACTGCCACGCTCAAACGTATGTCGATTGAAAGCAAATTCGTTGGTGGTCTGCGCGTCACTGATCGCGAAACGCGCGACACAGCCGTCATGGTCTTTGCCGGCCTGCTCAACAAGAAACTCGCCGCCGCGATTTCCGCCGAAGGCCAGCCGGCGGTCGGCATCTCAGCCGCCGATTCCCGGTGCTTTCTTGCCGAACCAATGGTCCACAACGAAGTCGAAGGCAGCCTCGGCTATGTCGGCTATCTGACCGGCCTGAATCTGCCGTTCCTCGAGTCGCTCTGGCGTGAAGGGCTCTTGCCGGTTGCCCCCTGCCTGGGCATCGGCGCGGACAACGAGTTGTACAACATCAATGCGGATCACATGGCCGCCGCCTGCGCCGAATTCCTCAACGCCGATCAGCTGATCTACCTTACAGACGTGGCCGGAGTTCTCGACGGCGAAAAGGTGCTTTCCGTCGTCGCCTGCCAGGAGATCGATCGCCTGGTCCAGAGCCGCGTCGTTTCCGGCGGCATGGTCCTGAAACTCGAAGCCGCCAAGCGTGCCATCGAGGGCGGTGTCCGCGAAGTTCGCATCGTGGGCGGTACGGTGCCGGAAGCGTTGCTGCTCGCTTCGCATGGCGAAGATGCCTCGTCCATTCCGGGCACGCGCGTTTTGCGCCAGCCGCTTTCCGCCGTGCAAACGGCTTTTTCGGTGGCCTGATGCTTGCTTCATCGAAAAAACGCTCCCTATCGCATTCCGGGCCTAAGACTAAGAAAATCGCGCCTCGCTCGGCCAAGCCGGACGGCCGTCTGCTCGATGCCGAGAAGTATCTTCTGCCCACGTACAAACGTTCGCCGGTCGTGATGACCCACGGCCGTGGCGTATATGTTTTTGATTCGACGGGTAAGAAATATCTCGATTTTCTCGGCGGCATTGCCGTCAATGCGCTCGGCCACGCCCATCCGTGCATCGTCAAGACGATTCGCCGCGAAGCCGCCCGTGCCATCCATCTCTCGAACCTTTATCACAATGCCTTCCAGGGGCCCCTGGCGCACAAGCTCGCCCAATGCTCCGGGCTCGACCGCGTCTTCTTCGCAAACAGCGGCACCGAAGCCATTGATGGCGCTATGAAGCTGGCCCGCCTTTTGGGCCGCAAACCGGAGGAGCCAGCCGGCGTTCCCGCGAACAAATTCCGCTTCCTCGCCATGGAGAATTCCTTTCATGGACGGACGTTTGGCGCTGTCAGCGTCACTTCTACGGAAAAGTATCGCCTGCCCTTCGCTCCCGTCGTTCCCGGCGTCGAATTCGTCCGTTTCAACGACGTCGCGGACCTGGAAGCGAAATTCGACGACACTGTTTGCGCCGTCCTGATTGAAACGGTGCAAGGCGAAGGCGGCATTTATCCCCTCACTGAAGCCTTCTGGAATCGCGCCCGCACACTGGCCACGCAACACGGCGCCCTTCTCATCGCCGACGAAATTCAATGCGGTCTTGGCCGTACCGGCCGCTACTTCGCGTATCAAAAGTTTTCATCCAAGCCGGATATCGCCGTAATCGCCAAGCCGCTTGCCGCCGGCCTTCCGCTAGGCGCTGTTCTCACCACCGAGGCCGTCGCCTCGCGCGTCACGCCAGGCATGCACGGCACCACCTTTGGCGGCGGTCCACTCGCTTGCGCTGTCGCTCTCGAATTCCTGAACATCCTGGAGGATGAAAAGCTCCTCGAAAACGTCCGTGCTCGCGGCGTGGAGTTGCTCGACGGCCTAGAGAAACTCGCCGCGAAATTCAGCTTCATTCGCGAAATCCGCGCCGAAGGCCTGATGATCGGTATTGAACTTTCCGTGGAAGGCGCGCCATTTGTTGCCGAAGCCATGCAGCGCGGTTTGCTGATCAATTGCACCCACGACTTTACGTTGCGCCTGCTGCCGCCCTTCATCATCACGCGCGCGCACGTCCACGAATTCCTCAAACTTTTCGAGCTTGTTCTCGCAACCACGCCAAAACAGGCCGCTTCCACGGGCGCGGCAAAGCCTGCCGCTCCGCCCGCGGCCCAAGCCGCAGCAAGGGGATAATCCAAATGACCGCAACCACTCTCGTCGCTCCTATTTCTTTATCGAACGATCTGCTCACCGGGGCGGAATGGAGTCCCGCGCACACGCGCGAGCTGCTCCATCTCTCCGCGGACATCAAGGCTCGCCCCGTCCGCTACGCCTCCACGCTGCACGGCAAATTTATCGCGCTGATCTTTGAGAAGCCCTCGCTCCGCACGCGCGTCACCTTCGACGTCGGCATTCAAAGCATGGGCGGCGCGGTCGTCTTCCTCGATCACACGCAAGCCTCCGCCTCGCTCGGCAAGCGCGAATCCATCGCCGACGTTGCGCGCAATCTCGACCGCTGGGTGCATGGCATCGTGGCGCGCGTGTACTCGCAGCGTGTCCTCGAGGAATTTGCCGCCAACGCCAGCATCCCGGTAATCAACGCGCTCTCGGACAAATTCCATCCCTGCCAGGCGCTTGCCGATTTCTTCACTCTCGAAGAGCGCTTCGGCGCTCTCCGCGGCTTCAAGCTGACGTACGTCGGCGACGGCAACAACGTCTGCCACTCCCTGATGTATCTTGCCGCGCGGCTTGGCGTGCACATGCGCATCGCCACGCCGCCGAATTACGAGCCCGCGCCCGAAGTTGTGGCCGACAGCAAGCGCGTCGCTCGCGAGACCAAGGCCAAGATCGAGCTCATGCACGACCCGCGCGAAGCCGTCAGCGGCGCGATGGCTGTATACACGGATTCATGGACCAGCATGGGCTTTGAAGCCGAAGAAGAAGTGCGAGCCAAAATATTCGAGCCCTATCAAGTGAACAACGCGCTCATGGCGCTTGCCGCGCCCGACGCCGTTTTCATGCACTGCCTTCCGGCGCACCGTGGCCTCGAAGTTTTACCGGAAGTGCTTGACGGTCCGCAGTCGGTCGTTCTCGACCAGTCCGAAAATCGCATGTACGTGCAGAAAGCCATCCTGCACACGCTTTTCTGATGACTGCAACAGCGCAAGTACTGAGCTCGCCAATGCCGAAGCTCGCCGCGGCCAGCGCCTGCGCCTCTGGCCCCGATGCTTTTCCGACTCTTGGCTGTGAACTGTAAACTGTCGACTGTCAGCTTTTAGAAAACGAGGAACCGTGAACCAGCAACAGAACAAACCGAAAAAAGTAGTGCTCGCCTACTCCGGAGGGCTGGACACCTCCATCATCATTCCCTGGCTCAAGGAAAACTACGGCTGCGAAGTCATCGCCGTCATCGGCGACGTCGGCCAGCAGGAAGACCTCGAAGCCGCCCGCAAGAAAGCTTTGGCCACCGGCGCCTCTTCCGCGCACGTCGAAGATCTGCGCGACGAATTCGTACGCGATTACATCTGGCCCACGCTCCGTGCCGGAGCCATTTACGAACACACTTATTTGCTCGGCACGTCCATGGCGCGTCCGGTCATCGCCAAGCGCCAAGCGGAAATCGCTCTCAAGCTCGGTGCAGATGGCCTCTCTCACGGCTGCACCGGCAAGGGCAACGACCAGGTGCGGTTCGAGCTGGCCTACAAGGCCATTGCTCCTAACGTGCAGATCATCGCGCCATGGCGCGAGTGGGACATCGATTCCCGCGAAGACGCCATCGCTTACGCGCAAAAACACAATGTCCCCGTCGAGCAGAGCAAAAAAAACATCTACAGCCGCGACCGCAACATCTGGCACCTCAGCCACGAAGGCGGCGAACTCGAAGATCCCGCCAACGCTCCGAACGAGGCCATGTGGCAGTGGGTGGTCTCGCCGGAAAAAGCTCCCGACAAGGCCGAAGAAGTGGAAATCGGCTTCGAGTCCGGCACGCCTGTTTCCGTCAACGGCACGAAACTCGGCCCGGTCGATCTGCTCAACACGCTCAACGGAATCGCCGCGAAGCATGGCATCGGCCGCACCGACCTTGTCGAGAATCGCCTCGTCGGCATGAAATCCCGCGGCGCCTACGAAACTCCAGGCGGCACGCTGCTCGTGAAAGCGCACCAGGAACTCGAGCGTCTGACCGTCGATCGCGAGACCGCGCACTTCCAGCAGGCGCTCGCGGGGCGCTACGCCGAGCTCGTGTATTACGGGTTGTGGTTCTCGCCACTGCGCGAAGCCCTCGACGGATTTTTCACCGTCGCGCAGCAACGCGTGACTGGCGCCGTCGGCCTGAAACTCTGGAAGGGTACGCTCAACGTCACCAAGCGCGTTTCGCCCTTCTCGCTCTATCGCGCCGACCTGGCCAGCTTCACCATGGGCCGCTACAACCCCAAGGACGCGGAGGGCTTCATCAATCTGTTCGCGCTCCCTGTGACCGTTCGACCCAAAGCTAAAGCCAGCGCCGAATAACTGTCATGCCGAGCGGAGTCTGCATAGCGAGGAATCTCTCTTCGATGATGCCCAAAGTGACCGAATGACCGCCGAACGCAAAGACGACCGGCTCTGGGGAGGGCGCTTCGAGCACGAGCCCAATGCGCGCTTCGATGCATTCCAGCGCTCCTTTGCGTTTGACCAGCGCCTTCTGCTGTACGAGATCGAAGTCGATCAAGCCTGGGCCAAGGCACTGGAGCCCATAGGTATCCTTACTGCTGATGAGGTTAAACAAACAGTCGATGCTCTGATCCGAATTCGCCTGCGTGTGGAAAGCGATGATTCGTGGGTCGAATCATTTGGCGCGACCGTCGAGGATGTGCATCATTTCGTCGAAAAGGCGCTCGTCGAAGAGCTCGGGCCCCTCGGCTGGAAACTGCATACCGGGCGCAGCCGCAACGAACTCGTGGCCACCGATTTCCGCCTCTTTGTCATGGATGCCGCCGCTGAAATTCAGCGTGGCCTGGAGACTTTGCTAAACGCATTCCTGTTGCAGGCCAAAGCGAATCTGCATGTGCCGATGGCCGGCATGACGCACATGCAGCATGCCCAGCCGATTTTGCTTTCGCATTTTCTCCTCGCGCACGCCGAAGCATTCACGCGCGACGTCACGCGGCTGCAGCACGCCGCCGCATCTGCCGACGCTTGCCCCATGGGTTCCGGCGCACTCGCGGGAAATTCGTTCGCGATCGACCGTCACGCCATCGCACGCGAACTGGGTTTCTCCAAAATCACCGCCAATAGCCTCGACGCCGTCAGCGACCGCGACTTCGCGCTCGACTATCTTTTCGCCCTCACGGGAATCGCCACGCATCTCTCGCGGCTGGCCGAGGATTTCGTCCTGTTCGCGTCGCAGGAATTCTCCTACGTCATTCCTCCCGACGAATATTCCACCGGCAGCTCGCTGATGCCGCAGAAGAAAAACCCCGACGCCTGGGAGCTGATTCGCGGAAAGTCCGGCCGCATCACCGGCGCATTGCTTGGCTTATTCACTACGCTGAAAGGTTTGCCCACCAGCTACCAACGGGACTTGCAGGAAGACAAGGAAGCGCTCTTTGCCGCGCACGACCAGGTCTCCGATATGCTCGCGGTTGCGGCTGGTGCGCTGGCTTCCACGAAGTTCAACGTCGAGCGCTTGCGATCCGCGGCGTGCAACCCCGCGCTGCTCGCAACAGAAGCCGCGGACTACCTTGTGCGCAAGGGCGTGCCTTTCCGCCAGGCTCATGACCTCGTTGGAAAAATCCTGCGTGAAGCGGAAAAACAAAATATCGCCTGGACCGCGCTGCCGCTCGAAACGCTCAAGAAACTCTCACTAGCATTTGAAGCCGATTTCGCCAAAAGCTTCAGCGTGGAGGCGGCATTGGCCGCCAAAAAAGTTCCCGGCGGGACGGCGCCCGAATCTGTGCGCGCTGCCATCGCCGATTTGGAAGCACGACTCAACAAAAAAGCCACAAAAACAGGAGCCAAGCCGTGAGCGTACAAACTGCTGTTCCTTTAGGAAGCTTCGCGTCTGCCGGCGGTGATCGGAGGTCCCTTCGTGGAGGGGATCGGAGGTCCCTTCCGGGAAGTCCGCGCTAAAGGCACGGACGTTGCCGCCCTCAACGGCGACCGCAAAACGACGGACATGAAACACGCACTTTCCGAAGCCGCATTGCCGCACGGATTTCGTTTTGCCGCCACTGCCTGCGGCCTGAAAAAAACCGGTGCGCTGGACCTCGCCGTTCTCTCGAGCGATGCACCCGCTTCTGCCGCCGCGGTCTTCACACAAAATTTGGTCGTTGCCGCCCCCGTGCTCATTTCCAAGGAACACCTGCGCGCGTCGAAGGGACGCATGCGCGCGGTCGTCGTGAATGCCGGAAACGCGAATTGTGCCACCGGCCCACAGGGCCACGAAAACGCGCTTCGCATGGTCGGCGAAGCGGCCAGGCGGCTCGGCTGTGCGCCCCAGGAAGTATTCGTCTGCTCCACCGGCGTGATTGGCGTGCAATTGCCGGTTGAAAAAATTCTGCGCGCGCTACCGATTGTGGCGCGCTTCCGCCGGCCGTCGGCGCGCTCGTTCGCGGAAACTTCGCTTGCGATTTGCACCACGGACACGCGTCCGAAAACCGCTGCCGCTTCTTTCCGTATGGCCGGCAAACGCATCAACCTCGTGGGCTGCGCGAAGGGCGCGGGGATGATCCATCCGAACATGGCCACGATGCTTGCGTTCGTCGCTACCGACGCCGCGATCGCGCCGGCGCTGCTGCAGCGCACGCTGAACGACGTCACGGGCCGCACGTTCAACGCCATCAGCGTCGACGGCGACACTTCGACGAACGATACGCTGCTCGTTCTGGCGAACGGTGAGGCTGGCGCGCCAGCCATCAAAAAGGACACCAAGGCGCACCGCCAGTTCACCGCCGCGCTCGAAGAAGTTTGCCGCTCCTTGGCGCTCCAAATCGTGGCTGATGGAGAAGGCGCGCAGCGCGTGATCGAAATCGAAGTGCGGCACGCGAAGACGGAGGCGGCCGCGAAAAAAATTGCCGAAACGATTGCGACTTCGCCATTGGTGAAGACCGCGTTCGCCGGTGGCGACCCGAATTGGGGCCGTATCTTCGCTGCCGCTGGCCGTTCCGGCGTGAAATTCGATCCTGCCCTGGTGGATATCACCATGGCCGGGATTCCCGTGCTCCGCAAAGGCCAGCCGCTGGACTTCAACGAGCGTTCCGCCAGCAACAAGTTGCTCTCCGAACACGTTCCGCTGGTCGTGGACCTTCACGCCGGCCAAGCCACGGCGCGTTACTGGACCTGCGACTTCACCGCGGAGTACGTGCGCATCAACGCGTCGTATCGCACCTAGGGGCGAGCCAGCTACCGGACCTGGTTGGTGCGGCGCGTCCTACCGCGCCTGAGATGCGGGCAAGTTAAGCGGTCGGGGCTCCCTATCGCACTGAGCTGAAGCGGCAGCCGCCGGACCTAGCCCGCTAGGGTTTGGACCTCACCTAGCCGGTTGGCGCACGCAAGGTCCTGTCCGGAAACTGACCCTCTGTACAGCAGACACTCCGCTGCCTGGGGGCTAGCCTGCCCCTTATGGGGGATTCTCCAAAATATAGACCGCGCAGCGCTTATGCGCAGCCCGGCGAACTCGACACTTCGCTGGTTGCTGCTGAATCCCCTCGATCGCGCCCGGACGCCGAACCTGCCCCGAACCGCCCGAACGCCACCCCGCTATCGGAGATTTCCGATCCCAAGCCCGCTTCGCCCCGGCCCAGCGTCCAGCCGCCTTCCTTTCCCCGCAACCCGGCCCCGCAGGCCCCTGTCCAATCTCGGCCGGCACCGCCGCGTCCCAGCTTGCCGCAGGACCCGTTCTACAAGCCGCTTGCCCCTGCCGGAAACTTCGAATACCGGGTAGCTCCTCTTCGCCCTGCAGCGGAGTCCAATCCCAACCGCAAGAGCCTTGCCCCCGCGCCCGGACTTGTCGACGGCAAGCCCGCCGCCTTCAGCCTGGGCGTCGATCCAGGTCTGAGTCGCGGCAACCCTGCGCTGCATAGAGGTCTCGCGCCTCCGCCCGGAATTGTCTCCACGCCGGCCATTCCGCTTCGCCCTGTCGACATCAGTGGGCCCGTCTTTGAGAGGAAACCGGCTCCTCCAACTCCCCCGCGCCCGCGGCCGGAGCTGAAACCAATCATCGAAAATCCCGAGCCGCTGAAACTCCCCACGCTCTCCCCGGTCAGAAGCGCGCTGGTGCGGCGCAGCGTTTCCGCACGCTTTGAGCTTCTCCCGGACGCCGAGCCGCGCTGGAACCAGCTCGGCATCAGCGCCGCGGGCCAATTGGTCATTCTCGGTCTCGCGCTTCTCAGTCCTATCTTTTTTCCGTCGACCATGCAGACGGCGCTGAAATTTGACGTCATCGAGCTGATGCAGCCGGTCACCGAAATTCCCGTCGTGCCCGAAGCGCCGAAGCCTCCCGCGCTTCAGCCGCAGCCAAAACCTAAACCAAAGCCCAAGATTCAACCCAAGGCGCCGGAATTGAAGCCGGAAGTGCCCGAACCGCCTCCGCTCGTGCCTCAGCTCAGCCCCAAGCAGCCGCACGTTTTCTTGAACCTGAAGCCCGTGGTGCCCAAGGCCCATGTGGTGGAAGAAAAGGCCGTGGAACTGAAGCCCAATCTGCAGGCCACCGAGATTGTGCTGTCGTCGAAGGGGCCGAAGGCTCCCAGGGAAGATCCCAAGCCTGCCGGACTTAGCGGCCCGGCGCCCGGCACCGTGAATGCCGCATTGAACAAGGTGCAGACCGGCGGCTTCGGCGATCCCAACGGTATTGGCGGGCCGGGAAATCCGAACCGCCGCGGCAATATCAATCAGGCCGGCTCGCCCGGCTTGCCTGGCGGCCCCGGTTACGGCAACGGCACGGGCGGCGCGCAAGGCCTGCGTGGCACGCTGGCTTCCGATGGTACAGGCCGGGGCGGAGCCGGAGGAGGTGGCGGAGCCGCGGCAGCAGCGAGCGCCGGCGTCGCCATCCTGTACAAGCCGAACCCGGCGTATTCCGCCGAAGGGCGCGCGCACAAGATCCAGGGCGACATTGTGCTGGAAGTGGTCTTCCTCGCCTCCGGCCAGATGAAAGTGATCCGCGTGGTCAGCGGTCTGGGCTTCGGCCTCGATGACTCAGCGATTCAGGCCGCGCAACGTATCCGCTTTACTCCCGCCATGCGCGATGGAAAACCCGTCGATTTTCCCGCCCGCGTCCGCATCGAATTTCGCCTCGTCGAGTAGCGGCGACTTTACGTCGCCATCTTCTCTCTCTCCTGTAGCTCAGGGCCAGCCCTGAGGCTTTTTCCGCCGGCTTTTGTCTGTGCATGTAGGGGCGGGCTTTAGCCCGTCCCTTCTTGTCTGCTCTTTTCCCCCTTTCCCGCCGAAGCCTACGCTTCCGCCCTTGGATGCGGCAAGATCCGCATTGGCTCGCGCGCTCATGAGTTTGGAGTGACGCCGGGGGTGCCGGAGAGAAGCTGGGCCGCGAACTCCTGGGCGGAGGCGGGCAAAG
>CAZGFL010000063.1:0-51352 GCA_964524985.1 uncultured Acidobacteriaceae bacterium
AATCACAGCCTGCGCATCAAGCTGATTGGCACGAAGTCCAATCGCGACGGCATCGGCACTGTCGTGAAACTAACGGCTGGCGGAGAAACTCAGACGGAAATGCTGCGCAGTGGCTCCAGCTATCTTTCCGCCAGCGAACTCGTGCTGACGTTCGGTCTTGGCCCGCGCGATAAGGCCGACTCCATCGAAATTCGCTGGCCCAGCGGCCAACTCGACCGCCTTTCCTCCGTTCCCGCCGGCACTACGATCACCGTCACCGAAGGAAAGGGGATTACGGCGACGAGAACGTTCGGGAAATCATGAAAACGGAAAGAAACCAGAGAATCAGCTCTTCGTCAGTCTAATGCTGCCGTTGGTCGTTGCGACCTTTAGTTCTCGTCCGCCGCCTCCCACGGTCCCGGAAAGTTCCTTCGCACTGAAAGTCCCCTGAACCGTAATTGGAAAATCCGTCTGAATCTTGCCGTTCGTCGTTCCCGCCTTCACCTTGAATTCTGCGGAGGCGGGGAGGGTCACAGCCACGCTACCGTTGGTCGTCTCTATCTTCAACTCGCCATTCCATTTCACGTTGCCCATCGACACGCGAATCCCTCCGTTTGTGGTTGTCGCCGAGGTCCACTCGCTGGTCGAAACTTCCACGTTGCCGTTTGTGGTCGCCGCCTCCACCACGCTGTTCAGGTCGTGACAAACGACGCTTCCATTGGTTGTCCTCGCATGAAAGAGCACGCCGCGGGGCACCTGAACGCCAAAGCTTATCTTCGCATTGCGCCAATGCCATCCAAAGGAGCTAAAGGATTCCGATGAAACTCCGCCACGGTGGCAACGCCCCGGCGCTTTGTTCCTGGCGTACACCGCACAAACGGTCACTCCGTCCGAGTATTCGACGACCTCGATGAACAGTCTGCCGTCATCGTCTCCGTCCCTCGCAGTATTTTCTACCCGGGCCTCATCACCGGCAGAGCCGCTTCCTTCAATCCCGCCGTTTGTATTGATCACTTCCAGCGTTTGCCCGGCCTTCATGTGTCCCTGCCAATGAAAATCGCCTGGCGAGAAAACGGTGCGCTTCTCGCTCTGCGCCCCTGCGGGAGCACTACTCACCATTGAAATCACCAAGAAGCAAGACACCCCAGTTAGCAACACTCGAGCAGAGTCCTTTATGCACATAGTGCTCTCCCCTTCCCTGGCGGTCCAAAAAGCCGCGCGTTTAACCGGACGAATGGATATGACCGTCCTGCTCTATCCTCTTGTACGAATCTTAAGAGGATTTAGTTCCAACAGTTTGCTCCCCTACCCAACCGAAGGTGGTCTGTACCTGGCAAACCGGCCCGCCCGTCCGTTGCATTGCTTACTTTAGACGACGGCACTGGGCAGAGTGTCTCGTCCGGCAGGCTCCCATAACTCGATTGGGTTGGCTTCCGGATCGGTCAAGCGCGCAAAGCGCCCGTTCGGGTACTGCTTCTGATCCACTTCCACCGAAATCCCCGCGGCACGCAGCTGCGCCACCATGGCGTCGAGGTGGGACACACGAAAATTCACCATCCACACTTTCGTTGGGTCCCGAAAGTATTCTGTTGTCTCCGGAAACGGGGCAACGATGCTTGGCCCGGCCTCTGGCCACCAGGTCTCTTCCCCATAGTCCTTGGGCACCAGCGGAAGCCCCAGGTGGTCGCGGTACCACCGAGCCAGACCATCGGGGTCCTGGGCGCGAAAGAACAGACCTCCGATACCACTTACTTTTTCCATGGATCCTGTCCTTACGCCGCTGCAGTCGCCGCTTTCTTCCGCAGAATCGCTGCCGAAAGCAGCGTCACCGTCAGCCCGATCGGAAACACTTCCGCAAACGTCAACGCCACGTTGACCACCGGCTTGTTATACATCTCCTTGAACTGCTTTGCTTCCTGCATGGCCTGCAGGATTTTCTCTTCGCTCGCCCCGGAAGACTTCGCACGCTCGATCATATGAGCAGAATATTTGTCGGCGAAATCCGGCATGAACTTGAAATAGACCGCTTCCCAGGTGACGACATAACACAGATTCGAGAGCAGCGTAATCAGGATGCCCACTGCGAATCCCCGCCCGAAGGTCAGCCGTCCGCTTGACACATTTTCTCGGTACGACCGCACACCAAAAAACACGAGCAACGCCGAAAGCACAATCGTCGTGTACCCGATGACGGCGCCCTTGTCGAACCCGATTTTGTCGGCGAGGGGAACCGTCGCCAGCATCATCATCGCGCAAATCGCCCCTGAAATCAGCCCAAACGTCAGCACCGTCTTTTTCATGGAAGTCCAGTCTCCTTGTCGGAATTTGATTGCTAGATGTGGCAAGTGTGGGGCGAACGCGCGGGGTTGTCGTCACCCTTTTGGATGATTTTGCTTCCAGCGCTTCAAAATCATGCCTTCGGGGGACCGTTCAAGGAATCAGCCGGGCCTCTTTCCCGAGTTGCACCGCCTGGGTGCGCCGCCGGGCCCCCAGCTTGTCGAACAGCCGGCTCGAGTGCGTCTTCACCGTATTTTCGCTGACAAACAGCCGCTCTGCGATTTCGCGATTGCTGAGCCCGGCGGCAATCAATCCCAGGATCTCCAGTTCGCGCGGGGTGATGGTCAGTTCGTTCATGCGTTGGACGTCGACCATAAACGGGGCTCCGCTGGGAACTCCCGCCTGGGCCGCAACTCGCTCTTTCTTTCGAGTGAGCGTAAGTCCCAGCCAGATACCGAGCCCCGCGAACAACGCGGCCACCAGCCCACCGTAGATTTCCACGGAATGCTCGACGACCAGAAAGCGATACTCCGTAAGCTTCAGAAGCGTAATGAGCACGCCACCGCAAAGGCCGTACAGCAGGATGTCGCGCAGCGCGCGTCGGCGCTTATCGGGGGAGGATTTGGTGGCGTCGCCCATCGGCGCCTCATAATACCGGAAAAAGCCACCGGAAAAGAGTCTCGGGAGCGGGCGACCGAACTGCTCGTTAGCCGATTTGGGTCGTGCGAACGGCGTGGACAGGATCGGCAACAAGTTCGCGCACAAGTCCCAGGAAGCGGATCATGTGCGGAAAATCGCGATGCGCGTTAAACGCAGCCTCATCCACCCACTCGGAGTGGATGCAGTAGACGAGTGGCTCGCGCACGGCTTCAAACAGATGGATGCGGATGCACCCAGGCTCGGCCCGCGTGGGCTCCATCAGTGCCATTAGCTCGTCGCGGAGTTGCTGCTCTTTTCCCGAAATGGGCTCAAAGCGCACAAAAATATGAACTGACACGATGGAAAAACCTCGTGCCGAGAGTATACAAGGCCACCCACAACAAAAAGGGGCACGAATCAACCGTGCCCCTGGCCCTTCGCAAATCCTCAGAAACTAAAACAGGTTCCAGAGGAACTGGTTGTAGACTTCGTGGTGGAACTGGACTTCGGGCGCCTTCACGACGGTGCCGAGGTTGCGCGGACAGCGGTCCGCGGCGGTGCGCTTCAAATCGGCGTAGCGGCCCTTGACGTCGGCGCCGAAGAGCTTGGTGGTCCACTCGGCCTTTTCGAAATTTTCGATGGCGGTGTAAATGTTGTCCGGCAGATAACGCTTGGCGGAGCGGAGATCCTTGATCTTGGCCGTATCGCCGTCGAGGCCGGTCTTGAAAATCGAGTACATCACCATGTACGGGTTGGAATCGGGCGCAACCGCGCGCACTTCGGTGCGCATGCTGCGCTCGTTGCCGATGGGGATGCGCACCATGGCGCCGCGGTTGGTGGGAGAAGCGTTGAGCTGGTTGGGCGCCTCGAAATGCGGGTCGAGGCGGCGATAGGCGTTGACGCTGGAATTGATGAGCAGGCAGATGTCGTTGCCGTGGGTGAGGATGCGGTCGACAAATTCCCAGCCGAACTTGCTGAGCTTTTCTTCACCCTTGGGATCCCAGAAAAGATTCTTGTCGTTCTTGCTGACGGAGACGTTGGTGTGCATACCGCTGCCATTGACGCCGACCACCGGCTTGGGCAGGAAGGACGCGGTGAAGCCCATGTTCGTGGCCACCTGGCGGCAAATGAGCTTGTAGAGCTGAATCTGATCGGCGGCCTGCACGACTTCGCCGTAGCCGTAGTTGATTTCGAACTGCGACGGCGCGACTTCCGGGTGATCCTTTTCGTTTTGGAAGCCCATACAGCGCTGCACTTCGGCGGTGGTGTCGATGAAGGTGCGCAGCGGATCGCCAGGCAGCGAGTGGTAATAGCCGCCGGTGTTGACATACTCGAACTTGCCGGTTTCGTGGAAGTTGCGCTCGGCGTTGATGCCGGCGAAGAGGAAGCCTTCGATTTCGTTGGCGGCGTTGAGCGTGTAGCCCTTCTTGTCGAAGAGGCCGTCGGCGTAACCCTTCAGCACGCCGCGAATGTCCGCGGAGTACGGCGTGCCGTCTTTATCGATCACGTGGCCAAAAATGAGAACTTTACCGGAGCCGAAAACGTCGGCGGGCGCCCAGTAAAATGAACCCCAGTCCATGGCCAGGCGAAGATCGCTCTCGCGCTGCGCGGTGAAACCGCGAATCGAGGAGCCATCAAACGTGAGGTTGTCCCAGCTCTTAATCAGAAACTTCTTGTCGTAGTCGAGCATGTGGAGACGGCCTTCGAGGTCGCTGAAGAGCACGGTGACGGCCTTGATGCGTTTTTCGTCGTTGAGATACTTGAGGCGTTCTTCCTGGACTTTATCAACGGCAACGCGATTCTTGCGCTGCTCCTTGGCTTTCAGATTCAGTTGCTCGAGCTCATCATAGGAAAGGGCGAGAAAATTGCGCAGTTCGTTCGACATGAATCTCCTCAAATTGGGTTAAGAGACATGCTCCGGGGCACGCCAGGCTGGGCAGGGACGCTCCAGCCAGCGGATAAGGGTATCGCGCAGGAAACGGGAGCGTCAATTGAAAGACCTGATGCAATGAATGCAAGAAACCGCAGTTGTGGAAAACTTTTGGGGCATTGCGTGTGAAGGACTTAAAGAACAGGAGTGACAGGGCGGTACGGGGGATTTGGTAGCGAACCGGGATTTAAGCTGATTGCCTAGATCCCTAGGAATTTTGCTGTTTCCTCTTTGTTTCCAGGCTCTGGTTTTCGCGGCGCGGCGCTGGCCGGTGGTTTCGTTACTGGCTGGATTAACCTCAGGGAAGCGCAAATGAGAATACATCGCCTCCTGCCGCAATCGCGAAATATTGCCTGGCATCCACGGCATAACTCATGGGAGATGCGTGGACCAATTGTCCCATGTGGAAGTGCCATAGAGGCTTGCCGGTGCGCCCATCCGCGACCACGAAATTCTGCGCGTCGTCTCCAAACGCCACCAGGCCTGTGGCCGTGGACATGACGCCACCCCAACCCTTGTTCCTTCCGAACTGGACAGCTCGCCAGGCGAAATCGAGGGTATCAAGATCAAAAGCATTGATGTAGCCTTTGCCGGTTTCACCCATGGTCTGGATGCCCGATGCATAGTAGGCTCGGCCCTCCGCGAAAGGCCGCATATTGGACTGAAGGACCGCACAGGCTTCAAAGGAGCGGAAGTAAAACATGTGCCTGGCCGGGTTGTAACTGGGCGAATACCAGTTCGTGGCACCGCCGTTGGCTGGACAGACGCGCACGCCCTTCTCGTCGGGGATGAGGGCGGCGGAAATAGGCCGGCCATTCTCATCCAGGCCCTTGGCCCAATTCTGATTGTCGACGAACGATCTGCCGAAAAGGAATTTCCCATTGGTACGATCCAGGATGTAGAGGAACCCGTTGCGGTTCGCGGTGACGATCAATTTCCGCGGCTGGCCTTTGAGCGGTGCATTCACAAGGACGGGCGTCTGCACAGCGTCGTAGTCATACAAATCATGTGGGCTGAACTGGAAATACCACTTCAGCGTACCGGTATCCGGATCCAAGGCCAGCAAGCAGCTTGTGTACAGATCGTCGCCGGGGCGGATGCTGCCATCGTAGTCCGGAGCCGGATTGCCCGTCCCCCAATAGAGGGTGTTCAGATCCGGGTCGTAGGTGCCGGGCATCCACGTGGCCCCTCCACCATGCAGGTAAGTGTCTCCGGGCCAACTTTCATTGCCTTTCTCGCCGGGCCCAGGGATGGTCCAGAAGCGCCACTTTTCTTCGCCCGTTTCCGCATCGAAGGCCGCCAGAAATCCGCGCACGCCGTCATCGCCACCTGAAATGCCGACCACCACCTTGTCTTTCACGATCAATGGGGCGCTGGTCGCACCATAGTTCTTGCTGCCGGTGGCGTAGGCAACATCCCAAAGCAAGTGGCCCGACCGCGCATCGAGACATACCAAGTGCGCATTGTCCGTTTCCATGTAAAGGCGTGTGCCCAGTATGGCCACACCGCGATTGTGATGCTGGCCCGGGTCGTCGATGAGCCCCCGTGACACGGCTCGGACGTGATGCCACAGTACGTTACCGGTCTTCGCGTCCAACGCGTAGGCATCATTTGCGCTGGTAACGAACATAATCCCGGCCACAACCACGGGCGTAACTTCGAGTGGGCTGACCACACGCGGGTGAAACACCCACTGGGCGGCCAGTCGCCCCACATTTCCCGGTGTGATCTGCGTCAAGCTACTGTAGCGGGCGCCGGTGTAATCGCCATTGTAGGAAGGCCAGTTGTCGGCAACCGGCTTCTGGAGCAAGTCTTTCTGCCGAACATTGATAACGCCGTTGGCATCGGCGGAAGCCGTTGCGTGCAGGCCGACGGAAGGGGCGGGCGGTTTCTCCGCTTGTCCCAACGCAATACCTGTGCGCAACGCCAGCAGGAGGCACACGGCTGTCAGGGCTCGGAGTGGACAACTAGCGGGGCGCATTTTGCTCGCTGGCCATTTTGGCGTGGTGAGCGCTCCGCAGTGCCGGGCAAGTCATCGGTCCCCCACCTTCTCTGGGCGCGGATTTCTGCTGGAGACAATCAGAAAACTGACAATGTCATTGAGCTCTCTTGGTGAAAGCCGGGTCGCGTAGTCGCGAGGCATGAGGGAGTGTTCGGTGTAGTGCACATCCTTGACATCGCTCCTGGCCAGGAAATAATAACGACCGTCTTCGCTCTGCAGTTCCAGGTCGAAATTGTCTTCGTTGCGCAGGACCCCCGTCAGCTTTTTCCCGGTGCTGGTTGTCACGGTCACGACTTGCGAGGAAGGCGGCAGCGGAGTATCGGGAGTCGTGATGGCTTTCAGGATTTCATCCACGGCGCGGTTCCGGCCGTAGTTAGTCAGACTACTGGCGATGAAGCCGCCCTTTCCTTGCATCAAGTGGCACTGGGAGCATTGTGCCTTGCCAAAATACAACGCGCGACCCAAGTCCGCATCTCCTGTGACGGCTACCTCCGCCGTGACAGACTTCGAGGCGGTGTTGTTTTCGAGCTTTCTCAGGAATTGCAGCACGGCTCTGATGTTGGCGTCGCCGATCTGAGCGAAGGATGGCATCCCGCCCTTGGTCCCATCGTGCACAATGCGAAAAAGTTCGGAGTCGGAGCCGTTGAGGGGGCTGGACGCCGAAAGGAGAGGCGGAGCTTTGTCCCCACCCTTGGCATCGGCGCCATGACACGCCACGCAATACTCCATGAAACGCTGCGCACCCTGGTCCGCTTCGCTTCCCTGGGCATGCCCATCGCGGACCATGAACCCGAAAACGAGCAGCGTAGCGATGAGCAACAAAAACGCAGTCCTGTGGGCCATTCGTGTCCGCATACTCCGCAAGCCGAAGTCACACTAGACGGAAGTTACTACAGGTGGTAGGAATACGGCCAGACGCAATTTATGGTCGAGTAATGGGCGGAGCCTTACCCGGCCGGGGGGCCCAGATTTTTTCGTTATAACCTGTCACCCGAGGGCCGCTTGCTACGTCTCATGCAGTAGGATGAGACGTTCCGGACGTCCGAGGGAGCGTATATATGAATGGCTCCACCTTGCTCGGCCTTTCCCTTTGTTTTGCCTTTGCCGCCGTCCCGGCAGTCTCGCAGGAACTTGCGGTTGGCACTGTGCACCACCATATCGAAGGTATTGAAATACCCCCAATCGCCGACGCCCCATTCACTGCCAAGGTGGTTGTCACATGGAACAAGCCGCTGGTGGGAGGCGGCATGGTTTCACGGAAATATTACACTTTGGTGGCGCGCGACTCGCAGGGACGTGTGCGCCGCGAGATTCGCGGATTCGTTCCCGCGGATTCAGCAGCGGAACCTCCGCTGCGCACCTTTACGATACTGGATCCCGTCTCCGGCACACGCACGACTTGCACGAAGGCGTTGATGACTTGCGGCGCCAGCCCATTTGACGCGAATCTGGCTTTGGCACAAAGTGCCGCGAATCGCAGCAATGTAAGCGGCGAGAGCCTGGGCCAGCAACCGATCGAAGGGTTGCCGACGACCGGAACGCGGGAAACAGCGTCCAATGTTTTTGGCCCGCGTGGCAACAGCCGGCTAGCCATCGGTCACACAGATGCCTGGTATTCTCCCGACCTGCAGATCGATCTCTCGGTGACCCGCACGGATCCCCAGTCAGGGGTAGTGACGCTCAACGTCACAGATCTTGTGCGGGGAGAGCCCGATTCCACGTGGTTCGCCATCCCGTCTGGATACACGGTAAGAGACGGCAAGACGCAATAGATAGAACGGTCCGAGCCAGAGTTCATGCACGAACCGTGCGGGATTTTGATTGTCGATGAGTAGTCGGTCCGAGAAGGGTAGTTGGTGTTGCGATCCTGCGGAGAGCTACGATGCGTCACTTGGCCTATCTTATTTCATTAGCGGTCCTAACGGCGCTTTTGCTGAGCGGTTGCGCATCGCACGGTCAGCCCAACGGGGGTACACCCGTCAGCGGCGGGGTTGGTTCCGGCACTTCCGGCGGCACGAGTACTTCAGGGGGCACGTCTGGTGGCACGGGTACTTCGGGGGGCACATCTGGTAGCACTTCCGGCGGTACCTCGGGCGGATCCGGCGGATCCGGGAGTTCGGGGGGATCCGGAAATGTCATACCCGTCAGACTGAGCTCCATTCCCGAAGATTCTGACTGGCCCGATTCCGAGAGTTCTCATCCGGGGGCGTTTCATTCGGGGCCGTACCAGGGAGTGGTGAATGGAGGGCAATCCCGTGCCGTCGCTGGTGCCAGGGTTTATGTGCTGCAAGTTAATTCGAGTGCCTATGGCAGCGCGTCGGTATCGCTGCTTAGTTCTGACAACCCAGCCGATTCGATCGGTCACTACGAACTCAGCGGAAAATATGGCGGATTCTCAATCGCGGGCCTTTACACTTGCACTGCGGGCCACCAGGTCTATGTTTACGCCCGAGGCGGCAACAGCGGGGACGATGGGACGAACTCCGCGATTGGCCTGATGGCATTGCTTGGCGCATGCCCCGAATCTGGAAATTTCAACACTGCCGCGCCTTTTATCTTTGTAAACGAAGTAACCACAGTTGCTGCGGCGTATGCGATGGCGGGAATGGCGGCGGACGCGACCCACGTGGTCAGTCCCGATGCTGCGGCGCTGGAGATTGCCAACGCCGCCGATTTTGCCAACATTGCTACGGGAGTGGCCTACTCCGCCCTGCCATCGAGGCCCGAAACCCAGGTCCCACAGACCAAAATCCATACCCTCGCAAACATCTTGTCCGCGTGCATCAACTCCAGTGCTCCCACCTCGATCAGTTGCACCGCTCTGTTCCGCAATGCGCGGAGCAACGGTACGTCCGGAACCACGCCTGACGACACTGCCACGGCCGCAATAAACATTGCGCGCCATCCGCATGCCAACATCGCCGCTCTTTTCGGCCTTCAACCAAGGCTCGCGGCTCCGTTCCTGCCGGCGCTGGCGTCTGCGCCGGAGGATTTCGAGCTTTCCATTGCCAGGGAAGAGTCGAAGAATAAGGTCGCCTCGCTATTAACCCACCCTTAAGTGTTGATACCAATGTAGGTTTGTCCTCGCTCCATTGAATAGATACTGGGGACAGAGGAAAGAAGCGATCTCCGCCACTACCGCGCAACTACCGTAGCCGCAATCTATTGATTCTGTGAGCTTGGTAGCGATACCGGGATTCGAACCCGGATTTTAGCCTTGAGAGGGCTACGTCCTAACCCTTAGACGATATCGCCAAAGGCGCTTTCGCGCAGACTGCCGCACTCCGCGACAATTTACGAGAGTTTTCATTTTCGCATGGACGATCAGTTCGATCAAGGATAGTCAGAACGTCCGATGGTCCTGCGAGGTTTCCAAAAAGAAATTGCAGTGCAGGAGCGTAACACCTATGGCGTCGGTGCACTAGGAGCTGAGCCGCTCCGGTCTGCGATATAGAACGCGTACCGGCCGGTGTAAGGGACTTGCACCCGCCGACCAACTTGAGCCGCGCCCGAAGGAGCCGCCCCGCCTGAAGTGTTCAGCAGTTGGACGTAGCTGATCCGCCCAAGGAGGCCGCGGCTATCGCTCGTGGTAGAACGGAACAACACCCATGGCGCATCGCGAGTTTGCGCTGTATCGCTCGCTTGCGGAGCGTCTACAGAAATTTCTGCCGACCAGCGCAGCGCGCCACCCTTCGCCAGCTTCCAAGTCAGCCCAGCCTCGGCGGTTGCCAGCACCTCGCCCAGTCCCCAGTACGGCATGTCCGGCGTGGTGCCGCTGTCATCGCGCAGGTCACCGCTGATGCCGACGAGAACCCACTGTGGCGAAGTTGCTCCAGCAGCGAACTTGCCTTCGTAGGTCAGAGTGCCCGCGCCAAGAGCCAGAAACGCGGCCCGCTGCCCCCTGGGAGGAGCGAGCGCCGCCGCTTTTTCCTGCGTCAGGAGCCCAAGATATTGGTGAATCCAAGGCCCGGGATCCGGGGGAAGTGGGAACACCGGCCCCTCCACGAACGGAGGAGGAATGAAGTGCGGGCGGGCCAATCCGTAGACGAAGAAGTTGCCATTGGTAGCGCCGACAATCACTCTTCCATCGGCAACTGTGGGCGGCCCATTGTGGCTGGCTGGTGTGCCAGGCAGGGTCGTGTCCCAAATCCGCCGCAGAGTGATGGCGTCAAAAGCCATAATGCGTCCTACCGTGCCGCTGTTCCATGGCAAGGTCACCCACAGCAGGCCATCTTTCCTGTCGTTAGCGGACAGTGAGATCAAACCTCCGGGCATTTGCTGTGCTTGAGCCAGCACGTCGCCGAGCACTACGCTTCCTGGATTGATTTGGTTCGTTGTGCGGTCGTAATCGAAGCGCCGAAGAAAGTCCTTCTCCGCCCAATGATAGACGTAGCCGCGAGTGGAGGACACCGACCAATAGGTCCATGCACCGTGGAGATGCGGCCCGCTGGCCCAGTCGCGATAGCGCGCGCCAACGGGGTCCGGGTCGTCGGCGGGGTTTACGCTGAAAGCGTCAAACGAAAGGACCTTGGTCATGCCGGGGCGGTCCATCAGGTAGAGCACGCCAGTTTTCCCGCCACTCACTAAACGGGAGGAGTCCGGGATAACCGTGAGACCACCAGCACCGAGATCAATGTCGTTATTGGCCCATTGCGTGGCGTGCGCGGGGTCATCCGCGGCAGCGCTGAAGGCCGTAACCTGGAAGCCGCTAAAGCCGTCGCCACTTGCGCCCGTAGCCGGTGTGAGCTTCACGATGCTGTTGCCATGGTCATTTCCGGAACCAGGGCCATTGCCCGTGTTTACGTAAACGTTGCCGTCGGGGTCGCCGGCCAAGCCGCCTCCGCCATGCCAGATGCCGCCACCCTCGCTGTTCGCGCGGCGGTCGGGCGTGCTGCAAAAGATACCGCGAGGAGCAAACGTCTTTTCGTCGTAGCCGATGACCCAGCCGTGATAGTTGTGAGTTTCTTCATGCCAGCGCGAGGCGAAGGCTATATAAATCGTGTGCTCATCGTGGGCCAGCGGATTGCGCAGCAGGAGCAGCCCCGCACGCTGAACCACGCGTCGCGCAATAAAGTCTACAGTCCCCGGGGGCACGGGGCTGGATACAGAGCCGCCAATCACGATGTCCTGCAATACCGTGCCTGTGCTAAGGTCAAGCGCCGCGAGGTGATACTCGACTTCATACAGCGGATTTCCGTCCCCTTGTCCACCAGATGGAAAAAGCCCGTTGGATATGGCGTAGGTCAAGTAGAGCTTTCGATTGGAATGGTCAATAACTGGTGTAGACAAAATGCCACCGTTGGCTGGATCGGGAAGTGCCGGATTCGTTGTAACGGGTAACGTGCGGCTCCACAGGAGTCCGCGGGTCGTGCCAGGGTCGCGCTCTTCGTCTGCATCATAAGCGTAGACGGCATTTTGGTCCGTGAAAGCATAGATAACGTTGCGGCGCCGCAGACCGATCCACACGCCCCTGGCATAAAGAAGCTGCGCGGTCATGTTGCCATTCACCGGACGCCAATAGCGCAGCGCCATTCCGGGACCGGTCGACGAATCCACGGCCGTCGGCGTCAATTCCTTCTCGAGCAGATATGCGCCTGTGCGCATGGAGTTGTCGTGTTGCGTCAAGACAGAGCGTGGAGAAAGCGAACACCCGGAAAGCCACAGGAGCAGGACGCCTATGAATAGCGGCGGAATCTTGCGAATGTTCATAGGAAGAATCCGTGCAGGCCAAGAATTACGGGGCAATTGCTGCCGGAGAACTTACGCTCGGTTCTCTCTTCCGTCAACTGTAAAGTGCAAGTCTCATGATTGGAAACAAAGGGCGGTGGGGAAATTCGCTCGGGTACAGCGTTGTGTATAATGGCTGATTCAGGGGAATCGGCACTATTTCATGAGTAAAGGCTACGGAAAATCGCACGCCTCCCTGCGCGTCTGGTTCTGGCGCGCGCTGCGCTTTTTCCACACCCGTTTAAGAGAGCTGCGGGCGATCGTGAAGGCGATGCTCTCGACGAAGCATCCCTTTCTGGTGCACATCATCCCCACGCGCCGCTGCAACCTGGCCTGCACGTATTGCAATGAGTTCGACGACTTCTCGAATCCCGTGCCGCTCGAGGAGATGAAGAAGCGCTTGGATATCCTGGCGGACATGGGCACGTCGATCATCACCATCAGCGGCGGCGAGCCGCTGCTGCACCCGCAACTGGACGACATTATCCGGCACATCCGGCGGCGCGGCATGATCGCGGGGATGATCACCAATGGTTTCCTGCTGACGCAGCAGCGCATCGAAGAGCTAAGCCGCGCGGGGCTCGAGCACCTGCAGATCAGCATCGACAATACGAAGCCGGACGAAGTCTCGAAGAAAAGCCTGAAGACGCTGGACCAAAAGCTCGAGCTGCTGGCGAATTACGCGATTTTCCAGGTAAACATCAACTCCGTGCTGGGAAGTGGCGTGAAGGATCCAGAGGACGCCCTGCGCATCGCGCACCGCGCGGTGGACTTGGGGTTGACCAGCACCGTCGGGATCATTCACGACCACAATGGGCAACTGAAGCCGCTGGGGCCGCGCGAGATCGAAATTTTTGAAGAGATCATGACGTTGAGCAAGCGATCGTTTTCGCGGTTCAACGATTTCCAGCACAGCGTCGCGCGCGGGAAAGAACACACTTGGCGGTGCCGGTCAGGTTCGCGGTACCTGTACATTTGCGAGGATGGGCTGGTGCATTGGTGCTCACAGCAACGCGGCTATCCCGGGATACCGCTGGCACAATACACTCCGGAGATGCGCCATCGCGAGTTTTATACCAGCAAGTTTTGCGCGCCGAGGTGCACGGTTTCCTGCGTGCAGCAGGTGGGTATGCTCGACAACTGGCGCGCTCCGCAGACCCTGAAGCCCGTGCCGATAGCGCCGCCGGCGGCGGAACCGGCGCTCGTGCAAATCGGGCAAGCACGAAGCGACTCTTGATCTTTCCGCCGTCTTGCACTCCTTTGCCAGTATTGTCACTCCATGCGCATTGCTTCCCGCGAGCATTGACGCTTCGCGGAGCATTGCGAAGAATGGGAACATGAACGCGCCAGCCATCGAAACGGAGAATCTGACCAAGGAATACCCCTACGGGTTCCTGCATCTGAAAAAGAAAGCTTCCCTCGAAGGCTTGAACTTGCAGGTCGACACCGGCGAGGTGTTTGGATTCATCGGGCCGAACGGGGCGGGGAAGTCAACAACCATCAAGCTGCTGATCGGATTGATCTTCCCGGACGCGGGGAGCGCGCGAATCCTTGGCAAGCCGATCAGCGACATAGAAATGCATCGCGATATCGGGTACCTGCCGGAGCAGCCGTATTTCTACGACTACCTGACTGCCACGGAAGTGCTGGACTATTTTGCCCGGTTTCACGACCTCACTGCCGCGGACCGCCAGGAGCGTGTCCAGCGGATGCTGAAAAAAGTCGGACTCGAGACGGCGCGCAAGATTCAGCTGCGCAAATATTCCAAAGGCATGCTCCAGCGAGTGGGATTGGCCCAAGCGATCCTACACGATCCCAAAGTCGTTATTCTGGATGAGCCGATGTCCGGACTGGACCCCGTGGGACGGCGCGAAGTGCGCGACATCATTCTGGAGCTGAAGTGCGACGGCAAGACGGTGATGTTTTCCACGCACATCCTGAGCGACGCGGAAATGCTCTGCGACCGCGTCGGCGTCATCGTGGGCGGCAAGCTGCGCGGTGTCGGCGCGCCGGGTCAGCTCGTGGATATGAAAACACAAGGGATGGAAATCCTTTTCGAATTAACCGCCGAGAGTTCCGCGCCGCTGCTTGCGAAAGCGACGCGGACTGGCGACCGCTACAGTCTGCAGGTTCCTGAGGTCGAACTCTATGCGGCCATTGAGCAACTCCGCGCCGCGGGCGCGAAGATCCATTCCGTCACGCAGGTGAAGGCCACGCTGGAAGAATTCTTCATGAACCTGGTCGAGGCAGACCGGGCGCAGGCGGCGGCCGTGGACGTGAGCGGCAAATGAAACGCATTGGCGTGGTGGCGTTGAACACCTTTCGCGAAGCGGTGCGCGACCGCGTGCTCTACAACCTCGTGTTTTTCGCGCTGGTGATGATGGCGGCCGCCATCATCGTCGGACAGATTTCCATTGGCATCGAAAAGATTGTCATCGTGACACTGGGCCTGAGCGCCATTTCGGTCATCGGCCTGCTGATCTCCGTGTTTATCGGCGTGGGCCTGGTGTCCAAGGAAATGGACAAGCGCACACTCTACGCGCTTCTGGCGAAGCCCGTGCGGCGATGGGAATTTCTGCTCGGAAAATTTGGCGGGTTAATTCTGACTCTGGCGGTGAACACCGCGGCGATGGCTCTGGGCCTGTTTCTGGCGCTGCTGTATCTGACGCAGAGATGGGAGTCGAGCGACGTTACCGTTTTTGTGGCCGTCTATTTTATCTGGCTGAAGCTGGCGTTAGTGGTTGCATTGGCGCTGCTGTTTTCGTGCTTTACCACCCCTCTGCTGGCGATCCTGTTCACCACGGGCATTTATATTGTCGGATTGTATGTCCAGGAATTGCGCGACCTCCCAAAGGAAGTGATGAGCCCGGCGATGGAGGCGTTCACCAGGTGGCTCTCCTATTTCCTGCCCAATTTTGAGAACTACAACATCATGGCGCTTGCGGCTCATGATCGTTTTGTGCCAGGGTCCTTTATTCTTCACAACACGCTCTACACTGCTTTGTACTGCGCCGTGGTGCTTGCGGCCGCGGTCGTCGTGTTTTCCCGGCGCAATCTGAAATGAAGCCCGCAAAATCCATCCTGCTGCTGTTGCTCGTGCTTCCCCTGGGATTCGTTGGCATTTGGGTGCTGCAGCACCGCATCGACAAACAACGTGCCGAAAACAGCCGGGAAGACGACGACATTCTGTTGCACTCGGGGAAGCTCGTTAAAATGATGAGTACGGAATTTGCGCCGCTCATGGCGGACTTTTACTGGACGCGCGTGGTGCAGTTTTACGGAAACAAGCACGTGCGTGGAAACGCCAACCTGCAGGGCCTGTGGCCGCTCCTGGACATCACCACCACGCTCGATCCGCATTTGCTCGTGGCCTACCGCTTTGGAGCGATGTTTCTGAGTCAGAAGGCGCCGTCGGGCGCCGGGCGGCCAGACCTCGCCGTGCAGCTCATCCAGCGGGGCATCCAGGCGAATCCGGACTACTGGCGCTTTTACCAGGATTTGGGATTCGTGTACTACTTCGATATGAAGAATTACTCGAAGGCTTCGGCAGCGTTTTTGGAAGGTAGCAAAATCCCTGGGGCGCAACTCTGGATGAAAGTGATGGCGGCAAAGATTGCCGCGGAGGGCGAATCGTACGCAACCTCCATGTTCCTGTGGAACGATGTCTACACGAATGCCACCGACCCGGAGATGAAGAAGAATGCGAAGCTGCACATGCAGCTACTGAAAGCAAAAGAGGATGAGCGACAGATCGATCTGCTTGCCGACGAGTTTGAGAAGCGGACGGGGCACCGCCCGAAGCGCATGGTCGAATTGGCGCAGGCGGGATTGCTTCGGGCCATCCCCGTGGATCCGATGAACTATCCATACGTTTTCGATGAAAAAGGGAAAGCGGCGCTGAACCTCGACAGTCCGCTGTTGGAACAGCAACTCATCATCGAACATTTCAAATAGCCGCGCTTGATCCTTTTCTCCGGTCAACCGCAGGTCATTCCGCAACGCACAGCAGCGTCATTTGCGGATCAATGAGGATCTTGCGCGGTGCGGCCGGCACCACAAAGTGGAACGACGTTTCCGGCCCGGCGGCCGCGACATTTCCGAGAAAACTGCGTCCCGACGCGCCGACGGCGTAGAGGGGAACGCTCGCAATGAAATAATGTGGCACACCCGTCTGGAACAGTTTTCCCCGCACGGCGTATCCATTCTCAGCCGGGCGCACGCTGAACTCCACGCGATAGTGGGGAATGCCCGTTCCCCGCACCCATTCCTCGAAAAACCACTCCATCGAATGACCACCTTCGAGGTCCATCGCCGGGGTCATGACGGCCTCGACTTCGCGCTGGAGCTCTTCCGTCGAAAGCGCGCGATAGGCGTATTTGGTGACCAGCTTTTGCAGCAGGGCATGGAAGCGCGCGTCGGGATCCTTGGCTCCCGGCTGGCGGAGCATCTCGCGGAGCATGTGCATAATCCAGGAGCCTTTGCTGTAAACGATGCGCTCGTAACCGCTAGGAGATTTCGAGGAATCGAGGCGCAGTCCCAGGCTCAGCGGGCCGATGTCATCCGGAGATTCATCGGTCCCCTCGGGTTTTTCAAGCAAATTGTGTCGATAGCGGCCGAGCCACACGTGGAGCTTGTGCTCCGGGTCTTTTTTCGTGTCCGCGAAAAGGATCGCAAGATAGTTGGCGATGGCTTCGTCAATCCACTGGTCGCGGTAACTCGACCAGGCAACAACGTTGCCCCACCATTGGTGCGCGACTTCGTGGAAGGGCACCAGTTCGGTGAAGTGCTCCTGAGTGCTGGAACTCAGGCCGGCACGTTGCTGCGCTTCGGTGCTGAGAAAAGAAAAAGTGGAGACGTAAAGCAGCCCGGGCCAGCCCTGGCCAAACGTTCCGGGGATCTGGGAGACACTGAGGCCGCGGTAGGGAAAAGGGCCGGAGAAAGTTTCAAAAAAGCGGATCGAGGAATCAATTTCCTTGCCGAGTTGCTTGAGAGCATCGGCGGGGCTGGGATTTGGCAAAGTGGGAATGGCAGGCACGCCAGTAACAGGAGCGCCGAAGGTCCGTGAAGGAATAGAAATCACGTCGCGCGTGGCGCTTTCCAGGCGGTTTTTCAAATCTTGTTCGAGTTGGCGGTTCGCCAGGACGTCAATGGAATGGCCACCTGAGGAAAAGGAGGCCGAGGCATACTCACCCAGGTTGAACCCGGCAACGGAAATGAGGCTCTCGGATTTCCAGTGGCCGACGCGAAAGTCCCCGTCCTCGCGCTCCTCGAGTTTCGCGCCGGTGGCGGCCAGGCGGAGTTTACGAGGCCAGCGAAAGGTCAGATCGTACTCGGCGAACTCTGAGGTGTCCCCCAAATGCGGGTACCAGCTTCCCCGGGCGCCGACAAAGAGAACACCGTTTCCAGCGTCTTCAATCACGTTTCCGCGATAGTGAAAGTGAATGGAGAATTCCTGGTGGGCAGCGGGAGCTTCCGGGAGAACGACGTACAGGTAGTTGTCCCCGCGCAGGATGCGTTGCTGCAGAGTCAGGCCTTCGTTCTGGAAAAACGCCAGAGGCTCGCCGTGCTCGCCGGTGACGCGATCGGCGCTCAAAGCGCGGGAGAGTTCGAATGCCAGGGCACGCTGCTTTCCCGTTTCGGCTCGCACCAGAACCGTGGCGGTCCCGTCGAGGGAATTGTCAGGGAGAATCGAGGTCTCCAGGGAATAGCGCAAGGCATGGAAGTCCACGGGATGGGACGGAATGTCGGCGATGCGATGGGAGGTCCAAACGTGGTAATAGGTGACGTCGGCCTTTTTGCTGAATTGGCCGAGGAGAAAAGGCTCTTCGCGGCCGGCGTCGAGGAACACGTCAAACGGGCCGGTCGATGCGCCATCCAGGCTGGCGTAAAAGTAGGGGCTGGGATCGGGCGATAGCAAGCTCAGAAGAATGCGCAGGGTGTGGAACGGGTTCAACTGCGCGAGATTGGAATCCCATTGCGACGCAATAGGGGCGCTGGGCTCAGGAACGATATTGGCGCTGCGAAACTGGCGCTGCAACTCTTCGGCGGTCTCGTCTGTAAAGCGCATGTACGCGTTGAAGAAAGCCTCATCCAGAACCGGCGCGCCAAGAAATCGTCCCATCTGCTGCTTTTCCGCCGGGTCGCGAGGAACGGCCAGCACGTGCCCCCGGCCAGTGAAGACCGCGCCCGTCACGACGTCGTTCAGCGGAAAAAAAAAGGCCAGCGTGCCTTCCTCAAAGGAAATCACGGCGTCGCCGCGGCGTAGTTCGATGCGGTTGGAGGGAACGATCGTGTAAACCGCGCCGGAATCAACCCGCAACGTGTTGATCGCATCGTACAGTTCATGGGGAGATTTCTCGGCCGCCGGAAGAGCCCTTGGCGCCACCAGGCACCACAAAACGAAAATCCCCGTCCAAACCCGCATAGAAGAAGTGTAGTCACTTTCAGCATGGAGGAACAAGCTGCGGCGGCCAACAGAGTCAGCGGGAACTAGAATAGAAGGATGCGCCGAACGATCCTATCACACGCGCTTCGCGTGTCTCTGCTATGTGCGGCCGTGCTTCTTCTCAGCCTCTCCTCTGCGGCGGACACCATCGTCCTGAAGAACGGTCGGCGCATCACGGCGATGAATGTCGTCGAAGACGGAGACAAAGTGCGGTACCTGACCTCCGCAGGAGAGCTGAGCCTGCCAAAGTCCATCGTCGATCATGTCGAGAAGAACGGTTTCTCGCCAGGCGGCGGCTCCGCGAGCGATGCGGCGAATCTGGCCATGACGGCTCCCGCAGCCGAGCTGCGTCCTTCGGGCGGAGGGGGTGGCGAGGACATCGCGAGCAAAGCCGTGCACGACGGCTCCATCGACCGCGAATATATCGCCAAGGTCGAAGGCGAAGCGCACGGCGGAGGATCCCGCGCGAACTTCAATGCCGCCGTCGCGCACCACGCCGCCTCGCTCTTCGAGATTTCGCGGGGCGACATCGAGCATGCCCTGGCGGACGAACGCACGGCGCTGATTTACGAACCCGAGGAACCCGCGCTGCTGATGAACGTGGCGTACATCTACCTGAAGCGCAGCGAGTTCAAACAGTCTCTCGAATACCTGGAACGTGTCCGCCGCGTCACTCCCGACGATCCCGAAGTGGCGAAGCTGGAAGGCTGGGCCTACTACGGCCTGAGCAAACTGGACCAGGCCGTCGCTGAATGGAAGAAAGCGCTGGCGTTGCGCCCGGATGCGGAAGTGCAAGCGGCTTTGGACAAGGCGCAGCGCGACAAGAAGGAAGAAGAAAGCTACAAGGAGAACGAAAGCACTCATTTCAATCTGAAGTACAACGGCGCCGCGGCGCCAGCCCTGGCCCGCGACGTTTTGCGCTCCCTGGAAGCGCATTACTCGGCGATCGAATCGGAGCTGAACTATTCGCCGCCCGATTCCATCGGCGTGATCCTCTACACGCAGGAAGCGTTCGAGGACATTACGCGCGCGCCGGGCTGGGTGGGAGCACTGAACGACGGCCGGATTCGCGTGCCGGTGCAGGGACTGGCCGGTGTGGATGGAGAATTGTCGCGCGTGCTGAAGCATGAGCTGACGCACAGCTTCGTGAAGCAGAAAACGCGGGGGCGCGCGCCGACCTGGGTTCAGGAAGGACTGGCGCAATGGATGGAAGGCCGGCGCAGCGGCGAGGATGCGGCGGCACTGGCGCAGATTTATGCGGACGGGCACGCGCCTTCCCTCGCGCGGCTGGAAGGTTCCTGGATGGGCTTTGGGCCGGAGGCCGCGCGATACGCGTACGCGTGGGCGCTAGCGAATATCGAATACCTCGTGCAGAGCGGTGGCATGAGCGACGTCGAGCGAATCCTGGATCGCATCGGCGAAGGCATGACCACGGAAGCCGCAGTCCGCGAAGTGACGCGCGGCGATTACAACGACTTGATGCAATCCACAGCCGAGTACCTGAAGAAAAACTACGGGCGATAATCTTCTGCTAACTGGTGGCGAGCAGCGCTGCCAGGAGCGCTGCACGTTCTGGCATCGTTTTGACCACCACATGTTCATGCGCGGAATGGGCGCCATCGCCGACGGCGCCAAGGCCGTCGAGCGTAGGAACGCCCAGGGTCGCCGTGAAATTTCCATCCGACCCGCCGCCGACGGTGCATTCGCCTACAGAAAGCCCCATTTGCTTCGTGAGAGATTTTGAGCGGGCAAAAAGAGCCGCGCTGGCTTTGCGCTCGAGCGGCGGCCGATCGAACCCTCCCGAAATCTCCAGCCTGGCCCCCTTATGAATGGGACGAAGCGCTTGAAGCCGTCGTTCCAATCTGCGCATGTCCGAAACCGTGAGGGCGCGCAAATCTAGTACCACCCGGGCCCGCTCGGCAATCACATTGACGCGCGTGCCGCCTTCGATGACATCGGCATTGATGGTCACGCCGCGCCGGTGATCGTTCCACGTTTCGATGCGCGCGAGCTGCCCCGCCAGTTCGTGAATGGCGTTGATTCCTTCCTCCGGCGCCAGGCCCGCGTGTGAAGCGCGCCCGTGGACCACTAGTTCCGCCTGGCCGACACCTTTTCGCGCGGTCTTGAGCAGGCCGCGCGGGCCATAGGAAGGCTCGAGAACAAAGACCGCATCGCTCCGGCGCGCTTCGGTCTCAATCAATTTGCGCGAAGATTCACTGCCGACCTCCTCATCCGAAGTCCACAGGAAAACCAGTCGTTTGTGAAGACCGGCTCCCACTTCATCAAGGGCATGCAAGGCAAACAGCGCCTGCACGATTCCCGCCTTCATGTCGAACGTTCCGGGGCCGTACGCTTTCCCACCTTTCACACGGAAAGGCATTCGAGCAAGTGTTCCGCTGGCGTAAACGGTGTCGTAGTGCCCCAGGACAAGAATCTGCGCGCAAGCAGGGATATCGCACTCAGGATCGCAAATGCGCAGAATATCTCCGCGATTCTTCTGCGCAATCCTCTCCACGCATGCCCCCGCGGCCTTCCATTCTTTGGCGATCACCGAGCAACACCGGTCGGCGGCTGCCTTTTCTAGGCTGGACGATTCCGCTTCCACGAACCGCCGCAGCACCTGAACCATCTCCGGCAGGCGGCGCTTCAGGATGCGCAGCAATTCTTTAGGGGCGGGGAAGTCCGGCATGGCCCGGACATGCTAGCAACGCCGCGCACCGAGGGCAACCGGCCGCCGCGTCCGGGCACATATCGCGAAGACGCAGGGTTCGCATATAATGAGAGTTTTGCCGGGGAGTGCCAGCGCCGCCGGGGAAGTGTGCGGCGAGATGGGGGTGCAAGGATGTTAATGGATGTGGTCGAAATCCAGAGGTATTTGCCGCACCGCTATCCCTTCCTGATGGTGGACTCCATTCTGGAGTTGGAGCGGCTGAAGCACATCGTGGGCGTGAAGAACGTAACGATCAACGAGGCCTACTTTCAGGGGCACTTCCCCGGTGCGCCGGTCATGCCCGGCGTTCTCATCATCGAATCGATGGCCCAGACCGGCGGGTTGCTCCTGCTTTTGGAGATTCCCGACCGCGAGAAAAAGCTCCTCTACTTTGTCGCCGTCGATGACGCGCGCTTTCGCCGGCCGGTCGTCCCCGGGGATCAGTTGAGAATCGAAATGAAGGTGCTCCAGTGGCGCGGGGACTTCTGCAAGTTGGAAGGCCGCGCGATGGTCGGCGACCAGTTAGCTGCAGAAGCCATCCTGATGTGCAAGATGATCGACCGGGAGCAAGTGGCGAAATCCGAAAAGTCTCCGAAATGACCAAGCCGGAAATTCATCCGCAAGCCATCGTTGCGGGCAGCGCGAAGCTCGGGGACGGCGTGAAAATCAGCGCCGGCGCCGTCGTTGGGGAAGAAGTCGAACTGGGCGATGGATCTCTTTTGCATCCCCACGCGGTCGTGCAAGGCCCCTCGAAATTCGGTAAGAACAATGTGTTTCATTCGTTTTGTGTGATCGGCGGTGACCCGCAGGACTATACGTTTCGCGGCGAGCGCGTCGAACTGATGGCCGGCGACGGCAATATTTTTCGGGAATACGTTACCGTGAGCCGCGGCACGCAAAAAGGCGGCGGCAAGACGGTTCTAGGCGACAGCAACTTTTTTCTGGCGTACTCGCACGTCGGTCACGATTGCCGCATCGGCAGCAACACGTTGTTCGTCAACGGCGCAACGCTTGCCGGCCACGTGACCATCGAGGATTTCGTCACCATCGGCGCGTTTTGCCCGGTGCACCAATTCTGCCGCATTGGCCGCTACGCTTACATTGGTGCCTCCACGGTGATCACCCAGGATGTGCCGCCGTTCGCGAAGATCGTCACGGAACGCGAAACCAGGAGCTTCGGAATCAACACCATTGGCCTCGAGCGCAAAGGATTTTCTCCGGAGCGCTTGCTGGCTTTAAAGCGCGCCTACCGGCTGCTCTTGCGCTCGAAGTTGAACACATCGCAGGCGCTCGATGAAATGAAGCGGACGCTCGGCGACTCCGCCGACGTCCAGGAGCTGATTCGCTTCATCGAAGCCGCCGAACGCGGCATCGTGAAATAACAAGCTGATTGCGCGACCATGCCCGACACAAAGCAAAATTCGACAGGCTGGGGTCTTATCGCCGGAAACGGCCGCTTTCCGTTTCTCGTGCTCGAAGGCGCGCGCAGCCAGGGGATCGAGATGGCGGTCATCGCCATAAAAGAAGAAGCTTCGCCGGAACTGGAAAAAGCCGCGAAACGCTTGCACTGGGTGAGCCTCGGCGAGTTGAGCAAGACGATTGATCTGCTGCATCAGGAAGGAGTGGCGCAGGCGGTCATGGCCGGACAAGTGAAACACAGCAAAATTTTCAGCTCGATTCGCCCGGACTGGAAACTCGCCAAGCTGCTCTTTTCGCTGCCGCGCAAGAACACCGATTCGCTCATTGGGGCTGTAGCGCGGGTCCTGGAAGACGAAGGCATTCGGCTGGTCGATTCGACGCTGTTTCTCAAGCCGCTCGTCCCCGAAGCGGGCGTGCTGACGCGCCGCGCGCCCAACGAGCACGAGGCCGAAGACATTGCTTACGGGCGCGACCTGGCGCGGCAGATTACCGGCATGGACATCGGGCAAACGGTGGTCATCGCCGATCGCGCTTGCGTCGCCGTCGAAGCCATGGAAGGCACTGACGAAGTCATCGCGCGAGCCGCGCGCCTTGCGAATGGCAAACCACTTGTCGTCGTCAAAATGAGCAAGCCCGGCCAGGACATGCGCTTCGATGTACCTGTGGTCGGTCTGCCCACCGTCGAACAAATGAGAGAAGCGGGCGCCACAGCCCTTGCCGTGGACGCCGGACGGACCCTGCTTTTTGACCGGAACAAACTGATTGAAGTGGCCGATGCCGCGGGCATCGCGATTCAGGCGTTCCCAGCCGAATCGGCTACGGAACCAAAAGGCGCGGCGAAGGGAATAGACAAGGAATGAGCGCGGCGACCGACTCGAAGCGCATCCGTGTCGCCGTCGTGGGAACCGGCGAGTTCGGGCGCAATCACGCGCGTGTGTATCGCGAGATCGAAGGGGCCGAACTCGTTGGCGTTTGCGACGAGGATCCTCAGCGCGCTGCGGCGGTTGCAGCGCAGTTTCAGGCCCCGGTTTTTCAGAGCATCGAGGATTTGCGCGACCATGCAGACGCGGTGAGCGTCTCGGTGCCGACCATCGCGCATGCGGAAGTCGGATGCCGGCTCTTGCAAATGGGCCTCGATGTTTTGATCGAAAAGCCCATGGCCTCGAATCTGGCGGAAGCAGATGCGCTTTTGAATGCGGCCAGGGGAAACGGGAGTATCCTGCAGGTAGGGCACGTCGAACGCTTCAATCCGGCGGTCATTGCGGTTCAGCCGATTCTGAACCGCCCGCTGTTTTTCGAGGTTCACCGATTGGGCGTCTTCACACCCCGCAGCCTCGATGTGGATGTAATCTACGATTTGATGATTCACGATCTGGACATTTTGCTGGCGCTGGTCGGTGAGCCGGTGACGGAAGTGAAGGCCGTGGGAATCCCGGTGTTGACGGACAAAGTGGACATCGCGCATGCGCGCCTGGAGTTCGCCGGCGGCGCGGTGGCCAACGTCACGGCGAGCCGCGTTTCCACCGAGCGCGTCCGCAAGATGCGCTTCTTCCAGCAGCACGAATACATCTCCCTCGACTATGCGCGCCGCGATGCTCTGCGTATCGGCGTGAAAAGGCCCGGCCCGCAGCCGGAGTTCGGGTTTGAAAAGCTGAATGCGCCGGCCGTCGAACCGTTGCGCGCGGAACTGGAAACGTTTGTGGACGCAGTCCGCACGCGCCGGGAGCCGCCCACCAATGGGGCCGCCGGGCGCGCCGCCCTCGAACTGGCCATCCGTGTGATGGCAAGCATCCAGGAGCACGATGCCCGCGTCCAACCTGGTGCGTACGCCTTTCGTCCCGAAGCCGCAAAATGATACCTCGTCTTCTAGTTCCGGTGGGTGCGCGTCCACCCGCCGGCGAAGCCGCCGCGACGCAACGCCGCCGTCCCACGACCATGGACGAGCGCACGCTTGTTCCGGCCATGCTTCCCATCGTCCATCTCAACGGCCAATCCACGATTCCGTCGAACCTGCCCCTCGAGTCGATTGCCGCCCGCGTCGTCGTGCCGCGCGACGTGAATCGCGAAGCCTATGGAGTGCAGGAAGACGCTTCGACACCCTTGCAGCCTACCGACCTCGACGAACGCATCACCGTCCCCGTGGGCGCTGCTCCTCCAGCGGTCATCGAGCCGATGACGCTTCCTCCGCCGGAGGACCTCGTCGAGCCGGACATCTTCATGACCGGCGAAGTTAATCTGGCGCCTCCCGAGCAGAAGAAGGAAGAAAAAGCCAAGTGGCGAGTCATTACGCGAGCCTCCTCTTTTGCGTTCCATGCGCTGCTGCTTACGTTGATCTTGTTGCAAGCGAAACTGTTTCCGGCGCACGAACCGACTCAGGCGGAAATTGACTTGGCGCGTAGACAGATGACGCTGCTGCTGCCCCCAGGGGCCTTCGAGTCCTACAAGCCTTCTACTCGGCCTCCTGTTCCCAAAGTGCACGTGGACCCCAAGGTCTTGCAAAAAATTGCGCCAATATTGGAACAGCCTCCTGCTCCCGCTCCCGCCCCACAACCGGAGCGCCCGATCAAGGAGTTGCCCAGCGCGCCCATTCCCAAGCCGAATATTCCGCAGGATGTGCAGCCCACCGCGCCTGCGCCCAAATCAGACGCCCCCAAGCCTCCTTTGAAGCTGGAGGTGCCCGATACTCCCCAACCTCATCAAGGCTTGATTTTGCCCAAGTCTTCCACGAGCCGTTCGCTTCAAGAAACGATCCGCGAAGCTGCCAAGAATCCGAGTTCCGGCGGGCGTGCGGGCGCCATCATCGGGCCGATGCCCAAGTCCGGTGGCGGGCTCAATGGCGGTGGCGGATCACAAGGTTCCGGAGGCACGTACGGAAACGGATATGAAATCCTCACGCCCACGGAAGGCGTCGACTTCAGCGATTATATGGCTCGCGTCCTCGCCGAAGTGCGGCGCAATTGGTACGCCGTCATGCCCGAATCGGCTATGCTGGGCGACCGTGGCCGTGTGATGCTTCATTTTCGCATCATGAAAAACGGCTCCGTCCCGGATGGCGAGCCTTTTCGAGAGATGGGCTCCGGCAAAGAGCCGCTCGACCGCGCGGCCATTTCGGCGATTCGTTCCTCCAATCCCTTCGAGCCGCTTCCGCCGGCTTTTAGCGGACCGTATATCGAGCTTCGTTTCATTTTCCTTTACAATCTGCCCATCGAAGCCGCGTACCAATGAAGCTCCGGCGTCAGCAGGTCCTAGGCAGCCTTCTCCTTGCGCTGTTCGTGCTCATTTTCATTTTTATGCGCGCGCGGCACCTCTTCTTTCGATGATTGAAGAAAATACGCCCTCACCACTGGTTGCGATCGTGGGCCCGACGGCGTCCGGAAAATCAGCACTGGGCGTTTGGCTGGCGGAGTGCCTCGGTGGGGAAATCGTTGCCTGTGATTCCACGCAGATGTACCGAGGCTTCGACATTGGAACGGCCAAACCAACTCTTTCCGAACGCCGCAATATCCCGCATCACGTGATCGATGTTCTCGCACCGCACGAGGCTGCTACCGCTGGTGGCTACTGTCAGTTGGCTTTGCCGGTGCTGGAAGATTTGAAGCGTCGAAAGCGCCTTCCCATTTTCACTGTCGGGACCGGCTTATACTTGCGTGCCCTGCTCGAAGGCCTCGCCGACGTGCCGCAGCGTTCCGAGGAATTGCGCGAGCGTTTGCGGGTCAGCGCGCAAGAACATCCTCCGGGCTATTTGCACCGCTTGCTGAAGCGGCTTGATCCGGAAAGCGCCGCGAAGATTGCTCCTCCCGACGAACAAAAGCTCATCCGCGCCATCGAAGTCTGCATCCTGGCGCGCAAACGCATTTCGGAAGTGCATCGCACGGGCCGCCAGCCGCTGCAAGGATGGCGCGCCATCAAAGTAGGCTTGCAGCCGCAACGGGAGCAATTGCTCACACGCATCAATGCACGTACCAACCACATGCTGGAGCAGGGTTGGCTGCGCGAAGTGGAGGTCCTGCTAAAGGCCGGCCTGAACGAACAAGCGAAACCGTTCGATTTTATCGGCTATCGTGAACTACGAGCCGTCTTGCGACACGAAGTGCCCTTGGAGCAGGCGCGCGAAGCCATCCAGCAAGCCACGCGGCGTTACGCCAAGCGCCAGCTCACCTGGTTCCGCAAAGAGCAGGGCGTCCACTGGTTCCCCGGCTTCGGCGATGATCCCGCACTTCAAACAGGCATCTTGGCATTTCTGCAAGGGCGGCACATTCTCGTTCCGTCGTCACCATCTTCAACGGCATCTTAGCCCTTCGTTGCGAAGAGACACGCCTCAGTAGGGAAGAGAAGGCCACCTTCAACAGCATCTTAGCTTTCGCAATGAAGAGACACGCCTCAGCAGGGAAGAGCCGGCCATCTTCAACACCACCTTAGCTTTCGTTTGGAAAAGACACTCCGCAGAGGGAGTGGCCGCCTGCTTTGCGATGCAAAGTAGATTATAGGGTAATCTAGATTACGCCATAATGTAGATTATCCCGTAATGTAGTCCTCGGTTTTAAAGTCATCAGAACCTCCCAAATCTTCCCCTCGCCTTGAAAACACTCGACTTATCAAAAGTCGTGCTGGTACTGCCCCGAGTCATCCCAAGCGCAGCGAGATTCCCTGCGCCACCGCACGCTTCCTGCGGTGAATCCTGGCTCAAATCGCTGCTCAGCCAAGGCTGACCATAACCACCAACAAAAACGTTGCGTGCCACGAGACGCGTATAATCGAGTGGGTAGAGATCAGGCGGAGCAACCAGTCGGGCGCTTCCCACCTGGCACGTCTCGATGAGTAAGACCGAACATCAAATTTCGACCGCCGAGCGCGCCTTGCTAGTGGGCGTGGGATGGAAGCGTGCCCCTCGCTTCCCTGGCATGCCGGCGGGCGAACAGGGCCGCGAATCGCTTGCGGAACTCGTGGAGCTTACGCGTAGCGCCGGTGCGGAAGTGGCGGGAACCGTTTTTCAGTTGCGCGAGGCCGCCGATCCGGCAACCTTGGTAGGACGCGGCAAGCTCGATGAAATTCGTGCCGAGGCCACGGTGCACCGCGCGCCACTGATCATTTTTGATAGCAACCTCTCCCCGATTCAGCAGCGCAACATCGAGGCCGCCACTGATCGCCGCGTGATTGACCGCACGCAGCTCATTCTCGACATTTTTGCGCGCCACGCGCGCAGCCGCGAAGGCCAGCTCCAGGTGGAGTTGGCACAGCTGAATTATTTGTTGCCGCGTTTGACCGGCAAAGGTGTTGCCATGTCCCGCCTCGGCGGCAAGAGCGGCGGCGGGGGCGCGGGTGGTGCCGGCGGAGGAACCGGGCGCATCGGCGTGCGCGGTCCTGGTGAGAAGAAACTGGAGACGGACCGGCGGCGCATCCGCGATCGCGTGCGCAGAATCCAGTCGGACATTGATGATGTTCGCAAACAACGCTCGCAGCGCCGCGAAGCGCGCAACGCGATTCCCCTGGGCACCATCGCTCTCGTGGGTTACACGAATGCCGGGAAGTCCACACTCTTCAACGCTCTCAGCCGCGCGGAAGTCCTGGTTTCCTCGCGGATGTTCGCGACTCTGGATCCCACGATCCGAGCGCTGCGCTTGCCGTCGAATCGCCGTGTGCTCGTGTCCGACACCGTGGGTTTTATTCGTGACCTGCCAAAGGGTTTGCTCACCGCCTTTCGCGCCACTCTCGAAGAAGTCCAGGAAGCCGCTTTGCTCCTGCACGTGAGCGACGCCTCCAACCCCCATCACGACGAACTCGACGAGGAAGTAGACAAGATCCTGCGGGAACTCGGTGTGGCGGAGCGTCCGCGTTTGCACGTTTTGAATAAGATCGACAAGCTCTCCGCCGAGGAACGAAAAACCGTCGAGTCCACCGCAGCCAACGCCAACACGCCGGTTGTGGTCTCGGCGATGACCGGTGAGGGCCTCGACGAACTGCTGCGCCGCATGGACACAGCCATGCCTACCGATCCGGTTTTGACCATGTCCATTCGTCTGCCGCTCGCGGAAGGGCGAACCCTGGCAATGATTCACGCCCTGGGCAAAGTGCTGCACACGGAAATTGATGAATCGCATATGCGCTTGCACGCGGAGATTCCCGCATCCATCGCCAAGCGCCTGCGGCTGAACGACTATGTGGTCGAGGAAACTTTTCGGCCCTTGGCTTCGTAACTTAGGCTGAAGGGCAGTGTGTTTGAATGGGCGGAACTCTGAACGAAAGCTATCCGCCCGGATTGAGGTTGCCATGGCTGCTTTCTTTCTCTGGTGCATTCTTTTTATCCTGTGCTGGCCGCTGGCTTTGCTCGCGCTGGTCCTGTATCCCATCGTGTGGTTGTTGTTGCTGCCCTTTCGCATCGTGGGCATTGCCGTGGACGGTGTGCTTCATTTGATTAGTGCCCTCTTTTTCCTGCCCGTCCGGTTGCTGCGCGGGCCACGCGCCATCTGAGTCCCACAGGCTTCGGCCTGTCCCTATAACTTCCCGGTAACATCCATCGAGTCGCGTTAGTTGTTCATTCTGGAGCACTTGGCCAACCCCCTCGCGAAGAGGTGATTTGATCACCACAGCCTGTGGAAAACTTTGTGGAAAGTCGGGGCGCGACTTTACAGGGGCGGGAAAGGGTTGCAGGCCATTCTGTTCGGGCGTCCTGAGTAAAGCTCCTGTAAAGCATTGTAAATAAGCGCTTTATTGTGTTTTACCGTTCATTAATAGTGCCGTTCTGAGTGTATTCTGCGAGCTGGCGGCCCTGCGACATTTGCACAGTTGTGCAGCAATCGACGGCGAAGTGCCCCCAGGCTCATTCGCAGCGCGCAGTTTTGCGAGGTTAACGGAGGAGTATCTAGCCTGCTGTGGGTCGGCCCATTTCGCGGCGTTGTTTCGCGCAACACGATCGCGTTTCTGGTCTCTTTCCGTATGTTGACGCCTTCTTACCCGGGGACTATAGTGAACCTGCGGTGGCTGAAGCCACGGGGCGGCACCCCCGCCGTCAAGCGCCCATGAACCTTCCAAACTCACTGACGCTGCTGCGCATATTCTTCGTCCCCGTCCTCATCGTGATTCTTCTTACGCGCAGCCCCAACGTCGAACTTTGGGGCATTTCTATGCACTTCGAGGTCTGGGGTGTGCTGATCCTGCTGCTGGCGGCGGCCACAGACTGGGCGGACGGTTATCTGGCGCGGCGGCGGCTCCAGGTAACAACACTCGGCATATTGCTTGACCCTATCGCCGACAAATTGCTCATCTCGGCCGCGTTCGTGTCCCTTGTGGACATGCACCTGGTTCAGGCGTGGATGGTCGTCATCATCATCGGCAGAGAATTCACCGTGCTCGGCTTGCGCAACATCGCATCGGCAGAGGGATTCACGATCGAAGCTTCGACTCTCGGCAAGACGAAGATGGTTTTGCAGGTCTGCGCGGTAGCGATTCTCATCTGGGGAGCGCGGCATCCCTCGTTCAAGCCGCTGGCGCTCATTCTGCTTTGGCTGGTCGTGATCAGCGCGCTGGTCTCCGCCGCGCAGTATTTCCTGCGCTTCTGGAGCCACGTGGACGACAGTATCAAGCAGCGCCGGCGCCTGCGCATGCTTGAAGCGCGCAAGAAGCCCCAGGATGCCGTCCCTCTCTGAAGCCGACCGGCGCGCCGCGCTGGAACTAGCGCGCAAAGCGGTGACCGAAGCCGTTCTTCACCGGCGCCTTCCTGAGGACATCCCCAAAGAAGGGATCTTCGCCGAGCGGCGAGGTGTCTTTGTGACCCTTCACGTGCGCGGGCGTTTGCAGGGTTGTATCGGAGTCACGGATCCCAGCGAAACGTTGGGAGAAGCGATTGTGCGTTGTGCGGCTAGCGCGGCAGTAGAAGACCCCCGCTTTGCTCCAACGAAGGAAGAGCAGCTTGACGACTTGAGCGTGGAGATTTCCTTGCTTTCGCGTCTCGAGCCGATCGACCCGGACAAGATTGAGATAGGCCGTCACGGCTTGCTCCTTGTTTCACATGCTCATCGAGGCCTGCTATTGCCGCAGGTGGCCACGGAGCATCACTTGACGCGGGAGCAGTTCCTCGAAGAGACCAGCCACAAAGCGGGCCTGCCCCGAGCAGCCTGGAAGGACCCGGAGACCCACATATTCGGGTTCACCTGCGAGGTGTTTTCCGAACATCCGGGTGTGGCTTCGTGAAGCGCTCGCAAACTCCGGTCCGAAAATGGCGACGCTGGTCTACCGATCTTGCTTCCGGACCACTCGGCCGGCAAAATAAAAAGGCCCGCGGGAGGTCGCCGCGGGCCTATCACCACTTCGCGGGGTTTTCCCGAAACTTATTCGATCTCGACGTAATCGCCGGCGTAAACCTCGCTGGAGGTGAAGGTGATCATCATCGTGGATGAATTGTGGCTGACGTTGAAAACGATCCCCTCTCCGATAACTTCGCGGGGCAGATCGTTCCACTGATATTTCGCAGGAGCTGTCCCGAAGCCGTAAATCATGTACTGGAAGTCTTTGGTTTGTGGAACGGTTTCGGAGCGTGAACCCTGATAGCGGAAAATGCGGTAGTAGTCGCCCACTTTTACGCCCTGGTTTGCTCCCAGGTTCACATAGACGACGTTGTTTCGGCCGTAGACATCACTCGCGTCCTTGCCACTCACCACCATGGCCACAGGCTTGCCACTGACCGGCGCGAAATGATCGAGAGCGGCTACGTCCTTGTAGGGGGGCGTCGGACGATCCTGGTAAGGCAGCACGACATCGCCGCGCTGCATGTAGTCGCAGGAGAAATTCACTTGCGCCACGGAAACCTTCGACTGCACGTTCACGACGCGGAGCTGGCCCTCATCAAGGTAGGGTGTGCCCATTACTTTCATGAGCTTTTCCTGCCACTTGAACCAGGGCACGTCGGTCTGCTTAATCCACGCGGAATAAATTCCGATCGGGTTGGTATTGGGGCGCACCACCGAGAACCGGTCGCCTACGCGGACGCCTTTGTCCTGGCCGCGGTTGATGAATACATAATCGCCGCGCACGAAGGTAATCTTGTAATTCGATTGCTCTCCGGAAATGATCCGAATCTCTTCGGGCACTTTCTGGTCGGTGATGAAGCCAGAGCAGTTGATGGTGCTAAAGTCCGGCTGGGGAATCGCCGGGGCGCTTTGGGGAGCGCCTTGCACTGTCCAAACAGTGGCAGCCAGGCAAACCACGAGAAGCAAAGCAGCTATTTTCGCGCGCATTTCCATCACTCCTTCGAAAAACACGCCCTATGGGCCGTGCGGGGACGTTTCTAAGCGAAAATATCAGGCCCTATCCTAACACGTCAACCGATTGGCTGGGGTTGCTTTACAAATATGATACTGCATACTAGAGCGGCTTCAGCCGCCTAGTTTGCATCTGGCCAGCCCGCTTTCGGTGTGCTTGCCTAACGGAGTGTGGCCGGAATCGCAAAGAGGTGGAACGGTACTAGGAGCCGTGTTTTCAGCAGGTTGGCGGGCATAAGGCAGGTTATGGCCCTCTTCGGGAATGGGTTGAGACGCATTTGTGCGGTGGCGGCGGCTGCAAGAGCCACCGACATGGTGCGCCAGGTGCGTACCGCGCTCAAGAGCACACCGACGATCGAACTGCGCCTGGATTGGTTACGCAGCGATGCAGAGCGGACGCGATTCCTGGCTTGGCTAAGGAGGGACCGGCCCGCAAGTGCCACATTTCTGGCCACCTGCCGGCGGCGCGTGGGTGGTGGGAAGCTGGATGGCGATGCTGACAGCGAGCTTTATTGGCTCATGCGGGCGGGTGAGGCCGGATGTGAGTGGTGTGACCTGGAAATGGAGACGTACCGCGAGCTTCCTGACGGAACGCTTCGCGAGTATCCCCTGCCTAGGCGCATCTTGCTCTCGATTCACGATTTTGAGCGCACTCCAGACTTGCCACGCCGGATCGAAGTGGCACCGCACGGCATGGTCGACGGCCTGAAGATTGCCGCGCAGGCTCGCACCCTTAGTGACAGCGTGCGAATGTTGAAGACGGCGCGGAAGTCGACAAGGTTTGTGGCCATCCCAATGGGAGAAGCTGGTTTTCCGGCGCGGATTCTCGCCCTGCGGGAAGGCAGCGAACTGGCCTACGCAGCGGTGGAAGAAGCAACAGCGCCGGGGCAGGTTTCCCTCGACGAGATGCTGCACCTCTACCGGGCGCACCGGCTCACGCGCGCCACGCGCGTTTACGGAGTGATTGGCGACCCCATCGGCCATTCGCTCTCGCCGCTGCTGCACAACACGGGCTTCGCACAGCGCCGTATAAACGCGGTCTATCTTCCGTTCCTGGTAAGGCAGCTCGGGGATTTCTTGAAGGCCATCCCGGAGTTTGGGGTTCGCGGATTCAGCGTAACCATCCCGCACAAGCAGGCGATTTTGCAGCATCTGGACGAATGCGAGCCGCTGGCCGCGGAAATCGGAGCGGTGAACACGGTGATAGTTCGGAGAAACGGCTCGTTGTATGCCTGCAACACGGATTACGTGGGTGTCCTGCGCGCCCTGCAAAAGAAGCTGCGCATCGCCGGCAGCCGCGTCTTGATTTTCGGGGCGGGCGGAGCCGCGCGAGCTGCAGCGTTTGCGTTGGCGCGCGTGGGAGCAGACGTGGGGATTTGTGCCAGGCGCGAGAAGGCCGCTCGGGAGCTGGCGCGAGCGGTTGGCGGGGAAGTAGTGCCGCGGCGTGCGCTTCGCACGGAGCGATTTGACGCCATTTTGAATGCCACGCCCATCGGCATGCACCCTCACGAAGGCATTTCCCCTTTGTCCGCGGGTGAGTTACAATGCCGCATCGTCATGGACCTCATTTACAGGCCCGAGAGGACGAAGCTCTTGAAAATTGCAGCGCAAAAGGGGATTGCCACGGTGTCCGGCGTGCAGATGTTTCTTGCGCAGGGCTTCGCGCAGTGGGAAATCTGGACCGGGAAGCGCGCTCCGGAAGCTGCGATGCGCCGTGCCGTCCTTTCCGCGCTGCGATGGCGTTCTTAGTCCCTCTTCCTTCCACGCGGTAAACGGCAGGCATTCACCATCGCTTAACAAAAGCTGTTTCTACTGTGGATTTCCCATAGTGGACGGGGAACTCATTCACCCATGATTCAGCCTGACTTTCGCGAATTTCAGCGGCTCGCCAAACAGGGAAACCTCATCCCGGTGTATGAGGTGTTTTCGGCGGACCTGCTGCCCCCCGTGAGTGCGTACCTGCGGATCGCCCAGGGCGCGCGCTACTCGTTCCTTCTGGAAAGCGTGGAGGGCGGCGAAAAGATCGCGCGCTATACCTTCGCGGGCGCTCATCCGGAGGAAGTCTTTCGGTATGTGAACGGGGCGTGCGTTTTGGAAAGCCGCGACCGCCTCATTTGGGAAGAGCGCGACCCGATTTCGTTTTTACGGGAGCGCATCGAACGTTTCCGTCCCGTGCGGCTGCCCGGCTTGCCGCCCTTGGTGGCGGGAGCCATCGGTTATTTCAGCTACGACATGGTGCGGCTGATCGAACGGCTACCGAAGCGCTTGCGCGATGAAATCGGGTTGTACGACGCGATGCTCATGTTCTATCACGGCCTCATCGCCTTCGATCACGTGCAGCACCGGCTGTGGATTGTCCGCAACGTGTTCACTGACGGCGAAGGCTCGCTGCGCGCGAAATACAACGCCGCCGTGCGCGAAATCAAGGAGACGCGACGGCAGCTTGAAGAGCCCGTGGAGGCGGAACGCCCGAAAAAAGCGGGCTCTTCCGCGCGCAGCGGCTTGAAAATCAATTCCAATTTCCGCCAGCGGGAATACCAGGAAGTGGTGCGCAAGGCGAAGCGATACATCCGGGCCGGCGATATTTTCCAGGTCGTGCTCAGCCAACGCTTCTCAGTCAAAACCAAGGCCGAGCCGTTCGAAATCTATCGCGAGCTGCGCGCGCTGAATCCCTCTCCCTATTTGTTTTATCTGCAGCTCAACGACGTCGCCGTGGTAGGCAGCTCGCCGGAAATGTTGGTGAAAGTGCAGGGCCGCGACGTTTTTTACCGCCCCATCGCCGGCACGCGTTGGCGGGGGAAAGACGAAGCCGAGGACCAGCGGCTGGAGCGCGAAATGCTCGCGAGCGAAAAGGAGCGCGCCGAACACATCATGCTGGTGGACCTGGGGCGCAACGATCTTGGGCGCGTCTGCGATTACGGCACCGTGAAAGTGGAAAAGCTTCTGACCGTCGAGCGCTACTCGCACGTGATGCACATCGTTTCGAGTTTACGTGGGAAGTTGCGCGAAGACGTGGACTGCTTTGACGCGCTGATGGCGTGTTTTCCCGCGGGGACTGTTTCGGGAGCACCCAAAGTGCGTGCCATGGAAATTATCGAGGAGTTCGAGCGCACGCGCCGCGGTATCTACGCCGGTGGAATTCTTTATCTGGATTTTGCCGGCAACCTCGATTCCTGCATCGCGTTGCGCACGATGGTGGTGAAGAACGGCGTGGCCTACGTCCAGGCGGGCGGCGGAATTGTTGCGGATTCGACGCCAGCGGGCGAATATCAAGAGAGCGTGAACAAGTCGAAGGCATTGTTCACGGCGCTCGAAGCCGCTGAGCGTTCCCGGTCAGCTAGGAAGTCGCGATGATTCTGCTGCTCGACAACTACGATTCCTTTACCTACAACCTGGCGCAGTACCTCGGCGAGTTGGGTTGCACTGTGGAAGTGCATCGCAATGACAAAATCACGGTGGAGGAGATTGCGCGGCGCAAGCCGGAGCGCATTGTGATTTCGCCCGGTCCGTGTACGCCACAAGAAGCAGGAATCTCGGTGGAATTGATTGAACGGCTCGCGGGCAAGTTTCCGATCCTGGGTGTTTGCCTCGGCCACCAGGCTATTGGCGCGGCGTTTGGCGGGAAAATCATTCGCGCGCCAAAGCTCTTTCACGGCAAGACGAGCCAGATTCATCACGATGGGAAAAACATTTTTCGCAAGCTGCCGGATCCGTTCACAGCCACGCGCTACCACTCGCTGATTGTGGAAAGAAAATCGTTGCCGCGCGAGCTAGCCATCACCGCAGAAACCGACGATGGCATCATCATGGGCCTGCGCCACCGCCGCTACAAAATCGAAGGGGTGCAGTTTCACCCGGAATCCGTGCTCACGGATTCCGGCAAGCAATTGCTGGCAAACTTTTTAGCCTTGTGAAAGTGGGGCGCAGCATGCTGCGCCTCGGCTTGCTACTAATTGCCTTTGTTGAGGCCGGGCTTCAGGCCTGCGTTCTTCGCGGCGCTACCAGTCCAAATCCGCCAAAATCGCCCCATAAATTTCCATCCCGCGCCATAAATGCCCGAGGCGCAGATTCTCATCCGAACTGTGCTGATGATTGTCGTAGTTGACGATCGGCAGGCCGATCCACGGCAGGTTCAAATCCTCAAAAATGTACATCGGCACGCTGCCGCCAAGCGTCGGCGCAATTACGGCGGTGCCGCCTGTAGCGTCTTGCACGACTTGCACGAGCGCTTTGGACACCGGCAAATCCATAGGCGTGCGTGAAGCGCGGTAATTCCAGACGTCTTTCAAGGCACGAACAACGTGCGGGTGCGCTAATCGTTCTTCTTTCGTTGGGACACCGGCGGTCACGTAATACCCTTGCTTGCGAAGGAAGGCCACGATTTGGTCGAATTTCGCGTCGGGGTCTTCACCCTTGACGAGCCGCACATCAATGGCGGCTTCTGCTTTGTCGGGCACGACATTTTGCGCTTGCTCGCCGACGTAGGCGCTGCGCAGACCGCGAATGTTGAGGGAAGGGAGTTGCAGCAATTCGACGAGGCGTTTGCCGCCGCCCTCCGGCTTTGCGAATTGCAATTCCGCCGCTAACTCGGCGTCGTTGTTGGGCATGGCGTCGAGCGCTTTCTTTTCGACTTCGCCCAGCGGGACAACATCATCATAGAAACCATCGACCAGAACGCGGCCCTCGGAGTCCTTCATCGACGCCAGGAGCCGTGACAGTTCCAGCGCGGGATTGGGCGCCCAATTTCCATAATGACCGCTGTGAAGCGCGCGGATCGGGCCGTAAGTTGTCAGCTCAAAACCGAGGATGCCGCGGTTGCCGAAGAACACCAACGGGCGTCCGCTCTGGTGCACGGGGCCATCGCCGGTGATAAGCAAGTCGGCCCCAAGTAAGTTTTTGTGCAGCTCCAGTGTGCGTTGCAAGTTCGGCGAACCGGCTTCCTCTTCGCCCTCCAGAATCACTTTCAGGTTGACGGCCAGGGGAATTTGCTTGGCGCGCAGCGCGTCGATGGCCGCGAGCAGCGCCACAATGGGCGATTTGTCGTCCGAGGAGGAACGCGCATAGATGCGCCAGTCATCATTGTAAATTCCGTTGTGCCCCGCTCCTGGCGTAGGGAAAGGAATGCGCTTTCCGCCGGCTTCGATGGACTTGTCACGCAGGACGGGTTCGAACGGCGCGCCGTCGGTCCACGCCGCGGGGTCGACGGGCTGGCCGTCATAGTGCGCGTAAAAAATCACCGTGCGTTTGGCTTCCGGCGAAAGCAGCTTTCCGAACACGACGGGGCCGCGGCCCGTGATCGGCAACAGATGCGTTTCGACGCCCCGTGCTTCCAGCATCTCCACCAGACGCGCGGCGTTTTTCTGGATGTTCGGAGTGTCGCTGGCGATGTTGGGAATCGCCAGGAACTCGCTCAACTCGCGCATGATGCGGTCTTCGTTTTCGATGCGGTACTCGCGCACGGCTTGCGCGACTTGCGCGGGCTTTGGCGGAGCGGACTGTTGCGCCGTGGCCGGAAGCACCAGGAGTCCCAGAGTGAAAATCAGACCAATGGTTCTCAACGACGCCTCCCCTTTGGCGCGCGATTCTGCGCAGGCTGCAATCATGGCCGGCTGGTGAATTCTACGAGAGCCGCCAGTTTTTCTTTCGCCGCTCCCGACGACAACATTTCGCGCGCCATTTCGGCTGCATCGCGAAAATTGTCCGCAATTCCTGCGGCGACCAAAGCGGCAGCGGCGTTGGCAACGACAATGTCGCGAGCGGGCCCGGCTTCTCCCTCCAGGATTCTGCGAATAAGCGCGGCGTTTTCCGCCGCGGTTGCACCGCGAATCGCTCCGAGCGGCGCGCGCTTTACGCCAAACTCTTCTGGAGTCACCTTGAACTTCCGTACGCGCCCCGCGCGCACCTCCGCGACCAGGGTTTCTCCGGCCAGTGAGATTTCGTCCAGGCCTCCCGCGCCATGCACCACGAAGGCATACTGCACACCCAACTCTGCCAGGGTCGCGGCCACGAGGTCGATTACCTCCGCGGAAAAAACTCCCATCACTTGCGCTTGCGCGCCCGCTGGGTTGGTTAGCGGGCCGAGCAGATTGAACACCGTGCGCACGCCAATCTGCTTGCGCGCGGGAGTGGCGTGGCGTGTCGCCGTATGCGCGGCCTGCGCGAACAGAAAGCCGATGCCGATTTTCCGGATCGCATGTCCATACCGCTCAAACGGCAAATCAATGCGCACGCCTAGCGCTTCCAGCACGTCCGCCGAGCCACTCAGTGAACTGGCCGCGCGGTTGCCATGCTTGGCCACGCGGGCGCCGGCAGCAGCCGCAACAATGGCTGCCGCGGTAGAAATGTTGAAAGTGCCGGAGCTATCGCCACCCGTGCCGCAGGTGTCTACCATGTTCGAAGGCTGCGGCTCGCCGTTCGGGAAAACACGCGTGGCGTGACGCCGCATCACGCTGGCGAAGCCCGCGAGCTCCTGCACTTGCACCGCCCGCCGGTTCAGTGCCGACAGCAGCGCCACGATCTCGGGCGTTTCCACGCGGCCGGACAGCAACTCCTCCATCACCGCTTCGGCTTCGTCGCGGCTGAGGACGTGTCCTGCTTCCACGCGCTGGATTAGAGCATGCTTCATCGTGATGCGAGCTCGCGGCATATGGGCGAACGGTAACAACTTTCATTTCCCTTGAAAATCCGCCGCATCGCGCGTCTTGCTCCGTTTTTCAGTTCCGAGTAAACTTGTGTGTTTGCAATGACCTCAAAATTCTAACACTGGCTGACGGTTTCAAGCCCGAACGGAAAACACGGAATCTCCCATGAAGATTCACGAGTATCAAGCGAAAGCGATTCTGGCGCGCTACGGGGTCACCACTCCGCGCGGGGAAGTCGCCTTCACCAAGGAAGAAGCGCGCGAGGCGGCGCAGCGCCTGAAGTCGCACATCTGCGTAGTAAAGGCACAGATTCACGCGGGCGGCCGCGGCAAAGCCGGTGGCGTCAAGCTGGCGCGTTCCGCGGACGAAGCCGCCGACCTGGCCAGCCACATTCTCGGGATGAAACTGGTCACGCCACAGACCGGGCCCGCAGGACGCATCGTCAAGCGTTTGCTCATCGAAGAAGGCTTGGACATTAAGCGCGAACTTTATCTCGGTTTGCTCGTCGATCGCTCGAGCGGCCGCGTGGTTTTCATGGCCAGCGCCGCCGGCGGCATGGAAATCGAGGAAGTCGCCAAGGAGAATCCAGCGGCGATTTTGCGGGAAGCGATTCATCCGTCCGTCGGCTTGCAGTCGTATCAAGCCCGCAAGATTGCGTTCGGTCTCGGCTTGCCCATCGAGGTGATGAATTACGCCACGCCATTCTTGCAGGCGCTCTATCGTGCCTTCACGGACACCGACGCCTCGCTCCTCGAAATCAATCCCTGCGTTTTGACCGGCGACGGCAAGCTCGTGGCCCTCGACGCCAAGATGACCTTCGATGACAACGCACTTTTCCGGCACCGGGAACTCCGCGAGCTGCGCGATCTCGACGAGGAGGACCCGCTCGAAGTGGAGGCTTCCAAGCACGGCCTCAACTACATCAAGCTGGACGGCAGCGTCGCGTGCATGGTCAACGGCGCCGGCCTGGCCATGGCCACCATGGACATCATCAAATATGCCGGCGGTTCGCCTGCGAATTTCCTGGATGTCGGTGGCGGCGCCTCTGCCGAACAGGTCAAAAACGCATTTCGCATTTTGATGAGCGATTCCGCGGTCAAGGCGGTGTTCATCAATATTTTCGGCGGCATCCTTCGGTGCGACGTGCTGGCCACGGGCGTCGTCGCGGCCGCCAAAGACCTGCAGGTCAAAGTTCCAGTTGTAGTGCGCATGGAAGGCACCAACGTAGAAGTGGGCCAACAAATACTTCGCGACAGCGGCTTGAACTTCACCATTGCCAACGGCATGAGAGACGGAGCGCAAAAAGTCGTGGCCCTCGCCGGGGGTGCGCGATGAGTGTTCTGGTCAACGAAAAAACGCGCCTCATTGTGCAGGGCTTCACCGGCCGCGAAGGTACTTTCCACGCGCAGCAGATGATCGAGTACGGCACGAACGTTGTTGGCGGCGTCACGCCAGGCAAGGGCGGCACGAAGCATCTCGAGCGCCCAGTCTTCAACACTGTCGCCGACGCAGCCAAAGCCACCGGCGCGAACGCTTCCGTGATTTTTGTTCCGCCTGCGTATGCCGCGGACGCCATTCTCGAAGCCGCCGATGCCGACATTCCGCTCGTCATTTGCATTACCGAAGGCATTCCGGTTCTCGACATGGTCCGTGTGGCCTCCGTTGTGGACTTCAAGAAGACGCGCCTCATCGGTCCCAACTGTCCCGGGATTATTTCTCCCGGCAAATGCAAAATCGGCATCATGCCTGGCCGCATCCATAAACAGGGAAATGTTGGCGTGGTTAGCCGTAGTGGCACGCTCACATACGAAGCCGTCGATCAGTTGACCAAGCTCGGCATCGGCCAATCCACTTGCATTGGCATTGGCGGCGATCCCATCATAGGCACCCCGTTTCTCGACGCCATCAAGTTGTTCAACGACGATCCCGATACGCGAGCAATCATCCTGATTGGCGAAATCGGCGGCAACGCGGAGGAAAAGGCTGCGGAGTGGATCAAAGCCAACGTGAAAAAGCCTGTGGTGGGTTTTGTTGCCGGGCAAACGGCGCCTCCGGGCCGCCGCATGGGTCATGCAGGCGCCATCATCAGCGGTGGGCAGGGTACCGCGAAAGACAAATACGCGGCCTTGGCTGCCGCCGGCATTCACACCGTGGAAACTCCCGCGGATTTGGGTTCCACTGTCGCCACCGTCTTGAAATGAGCTCTGGAGTTTTCTTCACGTCATTACGTCTTTACTTCATTCCTTCTCAAGGAGTTTCTTGTGTCTCTCGAACGTACTTTCGCAATCATCAAGCCGGACGCGGTCGGCCGCAACCTCCAGGGCGAGATTCTTTCGCGCATCCACAAGGCCGGCTTCAAGATTGTCGCGATCAAAACGATGCGGTTGACGAAACAAGAAGCCGGAGGCTTCTATGCGGTTCACCGCGAACGGCCCTTTTTCGGCGAGCTCACCGACTTCATGAGTTCGGGCAAAATCTTTGCCATGGTTCTCGAAGGCGAAGGTGCAATCAGCAAGTGGCGCGACACGATGGGCGCCACTGATCCGAAGAAAGCTGCGCCGGGCACGATTCGCCACGACCTCGGCACCAGCATCGGCAACAACTGCACGCACGGCTCCGACGCGCCGGAAACTGCCGCCTTCGAAATCGGTTATTTTTTCTCCGGCCTCGAGCTTATCTGATCAAAAAGATCTCCCGTGCCGCTCAGGGCCGATCCGGGCTTTCGGGCGGCTTGTGGCGATGCCGCTAGTGAACCAGCAACGCAGCTCCCGCAGCCCCTGCACCGACGGCAATCAAGACGACTGGCCGAGGCTGCCGGCCCGCCTTCCGGGTGCCAGCGTTCCCAGGATGATCATCGGGTGAATCCAGGATTACCCGAAAAGCCGTTCCTTCCGTAATTGTTTTGGTTTCTCCCCGATACGAAATCAGCAACGATCCACGCCTGGCGTAGATTCGCAATTCTTTTGATCCGGCCATGCTGACCTGCGCAATCGTCGTTGTGTCCGCAAGGGGGGAGATGCGCGCATCCAGAGCTTCCACCTGCAAAGCGTCCGCGCGCGTTGCGGTGAAGATCAGCGTGCCCGTGGTGAGTTCCGCCTGCGTGCCCTGCGCCCCACTCGTTTTGTTGCGGACAAGCGCAGAGCTTGCCTCTGCAAGTTCCAGAGTGATGGCATTGCCGCGTAACTGCAGCATGCCGCTTGGTTCCGTAGAGAAATGGTCCCCATCATAGACTGTGGTTCCCGCAGACACCTCGCTGCGGTCGAGGTGTGCGCGGTTTGCTTCCGTTACGACGCCCAGCGCAGCCGGGGGCGCCGGCGTGGAATTACATTCGAGAACGGTTGCTATCGCGAGGGCAGTGAAATAACGGAAGGTCACGGCCGGTTACCTCCGGGCACCTAACGATTCCAGTGTATGGACGGTATTGAGTGATAATGGACAGGAAACGGTAACGCGGGGCGGTGTACTAGTCAATACTTAAATTACAGAGGTAACAAAGCGAGGGGGTAGGCGCTGGCCGCAATCTTTCGTTAAAATCCAGAAATGAATCCTTTTCGCGAACTGGGCCGCGTTCTCCTGTTCCTGGGTGGTTTGCTCGTTCTTCTCGGCGCCCTGCTTTACTTCGGTGGCAGGCTCCCGTTTCGATTGGGAAGGCTTCCCGGAGATATCGTCCATCGCGGCGAACACACGACGTTCTATTTTCCGATCGTCACGTGCCTGCTCCTCAGCCTTGGCCTCAGCCTTCTCTTCTGGCTCTTCTCCCGTTTACACCGTTGAGATCTGCCAAGCCGCTCCCTAAGATTTTGCTGGTCAAATTGCCCGCCGATTCGAAATAATCGTGCAACTTTGTGGCAGCGGCGGAGCTTCAATGAGAACACTCGCAAAATGGCTGCTTATCCTGGCGTGCGCAATCGTCTTCTTGCTTGCGGCCGGAATTACTTTCACCATTGGATGGCGCCCCTTCCTCGGACCCAAGGCTCGCCCACTGGCCAGCCGCACCTTCGAGCGCACGCCGCAGCGCCTCGAGCGCGGCCGTTACATCGCGACCGCTCTTAGTGGTTGCATCTACTGCCATTCACCGCATGATTGGAATGCCTCAGACCACCCTTTGCTTCCCGGAAAAGAAGGCGCTGGAGAAGTTCTCCCGTACGGGAATCTTCCCGGCCGTATGGTCGCACCCAATCTCACTCCCGATCCCGAAACCGGCGCTGGCCGTTGGACGGACGACCAACTCGCGCGCGCCATTCGTGAAGGCGTTGGCCACGACGGCCGCGCTCTCTTTCCCATCATGCCGTACCCGCACTACCGCAAGATGTCCGATGAAGACCTTGCCTCCGTCATTGTTTTCCTCCGTTCTCTGGCTGCGGTGCGAAACGAACTGCCCTCGACTGAAATCATCTTCCCGGTTAAATATCTGATACGCGGTGTTCCCGAGCCTGTGACTTTACCGGTGCCGGAGCTGCCCGCTGGTTCCTCAGCACTCGAGCGCGGCGCTTATCTCGTCAACATGGCCGGCTGTAGCGACTGTCACACTCCGCAAAACAAAGGTCAGGAGCTTCCCGGGATGGCCTTTGCCGGCGGATTTCCATTTCCCGGGCCTTGGGGAACTGTGGTCTCAGCCAATATCACCCCCGATCCTTCCGGTATCTCCTATTACGACGAATCTCTCTTTCTGAAGGTCATGCACACCGGCTTGGTCAAAGCTCGCCCGCTCAGCGCGGTCATGCCCGTCAGCGTCTACGAGAATCTCCCGGACAACGATTTGAAAGCCATGTTCACTTATCTCCGGACTCTCAAACCTGTCCAGCACCGCGTCGACAACTCCGAGCCTCCCACTCTCTGCAAGCTCTGCCGCCAGAAACACGGTGCCGGCGACCGCAATTAGTGGGAGGAACTCACCCGCAGGCAAACTTGCAGAAACGATGCGCGTCTAAGTTGCAGTAGACTGAGTCTGGATTTTCCGGCAGCGTCCTTAAACGGCCCATGCGTCGTCTTCTCATCTCGGCCATATCTCTCGCTGGGGCAATTGCGTCTCTCACCTCGTTTTCTCACGGCCAATCCCCCGACCCTTCGTCCTCCTGTCCCTGCACTCTTCGCGGCTCGGTCGTCGATTCTGTTTCTGGCCAGCCCGTCATCCACGCTTTGGTCCGGCTAACCGGGAACTCCCGCGCCGTGCTCACCGATGCCGAAGGCCGGTTTCAATTCGAGGGACTTTCCACGGGGTCAGTCACACTGCTGGCCAACAAGCCTGGATACTTGAGCATGGACTCCGCCGGTTCCCGGTCTCCCTCCATGCGTTCCGTTCAGCTGCCCGATAGCAATTTGCTCACCCTCAAACTCATCCCGGAAAGCCTCATCGTTGGCCAGGTTACCGACGAAGATGGCGCGCCGCTCGAAGGCTTTTCGGTCGCAGTCCTCCTCCGCAATCCCGAGGACGGCCGTTTTTCCCAGGACCAGAAACACAGCACCATAACCAACGACGAAGGCAAGTTTCGTATCGCTGGATTGCACCCCGGCTCTTGCTTTCTCGCCGTCCGCCAACTGCAAGCACCGCTCCTGAATTCCTCTCGCAAATCGGCCACGCCGATGGGGTACTCCCCCGTTTTTTACCCCGGTGTCAGCGACATCTCTTCTGCGGTTCCGTTTAGACTCTTGCCGGGAAAGACCGTGCAAACAAACTTCCTCCTCAAGCGCGAGCCCCTTGTGCAACTTTCTGGAACCGTTTCGGGCGTCACCGCGCAGGATCAAATTTCTGTGATGTTGCTAGACTCCTTCGGCGCACAGGGGAATTCCGAAATCTCCTTTGACCCCGCAACACATTCCTTCCACACCAAGTGGATTTCCCCGGGCGCCTACACGCTGATCGCCCAAGCTGCTGGTCTTCACGCCGCTACGTCCCGCATCTCTTCCTTTGCCTCCTTTGCCAGCCTGCGCGTCAACGCGACCTCGAACGTCTCCGGGTTGCGGCTCGTTCTGCAACCAACAGTAGGCATCCCCATCGTCATCCGCAATCTTGCGCCCGCAAATTCTGAGAATCTTCAATCCTTGTCCCTCGCGCTCGCTCTCATTTCCAAGGAGGCAAGCCCCGTGGGCTTTAATCATCCCGCTTCTGTAACGAATAACGAGGGCTCGCACACATCGGGTGACACTCGCATGTCTTTTACGGGCGTTATGCCCGGGACGTACGAACTCGTGACAGAATCTCCATCTGGCACCTCTCTCTACGCTGAGTCCGCCACTTGGGGCTCCACCGACCTCCTGCGTTCTGACCTTGTGCTGGAATCCTCCGGCAGCGTCCCTCCCATCGAGGTGGTCGTTCGGGATGATGGAGCTACGTTGAACGGCGCCGTGTCTTCCGGCGACACCCCCGTGCCCGCGCAAGTAGTTCTTCTGAATGAAAGCCGCAGGAAGCTTCAGCTCGTGAACATTGGCCCTAACGGCAGATTTGAAGTCTCAGGACTCGCCCCCGGCACCTACCGCGTCTTTGCCGTCGACTCCACTTCCGGCGTCGATTACACCGATCCTTCTTTTCTGCAAAAAATCTCCACGAAGATTCAGGAAGTGACGCTCTCACCCAAACAAACCACTTCCGTCGATCTCGAAGTCGCCACGGTGGAAGAGTAGCCATGCGCGGCATTGCCATAGCCCTCGCTGTCCTGTTCGCAACCACCGGCTTTCTCTCCAACGCTTCTGATCGTGGCGCTGCGTCCCCTCCCACTACCTACCGCATCGCCGGAGTTGTCGTCGATTCCATCACTGACCAGCCTCTGGACGGTGCCCAAGTCACCATCGCTTCCCTCACCGCCCCCGACCAGGAACGAACCTTCTTGGCCTCCGCCGACGGTCGCTTCCTCTTTGCGGATCTTCCTGTGGGTAAATACCACCTCACCGCCGGCTGCCGCGGCTACGCCAGCCAGGCGTTTCATCAGCACGAGGGATTTTCCACCGCCGTCGTCACTGGTCCCGGACTCGACTCCGAACACATCCGCTTCCAACTTGCTCCCAACGCCGTCCTCACCGGAGTCGTCACCGATGAATTCAGTGATCCAGTGCGAAATGCCAAAGTCCTGCTTTTTTCCCAAAGCATGTCGGATGGCGCAAAGACTCTGCGCCGCACCAGCCAGGCCGTCACCGACGACCAAGGCCGCTACCGTTTCGCTCATCTCCTTCCCGGCACTTACGCCGTCGCGGTCTATGCGCGCCCCTGGTACACCCAGGACGAAAACCAGCGCGCCTTCCTCGAAGCTTTTACAGGTCAAGTCCTGCAAGGGGATGTGCAAAAGGAATTGCAAGCAGTTTCAAACGAATTGCAAGAACTCCAAAAAAACGTGCAATCGGAAGATTTTCCGAACTTGCCGGTTGACATCATCGAGAACACGGGCAACATCGAAACTGGTTCCCTCAGTCAGATCTTCGACGTCGTTTACCCCGTCACGTTTTTCCCCAATGCCACGCGTCTGGCTGACGCCGCGCGCCTCTCGCTCTCTCCCGACGCTACGGAAATCGCCGACTTTCAGCTTCGCACCGTGCCTTCCGTCCATCTGCGGGTCAATACACCCGTCGAGCCTCCAGTCACGGTCACCACCGAGGACGGTGGTCCAGAAAACACCGCCCAAGTGGACGTGCCAGCTGATATCAACATCACGCTGAAGATCGGCGAAGATTTTACCGATCAGCTCCAACCCGCACGCACCGAAATCGCACCTGGAATCTCCGAGCTTTCCGGAATCCCTCCCGGCCAGCTCGAGTTGTTGGCCACCTCGTCCATCAATCCGTCTGAAGGCAGCTATGTGTCCCGCACCAAAACTCTCGACGTTTCCGGCGACACCGCAGTAGATTTCTCCAGGCAGACTTCTTCCGCCAGTGTGTCCGGCGTGGTCCTTTCGAATCTATTCTCTTCGGCGGCGGCTTCCGGGAAATCACCGGCCCCGGCGCAATCCCCTGGGGAAGGGCCCCTCGACTTCACGATCAGCTTTCGTTCGCAGCAGTCCGGCGAATCCTATGACACCTCGGTCTCCGCCAATGGCGCGTTCTCTTTTGCTGCGGGTGTGTTGCCGGAGGGTTCTTACGAAGTCGAATTCCTGGGCCAGCCATCTATTCAGGTCAGCTCGATCGAAGCCCAGGGCGCAAACGTCTCGGGCCGCACCGTCGAAATTTCCGCCGGCCAGCCCGTCAGTCTTACGATTCACACCGTGGAGGCCAAAAGTTCACTCTCCGGCTTCGCCCTCAAGAACGGCAAGCCCATCGCCGGCGCGATGATTCTCCTTGTTTCCCAGGACTCCGTTGGCGGGAAGCCCACCTATCATCGCGATCAAAGCGATTCCGACGGCTCCTTCTCGATGTCTCCGCTCTTCCCCGGCCGCTACACCTTGCTTGCCATCGAGAACGGCTGGGATCTCGAGTGGGCCGACCCCGCCGTCCTTTTCCGTTATCTTCCCAGCGGCCAGGCCATCGAAATTCCTCCTGATTCCTCCGTCAAGCACAACGCCAGAGTGCAATAAGCCGGCTTGAGTGCTTCCTTCCCGTGCTGAAAAGGAAAAGGGCCGGATACTCTGTTCCGGCCCTCTCGCCTCTATGTTGCGTGGAGTTCTTGGCTTCGTGCTTACCGCCCCATCTTGGGGTGTTCCGGCTTGTTGTTGGGATGCGGCGCGTTCCCGTTGTTGTGCTGCCCGCCCGAGTGTGGGGAAGACGGCGGCCGGTTCGTGTTCGTCGCTTTCGCATTGGACGACGTGTTGCTCTTTCCGGACGCGCTCTGCGGCGACCGCGAGCTGTTTGCCGAACTCGTCGGAGCGTTATTGGTCTTCGATGTCGTGGCCGTCTTGTTCATCGCACTTGGCGGACGGTCGTTGCGGTTCGCGCTGCTGCTGACCTTCGCATTGGCGCTGGTTGCCGGCTTGTTCGTTGAGGCGTTCGCCGCCAGCCGGTTCAGGTTGGCCGCGGGCTTGGCAGCTGCCACGCCCTTGCCCCTGAAGACCCCCGCTTTCGGGCTGGCTGCCACGGTGGGCTGCCCGTGATTCACGGACGCCAACTGCGCGCGGTTGGTGCTCGCGGCGTGCTGGTGTTGCATCTGCTCGTTCGTCGGCTGGATGTGCTTCTCATTGGCAGCGGCTTGTTCCGCGGCCGTCGGCTGCGCCGTCGTTCCGCCGGTCCCGCCGTTGAAGCTCACATTCTTGTTCACCGTAGTGTTGTTCACCGTGGTATTGTTGATCACTGTCGTGTTGTTCACATAGGTGTTGTGGACCACGTTGACGGTGACGTTGCTCACGGCCGTGTTGTAGGCGAACGCACCACCGCGCCATTCACCGCCAACGAACCCGACGCCGCCGTAGCCAAACCCGTAGTTAATCCCGCCGTAGAAGCCCACGTGCGGTCCCCAATAGCCGGCGCGCCAGACGTAAGCCCCGCCCACGAAACCCCAATAGCCCGGCGTCCAGAGCAGGCCCACCGCTGGGGCCACGACCCACGTTCCCGGCACCCAGTAATATCCTTCGTCCCCGTACGCCCAATAGCCCGGCGTCCAGATGTAGCCCGGCCCAGGGCAAATCGGCTGAGCGTACACCGGCAGAATCGGCGGTCCGATATGAATGGAAACGCCGACTGCAATTTGGGCTTGCGACGGGGCCGGAGCAGCAAGAGCCGTCACCGCGAGTAGTGCAAGAACGAGAATCTTGGCGATGCGCATGATGTTCACCTTCTCGGAATCTCTTTGGACTGGTTCAATCGTCCGGTTTGCGCCCGATCCACCACGAGCGCCTCTTTCCCTCTAAACCCAGTTCTACCAAAAATGTCGCGTTCTCGCGTTCCTGGCCTCTCTCTTTCTCACCAACAAGTACCCTGTCCCGTCGGCCAGTCTGAAATATGCTTTCGACGACCGCAGGCTCCTCGCCCGTGGGACTAGTTCCGCAGTGGCACAGACTTCAGTCTGTGTGCTGTTGTGCCTCTCGCATCGGCTCAGGCTTATGAACTTCGCTGTATGCCCTTGACATGCTTCCGCCGCGAAGGATAGCGTTCACCGTGCTCTCGTAGGAATTAAAGCTCATGCCCAGAGGCATTCCATTTCTTGCCGCGGTGGTCCTCTCCTTTAACTTTCTCGCTCTCCACCCGCTGCCGACCTCTTCTTTCCCAGTTATCGGAGACTTCGACCTTGAAGGCATCGCCGTCTTTCAGTGCCAGTGCACTGCCCATGCATGTCCCTGTCAGAAAAACGGTGCGCCCACTCATCTCACCTGCGAGGCTGCTGACTTCGCCCATATCCGCACGGGACGTTACGGCAAAATCCGGCTGGACGGGCTGAATGGAGGCAACATCGGCAATCTGGTCGACCGCGACTCCAGCCGACTCTACGCCGCCATCTACATTAGCCAGGAAGCCAGCCCTGCTCAGCGCGACGCCTTTGCCGCCATTCTCCAGTTCCTGAACGGCGCCTACGAGACCTCATCCTTCAATGCCTCCCAGGTCCGCTCCGTTCCGGTAACATTCAGCGAATCCTCGGATAAGGTCACCTTCATCGAATACAAACTGACCATACCCGGTATCCTCGAAGAGCGTGCCATCCTGCACCGCGACGCTTCCGGCAAACCGGTCTTCACAGTCACGGCCATGGACGCCTGGAGCAATACCGAGCACTATGCCGACAACGTTGTCTTCCGCTATCACGACCAGCAGGTTCACAAGGCCTGGGACCACTCTGGCGGCTACGCCAACATCAAGTACTTCCACCTCACCAAAAAGATGTACGACGACAAACAGATGCTCGGCCAGTTCGGCGACTTTTCCGGCCATTGGACGCCCGAACAACTCGCAATCATCCACAAGCAAGGCTTACCGGAATGAACTAGTTTTCTGAGCGATTTGGAATCACTAGCCATGAGTCACCGCCTATGAGCCAGCTCTCCTTCAACCTTCAGCCGACGCGCCAGATTCTCAGCGTCAGCGAACTGACGGGGCGCATCCGCGACCTGCTTGCCAAAAGCTTCCTCGACCTCTTCGTCCAGGGAGAAATCTCCAATTGCCGCGACGCCCAATCTGGTCACATCTACTTCACCCTGAAGGACGAGCGCGCGCAAATCCGCTGCGTCTTCTTCAAACAGCAGCAACGCGGGGTCAAGTTCCGCCCCGAAGACGGCCTGCAGGTTACCGTGCGCGGGAGCATCAGCGTCTACGAGCAGCGCGGCGAGTATCAGATTTACGTCGAGAAAATTGAGCCCGTCGGCCTAGGCGCGCTTCAGCTCGCGTTCGATCAATTGAAAAAGCGCCTCGAAGCCGAGGGCCTCTTCGATCCCGCGCGCAAGAAACCGCTTCCGCTACTTCCCAGCCGCATCGGCCTTATCACTTCCCCCAAGGGCGCGGCCGTGCGCGACGTCGTGCGCATCCTGAGGCGCCGTTTTCACAACGTGCACCTCACCGTGTTTCCCGTGCGTGTGCAGGGCGAAGGCGCCGCGGCCGAAATTGTCAAGGCGCTGAAATTCTTCAATGCTACGAAAATCGTCGAGGTGCTGATTCTCGCCCGCGGTGGGGGCTCGCTCGAGGATTTGTGGGCCTTCAACGAAGAAGTCGTTGCGCGCGCCATCGCCGCGTCGGAAATTCCCGTTATCTCGGGCGTCGGCCACGAAACCGATTTCACCATTGCCGACTTCGTCGCCGACGTGCGCGCCTCCACGCCTTCCGCCGCCGCCGAGCTCGTCGTGCAAACTCGCCGCGAATTTGACAAGCACATCGCCGACTTGCGTGGCGCCCTCGCCGAGCAGATGCGCTACCGCATTCTGGTCGCGAGCCGGCGCATTCACGAGCTTGCCGCGCGCCCCGGTTTCCACCGCCCGCTTGATCTCCTCCGCCAGCAGCGCCAGCGCGCCGATGAAATGACCTCGCGTCTCGCGCTCGGCCTCCGCGCGCGCCTCGCGCAATCTCGTCAGCGGTTCACCGCCGCGCATCTACGCATCATCTCGTTTGATTTTCGAGTGAAGATTGCCGCGTTCCGTCTGCGCCTCGAACGGCGCGCCGCCGATCTTGGCGTTCGCGCCGAACGCCTGCTCCGCAACAAGCGCGAGCGCCTCGCTCGTCTCGCTCTCCAACTTGAAGAGCGCAGCCCGTTGAAAGTTCTCGAACGCGGCTATGCCATCGCTACCGACGCCTCCGGCGCGGTCCTTCGCGATGCCGCGCAAGTCGCCGTCGGTGACTCCGTCTCGCTCCAACTCCACCGCGGCCGCCTCTCGACCGAAGTGAAACGCAAGGAGCCCTGACACTCGCGCTAAAGAAAGCTGGAAATCCTTTGGAAGAGCAAGGTCACGTTGAATGAAGACTATTCCTCGTCCGAAGAGGCAACTTTCAGAACT
>CAZGFL010000064.1:0-32002 GCA_964524985.1 uncultured Acidobacteriaceae bacterium
GCGCGCGGAGAAGCGGAATGCAGCGCTTTGGCGATGAGCTCTTTTCCGGTGCCGCTTTCCCCGCTGATGAGCACCGTGGAGCGCGATGGTGCCACCTGCGTCACCAGGTCGAGCAGCGTTTGCATCTTGTCGCTCTTCCCGATGATATTCGGGAAGTTGAAGCGCTGCTTCAGCGCGCGCTTCAGCTGGAGGTTTTCGTCGCGCAAGTGCCGCGACTCGACCGCTTGCGCCACTTGAGCGAGCAATTCGTCGTTGGACCACGGTTTGGTGATGTAATCCATCGCGCCGTTCTTGAACGCGGCGCGCGCCATGTCGATCGAGCCGTAGGCGGTGATGAGCACTACGGAGAGCTGGGGATCGCGGCGGTGGATTTCCTTCAGCATCTCCAGTCCGTTGCGGTCGGGCAGGCTGACGTCGAGCAGCAGGAGGTCGTAGGGCTGTTCTTCGAGTTTGGCAAGGCCGGATTCGCCGGTCTCCGCGCTCGAAACGCCGTAGCCTTCGCTTCTTAGGAGAACTTCCAGGCCTTCTCGGATTTCAGATTCGTCGTCGACAACCAGGATGGAGCCCTTAGACATGAGCCGCTTTCCTGCCCGCCGGGAACTCGACATGGAAGGAGGTGCCCTTCCCCGGTGTCGAGCGGACATCAATCTTTCCCGCGTGTTCCTTGATGATTCCGTAGCTCACCGAAAGCCCCAGGCCCGTGCCACGGCCGCTGGCTTTGGTGGTGAAGAATGGATCGAAGATGCGGTTGATGTCTTCGCGGGCGATTCCTGCGCCGGTGTCGGCAATCTCGATTTCCACGCTTCCGTTGTGCGCGGCGGTGCGCACTTCCAGCATGCCGCCGCCGGGCATGGCGTCACGCGCGTTGAGGAAGAGATTCAGGAACACCTGCTGAAGCTTGTTGGCCGAGCCGCGCACCGGCGGCAGCGGCTGGCCAAGCTCTTTCACAACCTGGATGCAGGACGTCTTCAGCGGGTGGGCCACCAGCGAAAGCGTTTCTTCGACCACGCGATTCACGTCCACGTCGGCCGCTTCCGCCGCTCCGGTGCGCGAGAAGTTCAACAGGTTGTTGACGATTTCGCTGGCGCGAAAGGTCTGCTTGACGATTTTTTCGATGATGGATTGCCGCGGGTCGCCTTCGGGCATCTGCTTCGCGAGCATCTGAATGTAATTGGAAATCACGGCGAGCGGCGTATTCACCTCATGGGCCACGCCGGCGGCCAGCAGGCCGAGAGAAGTAAGCTTCTCCGTCTGCGACATCTGCTCTTCCATGCGGTCGCGTTGCGTTACATCATCGAACAGCAGCAGCCGGCCGATGCGCTCGTTGGACTTGCTCACCAGCGGCGTGATGGAAACGTTGAGCGTCAGCGTTTTTCCCTGGTGCTGCATCCTTTGTTTATAGATGCCGGTGATTTGTTCCAGGTCGCCGCGCGCGGAAATCTCTTGCGCCAGTTCTTCCGGCAGAAGCGAGCTGAGCGAGCGGCCAACCGCGTCCTGCCGCAGCACGCCGAACAACTGTTCCATGCGCGTGTTCCAGGACTCGACGATGCCGCCCAGATCCACCGCCAGAACGCCGACGTTCAAGGATTCGACGATATTTTCGCTGAAGTCCTTGAGACGCGCGATCTCCAGCGCTTTCTGTTCGAGCGAGCTGTAAAGCTGGGCGTTGTCCAGCGCGACGGCGATGTAACCCGCGATGGTTTCCACCAGTTCCACGTCGTCGCTCGAGAGGAAATCTCCATCGACGGTTTTGCCCAGGCCGAGGACCGCAACGGTGTGCTCGCGGATACGGCACGGCACGAAATAATTCAGATCCAGTTGCTCCAGCGTGCGGCGAACGGAGTCGGTGACGTCTTTCGCCGCACGGGGCGACTCAAAGAAGAGCGCCCCACGGGCAAACTCGGGCCGGGCCGGCTCGAGGAAACTCAAATCCAGCGATTCAAACAGGCGCACACCCATGGAACGCGCCATGCGCATCTGTCCCGGGCGCTCCGTGCTTTCCACGAAGATCGCCAGCCGGTCCACCAGCAGCGTCTGCGAGATGCGGTCCATCACCGAACCGAGCATGGGATCGAGGCGCACTTCGTTGGTGAGCGTGCGGCCGAATTCGATCAGCGTGCGGCGGTAATCCAGGCGATCACGATAAAAGAAGCGGTCCAGGCGCGCCTGAATGCCTTCCCGGAAAGGCTGGAACAAAAATGCCGCGATGACGATGGCGATCATGCCACCGACGGGCCCGGTGGTTTGCGCGTGGAAAATGTAAGTGATCAGCGCAACGAGCGCGAAGTACACCGTGGCAACCGCTGCCGTCGCGGCGGTGTACGCCAAGCCGCGCTTGAAGATGATGTCCACGTCCATCAAGCGGTAGCGAATGATGGCGTAGGCGAAGCACAACGGAATGAGGACAAGGCTGAGAACGGAAAGCTTCATCCACGCCGGCAAGGTGAGGCCGAACGTGCGCGGGAGAATGTAAAACAACGCGACGGGCAGGCTGCCCACCAGCGTTCCGCCGGTCAGCCATTTCAACTGCTGACGAAGGATTCCGGAAGGCGCCTCGCGGTAGCTCTTGTAGAAAACCAATCCGGAGGTCAGGAAACAGGCAGCAAGATAGCCGAACTCCAGCTTGTCCAGCAGGAGGTACGCGCCCAGCCAAGGCACAAACCCAAGAGCATTCAGAGCAGTGCTGACATGCAACAGGAGCAAGGCTGCAGGAACAAAATAAACCGCGAGGAGTTTGGTCGAAGTGCGAAGTCTGGATTCGGTGCGCTCGGGAAAGACCAGAGCAAAATGCAGCAGCAGGGCAGGGACAAACAAGCGCGCCGCAATCTCCGACCAGTAGACCTCCCAGTCGAAGACGTCCAGTTTCCCGCTGAAATGGAACGACCAGAGAATGAAGGAAGTAAGGCAGAAGATGTAGAAGTGAACGGCGCGAGGAGCGTTCCACCGCCGGACGAAAATGAAAATGCCGATGAACAGATATACAAGCCCGACGATGCGGAGGTAGTTTTCGGTGGCGAGAGGTTTTTCCGCGGGAGCAGTGATCAGCGGAGTTTCAAATTCCTGGCCGTTGCGCGAAAGCTTGTAGCGCAGCTGGATCCAGAGACCAGCGCGATCCAGCCTGCGAGCGACGTCTGTGGCCTTGGCTGGCGGCACATCATTTAAAGCCAGAAGAATGTCACCGGGGCGAATACCCGCGCGCGCTGCAGGAGAGTTCGGCTGAACCTCCCGGGCCTGGACACCGTGGTCCGAATCGAGCCAAGTCGCGCCGTCGTAAACAACCTCGAAGCGGGTGCGCTGGTCGAAATTCAACAGGGCAAAAATCACCGCCGCCAGCGTGGCCAGCGCCAGCACGACCGCCCCGAGACTGACCCGCAGGCTTTGTTTCATGACTTACCGCGGCAAACCAGACCCCTCTTTCTCAGGAATTGGTGCAAGTGGGTGTCCAATGTTTGGTAGACCATCGGTTTGGGAACTCTTTTATATTCAATAGATTACATAAACAGCAGGCTGGAGATTTCCCATTCATCCAAATTCTGGGAGGGCAGATACAGCTTTTGAGAACCCCAGGAAACACCCCTAAAACTGCACGCTCAGGCCACCTCGGAACGTCCGAAAGGAGGGGACCAGCTGGACACGGCCATCCTTGCTGATCGCCGAAACGTAACCCTGGGCGAGCAAGTTGTCACAGTCCGCGATGGCCTCCCATCGGCCGAGAGCCCACTTCGGGAGCGGCTGGCGTACCGTCAAGTGCAGGAAGGGATCGGTCTGGAACAGGGACTCGCCATACGCATCCACGCGCGAAACCGCGACGCCGTTCACCCATTTATAGCCGACCTGAAGCTTAGTGCCCGCTTTGGGCAGCTTGGTGGAAATGCCGGCGCCGAGGGAGTGGCGGGGCGCGGTTCTCAGGACGTCGCGCAACAAATCATCCGTGTCGCTGGTGGGGACAAGAGCGCTTCCAAAGGAATAGACAGTGGTCAGATCGGTATCGCCAAACAACTTCTCGCGCAAGGCTACGCGCGCACCCCAACTGCTGGAAGAACCGCCGTCGTACGCAAAGCCACGAGAGAAATAGTCCTGAAAATAATCGGCGACAGGCAGATCACCGCCGCGGCCATAAACGGCTACGTGCCGATTGTCATCGTGGAAGCCGGCGAATTGCACCTTGCCGCGCGCGCCCAGTTTGCGCTCTGCCGCCAACTCTTCATGCCAGCCGCTCTGCAACACCGGACGGCCCGCGCGCCAGAGCAGCGCCGGAAAAGCATCCAGTTCATTGAGCGCAGCCGAGAGCGCGCCCTGTCCATCTTCAGCGGCTTCGAGCGGCCCCGGTCCATTGGGCATGGAGGCAAAAATCATCGCGGTGGTCCAGTTGTCCGAAACGCGATAGTTGAGTTCCGCCCGCGGACGCAACGAGGAAGCCGAAGCTCCGAGCCCGACCAAAACATATTCCGCGCCGTAACGGAGGACCAAACGATTGGTGAGCGAGAGCGCACCGCCCTGGTCAAAGCGCACGCCACGGAAATTTGGCCCGTCGGGACCCATCTTGGCTTCGCGCATCACCAGCGCGGTGTGCGGACCAGCGCCCAATGTTCCGGTAGGCATCCAGACTGTGGCAATGCCTCCGCTCGGAGCATCAGAGTCATAACTCATTTCGCCGGCGAAGATCAGGCTTCCTGCTCCGCTCAAGCCCTTTTCGTAAGCGACGGCGGTCGCCGGGGACGGCGCGATATTGGAAGCGGAAGCCGCACGCCGCGCACCATTCGTAAATTCCATGCGCATGCGCGGAGCTTGCGGCAGGCGAGTTTCCACGCCAGTGGTGGACACAGTGGAAGTATCGCTATCCACCCACTCGAGAACGGGGCGCGCAGCAGATGCAGATCGCAGGACCCACTTCCAGTCATCCGCCTGAGCGACGTTCGCGGCGGGCATATGCCGCAACTGATCCAGTGTGGCATACATGGATTCGAGTTCGAGACGGACAACCGTGGTCAAGTTCGGACTGATGCGAACATGTTTTTCGAGGGTGGGAAGAAAACCGGCAAGCGTCACGCGAATGGTGTACAGCCCCGGGGCGAGCTTGTCGCCGCGGAAAATCCCCTGTGTGTTGGTCAGGAAGCTGTGGACCTGGGCTGCGGGTAAGCCCGCGGTTTCCGCCAGCAACTCAACACTTGCGCCCATCTGGGGCGTACCCCCAGCGTCGCGCACGACTCCCGCAAGCTTGCCCGGAACGAGCTTCGCTTGCGCGGCCGCCGGCTTCGCCGCAAAGGACGAAGCGAGAACGGTCAGGACCAGGGCCCCCAGGGTTCGGAGCCGTTCCTGTTTCACGATGTTCTACCTCCCCGGTGCACGCGCCGCGCTTGCCGTCGTCTTGGTTTCCTGCGGCGCCTTCACCGTAAAATCCGCCGTACGCGAAATGGTCTGATTCGAAAGCGTGTCCGTGGCATTCACTTCCAGTGTGTACTTGCCTGGAGCAAGAGTCGCCAGAGGCAAAAGCCTCTCGATGGTGACCTGATCTCCAGTCTGCTTCAAGTCTTCGGAAGTTTCCTTGAACTGCATACCGGGAACCATCTCATTGCCCTTCTTCACTGTAAACTGGAAGTTCGCATTGGATTTGTGCGTCTTCTCGTCGGGCTTGAGGTTGTACACCTGCAAATAGATGCCGAGCTTGTCCGCCGTTGTGAAGTCGGCTTCCAGCCTTGGACGAACCTTGGAGGACCCGAGCACAAACTGTCCCGCGCCGATTTGCTTGGCTGGAACGTGTTCAATCTGGTCGGCAAGAATCAAGGTGCTGGCGTCGAGCTTGTCGTCGTTGTAGCGCGGGACAGCAAGGCGGGAGTTCACGACACCCACGTTGCCGCTCTGCACATCCTTAATCACCAAGTCCAGACGGTAGAGCCCGGGACGCAAGGGCACAGCCTTTTGGTAGATGGACTGCATTTTCAGGGACTGTTGATAAAGAGAATCCGGGAAGTCGCGGCTGACGGAGTCTTCAAATGTCTGCACCACGCGCCCGGTAAGGGTGCTGATGCGTCCGAAAACGTTGAGCGTCGCGGAATGGATTCCTTCCTTGGATTGGAATTGCAGCTGACTGTTGGGAATCTGGACGGTGACGGGGACGAGGACGGTATCGTTCGTCACTTTCAAGAAATCGGTGCGCCAGGTGAAACGAACCTGATCGCGGACGATGCGGTGCGTGACGAGGGATTCCAGGTCCTTGAATTTGACTTCGGGCGGTTTTTGAATCTTGGCATAGAGTTCAAGCCGGTTGAATTCATCCATGCTGGCCGGAGTGCCGCCCAGAGCGGTCGGCAGGTTCGTGCCGTCGGAACGCGTGAAGCGGTCCGTCTTGGAAGCCATGCCCATGGATTCGAGCAAGCTAAGGCCGGCGCCCGGCACGTGCAAGAGCGCATCCTTTTCCGAAGGATCCATGGTCATGTGGTATTCGCCCGAGCCGCTGGGATCCACAAACTCGATGATGACGTTCTCCCCAATGCCTTCGAGGTAGCGCCACCGCCAGGTTTCCCAGGGATAGGTGCTAGTCGAGCCACCGCCCTCTTCCATGGGCCGGTCGTAAGTGCCGCCGGTCGGGTGAGACTCAATTTCGTCCGGCGGTCCCCACATAATGTACAGGCGGCCGCGGTCGGTCTTCCAGCCGGGAATTCCGGAAGCATAGTGCTCGTTGGCGTAGGCGATGCGGCGATAGTGTTCTTCCTTGAAATCGTTGTCGGGCAGGTCCGGATTGCTGCTGCGGCGCAGCCAGAACTGCTCAATGAACTGCTCGCGCTCTTCATTGGTATCGAGCTGCAGGAAAGCGTTGCGCTCGTCCGGAGAGATGATGTAGACAACGTCTTCCTGGAGCCACTGCTTGTAGGCGTTATCCAGTTCCTTCAGCGTACGCCTCATTTTTTGCTTGGTTTCTTTGTCGAGCTTCTTGGGAACGGGAGGGGCAGTGGAATCCGGCGGTGGCGCCTCTTGGGCAGAAGCCAGCGGGATAAGAAGAGCGAGTGCAAAAAAGGAGATAGACAGGGTCCGTAGTACCCGTGACATGAAGACACCTCTAGCTGTAGGACGTTGTGATTTTACCCCCCGAACAAGCCCCCCGTCAATCTCAGTAAACTCCTGCATTTTGTGACACTTGTCCCCTGAACGGGCTTAGAAAGAGGTTTGGAGATTTTGGTTGCCTGACAAAATGCGACCTGACCGAACGTACAGTGGATTTTGTGTGAATCGGGCAGGAAAATCTTGGTACGAAGTCGAGACCTAGGACTGCTCAAAAGGGAAGAAGGGACAAAGACGGGTTACTGAATGCGTTGCGGCTGGCCGTCGGAACCGACCAGGGCATCGAAAATGGCCAGGACGTGGCGGCGGTAATCGACCATGCGGGCGAAAATGTCGCGTAGGTTCGGATCGCGCTCGGCTTCGCGGTGCCACTTGGCGAGGACCGCGCTGGGAACCTCGATGTCGCGGCGCAGCTGGTCGGCGGAATGGCCGCGGAGAAAGAGGCCGTAGAAAAAGGCCGCTTCCCGTTGCGGGAAGTCCAGATCCTGGAGGGCTTCGGTGGAAACGGATTGTGGCATAGTCGCCATGAGAAAAGCGCAGTTTACCGAAAACCTTTTCCGCGTCAAGTAGGACTTATGATTTTCTGCCGCGTGGGAGGCAACCCCCTCTAGGCGGCCCACCGTAGAGCCCATGCACCAGGAGACAACGGCGGGGTTGCGAAGCGATTCTAACCGCCATAGGATGCAAGGAGAGATGGCGCGGTTACATTCACCCACGAAGGGCTCGCTGGCGGGAAGAACGATGCGCCGCCTGGTGAAGTTTGGTGTGCTGCGAGGGGTCCGTTCCGTGGAAGTGGATCCCGAGGAGTTCCGGCGCCAATTGGCGGACAGGCACGGTTTGTGGGTGCCGAACTTCGCGCGCATGAGGGACGTGCCTCTCGAGAATCTGGACGCGATTGCGGCAGCGCTGATCCGGGACGCGGAGCGGCGCGCGTTCGTGGGGGGAGCGGGATTCGGGCTGGGCGGGATGATCACGCTGCTTCCCGATGCGAGCCTGCTGACGGTGATTACGCTGCGGCTCGTGCAACGGCTGGCGCTGCTTTACGGATTCGAATCGCAGGGCGGCGACCAGCGGCTTGAGATGTGGAAGGCCGCGGCGGCGGCGGCGGGAATCGACTACGGGAAAGACCTGGCGGAGAAGCAGATTCTCGAGAGGCTGGGGCCGCGCATCGCCAAGCTTTTTGCGCAGAAGATTGGCGCCGAGGCGGCGGAAAAGTGGGCGGGGCGGCTGGTGCCGCTGGCCAGCTCGGCGATCGGCGGGGCGCTGAATTTTTCTTTCGTACGTGCGTGGGGACGCCGGGTGCAGCGGCATCTTCGAATGAAACTCCTGGCTGCGAGAGTCCACGCGTCTTCTCCGTCATCGAAGGGCGCTTCCACCAACGATCCGCAAAGGCACGCTTCTCCCGTCTAATCTGGATGTGACGACCTACCTGCAAAGAACCGTTCGAGCGGCCCTTATCTTGGTTGGCGCGCTTTTGTTGGCGTCATGTTCCACGCGTTCCCAGGAAAAAGAGAAAGAGCAGGACAAGGGAGTTCAGGCGGAGCCGACCGATGCGGCGGAGATTCGCGAGCAGATCGCGCTCCTCGAAAAGCTGAAGCCGACGGTGCCGGACCGCGGCGCCGTGCTCTACCTGCTCTCCGAAGCGAAAGAACACCTGGGTGAAACTCTCGATGCGTTGAAACTCCTGAAAGAGTGCCTGGCGCTTCGGGAAGGGTTCGATCCCTCCGGGGATCCGGCGTTTGCCGGCCTGAAGGGGACGAAAGAGTTCGATGATCTGGTGGACGCGGTGCACCGAGATTTTCCGGCGATAGGAGGGGCCCGGCTGGAGTTCGTGACCCAGGAAAAAGACCTGATCCCCGAAGGACTGGCTTACGACGAGAAGCAGGACCAGTTTTACCTGAGCAGCATGAACCGCCGGAAGATTGCGAAGATCAATTCCGAGGGAAGAGTATCTGATTTTGTGCCGAGCGACCAGTACGGGCTGCTGCCGGTTCTGGGTATACGCATGGATCCCACAGATGGAACGGTTTGGGCGGATACGTTTGAAGACGCGGGAAGGACAGAGTTGGTGCACTTTGACAGCGCCGGAAAACTGTTGGGACGTTACGCGGCGAAAGATGCGGGCAAGCACGGATTCAACGATCTGGTGGTGCGGAAGAATGGAGAGGTGATCACAACCGACAGCCTGGGGAATCAAGTGTACCGGTTCGAGCGAGGCACGCAGGCGTTCGCGGCGCTGAAGGTGCACCGCACGCTCTTTTATCCGAATGGAATTGCGCTGGCGGAGGACGACCACACGATTTACGTTGCGGATGCTGTTGGGGTTGTGAAATTGGACTTGGTTGGGGGAGAGAGCCGCGACGTCGACCCGGGCCCGCGGAGTACGCTGGCGGGCGCGGATGGCCTCTACTGGCACAAGGGATTTCTCATCGCGGTGCAAAACGGAATTGGTTCGCCGCGCGTGGCCGCTTTCAAGCTTTCGAAAGATGGAAATCGTGTAGCGCAAACAATCGTTCTGGAGAACCGTACACAGTTCACGACGCTGCCGACGACGGGAGCAATCCGCGGGAACGATTTCTATTTCATCACCAACAGCCAGATCGACAACCTGAACGGCGACAAGGTGATGGACGTGACACGACTGGCGGCGGTGCGAATTGCGGTGTCGCGGCTGCCGTGATGGATTCGAATCGGGGATAGTGGCTGGGATGTGGCAATTCCGGCGGAGCGAACGTAAAGTAGACTGGTGCGGGGCTTCGCGGAGAACGGAGAAGCGGGAGGCGGACATGCGGAACTTAAGCAAATTGCTGAGTGCAACTTTTCTTTTTGGCCTAGGGTTGACTCTGGCGATTCTCCCGCTGACGGCGGAATCTGGTTCCCCACAGGAGCCACAAGCGGGCGCTGACGACGTGCCCGCGTATCATGCCAAGGCTCCCGAGGGTGATTTGCCGGAAACGATGAATCCGGAAGAGTTCAGCAATCCCATCGTGCGGAATGCCTACACTGTGGCCGGGAAAGTCAAGAACGTGCTCTACCAGCAGCCGTGCTACTGCCACTGCGACAAGAGCAAGGGGCACACCAGCCTGCTGGATTGCTTTGCGAGCCAGCATGGCTCCGGCTGCGGCACGTGCATTTACGAGGACTTCTACAGCTACGAGCAGTCAAATAAAGGGAAGACCGCGGCGCAGATCCGCGAAGGAATCATTAAAGGCGAATGGAAGACGGTGGACGTAATGAAATACCAGCAACCGCTGCCCGCGAAATAACACGTTGCTAACACTTGAAACCGCGGGAGACAGGGAAGAAGTTTCTTGTCTGCTTGCACGGTAATTCGTAAACTAGATTCATCCAGCCAAAAATAGGAGGAAGAATGCATTTTCGCGCGAAGATGTGCATCTCTTTGCTGGCGATCGCCGCTCTGTTCGTGGCGGCAGGCATCCCAGCACGGGCCCAGGATCAGCAACACGTTGTTTCTCTGGCCGATCTGAACAAAGAAGCCGCACGCCCGGCCCAAACCCGTCAAGCCAACGAACAAGCTGTACGGACGCTGCTTTCTTCCGAGCAGGGACAAAAAGCGCTCAAGTCTGCTCACCTGGAATACGAAAAGGTAGACAAAGCGGTGGGCCAATTGAGCGATGAAGACGTCGCTCGCCTTGCCGAGCGTTCCCGGCAGGCGCAAGCGGATTTTGCCGCAGGAAACATTTCCGACCGCGATTTGTTGTGGATCATCGTTATAGCACTCGGAATTATCGTGCTGGCTCTTGCCCTTCGCTAATTGCTCAAAGGAGCGATAGGTTACGCGGACTCACCGAATTGTTGCTGTTTTGTTCTTGGCGCTTTTCCTGGGATGTGAAAGGCAGCTTGCATCCCAGGAGAGCCCGGGAGTGTGGCTGGATGTGCCGTTCGTGAAGCAAACCAAGGAAGGGTGCGGATCGGCGGCGATCTCGATGGTTCTCCAGTATTGGAACGCGCACGGGACGAAGATTGATGAAAGGCGCGTCGATGCTAAGCTCATTCAAGAACAACTCTATTCACCAACGGACCGCGGAATTCGCGCCGCGGCGATGGAGCAGTACCTGAAGGAGTCGGGATTCCAAGTCTTTGCGCTCGGCGCCAATTGGAGTGATCTCAAGGAACAGTTGAGCAAGGGCCGCCCGCTGATTGTGAGCCTGCAACCGAAGGCAGGAGACTCGCTGCACTATGTGGTGGTGACAGGAATCGATTGGGGAAAAGATGCGGTTTTCCTGCATGACCCGGCGCGTGGCCAGCTGCTGCGTGTCGAGCGCGTAGAATTCGAACGAGAATGGCATCGCAATCGAAACTGGATGCTGCTAGCCGTTCCCGAAAAGACGGCGTGATCTTTCTTATCCTCGCCGCTCTGTTGCTGAGCCCCGCCGCTTTTGCGCAACAAGGCGCTTCCGATTCCGAACGGTTAGCCTCGGCGAAGAGCGCTTTCGACGCCGAGCGGTGGGAAGAAGCAGCGAGACTTTCCCAGGGCCCGGAAAACCAGCCGCCTGATTTGGATTTTCTGGAAGGACTGGCCCTGGCTCGTTTAGAAAAATGGGACGAAGCAAAATCGGCGTTTACCGCGGGACTGCGGAAAGCGCCGCAAGATTCGCGGTTCCTGATGGAACTGGCTGGAGTGGCGTACAAGCAGAAGGACTATCGAACGGCGAAGCGCGATCTTCATGCCGCGCTTCGCTTGAATCCTCGGGACGCGTATAGCCGCGAATTTCTGGCCACCCTTTATTTTCTCGATGGCAACCTCGAAGCTGCCTTGAAGTATTGGAACCCCGAAGACAAACCGCGATTGCGGAGCGTGGTGTTTGCGCATGCGACGCAATTGAAGGAGCCGCTGCGCGAGCGCGCTTTGGCGTTTAATGCTCCGCAAGTTCTGACCGGGGACGCGCTGCTCACGACCGAAGCGCGGCTCGAAAACCTGGGAGTATTTTCCGGCGAGCGGATCGCCTTAGCGGCGGGCGAGTCCGGAAGTTATGACGCAACTCTGCACGTAGCGGAGAGAAATGGATTTGGTGATTCCAAAATAGAAGGCATCGTTTCGCTGCTGAGCGGTCTGCCATACGCCACGGTTTATCCGGAGTTTTACAACTTCGGCGGTCAGGCGATCAATTTGACCGCGCTGGGGCGATGGGATTCGGAAAAACGGCGAGTGTCCGCAATGCTGTCTTTGCCATTGAGAAGCGACCCGAACAGGCGACTGCGTTTGTTCGCGGACGCCCGCAACGAGAATTGGAATTTGTCTCAGACTTTTCTGGGCGCCGGCACAGCGCTGAGCGATGTAAACGTACGGCGCATCGCTGCAGGTGCGGAAATCGATTCGGTCGTCAACGGCCGGTGGAGCTGGAGCGCAGGAGCGGAAATGAGCAACCGCGATTTTCGAAATGTACCGGCGACGCTCTCCCAGAATCAGCGCGACTTCTTCACAGGTGGTGGCTCGCTGTCTGGGCGGCTGGGAGTTCAACGATCGCTTGTGAGGGTACCGGAGCGCCGCTTCGTTTTGGATGCGAGTGCGGAGGCCAAGGCAGGGCGCGAATTTGCGCAGGGACTCGGTCCTTTCGCCATGCTGCGCGGTTCGCTCCATGCGAACTGGCCTCCCCGCGCCAAAGGCGACGACTATGAGATCAACGCGAGAATGCGGGCGGGGGCAACGGCAGGCAAAGAAACGCTCGATGAGCTGTTTCAATTGGGCATCGAACGCGACAACGATTTGTGGCTGCGCGGTCACACAGGAACGCTCGGCGGAAGGAAGGGAGCGCCACCACTGGGGCGGCGCTATTTTCTCTCGAATTGGGAGATGGACAAAAACGTCTACCGGAACGGTATCTTCACGGTGAAAGTCGGGCCTTTTCTGGACAACGGCGCGATCGCAGACTCTTCCGGCGCTATCGGTTCACGAGAGTGGCTGTGGGATTCCGGCTTGCAATGCAAAGTGCGAATCCTGGGGGAAATCACGGCCGTCTTCTCTTATGGCCGCAATTTGCGCGGAGGGAAGGGCGTCTTCTACGGCTCGGTGCTACAAGAATCCCTAAACTCGCACTAGAAGTGGAAGACGATTCCGCCGGCGAGCTGAAAGTTGTTTTGCGACTGGTGGTAGAACCCAGTGCGCACGTAGTCGCCCTCGAGCCGAAACGAAACGCGGGGATTCCAGCGATAGTCCGCGCCGCCGCCGGCCATGATCGAATAGGAGTTCTGGCTGCCCGCGGCGGTTTGCGGATGTGCGCGGGCGCCGCCAAAGATGCCATGGGCCCACGGTTCCCAGCGCTTCTGCCGCCAGGCAATCTTTGGTCCCGCACCATAGAGACCCATTTTGACAGTTTCATTGTTGAGGATGGCGGGAGCAAATGCGCCGGTGAAACTGCCTTCGACACCAAACCAGTCGTTCAAGAAATAGGTGACAGTTGTCTTCAGCCCGACGGCGCTGGCGTTGAACACACTGGAGTTGAAGCGGTACCAGGCGGCCGCCAAACTCAGTTGCCAGCGGTAGTCATCGCGGCCGCCATAGATGAACTTGGGTGGCGGCGGGGGCGGATCGGCGGGCGCCGGTTCAGCGACCAGGGCTGTCGAAAGAGCGGGGGCCGCAGAGGGTTGAGACGGTTGTGCCATCGGCTGAGAAAATGAGCTGGAAATCACCAAGGGATCGAGGAGCGTCACCTTTGCGGCCGAGGTCGCGGAAAAATCGGGGGCGGCGTTGCCGGTATCCAGAGGCCGCGACGGCACGCTGACTTGTGCTCGCGCCACGCACAGATTCCCACACAGCAAGAATGCAGACGCAATTAACGCCTTCTTCATGACGCTCCCCTCAGAGGGCTGGCCCCACATGAGAATCAACCAGCTAGTACGTTAATCAACCGCATGGCCGTTTGTCTACGAACTTTCGCGTTTGCGTCACAAAAAGGAAACGGAGACGGGGGTCACTGGATCACCCGAATAGCGACATCCTGACCGGCGGCATGCTCGGAAAGCAGAGCCGCCAGGCGCTTGGTCCAGCGATCCAGGCTTTCCGGGCCCGAAAAGGAGACGATGACGGCAAGCACTTCTTTGGTTGCCGCGGTGACCATCGTGCGTTCGGAATCGCTGGTGGCGCTGCCGTGCGGTCCGACCGTGTCCGCAAACACGGGCATGCCCTCCAGATTCAAGTCGTATTTACCGATGCCTTTGTAAGTTTCGCCAGCGCGCCCGGCGCGAAACACGATGTCTCCCACAACGTGGGCCAGGTCATACAGGCCAACGGGCAAACGGCTTTCGACAGAAACGAGATTGATCACATCCACGACCGCGTTGATTTGCGGGAAGCCTTTTCCGGCAACGATTCTCCGAAGAAGCGCTTCCGCGGAGCCGCGATACCGTGCAGGATCTTTTCCCAAGGCCTTGTAGGCTTTGCGGACGGTCTCCACTTCCGGCGATTCCAGGACGCCGCGCGGAAAGGGCAGCTCCTGGATTTCCAGTTCCCGCTGATTCATTTCGCCGAGGAGCACGACGGGAGAAGCGCCCGGTTGCACACGCGCCGTGACGCAGCCCAGCGCTGCGCGGGGGCATTTTTTCTTCAAATCCACGTCAATCGCAATGTTCATAAGGAATCAGGAGGAAAGGGGCGAGAGCTTCGCCGTGAAGTGCCGCAAGAATTTGGCTTCGTGAATGATTTCATAGCCGCGAATCCGGTCGCGCCTGCGCCAGACTTCCAAAATGACCTCCACAACGTACTCGATATGGCTCTGCGTGTAAACCCGGCGCGGAATGGCCAGCCGCACCAAGTCCATGGTGGCGTGCTCGCCGAACATGAGTGTGCCAATCTCGACGGAGCGGATGCCGCCTTCCAGGTAGAGCTCGTTCGCCAGCGCGACACCGGGAAAACGCGCCGGAGGAATATGCGGCAGAAACGCGCGCGCGTCGAGATAGATGGCGTGCCCGCCGGGAGGCTGCACGATGGGCACGCCCTCCTTGGCTATGTGATTTCCCAGAAACGCGGTCGAGGCAATGCGATATTTCAGGTATTCCTCTTCGAGCGCCTCGTTCAGTCCAACCGCGATCGCTTCGAGGTCGCGGCCGGCAAGTCCGCCGTAAGTGGGGAAGCCTTCCGTCAGAATGAGCAAGTCCTTTTCCTGCTGCGCCAGCGTGTCATCGTTGGTGCAAAGGAAGCCCCCGATGTTGGCCATGCCGTCTTTCTTCGCGGACATGGTGCAGCCGTCCGCGTGTGAGAAGATTTCGCGCGCGATTTCCCGCGGCGACTTTTCGGCATAGCCCGGCTCGCGCAGTTTGATGAAATATGCGTTTTCGGCGAAGCGGCAGGCGTCGATATACAGGGGGATCCCATGCTTACGGCAAATTTCCTTGACTGAACGAATGTTCTTCATCGAAACGGGCTGGCCGCCGCCGGAATTGTTGGTGATGGTCAGCATGACCAAAGGGATTTTCTTTGCGCCGTGGCGCGCGATGACTTCTTCGAGGCGGGCCGTGTCCATGTTGCCCTTGAAGGGGTGGAGGTAGGACGGCTCCTTGGCTTCGGGGATGGGGAGGTCGAGGGCTTTCGCGCCGGCAAATTCGCAGTTCGCGCGAGTGGTATCAAAGTGCGTGTTGTTCGGGACGACGTCGCCCTTCTTGCACGTCACGTTGAACAGAATGCGTTCCGCAGCGCGGCCCTGGTGGGTGGGAATCACGTGGCGAAACCCGAAAATGGCCTGCACCGAATCGCGAAAACGCATGAAGCTGGGCGAGCCGGCGTAGGATTCATCTCCGCGCATCATGGCCGCCCACTGCTCCGTGGACATTGCTGCCGTTCCTGAATCCGTGAGCAAGTCGATCAGAATGGCATCGGAAGCGACGAGAAACAGGTTGTAGCCGGCGGCTTCCAGGAGTTTTGGCCGTTCCGTACGCAGGGCTCCGTGGATGGACTCGACGCTCTTAATGCGAAACGGCTCAATAATGGTTCGAATGGTCATGCGGTCCTCGCGCAAAGCAACGGAACAACCACGCCGGCGCAACACTCTCCGCCGGACAGGCGGTTCACGCGCATTCCACAGCGCACTTGGTCAGGACTTCGACTGATCCGAAGACGCGGGACGCGCAGGCTCTTCCGTTGCTGATTTTTCTTTGTGGACCGGTTCCGCGGCGGCCGCTCGTTCCAGCATGCGCAAATACGCCGGGCGGGAGTGGCGGTAGTGGTCCGCGGAAATCATACCGTCGAACCACGCGGTGTCCATGGGATAAACGAGCGGGTCGAAGATGACCAAATAGAAGTGCCAGAGCAGGATGGAGAAGGTGGCCAGAAGCGCTTCATACCAGTGCACAGCAGTGGCGGCGTCGGTAATCCATTTCGGGAAATGACGCAGGGCGAAATTGTTGAACCACAGAAGGAAGCCGGAAAGCGCCATCACGGCGGTGCCCCAGAGAAACGCCCAAGATTCCATTTTTTCGGCGTAATTGAATTTTTCGAATTGCGGCTCCTTCTCGCGCAAATGCAGGTTGTAGAGCACTACATCCTGCAAATCGGTGGCGTCTTTCCACTTCGGCAAGATCGCGACGAGGAAGGCGCGGTCGCGGCGGTTCAAGGCCAGATGGATGAAATGGTAGAGCGTTGCAGCGATCAGCACGACGGCGGCGGTGCGGTGGAGCGTGCCACGAAACGCGTCATGCTTACCCCAAAGCAGGAACGGGGCCGACCACCAGCTGTCCGGGTACTTCAGGGCGAAACCCGTGAAGACCAGGGTTGGGAAGCTCAGCATGACGCCCCAGTGGGCGATGCGGAACCACAAATTCATCCGCAGGACTTTTTCGCCCGAATCGTGCCGGAACATCCGGCGCTTCATCTTGGCCAGCAGGTCCAGGAGGTTGTGAAAGACCATGAAGCCGAGCGTTAGCGGGATGAGAATCAGGTAAAGCCCGCGGATCCACTGAACGACGGGATGAGCCAGACCGATGGTGGTCTGCACATGGACGGGGCCGATGGCCAGCTTTTCGCCAATGTTCTGGTGGCACTGGCCGCAGGTCTTCCTGAGGTTGGCGGGGTTGACCGTGGAGCGCGGATCGCTCGATCGCAGAATGGCGTGGACGCCATGACAGGATGCGCAGTTCGCTGCGGTCAATGTGCCTTCGCGCACGGCTAGGCCATGAAAACTGTCCGCGTAAGAGGGCACACGGTCCGCGGGCAAATCGTACATTCGTCCTAACCGCGCATCCGCGTGGCACCGCCCGCAGGTTTGTGCCGAAATATTTGCGGCATTGAGAGCGGAGGCGGGATTGCTCGGCTCCAGGATCAAATGTTCGCCATGGCAGTTGGTGCAATCCGGCGCGTCCCGCACGCCAGCTTTCAAGGCCTCGCCGTGCACACTCTCGTTGAATTGCCGGGCAATCTCGCTGTGGCACTGGGCGCAGGTTTGCACGACGTTCCAATGATTGATGCGCGAACGAGAATCGCGTCCCGCGAAAATCGCGTGGCTACCGTGGCAATCCGAACAGGTCGCAGCGTTTTTTCCCGCCAGCACGGCGCGGCCATGGACGCTCTGCCGGTATTTTTCGACGGGATGAGCAATGGGAATCTTGTGGCGCGAGAGGAATTCGTTATTACTGTGGCAGGCCGCGCAAGTGTCCGGCAGGTTCTTCTTGGCAACCCTCGAAGCCGGGTCATTAGCCATGCGAATGATGTGAACCGGGCCATGACAGCTCGAGCATTTAGGCGCATCGGGATCGCCCGCCTGCTCTGCCTGCCCGTGGATGCTTTCGTGAAACTGTTTTACTTCATCGGCGTGACACTCCGCGCACTTGGCCGGCGCGAGCTTCGCGGCAGAAGTGACTTCGTGCACGTTCCCGTGACAAGAAAAGCAGGCTCCATCTCCGAGCACGCCGTGGGCGCTCTTGGGCTCGCCTGATGATTCTTCTTCATGGCAGGTAGCACACTTGACCTGGGGAATCCTCGCAGGATGCGGAAAGTCCTTGAGGCTCGTATGGCAGTCCTTGCAACCGAGAATTCCGTGAGCGCTAGCCGCGTGTTTTCCAGGATCTATCGAAATGCTCTTCCCTGTTTCTGACTTCATACCGGCCTGACTGTGACAGGCCAGGCAGGGTTCATCCTGTGGGAGAGTCTGTGTTTGTCCAGTTCGCGCGTGGCCAAACGCCGAGGAGATACAACTGGCAGCCATGAGTAATCCGGCGAGAACTGCTGGGAGGGCGCGCGGCATTTTCGGTGCTGTGTCCATTTACAATTTGTCACTAGCGGTACGCAAACAACATCGCGTAGAGAATCCAAAGCACGATGCTGAACCCCACCGCCAAAGCTACCCAGGCGAAGAATCGGATCGTGCGGATGACGATTGGCTGATAAGCCTCCTCCATTTTTTCTTCGAGCTTCCCACTGGCAACCAAAGCTTGATACTCGCGCGGCTTATCCCGCTTCAGTTCCGCGAGGGGCATGCGGCCCGTAAATATGGTGATGTCCATGGGAAACTTCTCCGGGCGCAGGTGCGTGTTGAAGAAATGCACAGTGAAGATAAAGCCGGTCGCGAGCAAAGCCTCATCGCTGTGGATGATGGTCGCAACGTTAATGAACCAGCCGGGAAGCAGCCTGGTAAAGAACACGGGAAACCAAAGAGTGAGGCCGGTCGACCCAATGATGGCGATTCCCCAGAACACAGCAAAGTAGTCGAATTTTTCCCAATACGTCCAGCGACCGTAGGCAGGCCGCGGCCCTAATCCCACAAACCACTTCAGCGTGGCTGCCAGTTCGGCGAGGTCCTGCCGGGTGGGCAGCATCGTGCTGGGCCCCAGCAAGAGGGCACGCCAGGAACCGTGCTCCCGCCTTTTTAGGCGGTACAGGTCCACCAAATGAGTGATGAAAATGCCGAACATGACCACCGCTGCCGAGCGGTGGATGTACCCGGCGGTTTCAAAGCCGCCCAACAAACGGGAGAGGACCGCAGCCCATCCCGTGTAGGAAAATTTCAGCGTCAGTCCAGTCAGGGCCAGGGACATGAAGCTGACAATCATGCCGGCATGCATGATGCGGTGCAGCCGGGTGAACCGGACAAACTGCCGTTTCTCCAGCGAGCCGTCAGTCATCGGCGCTCTCCTTCCCGGGGCTGGTCTCCGGCACTCCTGGAGCCTGAACCTCGGGCAGGCCCGACTTTTCCGCCTCTATAGCGCGCAGTTCGCGGCGCATCTGGAAAGCGCGCGGCAGCCAGAGCAAGGTGTGGACACCGCTGACAACGAAAGTACCGACGAGCAGAGCGGTCATTCCCCAGAAGGTGTAAAAGAGCAAAGGATATTTCCGCGGGTCGTGATGTGTGGCGTGCGTCAGGTATCCGGCAAAGCGGCGGGTGGCTCCCGCATGACACTTCTGGCAGGTTGCCGTCACATTGGCGCGGCTCAAATGCGAGCGCGGATCGGAAACCGGCAGGACATCATGCGCCCCATGACAGTCATAACATTTTGCGGTCTTCGTATACCCCAGCCGCGACACTTTGCCGTGATACGTGTCAAAGTAAGTTTTGGAAATTTCTTCGTGGCAGCGGCCGCACTTGTCCATGATGTCCAGCCGGAAGGCATTTTCATCAGTGCGGCGGATAGAATGGGCCGTATGACAATCGTTGCAAACCGGCAGCTCTTTGTCGGTCCTTGCCACTCGTTTGGCGTGAATGCTGTTATCGAATTGCTCTTGAATACCGTGGTGGCACTGGCCACAAGTCGCCGGGACATTGTTCGGATTCACGCTTGATTCGGGGTCTGAGTGGGGCAAAACGCGGTGAGCTGTATGGCAACTGGTGCAGGTGGCTGTCACTGTGAGACCGCTCATCAGCAGCCCCTTGCCATGGATGCTCTCGGTGTAGTGTTTGACGATCTCATGCTGGAGACCGGTGTAGCGTACCGCAGCTTTCTGCCCCTCGCGGTGGCACCGCGCACAAAGCGTGGGGACATTGGTAGCGAAGGTGGGTGACTGAGGATCGCGTTTGCCGAGCACTCCATGATTTCCGTGACACTCCTTGCAGGAGGGCGCATTCGGATCTTTCTTGGTCAGAAGCTGGCCATGCGTGCTGCTCAAGTATTGTCTTCCGATTTCGTCGTGGCAGGAGGAGCAGTCCACCTCGTGCGTGATCGTTTCGCAGGGCCGAACGTGGGAGGCGTTCACTTCCGAGTGACACTGGCTGCAAGCGATGTCCGTCGTGCCGCCGCCTACCTTGGTATGGCGCGAATTCTTGAGTTCTTCAGCGCGGACATACAGGGACGCCCCGTCCCGGGCGCGCTTGAGGTGCTCATTGGCGTGGCACCGCATGCAGTCCGCATCGGCCATGCCCTGGGTATAGAAGACCTTCCTGATTTTATGGGGCTGATGGCAATCCACGCAGGCCGGGAGAACATTGGCTTGCTTTTGCCAGAGCTCGCCGCGGATTACTTTGCGATGCACGGCTTCGATCTCAGCGTGGCAACGCGAGCAAGTTGCGGCAATGTTTTTGCGGGCAATGGACGAGGCCGGATCGGTATGGGGAAGGATCAAGTGAGCGGTGTGACAGGAAATGCAAGAGGGGGCGACGATGAGCCCTTTTCTGAGCAAACCTTCCCCGTGAATACTCTCGGAATAGTTTTCCAAAATATTGCTTTGCGGAATGGGACGGTTCAGCTGAACCGGTGTTCCTTCCTGGTGGCACTTGCCACAGACAAAGGGAATCTTCAGGGGAGCCACCGCGGAGCGCGTGTCTTTGATTGGCACGATATCGTGATTGCCGTGGCAGTCCACACAGTGCGGGGCCAACGGATCGCCCCGCGCGATGGCTTTGCCGTGTAAAGAGCGAGCATGTTGCTCCTGTTCGCTCGGATGGCACGTCCCGCAATTAACCTTGGCAAGCGGCGTCTCGTGAGGCAGGTCCTTGCCCGCCAAGTCGGCGTGGCATCCCGTGCACCCCAGGCTGCCATGAATCGATCCGGAGAATTTTTTCGCCTCCACAAAAAGTGAAACGGTCTTGCCTGCTCTGGTGGTCGTCAGACTCTTTTCGCCGTGGCAGGCAAGACATTCTTCGCCCGGCTGGGAAGACTGGGGAGGGTTGGCGAGCGCAACACCCGAATACATCAGAACTGAGATGACGGATAGAAGCAGCGGAACCGGCTTAGTCCCGCACGCGCACTTCGCGATCTGGCCTGCGCTCATCTTTGGCACATCCGGAAAATGCCTATTGCCTACTTCAAACCCAAATCCGCGAGGACTTTGGGATTTTGTTCCTCGACCGCCAACAAATTGTGGCAAGCCGAGCAGTCATTGGAAATCGTCTGGCCATCCGCGCTGACGTGGCTCCCGTCATGGCACCGGAAACAGCCGGGAAAATCGTTGTGCCCAATGTTATTCGGGTGCACGCCCCAGGTCACCTTCATCGCCGGGAAAATGTTTCGCAGATAGATGTTGGCTACGTTGTCCGCGGATTGTTCCACCAGGGCGCGCCGCGAGTTGTAGACTTCGGGATAGTTCGTACGATAGAAGGATTTCACGCCGTCGACGATGCGCTGCTGCGCCGTATCCCGGTCGGGATAATCCGCTTTCAGCAGCTCCACCGCTTTTTTCCGGATGAATGGCAGTTCCGGGCTGATAAATCCCGCATCCATCTGTTTATTCACAGCACTTTCGGGAAGATCGAACGCGTGGGTCGGGCGGTTGTGACAATCCACGCAGTCCATCGAGCGGTGTTCTCCGGCGTCGAGTTGCTTCTTTGTGGCCTGAATGTCGCTGGAGACGTATTCGACGGTCTTGCCTTGATCGTTAGTGTAGTAAACGACTGGAATCACTTGACGCTGGTCGTCAATCGAGATGTAGCGGATACGCGAACCTTCATCCAGATGCCTGCCGTGAATTCCGACCAAGCCCTGCCAGGTGCGACCGCCGATTTTGAGCAACATGGCGGTGGTTTGCGGCGTATTTTTCTCGTCATCCTTATAGGTAGTCTTCACGATGAACTTGTCGCTGGTAAACTTCTGGGGCCAATGACACTGTTCGCAGGTTTCGCGCGCGGGACGCAAGTACTTTACCGGGGCATGGATGGGCCGCGAATAGGTGTGAAAGGTGACGGCAAAAACCTGGCGGACGCCGGAGAGCTTGGAACGGACAAACCATCCCGCGCCAGGGCCGATGTGACATTCGACGCAGTTGACGTGTGCGTGCGGCGATCCCTGGTAGGCGGTGAATTCCGGAATCATGACGGTATGGCAGGTCTGCCCGCAGAATTCCGTCGAATCCATGTAGGCGACGCCGCGGTAGGACGCGGTTCCAAAAATGATGATGTTCAGGAAAGTGGCGGCGCCCACGAGGAACGCGGCGTGGCGCACCGCCGGCTCCCGCAGGTTAATCTCCGGGTAGAGGTCCAGCAGTTGGCCACGGGCCTTAAGGCGATGCCTCCGCAGCAGAATGCCGATGGGGATCAGCACGAGTCCGAGAACGAAAACCCCGGGCAGGATCAGGAAGAGAAGAATGCCGATGTACGGGTGCGGCGGACCGGGAAGGAGAAAGTCATAAAACCAGAAAGCGATGAGCGTGGCGGCGCCCGTGGTGGTCAACACCGCGCCGACGAAGGTAAGGGGGTTCTGGCCGAGGAAATATACGAAGCGGAGCCAACTGCGAAATGTCGGGGGCATGATCATGTTCGGTTGTATCTAGCCTGCTCCTCGGCGAGGAAAACGATTCTTCCAAGAGGCGGCCCGGACAGCGATGTGATGCCCAGGCCGCCAAAACACCGGCTTCACGCGTTATATTGACGGCCTGTGCTACTTCTTGCAGAGCCCGCGGATATAGGCCACGACGTCCTTGACCTCGGCATCGGTCAGCTTCTTGTCATAGCTGGGCATTTTGTTCTTGCCCTTGACGATGATGGAGGTCCACTCATCATCCGTTTCTTTTTTCACTTCGTCGGAACAGAAATCCCGCGCCTTGGTCGCCTTTCCAGCTGGCGTGGCGCCTACGCCATCGGCGCCGTGACACGAGGCGCATTTGGACTTATATACTGCTTCGCCGCCGCCCTGTGACTTGGCCGGCGCCGTCACCAGAAACAACGCGAGAAGGACGGCGCTAAGTAACAGGGTTCCATTCAGAAAATACTTGCTCTTCGTCATAAAAGTCTCCTCTGGACACAATACCGCTGCGGCCTGGCGTAGCGTGCCCTGCCGTCAAAACTCTATGAACAGCTTTGGCTGCTACTTCTTCTTGCCAAACGCGCGGATGTAGGCGACCAGATCCTTCACCTGGTCCGCGGTGAAAGACGCGTACTTGGGCATCTTGCCCTTGCCGGCCGTGATCGCGGATGACAGATCGGCGTCGCTCATCTTCTGCACTTCGTCCGAGCCGAAGTCCTTCACGCCCATGGTCTTCCCGGTGGCCGTTGCACCCTTGCCGTCCGGGCCATGGCACATAGCGCACTTGGCCTTGTAGGTCGCTTCGGCAGCCGCCGTGTCGGCCTTCGCCGGCGCGCTCAGGAATGCGAGCGCCGCGAGCACCATGGCCGCGGCCATGATTCCTGCGATCCAGATGGTTGTCTTCCGCATGTTTCCTCCCAGTTGACCTGTCTGCGAGCGGCGGTCAGGCCTCCGCTGGCAGCTCATTGTGAACCCCTCAGGGTCATTCCAAGCCTTCGACGGGATTCTGCGGGCCATGCGACGCAGGTACCTCCCTGCGGCGTTGGCTTGTGCCGACGTGGCCAATCCCGCGTACGACTTGATATCACACATTGTGACAGCCGGCACAAAATTCGGGCGGTGACGGATGTCACTCAACCTCGTGACACCGCCTCGGAGGCAAAATCCCTTAGAAACGATACTCCAGCGTGGCCATCAGGGTGTGGGCGTGGTACGACGGCTGATCGACACCCAGGAAGAGGTAACGGGCTGCGGAAGGATCGCCGACGACAAAGTACGGGTAGAAAGGACTGGACACACCGGGCACCGGCGTTGGCGAAGTGGCGCTGTTCAGAATCGGAGAGAGACAGCCGGGCACAGTGTTCGTGACGGGAGGCCCATTGGGAGCCGGGCTGACGCACCCCATGAATTGCGTCATGACAGAGGTCTGGTAGTCCTTGTTGTCCCACTGCTGATAGTGGTATTCGACGCGGGGCATCAGATTCGGGGTCAACTTGTATTTGAAGATGACGGCCACGTCGTGAAGGCGGTTGACGGTTTCCGGATAAGGCACGGCGGCGTTAGTGCCGGTGAGCATAAACGCGTTGGGGTTGGGCACGGCAGCGGTTCCCGCGATCGTGGGATCCCCCAGGAAGCGCGAGTCAACGTTGCCTTTGGTGGCCGAAAGCGAGTAGTAGGTGGTGAGATAGACTTTGTTGCCCAGGTACAGGTCGGCGCCGAGCGAATAGATGTCCACCGGCTCGCGCGTCACGCTTTCCCAATCGTTGTTGGCGCTATCACACCCGTTGCAGGTAAGAATCGTCTGCGCCCCTGTCGTCGGCGTGCGGTAACGCGAGATGATGCGTTTGTAATACCGCTCGTGGGAGTATTCCGTGAAAAGGGTGACCTGCGTGGACAGTGCATAGTCCGCATCGAAACCGTAATTGTAAGAAATGTCCTTCAGCACGCCGTAGAGATAATAGGGTCCTGTGGTGGCGGCTGAACCGGTAAGAAAGTTGAGCGGTACGGGGCTGTTCGCGCCTCCAGCCCGGTTGTAATTGTTCTGCAGAGTGCCGCCGAAGGCGGAAAGGGTGAGCTTGTCGAATGGACTGTACTGCACGAGGCCGTCGGCACGATCCAGCAACCGGGCGGCTTCATCGAACCGGCGGCTGCAGCGCTGGTCGGCAGTAAAAGAAACCGTGGTGGTGTCGGAGCACAAAATGCCCACGCCCGTGGTGGGATCACTGGCCTGATCGTCCTGATAGGCGTCTGGCTTGCGGTCGGAATGCCGGTAGGAAAGCCGCACGAGCAGATCCTTCGTGGGAGCCCAATCCACATCGCCGAAGAGAGAATTCTCCAGTGAGTGCGCGACGTCGCGATGCGAACGGTCCATCCACTCGCCTTCGTAGCCCACCTTCAGGGAACTCTTCTTGGCGAAGAACCAGTCGCCGGTAACCTCCACGTTCTTCCGGTTGAACCCGAAGGGCGTATTTTGCGCCGGGGTCGGAGCGGCCGAATCTCCCTCGACCGGCGTGAGATTCAGCACCGGGGTGTTGTTGTTGTAGTCGTATTGCCGATAGCCGGCCTTCAGTTCCACTGCTTTCCAGGCGGTGGTGACTACGGTGTAGTTCATTGCCAGAGTCTGCTTGTCCCCGGACAAACTGGGCGCGGGAAGAACCCCGGGAGACGTGCACGCCTGCGTCCCTGTACCACAGGTGTTGATGGCGGTATTGCTGGTGTAAGGAAGGAAGGACTGGTTCTGGCGAAGCCATCCCGGGCTGATGCTGGCCATGAAGCGCAAATACTTGGTGAGATCGGTCGCGCCGGCGATGTTCACGTAGTCGGCCTGGTTGTTCGGGTACAAGCTCATGCGGCCGCTCAAGGGATTGGCGACCTGCTCGGTGGTGAGCCGGAACGGATTGTCCCAGGTCATCTGGTGAATGTCGTTTTGAAAAAAGGACCCCGTGTATCCGGCCTGAATCGCCCAACTGTGCTTGCCGAGTTCCGTGGTCACCTGCACGAGGTTGTTGAAGTAGTTGATCGTTTCCGGGAGTTCAACGCCGTAGCCCGCCGTCGCGCTGGCACTTGGGCTGGAGTTCATGATCAAGCCAATGGGCCGCAGGCCGGCCTCGTTTTCGCGGAAGAACGAGGCATTCACGCTCCAATCGGGCTTCACGTTGTAGGCCAACGAGGCAGTTCCACCCTTGCGGAGGATACCCATGTTGAGGAAATTCGACTGCGGCACGACTTGCGTGTTGAGCAGCATGGGCAGGCTCGTGCCTGGTGGAGTCGGAACAGTAGCCTGATAGCTCTGAATGGATTGGCGGATGAGGGCAGGGAAAACCCAGGCGCCGGGAGTGGCTTCCGTGTACAGAGTGCGCGTCGTGTCGCTGTACGTATGAGGAATTTCGTCGTATCGGAACTGCAGGCGGAACTTTCCGTATTGGCCGAAACTGCCCAGATAGCTCTGATCGCGGTACAGGGTGCGCTGCGACTGCAAGGTCAGAAAGTTCCGCGAGTGCAGCACGTCTTCAAACTTGACGTCCAGGTGGCGCACGTAGAAGCCGTTGCGCATGTCGCGATACTCGCCGAACTTGGAGTTCTTCAAAGAAGGAGTAAAAGCGCTGCCACAGCCGAGGCACTGTCCGGTCTGCAGGTCCTGGCGGCCGGTCACATCGCCCCAGGAATAGCGCAGGCCAAAATCAATGACGCCGTGGCCGCCGGCATCCTTGTCCGCTTCCTTGTCTTTATCTTTGTCCTTGTCTTGCCCTAGCAGGGAGAATGGGCACAGCAGAAACGCAAGCACTGCCAGAACCTTGTATCGAGTTGCGGTTCTCATTTTTTGTGCGCTCCCTTCCTAGCGTAAAAACGCGTTGCCCGACGGATGATTCGAGCCATGGATCGTGGAGTGGCAGTTGGTGCAGCCGCGATTGAAATTCTTGATAGAACTGAGCGGCTGCGGCTGGGTGGGATGGCGGCTGCTGTCGTGGCAAGTGTCGCACACGCGCGGCATGCGCGTCTTGAGCAACTGCGGGTTGCTCGTACCGTGCGGCTCGTGGCAGTTCGCGCAGTTCTCCATCACCGGGGGATGCTCCCAGAGAAACGGCCCGCGGCGCTCGGCGTGGCAGCTATAACAATTTTCGTTTGTCGTGCTTTGGATGAGCTGCTTGGGATTTGGGGTGCCATGCGGATTGTGGCAGCTGGTGCAGGTCACTTTGCCTTCGCGGTAGGGCATGTGGGAAGACCGCTGCAACTGCGCGCGGCGCATTTGATGACATTCCAGGCACAACTCCGGCTGCGACTTCTTCAAACCGCGGTTAACGGTCAAAGGCGCGTTGTAACGGCCTTCCGAGGAAAGCGCCACCTGGACGACTTGCTTGACCTGGTGGCAATCGACACAAGCCATGCCGCGGGATTCGTGGGGGCTGCCCTTCCAGAAAAGATGGGTGCCGCGCGAGTGGCATTGTTCGCACGCTGCGTTTTGCTCGGCGACCGAGTTGGGAGAGTCCTTGCCGAAGCGAATGGGAATGGTGTCCTTGCCGCCGCCGGCCTCTACGTGTGCGCGGCCCGGCCCATGGCACGATTCACAGCCGCGCGCCTCATCCGGCGTGTGCGGATGCGCAAACGCTTTTCCCATGACCGTATTCTTGAAGCGGTGATCCTGATCCTGGTGGCAGGTAATGCACGTCTCGCTGCCGACGTAGTCGCCGTCGGCCCCCGAGGGCTTCGCGGGTTTGGCACTTTCCTGCGTGGGCGGCTTGGCGTCGTCCGAAGCAACCGCTTTTGCTCCGGTGCCGAATATCAGCACGAGCGAAAAGACTAAGAGAATTGTGGAAAGCTGGCTTCTAAATCCACTGGAGTTCTGCATAAGGAATTCTCTCCTCCTCATCCAACCCAGTCGGAACTCGTGGCGCGATTCCCTCGATGCGGATTGCAGGATCCTGTTCCCCGGAGGGCTGTCATTCTTGTCATATGGAGCACCGGCGTAGGACCACTTCCATGCCCTGCCAGGTGCTGTGTTTGGATCCCTCCAGGTTCAGCGTTCTCCCCCTACCGCTACGCGCTGTTCGAGGCAGCGTCCTTGAGGCACATCGGGGGCCATCCCCCGAGGGTCATAGGCGAGATTTCAAGAGAACACCGAAATCCCATTATTTTCAAGTGAAAAGTTATTGATATGAATAAGGGACTCGAGGAACAGAAGCAAGGCAGGGCCGATGGCCGTAGACCAAATTGGGCCGGGCTCATCCCAAACTGATACCCCATGCTGCGCGTGTGCACCCGCTATGGGGCGCGAACACACCTGAGGTACTGCCTTTCTTCGGCGCCCTAACCGATTGGCTCTCGGTAAGCATTGGCGGGCGGCGCCAGCGCCTGCCCCACCGGCAGGACTCATGCTAGACTGAATGCGCTGCAGGCCCGTAGCTCAGTTGGTTAGAGCGCTACCTTGACACCGTAGCGCTGTGAGCCTTGCAAGCGATCAGAAATCTGGGGTCTAATCGGTTTAGTGGGAATGTCGCCCCAGTCGGTATAGGCCCGTAGCTCAGTTGGTTAGAGCGCTTCCCTGACACGGAAGAGGTCTGCGGTTCAAGTCCGCACGGGCCTACCATTTCAAGTTGCCGCTCCATTTTCTACCTGTGATTTCCTACCTGTGTTGTAGTTCTTTTATTCCGTTAGTCGGGACTCGAAACGTTCCAGAGCCTTGGATGAAGCTGCCCAAGGAAAACCTTGATAGAGTCCTTCAGCACGGCTGACCTTCGACGGTGAGGAGGTGCTGATGACTGAATCAGTGAGTTCCCGAGGCCTGAGCATGTCAGGTGTCTCCCCGGAAAGAATCGCAGCCTTCGCGCCTCAAGGCGGAGAACCATGGTGGTGGTTCGGCGGTCTGGCGCTGATAAAGCTCGCAGGCAAACAGACGGAAGGCAGATTCTCGCTGATTGAGCTTCTGTACCCGCCAAACCTCGAAGTGCCGCTCCATGTTCACGCCCGCGAGGATGAGCTGTTCCACGTTCTGGAAGGAAAGATTTCCTACCGGATTGGCGATTCGCGGTTCGAGGCTGGTCCCGGCCACACCGTGTTCGCCCCGAGAAACATTCCACACAACTTTACGGTAACGTCGCACGAGCCAGCGCGCTATTTGATCGTCTATTCACCAGCCGGATTCGAGGAATTCATTCGCGAGAGCAGCCAACCAGCCCAGACCCTGACCTTGCCGCCCAACCCCTACGTGGCCGTCGATGCGGCGATACTTCAACGGATCGGCGCTCTGATGGCTAGCAAGTATGGCTGTCAATTTGTCGCGTAAAGGGCCTACTATTTCAAGTTTCAGCTTCATTTTCTACCGGTGATTTCCTACCTGTGCTGATCTGCCTTTCACTTCGCCGAGCGGCGAGACTCGGAGAATTGCTATTGTTTCCCGAGGTAACGAATTCTTGGGCAAGACTGCTAATCTTAGTGCACGTCAAGCGCGGCCGCGATCACCGCCCTGCGCCAGCGTAGTCGTCTGGCAATTCGCGACGAGGTCAAGGCGGGCGATGAGAAAGAACACGCGCCTTCCATTGTCTTGCTGAGCAGCCGCGAGCCAGCCATACCTCCTCGCCGTAGCCGACACCGCCATTCGGGGTCCATTCGTCAGGTTCGTATTTCTCGGTAATCGTCCATTTCCCCTCGAATGCTTTTGCGAGACTCTGCATTTCGGGAGCAGGCTGCGATAAACTACTTGGCAGTTGAGCCGAAGCGCTCGCCGCCATTTCGGCCGTCTTTAGAATCCCATCGAGCATCGTCCTGTTAAATTCCTTGCCCGCCAAGAACACTTCCTGAATTCTGGTTGTGTTGCGGATGTCCTTCAGCGGGTCGGCATCAAGTAAAACCAAGTCCGCAATTTTGCCGTTTGACACTGACCCGTAACGATCAAGGGCGTTCATGAAGATCGCAGCATTTCGGGTTGCGGCTTGCAGTGCCGCCAAAGGAGTCAGTCCCGATTCCACCAAGAGCGCAAGCTCATCGTGCAGGCTGAATCCGGGGAAACAGTAAGGGTTACCAGTATCCGTCCCTGCCAGTATCGGAACACCCGAGTGGAACATCGCGCCCACCAACTTTTTGCTGAACTGAAATTGCTCTCTCTCCAAAGCGAAATCATCGGCGGTCCAACTTTTAAGCCGAAAATCGTCTTTGGCGGTAAGCCAATCGCGGAATTTACCACCGAAGAAACGTAATCGCAGATCTTGCAGAAACTGTGGATCGTTTAATAGCCCAAATGACCGCAGCACGGTCAACGTGGGCACTTGCCAATTGCCGTTTGCCTTTAGCCGGGCAAACAAGTCATTACATTTGGGTTCGCTATAGCTGCGGGCCGCTTCGGCAGCTATAGCGGCGCGTTCCTTCATCGTTGCAGCGGGAGCGATCTTCGTCTGCAGCTCCTGTTCGCGAGCGGAGCAAGCCATGGCAATGCCGTTCAGGTGCTCGAAACTTCTCTGCTTAGCGCCGGAAGCCTCCCAAGCACTGACGAGCGTAGGTACATGGCCCTCTACAGGAATGCCGACACGAGCACTTTCATGTGAAATTGCGAAGTAAGCCTCACGAGAAAGCCGGCTGTATACCTTAATGAAGTCAGCACCTTTTTGCCTCTGCTCGTCCACTACTGACTTGGCCTGATCGGCAGTCGTAACCTCAATTGACTGCGGCCATACCGCTGGGTGTCCGTCAACAATGGGACTGGCGAGATAAAAATGCGGGGCGATGATTGATTTTGCGGCCAGTTCTGCTCGGAACTTATTTGCGTCCGGAGGGCCGAACATATCCCGCACTCCTGTCACACCGTTTGCGATGTAAAGAGAATAGGTGGAATCGTAGTCCCACGTGTGCACATGCATATCCCACAGCCCCGGAATCAGATATTTACCCGTTCCATCGAACGCCTTGGCGGAGGGCGGTATCTTCACACGGTTGCTGTCTGTCACCTGCGAAATTCGGTCACCCGAGATGATGACCGTCCGGTCCTGAGCCTCTTTGCCCGTCTCCGTGTCGATCACTGTCACATGGGTGATATAGACCTGCGCCTGCGTCCTGTCTCCTGCAGCAGAATTTGACGATGGCCGCTGGGCTGCAACAATGCCGCAGAGTAACCCCGCAGTGACGAGAAGCACAGAAAGCGAAGCTCGCATGCGACCCTCCACGATGTCGGGAATTGTACTTGTTCCACGCCGTTCCAACCACTTCAGGACGAGATGGAACCTGCATTTCCTACCTGTGGTTCTTACCTGTGAAACGGGTGTAAGGATTGTAGAGAGTATGTTCGATACGGTCTAAGTTGTTCTATTTTGTATGCGTGGTAGGTTGACACCGTGGAGATGTACTCGGCGGGCCTACATTCCTTCATAGCGCTTCCTCCTGGGGAGTAACAGGCGGCCACTCGATGAGGATACGCAATACGGCGTCCGCCAGTTTTCTGCTCGCAGCAGCAAACAAAAGCATAAATCTTGACAAAATATCACATTAGATAGATTCTAATTCTTTGATGGACGTCGACGCGATTAAACGATCCCTGGAAGGTGGCGGGTTGCGCTGCACGCCGCAGCGATACGCCGTGATGGCATTCTTGATGGAATGCAACAGGCATCCCACGGCTGCGGAAATCTACGAAGCTGTGAATCGCGTCGATCCGCGGTCTTCAAGAGCCACGACTTATAACAATCTGCGGGACTTGGTGCAGGCGGGTCTGGTGCGTGAAGTGGCCGTCGAGGGCCGTGCCGCGCGATTCGATGCGAAAGGCATGCGGCATCACCACTTCATCTGCGACCGCTGTGGCAATGTTGAGGATATGAAGTGGTGCGACGTTCCCAGGCCTACTTCGTACACCCTCGGTAAGCGGATTCTTCGCGAATGCGAACTCATTTTCCGGGGACTCTGCACGAAGTGCGCTTCGCGGCGCGCTTCCCGTTAGGTTTCGAAGGAGTGTGGACAACAGATGAAAGGCGCGCGTCAGCAAGCGCGGCCGCCAGTAATCGTGCATATGGAAAGTCAAGGCGGGCTCGCAATTCGCCACAGTTTTTTGACTCAATTTTTGACCAACCGGAAGGAAGGAGCAAATCATGGCAACTGAAGCGAAGTGCCCGGTCGTACACGGGACCACGAATGTGGGAATGCGCTCGAACAGCGAGTGGTGGCCGAACCAGTTGAACCTCAGGATTCTCCGCCAGAACTCGCCCCAGTCCGATCCGATGGGCGAGGCATTCAATTACGCCGAAGAGTTCGAGAAGCTCGACTTCAAAGCGCTGAAGAAGGACCTCCGCGCGCTGATGACGGACAGCCAAGACTGGTGGCCGGCGGATTTCGGCCACTATGGCGGGCTCTT